>NZ_JBSGVT010000001.1:611638-1374143 GCF_053608585.1 Rhodococcus sp. NPDC055024
TGGTGTCTCCGAAGATTGCTGTGGTGAAGTCTTCTGATCCGGCGTCGGGTTCGAATGTTGTTGCCGGTCAGGACATCAAGTACACGTTGACGTTCACGAACACCGGTAGCGGTGCGGGTGAGGTCGCGTACTTCGATGATCTGCGTCAGGTCGTGGACAAGGGTGTTCTCAGTGGTTTGACGGCTGAGGCTCCGTTGGCTGCGACGATGGTCGGCGGCGATGGTTTCTCGGTGACGGGAACCCTGGCCGCGGGTGAGACGAAGACGGTGACGTATTCGGTGAAGGTCAATGCCGATGTGGTCGGTGGGGTGTTCGTGAACAACTTCGTTGTTCCGGGTACGACTCCGCCGGTGGATCCTCCGGAGGTGTGTGATCCGGCGACGCAGCTGTGCACGACGCATCCGGTTCAGGTTCCGGGGTTCACGGTCTCCAAGACTGCGGATCCGGTATCGGGTACCAATGTTGCTGCTGGCCAGACGATCACGTACACGGTGACCGGCGCGAACACCGGTAGCACGACTCTTGATCCGGTGGTGTTGACCGATGATCTGTCGAAGGTTCTCGACAATGCTGCTGTGGTGGACGGTTCGCTCAAGGCAGTAGTCGACGGTGTCGACGCGACTGCTCCGACCCTCGAGGGCACCACGCTCTCGTGGACCGGCGCACTTCAGGCTGGTAAGTCGGTTGTCCTGACCTACCAGGTGAAGGTCAATGCCGGTGTTGCCGGTGGCACGCTGATCAACAACAAGGTGACCGGTACTGCGAAGCCGCCGACCGGTCCGGAGATCACTCCTCCGCCGGTCACGACCGAACACCCGGTTGATGGCACTCCCGCAATCGAGGTACTGAAGTCCTCTGATCCGTCCACCACGAACCGTGTGGTTGCCGGCCAGGAGATCACGTACACGCTCACGTTCAAGAATGTGGGCACCGCGGACGGTGAGGTCAG
The DNA here is from genome assembly GCF_053608585.1 of Rhodococcus sp. NPDC055024. Lineage (NCBI taxonomy): Bacteria > Bacillati > Actinomycetota > Actinomycetes > Mycobacteriales > Nocardiaceae > Rhodococcus > Rhodococcus sp. NPDC055024. Next base: position 612,588 of record NZ_JBSGVT010000001.1, read on the forward strand.
CTTCTACGACGATCTGACCGATGTTCTCGACGATGCAGTAATGACGAAGAATCCGGCTACCACTTCCACGCTGGTTGTTTCGGGTGTCGTCGACAACGTCTTTACGGTCACCGGAAAGCTGGCCAAGGGTGCGAGCGCGACGGTGACGTACACCGTCAAGGTCAATCCCGAGATCGGAACGTTGTCGGGTCCCGGATTCACTCCGGGTGTCCTGAACAACTACCTGGTGGTTGGTGGCGAGAACCCGCCGGTGGACTGTGTCCCGGGCGACGCTCTCTGCACCGAGCACCCGGTGGACCCGCCGGAGACCACCACGACGGTCCCGCCGACGACCACCACCACGACGCCGCCGGTCACGACGGAGCCTTGTGTTCCTCCGACGACGACCACGCGGATGGTTCCGACCACAACGGCTGCGACGACGACGGCTAGCGCGATCACTACTGGTGATGCTGATGTGACCGGTACGGAGGAATCCGCCCTCACGGAGGAGACCACCACAGAGGAGACCACCACAGAGGAAACCACGACAGAAGAAGTTGTCGCGGAGGAGATTGTGGATCCGTGTGGCGTGACGACAACTACGCCGCCGACGACAACGACGCCGGTCACGACAGTTCCGCCGACCACGACGGTTCCGACCACGACGGTGCCGGTTACACCGACGATCATCATTCCCCCGATCGTCGTTGTGCCTCCGGTCGTCGTACCGCCGACGGTTCCGGGTCAGCCGGTTCCGAGCACGGTTCCGGGACAGCCGAAGCCGCCGACGGCAAACCCGGGTCAGCCCGGTCAGCCGAAGTCGCCGACGTCTACTCCTCAGGGCGGAACGATCAACTCGGGTGGTGGCGCTGGTGAGAGTGGCGTGAATACCACGTTGCTCGCAGCAGGTGGATTGGTTCTGCTGCTGGCGCTGGGAACGGGTGTGGTTCTCCTGACGCGTAAGCGTCGCGAGGATGGTGACCACTGATTCCCTTGAGAATCTGAGGTAAACGACGTGGGGCAAATCACAGAGTATGCGATCTGCCCCACAGTCGTTTTCGTGCGTATTACGAGCCGAGCCGAGATCCGTCCTTCTTCCAGGCTGCAACTACCGACGGGCGAGGCTGGGAGGAACCACCGTCGGGCCAATGGGATGCGGGGCTTTCGATGCTGGCGTCGTCGGTCTCGCCGGGGTGCTGGACGCAGACGATGACGCGCTTCTCGTCCACAATCGGTCCGCAGGTTTCGGCGCCGACGGGGACGGTGAGGAACTGCCTTGTCTCACCACGATTTTCGCCTTCGAGGACAACACTGAACAGTCCGTCGTTGGACTTGAGTGCGTTGCCGTCGGTGGAGATCCACAGGTTTCCGTGCGGGTCGAAGGCAAGGTTGTCCGGGCACGAGATGGGGCTGACCTTGCTCTTGTCGAATCCACCGAAGTAGGTATCGGCTGTGGCTGGATCACCGCAGACGAGTAGGAGATTCCAACCGAAGGTGGTGCCGGCGTGGTCGTCGGTGATTTCGAGGACCTGGCCGTTCTTGTTGTTGTTGCGCGGGTTCGCCTCGTCGGCCGCTGCGCCGCCGTCGACGCCGCGCTTGGTGTTGTTGGTCAGCGCGACGTAAACCTTGCCGCTCTTCGGGTTTGCCTCGAAGTCCTCGGGACGGTCCATCTTCGTTGCCCCGACCTTGTCGCCGGCCTGGCGGGTGAAGACGGCTACCTCTTCGGCACTCATGCCGTCGACCAGCGATTCGCCCTTGCCGTCTTCGCCGGTGCGCAGGATGGCTACCCACTCGCCGGTTCCGTCGAACTTGCCGTCCGCGGGGAGTTTGCCGCTGCCGTCGATCTCGCCGGCAGAGTTTCCGCTGAGCTTGGCGACGTACAGCGTTCCGGCGTCGAGCAGAGTCATGTTGTGACGCATGGCTGCTTGACTCTTGCCGTCCTGCATCTTTCGGCTGGAGACGAACTTGTACATGTAGTCGAAGCGCTCGTCGTCGCCGCTGTAGGCGACGACGGTGCCGTCCGACGTGATGTAGATGGTGGCGGCTTCGTGCTTGAAACGTCCGAGCGCTGTGTGCTTGATCGGAGTGGACGACGGATCCCAGGGATCAATCTCGACCACGTATCCGAATCGGTTGACCTCGTTGGGTTCTGCGACCAGATCGAACCGCTTGTCGAAGCGTTCCCACTTGCGCTCGGAAGCGGCGCCGGCGAGGCCGTAGCGCTTCAGCCGCGCTGCGACCGTGGGATCGCTGACTCCCTCGGCGTTCGCGAAGTACTGGTTGAAGTTCTCTTCGCCGGAAAGCACTGTGCCCCAAGGTGTAACGCCGCCCGCGCAGTTGTTGAGGGTGCCGAGCACTTTGGTTCCGGTGGGATCGGCGCTCGTCTTGAGGAAGTCGCTACCTGCAGCGGGGCCGGTCACGACAAATTCCGTGGTTCCGGTGATGCGGCGGTTGTTCGATCCGATCTCCGGCACCAGCTTGCCGTTGTCGGATTCTCCCTTGACCTGGACGACCGACAGTCCGTGGCTGGCCAGGCCGATCTTGAACTGCTCCTCGGTCGGGTTCTCCGCATCGTAGCCGCGGAACATCGCGGGCTCGGTGGAGTATTCGTGGTTGACCACGAGTAGGTAGGTGTTGGGCTGTCCGTCGACCGGAAGCAATCCGGCGAAGTCGTTGTTGAATCCGAACTGCAGTTCCTGCGCTGCCGCAGTCTGCTTGTCGAAGTCGAAAGCCGGGGCACCGGCGAGAACGGCGTCACCCCAGCGAATCACGACGGCCTGATCGTATCCGTCAGGGACGGTGACCTTGTCTTCCTTGTTGGGAGCGACAGCGCTGAAGTTCGTTCCCGCCGGTGTCGATCCGCTGCTGCTGCCACTCGCCGAACCGGTTCCCGGTTCGGCGCTTGCAGATTCGTCCGAACAGGCGACGAGGGCACTGCCGGCCCCCACCGCGAGGACCGCCATGCCGCTGCCCCGGAGCATGCCGCGACGAGTCAACGCCGTGCGTGCGATGTCGCGAAAGTACTCGCCGCCCGAGGCGTTGGGGACCTCGTGAGAGCACGCATTTCCGCACTTGTACTGGCAGGTGATCGACGCGCGTGCAGACACGCCGTCGTGTTTGACGAACAAGGCCAAAGGCTTGATAGCCACCGTGAACTCCCGAGATTCGATGTACGGACTTCGGGAACCGTAGAAGCTCTAAGCAAGGGTAAAGGAACGTAAAAATGAACGGCAAAACAACGAGGTGACCCTTACCCGCGGTTTACGACGCGTCCCCGCGGGGACGTCGCATGACATTTGTCATCGCCGATCCATGACGGTGTCACCGCAGGTGATGACGCTGTGCACTGTTCTCGGCTCTGACTTCCCGCGAAGCTTGGATGCATGAGAGAACCACATGAGGGAAGCCTCCTGACGGACCTGATGGACATCGGACCCGCACCCACGATGGGCCGCGAACTTGTAGTGATCGTCGTGAATATCGCGATCATCGGAGTGCTGTTCGCGATCATCGGCTCCAATCCCGTGTTCTGGATTCTTGTTGCCGCTCTCGCTGTCTATGCGGGTATCCGATTCGTGATCGGACTGCGCGGCTGGAACCGAGAGGAGGCGCAGCGATGAAGGGCGATCCCGTGATCGACGTTGTCGGAATGTCGCGGCGCTACGGCTCGGGCAAGGATGCGTTCGATGCTGTCCGCAATCTTGATCTGAGTGTCCAGGAAGGCGAGTTGTTCGGCCTCCTCGGAACTAACGGTGCCGGCAAGACATCCACTCTCGAAGTGATTCAGGGTCTTTCGCGAGCCAGTGCGGGTACCGTGCGCGTTCTGGGGATGGATCCGGTGCGCAACCGCAAGCAGATTCGCCCGTCACTGGGCATCATGCTTCAGAAGGGCGGTCTTCCCCAAGATCTCACTGCCCGCGAGAGTTTAGCGATGTGGGCAGGAACCTGCTCGAATCCACTTCCCGTCGACGAGGTCCTCGAGCGCGTGGACATGCGTGACCGTGGCGATACCCGCGTGAAGTTCCTCTCGGGAGGTGAAGCCCGCCGACTGGACCTGGCGTGCGCGATCATCGGCCGTCCCCTCGTCCTCTTTCTCGACGAACCGACTACCGGACTGGACCCCGAAAGTCGTCGTAACACTTGGCAATTGATCGCTGGCTTGAAAGCGTCGGGCGTCACCATCATGTTGACGACACACTACCTGGACGAGGCCGAGTCCCTGTGCGACCAGTTGGCGATCATGCACCGAGGATCGGTGGTGCGCAGCGGAACCGTGGCGGATGTCGTCGCGGATCATCCCGCCCAGATCAAACTGCACCGCCCAGGTCTTCCGCTCCCAGCGCTGGCCGGCGCCGAGGTGCGCGTCGAAAACGATCTGGTGGTGATCACCACTCGCACAGTGCAGGAGACTCTGACGGAACTGCTGCTGTGGGCACAGCACAACAACATCCTGCTGACCGGGCTGGATGCCCGCGCGGCATCCCTGGAGACCGTATTCCTCTCCATTGCAGACCAATTCGATCATCACGCAACTCTCGAAGGAGCGTCGGCATGAACCGCATAGCAACCCTGTCTCGTTCGGAGTTCACGCTCCTGGGACGAAATCGACTGCTGCTCTTCAATGCAATCGTCCTCCCGTTGATCTTTCCCGTGGGAATGCTGTACCTGTCGCAAGACGGCGGACTGTCCGACAAGTCGGTGTCGGCAGGCCTCGAGGTGTTTGCACTCTTCCTGCTCGTGTTCGTGGTCTTCTACAACCTGCTGTCGGTGTACGCGACGCGTCGTGACGAGTTGGTTCTCAAGCGACTACGGACCGGGGAATGCAGCGACGCCGAGATCCTCGCGGGCCCGGCAGTACCGTCGTGGGTGCTCACCGGACTGTTGACGGTGGTCATCGGCATTGCCGTGATGGTTCTCGGCGGCAGTGCTCCGGTTAATCCCGTGCTGGTGCTGGCCGCGGTGATAGGCGGCGCCGCGCTCTTCACCGCGCTGGCGTTGATCACTTCGGCCGTCACTCGGAACGCAGAAGCGGCGCAGATCACCTGCATGCCGATTCTGATTCTGGCGACAGCAGGTATGTCTTCAATCAGGAATGTCGTGCCGGACAACGTTGCTCGCATTCTCGATTTCACTCCGCTGGCCGCGGTAGTCGATCTTCTCAATCTCGGATGGCTGGGGCGGACCACTGGCGAACTGGCCGATCTGGGCGATGCGCCCGGTGCTGCGGCCGGATTTGTCAACACCTTCGGTTCGGCTGCTCAACCGCTGTTGGTCATGCTGGCATGGATCGTCGGTTCGGTTCTGATCGCGAACGTCCACTTCCGCTGGGAACCGCGTTCGTAGAACTCTGAGAAGGTAGTGGGCATGATCGCGCAGAACTTCGGACGCTGGAATCCGAGACGGACGTGGCGAACCGCGTCGAACGTCGACAAGGTTCGCCTCTACACGCGGCAATCGTTCATCATGGTCGCAGTGGTTTTCGGTGGCTTCGGTGCGGTCACCGAGGTCGTTGCGGATCGGTATCTGTCGGGTGTCTTCCTCGGAATCAGTGCCGTTGCGTGCGTCATCGCCGTGTCTCGGATGCCTGATCTGGGCGGAGTCGTGGTCAAGCCCGTCCAGATTCCTCTTGCCGTGATGACGTTGTCGGCGTTCTGCTCGGCGGGAATTGCCTTGGGAAGCAATGGCGAGAACGGCCCGTACTTCTGGTTGGCGGCAATCCTTGTCGTGCCGCTTGCGGGGTTGACGTCGTTGCGCTGGCTGATCCTGGGCTCGGTGGTCGCCGGGGTTGTATTGGGACTGCTTGCCGGTCCGGAAAGCGGCGTGTCCGTCGGAATCGTTGCCGGATTCATGGGGCTGACCGTCTACATGTCGGTGTGGCTGCTGCGGATGGTCACCGAATTGGACGAGGCGCGCGGAGCCGCCGCCGCTCTGTCCGTCGCCGAGGAGAGGTTGCGATTTTCGCGCGATCTGCATGACGTCGTCGGGCGGGCACTGTCTGCAATTGCGGTGAAAAGTGAACTTGCAGCCACTCTTTCACGACGCGGCGACGATCGTGCCGCCGCGCAGATGGACGAAGTACGCGAACTTGCCCAAGATTCACTCGACGAAGCGCGCGAGTTGGTTCGGGGATACCGGTCCATCGCCTTGGCGTCCGAGTTGGCCGGTGCGCAGTCGCTGCTCGAGGCCGCCGGAATCTCCACCGCGATACGTGGATCGGCAGATCAACTGCCGGTGGAACTGGCCGAAGCCGCTGCCTGGGTCGTCCGTGAAGGAGTGACCAACATTCTCCGGCACTCCAGTGCCGAGAATTGCAGCATCGAGGTGTTCGCGGACGGCGTCGTGATTGCCAACGACGGCGCACGTATCGCAGAGCCGAACAACGGAACCGGCCTGAACGGATTGCGCGAGCGCGTCGGCGCCGTCGGAGGAACTGTCGAAACCGTCCAAGACGAAGATCGCTTCACGCTCACCGCCCACTTTCCGTCCCGAACGAAGGAGTCTCGGTGACCGAGCCGATCAAGGTACTGCTGGCCGACGACGAGAACCTGATTCGCTCGGCTCTGGCCATGATGTTGTCGCTCGAAGACGACATCGTTGTCGTGGCAGAAGCCGAATCCGGCGAGGACGCCGTGATCGCTGCTGCGAAGCATCAACCTGACGTAGCCGTGCTCGACCTTCAGATGGCCGGGATCGACGGGATCGAGACGGCGCAACAGATTGCGCAGACGGTCTCGGGGTGCGTCTCGATCATCGTGACGAGCCACGGGCGTCCCGGGTACCTGAAGAAGGCTCTGTCAGCAGGCGTCCGCGGATTTCTGCCGAAGACGACGCCCGCGGCGACGCTCGCCGAGGTGGTCCGCAGCGTCCATGCGGGCGGGCGGTACGTCGATCCGTCGTTGGCAGCCGAGGCAATCGGCGCCGGTGACTCACCGCTTACTCCGCGTGAAGCGGACGTACTCGAGTACGCGGCGGACGGAGCATCCATCGAGCAGATCGCTTCCCGGGCACACCTCTCGGCAGGAACCACGCGGAACTATCTGTCGTCAGCTGTCACCAAACTCGGTGCTGCCAATCGGCACGAAGCTGCAGTGATCGCCCGCCGGCAGGGGTGGATTTAGGGCCGAAGGCCCCGCGATGTCGAGAATCCCCGACTTGCTTCGTCCCTGTAGTGACGTGCGACCAGAATGGGTGGCACCGACACAGAGGAGATTCACGATGGCCAAGTACTTGCTGCTCAAGCACTACCGCGGCGCTCCGGCTGCAGTCAACGACGTGCCGATGGACCAGTGGACACCGGAAGAGATCACAGCTCACGTGAAGTACATGCAGGATTTCGCGGATCGGCTCGAGAAGGCGGGCGAGTTCGTCGACGGTCAGGCTCTCGCTCCTGAGGGCACCTTTGTCCGGTACGACGGCGAGGGTCGTCCCCCGGTCACCGACGGTCCGTTCGCGGAGACCAAGGACCTCATTGCCGGCTGGATGGTGATCGACGTCGACAACTACGACCGTGCCGTCCAATTGGCCGGTGAGCTTTCGGCCGCGCCCGGCGCCGGCGGGAAGCCGATTCACGAATGGCTCGAACTGCGTCCGTTCCTGACCGAGCCACCGACCATCACGGACTGAAACCTGTCATGGACGACGCCTTGCTTCGGAGTCTGACTCCGAGCGTGCTCGGCATCCTCGTTCGCCGCGGAGCAGATTTCGCGTCGGCCGAGGACGCCGTGCAGGACGCTCTGCTCGAGGCGGTCAGGGTCTGGCCGGACAACCCGCCGCGGGACCCGAAGGGCTGGCTGGTCACAGTGGCCTGGCGGCGGTTCCTCGACGGGATCCGGTCGGATGCGGCTCGTCGCAAGCGGGAGTTTCTTGTCGACGAGCAGCCAGGCGAGCAGCAAGTGAACGGGCCCGCGCCGGCAGTGGACGACACACTCCAGCTCTACTTTCTGTGCGCTCACCCGTCTTTGACGCCGTCGTCCGCCGTCGCACTCACGCTGCGCGCTGTCGGCGGGCTGACCACTCGCCAGATTGCGCAGGCCTACCTGGTGCCCGAAGCGACGATGGCTCAACGCATCAGCCGGGCCAAGCGCACGGTCTCCGGTGTGCGGTTCGACCAACCCGGCGACGTCGCGACCGTTCTGCGCGTCCTCTATCTGGTCTTCAACGAGGGCTACTCAGGTGACGTCGACCTGGCTGCCGAGGCGATACGGCTCACCCGGCAGCTCGCGGCCGCGATCGACCATCCCGAGGTGGCGGGGTTACTCGCGCTCATGCTCCTTCACCACGCTCGCCGCGTCGCGCGCACTGCCGCGGACGGCAGCTTGGTTCCGCTCGCCGAGCAGGACCGCAGCCGGTGGGACACCGATTCGATCGCCGAAGGGGTCGTGATCCTCCAGGCAGCTCTCGCTCGCGACCGGCTCGGTGAGTTCCAGGCCCAGGCCGCCATTGCTGCGCTCCACGCCGACGCTCTCACAGCAGACGAGACGGACTGGGTGCAGATAGTGGAGTGGTACGACGAACTCGCCGCCCTGACCGACAGCCCGATCGTCCGGCTCAACCGAGCGGTGGCCGTCGGCGAGGCGGACGGACCACGCGCCGGCTTGGCAGCTCTTGCAGCGCTGGACGATTCACTTCCACGCCATGCCGCAGTCGAGGCCTATCTCCGTGAACGCGACGGAGACCTGGAGACGGCGGCGAGGCTGTATGCCGATGCAGCGCACAAGGCATCCAACCTCGCCGAACGTGACCATCTGATGCTTCAGGCGTCCAGGATCAACGCCCGTCGATCTCGCGCAAGCGCCCCTGAGTCAGAGAACCTGTGACAGGAACGCCTGCAGTCGATCGGTTTCGGGATCGTCGAAAAGCTGTTCCGGAGTTCCGGTTTCGACAACGGCGCCACGGTCCATGAAGAGCACCTTGTCGGAAACGGAACGTGCGAAGCCCATTTCGTGCGTCACGACGACCATGGTCATGCCGGACTTCGCCAGGTCGGCCATCAACGCCAGAACACCCTTGACCAGCTCGGGGTCCAGAGCCGACGTCGCCTCGTCGAAGAACATGACCTCCGGCTTCATCGCCAAGGCGCGGGCAATGGCGACGCGCTGCTGCTGACCGCCCGAAAGGTTGCCGGGCCGCGAGTCGGCCTTCTCCTTGAGTCCCACCAGATCCAGCTGCTCGAGTGCGAGCGCCCGAGCTTGCTCCTTGGACAACCCCTTGAGCTTGTTCGGCCCCAGTGCGATGTTCTCGGCGACGGTCTTGTGCGGGAACAGGTTGAAGTGCTGGAACACCATGCCGATTCGCTGGCGAAGCTCGTCGGGGTTGTCCTTCAGGACGGACTTACCGTCGAGCAGTACGTCACCCTGCTCGGGCTCGTGCAGACGGTTCAGCACCCGCAGGAGCGTCGACTTACCCGAACCGGAGGGTCCGATGACGGTGACGGTGTTTCCGGCGTCGACGTGCAGGTTGACGCCGCGAAGCACCTTGTTGGTACCGAAGGACAGATGCAGGTCCTTGCCGGTGAGCGATACGGACTTCAGTTCAGAGCTGGTGGTCATGTCCTCAGCCCCTTTCCACGACGATGGCCTGCTCGAGCGGATCCAACGTGCCTGAGGTGTCGGCGCGTCCGGTCCGGAGTCGGTTGTCGATGTAGTTGACGAGGTGCGTCAGCGGGATGGTCAGAGCAAGGTAGAACAAGCCTGCCGCTACGAGCGGGGACAGGCTGCCGGTCTGGGCGTTGAGATCGCGTCCGACGGCAAAGAGCTCCCGCTGGGTGACGAGCAGACCGAGGAAGTAGATCAGCGACGAGTCCTTGATCAGCGAGATGAACTGGTTCATCAACGCCGGCAGAACGCGTCGTACACCCTGCGGGATGACGACCAGCGACATGGACTTTCGGTAGCTGAAGCCGAGGGCACGGGAGGCTTCGAGCTGCCCGGACTCGACACTCTGGATACCGGATCTGAAGATCTCACCGATGTACGCCGACGCGAGCAGCGACAGCGCCGCGACACCGAGCCAGTACGGATTGCTGCCGGTGATTCCCTTGACGATCGGCCCGACGCCGAGCCCGATGATCAAGATGATGACGACGGCAGGCAGGCCACGGAAGATGTCGGTGTAGACGCGGGCAGGCCAGCGCAGCCAACGGGTTCGCGAGATGCCGGCGACGGCGAGCAGCATGCCGAGGATCGTGCCGATGATGCCCGACGCGAGCGCGAGGATCAGGGTGTTGGGCAGACCGGTCTTGAGGAGATCGGGGAATGCCTTCTTGTACAGATCCCAGTCGAAGAACGTGTCCTTGAGCTGTTCGAGCGTCGACTTCGGTTGATACGACGCGGTATCTCCACCGTCGCCGTTGGCTGCGTTTTCTGCTGCGAGGGCTGCGAAGTCGGGCAGCTCCGGAGTGGCCGCGGCCTTGGAACCGGGCTTCCAGCCTTCGGGGAGTTGGCGCGGCACCCAGTCGGCGTACAGCTGAGCCCAGGTTCCGTCGTCGATGACTGCGTCGAGGCCCGAGTTGAGGGCGTCGATCAGCGGCTGGTTCTCCTTGTTCACCGCCCAGCCGACGAAGTTGTTGACCGAGAAGGTGTTCTGGATGATCGAGGTCGGATCACCGGGAGCGATCGCGCCTTCGGCCTGCTGAGACGGAGCCACCCAGGCGTCGATCTGGCCGGACTTGAGGTTCGCGTACGCCGTGGCGTAGTCGGGGAACTTCACGGGATCGAGCTTGAGGGTGTTCACGACGTAGTCGTCCTGAACCGTTCCCTGGACGACGCCGATGCGCTTGGATGCGTCCAGGTCGCCGAAGCCGGTGATCGCGCTGCCGTTGGGGACCACGAGGGAGAAGTATCCGAAGTCGTAACCGTTGGTGAAGCCGACGGTGTTACGACGGTCGTCGGTGGTGGTGATGGACGACGAGCCGACGTCGAAGCGTCGACCGGCAACCTGGGCGAGAAGACCGGCGAACTCGGTGCCGACGAACTCGACCTTCAAGCCCAGCTTGTCCGCGACGGCCTTCAGCAGTTCGTTGTCGTAACCGGTGTACTGGTTCTCGGAGTTGACGCAGATGCTCGGGGGAGCGTCACCGAGCGTGCCGACCGTGATGACTCCGGGTTTGATCAGATTCAGCTTCGAGGTGTCGATCTGATCGACCGGGGTGACGGTGGCCGTGGTGTAGCGGTCTTCGGCGCCCGCACCCGCTGCCGCATCCAGGTTTGTGGGCGCTGCGGTTGCGGCTCCCACTCCTGGAGGTGCACACAGGTCTGTGGGGGCTGCCGACGAATCCGAGCCACTCGAGCACGATGACAGAGTCAGCGCCAGGAGGGCAGTGAGGAGCAGTGCCACCACCAGGCGGATCTTCGCTGCGACGGAAGAAAACATGCCAGCAGCGTAAACCTAAGGGTAGCCATTTCTCCGTGTAGAACTGTTGACAGTTTTCGGACAAGCGGCCGTTGCGCTGCGGGCTTGCCTTCAAATCAGCGTGATTTTAAGTATCGCCAGGTCGGGGAATCTCGTGCCAAGAGAGCGGCGTCAGCGGGCGGGTGCGAGTTCGACGCCCGACGGAGGTACCAGGCGACGCAGCGTCCCGTCGAAGCCGGTGACGTAGAGCGCCCAACCGTCGCCGTCCCGGCCGATACGCACGGAACTCGGCCCGGTCCATCCACCCGAGAGGCCCGAAGCGACAACGCAGGAAGTGCCGGTATCAGGGTCGACGCGATAGATCGAGCCTTCGACGTGAGCAGCGGCGTAGAGCATTCCATCCTGCGACACGGTCAGATCGTCGAGGCCGGGTATCAGGCTCGGGACTGTCGCTACAACTGTCCACGCGTCAGGGGTATCCAAGGGGACCCGGATGATCTGACCGGTGAACAGATCATCTGTGTACGCGGCTCGCTGATCCGGACTGAGTGCGAGTCCCTCCGACCGCGGCACTGCAGACCAATTGGGAACGACGGCTCCGGAGTCGTGTCGATAACGCGACACGCCCTTCGACGGGCCACCTTCCGTTCCAACCCACGTCGTCAGCAGATCGCCGTCGGGAAGTCGGAGCAGACCGTTGCCCGCGAAGTCGACGGGTGCGGACAGCTGATCCGTCGAGGTGTCCAGTTCCCACAGCTTGCCGTCCTGTCGGGTGAGGAAGGACAGCCTCGAGCCGTCGAGCTGCAAACCGCCAGGGGCAGCCATGCCGTCGAGGACGGTTCGTACCTGCCCTGCGGCGTCGACGTGATAGATCTTCGACTCGCCGGAGAGGTAGAACCCGCCGTTGTCATCGGGCTCGAGGTTTTCGAGCTGCTCCAACCCTTGCGCTACGGTTTCGACCTGCCACTCGCCGCACATCGGCGCGGTTGTCCAGGTTGCCTCCGCCGGCGTCGCCGCAGCCACGGTCCCGGCGGCCATCGCCGCGACGATCAACAACGCCCGAGCTCGGTCGCGTGATAACCCCATTGCGCACAACTTACGGCAAACCGGACGAATATCAAACGGTCTGGTCGGTATAGCCGACGCCCAGAGGGTCGCTCCAGGTGGTCCACACGTCCGGCCCGAGTTCGATCTCGGCTGTGGTGAGTAGGCACGCGTCGAGTTCTCGGTGCAGTCGAGACGGGTCGATGGCTTGGCCGATGAAGACGAGTTCTTGTCGGCAGTCTCCGACGGGTTCTTCCCACTTGTCGAGGATTCCGTCACGACGGTAATCGTCGGCCGGCCACTCGTCACGGGGTAGAAACTTCCACCAACGGCCGACGTATCCGTGGCGAATGAGATGACCGGCCTGAGAAATACTCCCGATCTCGGTGAACCGCCCGGCATTCCAGTAGTAGCCCTTGGCCCGAAGTAACTTTCCGTTGGTCCACTCGCTGCTCAAGAAATCATGCAGCCGTTGGGGGTGGAAGGGTGCGCGCTCGCGGTACACCACCGAACTGATTCCGTACTCTTCGGTTTCGGGGATGTGTTCACCTTGGAGTTCTTGTAACCATCCGGGGGCCTGTGCAGCCTTTTCGAGCGAGAACAAACCGGTGTCGAGAATCGTGTCGAGTGGGATGCGACCGAGCGTCATCGGAACTATCGCAGCGGATGCGTTCAAAGAGCGCAGGACTGCGGTCAATTCGACCAGGTGCTGGTGCGAGACGAGATCGGCCTTGCTCACCAGGATGACGTCGGCAAATTCGATCTGATCGACAAGCAGATCCGCGATGTCTCGTTCGTCTTCCGGGGCATCGGCTTCGACGCGGCCCCCAGCCGTGTAGTTGCGCAGAAAACTGTGGCCGTCGACGACGGTGACCATGGTGTCGAGTCGGGCGACGTCGGCGAGGGCGTGGCCGTCGGTATCGATGAATGTGAACGTCTCTGCGACGGGCAGCGGTTCGGAGATGCCCGAAGATTCGATGAGTAGGTAGTCGAATCGGCCATCGGCGGCCAAGGCACTGATCTCGGAGAGGAGATCCTCTCGCAGAGTGCAGCAGATGCAGCCGTTGGTCATCTCGACCAGTTTCTCCTCGGAGCGGCTGAGCGAGATCTCACGCTCGACTTCTGCACTGTCGATGTTGATTTCGCTCATGTCGTTGACGATCACCGCAACCCGCTGGCCCTCCCGATTTCGCAGGATCTCGTTGAGTAGTGTCGTCTTCCCGGCGCCCAGGAAACCTGACAGCACCGTGACCGGAAGTCGTGTGTCGACCATGGTTTCCAGTGTCCTTCCGAATGAGAGAATCGCTGTGATCAGGCGGCGGTCACGTGAAACGCTGTGATCGCGTGACCGCCGCCCGGAATGTTGGACGATCAGGCCGCAGGCTCGAGGTAGCCCTCGAAAAGATCGACTACGACGCTGCCGCCGTCGGTGTCGCTACCGAACAATTCCTCGGCCGCGAACTTCACGTGGTACGTCGGTTCTTCGCCGGCGTCGTTGCGCCCGTGTCCGATTGCGTCGGGAAACGGCCACTTCTCGGTAGTCCGATGAGAGATCGTTCCCACCCGTCCGCGGCAGTACGCAGGCATTCGAATATGCCCCGGAACGTACTCGTCGCGCACGCGTACTCGCTGACCGATTTCGAAGGTGGTCGTCTCGACGGGTGCCGGCCGCCCTTCGGATTCGCTGGGCCGCGACAGTGGGAACGGTCCTCCTGCAAAGCTTTCGAGTTCTTCCTGCGTCAGGATTCCCTTTTCGACCATCAGTGTCGCGACGCCGATGACGTACCTCTCGTAGTACGGGGTCATCATGTAGTGGCGTGGTTCCATCCGCTCGACGACGTATCGAACTTCGTCGACGCTGAAGGCTCCGAGTTCGGCGACACCCGCGAACATCAGGCTGTACGGCAGGTGTTCCCACTCGGCGTGGAAGGTGGGGCCGATGTCGGCGTTGACGGTATGCGGGACTTTGCCGAAGCCTTGAACTCCGGCAAGATCGTGTACTCCATCCATGGTGTGCTTCTTTCTTGTCGGGGTGATCAGACGGTGGGGACCTGCGGGACTGCGACGCCGATCAGGCAGTCCTTGGTGACGATCTCTTGAAGCTGTTCCTGGCTCCAGCCTTCGGTGCCTGCGGGACGTTGCGGGAGAACCATGTAGCGAGTTTCGGCGGTGGTGTCGTAGACGCGGATCTCGATGTCCGACGCGATCTCGGTTCCCATCTCGGAGAGAACCTTCCGTGGCTCACGCACCACTCGCGCACGGTATTCGAAACTCTTGTACCAGGTAGGGGGCAGGCCGAGAATGGGCCACGCGGTGCATGAACACAACGAGCACACGATCACGTTCTTGAGGGTCGGGGTGTCTTCGACTGCCACGATGTATTCGCCCTGGGGGCCCAGATATCCGTACTGGGCAACCGCGGCGGTACCGTCGGTGAGAAGCAACTGCCGGAACTCGGGGTCGGTCCACGCCCGCGCGACCAATTCCGCTCCGCGCCTTGGACTGAAGTCCTCCTCGAAGGTCTTCTTCCATCCTTCGACGTAACCGTCGGGTACCAATCCCTTGCCGTCGAGTGCGCGGAACAGTGCCCACGCCCGGTCGGAGACCGGCGCCTGGGCCGGTGCGGCGTTCTCCGTTGTGTGGTCGATCGTTACTGACATCTGGTTCACCTTTTCTATGCGGGCTGATCATGTGTGAATCGGTGGAATTTGTTGTGCAAGTGCGGATACAGAACTAGGCGAGGCTGAGTTGTGGTGCAGAATCGGAGGTGCGGTCGGCAGGTGTCGGAAACACACCGCGGAGCTTTTCGAATGCGCGCCCGACCCGGAGGACCGTCGCATCGTCGAAGGTTTTGCCGGTGATCATCATTCCGACCGGAAGTCCGTTCACCAAGCCGGCCGGAACGGACAGGGACGGATGTCCGGTCACGTCGAATGGTGCTGTGTTGGCGATCATCCCGAGGGCCTTCGTGATGAAGGTGGCGCGGTCCACGTCCTTCGCCGGCAATTCGGATGCGACGTAGGGCAGTGTGGGCATCACCAGGACGTCGAACTGTCTCAAGGCAGTGTCGTAGGCGGCGCGGGCGAGCGGTACCAGGTTGCGAGCTTTTCCGTAGCTCGCGCCGCCGAGGGTGGTGATGCCGTGGTGGCCGGTCAGGGCCACTAGTTTGACGGTTTCGGACAGAGCGTCGGCGTGCTGAATGCGTCGAGAAGCAAAGTGTGCCATCAGTTCTGGATCGTACAAACCTTCGGCGTTCATGCCGTATCCGTTGCCGTCCAACATCTGGTAGGCACCACCATCCGTGGCGATCACGTTCCAGATATGGAAAGCATGCAGGTGCCACGGGATGCTTACTTCCTCTACCGTGCAACCGATTTCGGTCAGGCTATGTGCCGCTGCGCGGACTGCGTCGTCGACCTCGGGCTGTGAGACTGCGTGCCCGAAACCTTCTCGAACGATCCCGATTCGCAGACCATCCACATCGGAGTCGAGGGTGGACAGATAGTCACCTGCTTCGACGCTGTCGGCTTGGCGTGGGTCGTTACCGTCGCGACCGGCGATGACCGAGAGCATCAGTGCGGCATCGTGGACCGTGCGTGTGATGGGGCCGAGGTGGTCGATTGTTCGCTCGATGGGAAATGCGCCCGTATACGGAACGAGTCCGAAGGTCGGCTTGTGTCCGACGACGCCGCAGAACGCGGCCGGGATCCGGATCGATCCTCCTTGATCTCCGCCGATGGCAAAATCGACGTCTCCGTTTGCCACGAGAGCTGCACTGCCACCGGATGATCCACCTGCTTCGCGCTGCGGATCCCATGGGTTGCGAACCGGCCCGCTTGCCGGTGTGAAGCTCGAGCCGGAGAAACACAGGTCCTCACACACGGCTTTGCCCGCGACGGTTGCACCGGCCGCCAGTAGTCGAGTGACCACAGTCGCGTCGCGAGACGGAGTGAACCCTTCTACTGTCCGAGACCCGTTCATCATCGGAACTCCGGCCACGGTCACGTTGTCCTTGATCGCCACGCTTCGGCCGGTCAGGACGCCGTCCGACGTCGGCGGGATGCTTGTGGTCACATACCAAGCGCTCAAAGGATTTTCGCTCGCAGTTGGCGCCTTGTGCTCGCGTGACGTGGTCGGCGGGGTTGCCTCGTCGGCGTACAACTGGTCGACGACGTCGTAGGAGCCCAGTGCTCCGTCGATCAGGGCCGGCCACTCGAGCCGGGCTGATTGGTCGAGAGTGATGCCGTAATGCTTTGCGGCGGTGTCTATTGCATTGTCGTCAGGTCGGATTGTCGCCATGAGAAGTGTGCTCCTGATGTGATCGGCTTCACTTGTCTTTCAGACTAGGGCCGGATCCATAATTGCGTCAATAGGTATCGACATATTGACTCGTTAAGTTCGGGTTACGCGCGCTCAGAGAGAGCGGGGGTACAGGCGCCCACGGCGTGATTCAGCGAGCAGAATCGGTCGCTGCAGTGGAACGCCGTTGTTCGTAGAGCTTTTCGACGTCGTGACAAGCTGCCGAAGTACTGTTTCCGGATCGCCTGCCGACGTTCGTTCGACTGCGCGTGCGTAAGCGACGATCGCTTCGTACGTTGTCTCCGACAGGGAACTGAGCGGAGGCAGGAGTTCGTTCGAGCTCGCGCTGTATCGCTTTTCGAGGTCGTGATCGCCGGCTGCGGATTGAAAGTAGCCGAATGCCGCCCAGACTCCGTCAGCATCGGAATTGCCGATGAGCTGCTGAGTGGCCTCGTCGAGGACCAATGCAAACGTCCGCGTGGTGGCCCGCAGTCCGTGCTGGGCGCATTGTCGTTCGAAGAAGACCTCGTCATGGCCCACCAGGGTGGAAAGAATCAGTTCGGCCCCGGAGTCGGCTATCGACTCGATGATGCGTGAGAAGTCGGTTGTCCCCAACGGTACGTAGGCTTCACCGGCCACCGAGCCGGTGGATTCGGCAATCACGCGCCGGGCCGCCCAATGTGCTCCGAACGACCAAGAGTACTGCTGACCGACCAGGAACCAAGTGCGAGAATCAGTTTCGGACATCATTGCGGGTATGCCCGCTCGCGTCTGGTCGAGTGGTCGCTCCCCCAAGCGAAGAACCCCTGGACGCGATCGACCTCCTTCGTTGAGAACTGTGTGCACCAACAGCACACCGGTGTTCTGCAAGGCAGATGCAGCGGCATTGAAGGTTGACGAGGTCACACACGCGAAAACTGCGCGGCATCCGCTCTTCACCAGTCGTAGTGCGGTCGCCGCTCCGGCCGCGGAGTCGGAAGCATCGTCGCCTATCACCAAATCGACGACAACACCCCCGATACCGCCGTCGGCGTTGATCTGTTCGACAGCCAGGGCGGCGAGTGTCTCTGTGGCCTGAGCGAATACAGCTGCCGAGCCGGATTTGCTGACCAGCAGTCCGATGCGATGGCGGTCGGAGCGCGGCGGCTCGGGCGGGGCGAATCCACGCTTGTTCGCAAGCCAGGAAATGCCGTCCTGATCGAGGCTGGATTCGAGAACGATCCGGGTCCCGGTGCCGTCGGGAAAGAACCGGATCGTCAGGCGTCCGCGCCACGGTTGGTGGTGCACGATCACCACCGATCGGCCCCGCTTTACGCCGGCGACGTATCCCAACAGCGTGATCGGCATTCCGGCTAGATCTGCGCGTGCGCCGTCGCCGACGGGAAGGGAGATGGCGGCAGCGGCCCCCACCGTCAGTTGCTCACATTCGAGTTCGAGCAGTTGCCCCGTTTCGAGGCGCTCGAAGGCTGACCCTGGTGGGTCGGTCGTCACGATCTGTGCCGTTACGGAGAGACCTGGCACGTTCTACTTCCTGCCTGAAATAGGTGCTGGGGCTCAACAGGGCCTCACGCCCGGCGACGCACCGAAGCCGCGTCGGAATCCACAGTCGCCGTGGTCGGCAACTCGGAGGCGTTCGAACCTGCTTCCAGCGCTCGTCCGAGGACGTCGCGCAGGAACTGGAGTGCATCGTTGGCGGGTCCCGAGGGATCTATCGAGAACAGGCGATGACGTCCTTGACGCCGTTCGACGATCACGCCGGACAACCGCAGCGCCTTGAGATGTGTGGATACCGTGGTGCGACCGACCGTCGAAATTTGATCGCTGATGAAGCCCGCGTTGCACTCGCCGTGGGTAGCCAGCGTGTCGAGAATCTGTCGACGCACTTGGTCGGCCAGCACAGCAAACGCCAACTCTTCGTTTCGTTGAGTAGTCACTGTCTGCTGTCCGCGCTTCCTCGATGGTCTCTACTGAGATATGTCGACACTCGTCAACATATCTCGAGTTGCCTCCGAGGGAAAGAACGTGGCCGAAGATTTCCGGCGTTTACGTTCAGTGCTCGGCGGTGCTCACCGCGTCGCGCAGCATTCCGGTGCCAGGATGACAATTGATGTACTCGTACAGCTGATCGGCGGCGTCGAACACCGAGACCTCATGGTAGAGGCGCAATTTCGACAGACCCGCGGCAACTCGGAAGAACGTCGTGAAGATCCGCAGATGGGTCGGGTGGGATTCCGACCACCGCTCGAGTTGGTCGAGCGAGGCCCAGTGGCCGATGTTGTAGCTCAAGTCGAGGAAGTTTCCGTCGATGTCGATGTTGCGAACGAATCGGTTGCTGTAGCACCCGACGGCCGGGCCGTTGTCGCGGAGGAAATCCATGCCTGATTGAAGAGTGGGCAAAATTTCGTCCAGGTAGAGGCTGCGCTCGTCTGCTTCCGCGTCGGCCCAGTCCTGCCCGGACCTGATCAGTGCGATGTTGTCGTGTCCCCGCACTACTACGCGTCCACCTACGGCGGGGTCACCGGCGATGACCCGCAGATCGCCCGAGGCCTGCATCCAGTCGGTCTGGGAGATCGGAAACCGCTCGCGCATCGAACCCCAGTAGCCGTGCTCGTTGATTTCGCCGCTGACACCGTCCATGACAGCTCCCACCCCGGGGAGGTCGTCTTGGAACGCGTAGAGCGTTTCGAATTGTTCGGCTCGTGGTGCCACGATCTCCCGGAAGAACCCCAACCCGTCCGACAAGCGGTCATCGGACTCCCACCAGGATGCCACTGGAGTTGACTTGCTCCAACGTTGTTGGGAAGAAACATCTTTCCAGTATCCAACCACGATCAGGTTCTCGTAGCCCTGGTTGTCGATGTGATGGGTGAGGTCGTGGTGTGCCGGTCCGTCCGGCAAATCGAAGCCGGCAACGATATCGCGCATTGCCTGCAGTGCTGCGGGGCGCTGATCCTCGCCGCGGAACTGCACGCCGAGATAGCCCATCACGACCTGTTGCAATGCGTCGTCTGCGCGCCCGACCCACATGGGAAACGGTGGCGTGTAGGTATCCGGAACACGCCTGGTCAGCGTGCGCGGGCATTGAAGGTGTTCGCCGATTGCAGATTCCATGAGTGCTCCATGTGACGTAGTAGTCGAATCGGGTGCCTGGCACTTGGCAACGCCGTGCCGAAAATCTACGCCCGCTGCGCCGAGCAAACTTGGCTGTCAGCGCCCGATACTTGGCTCACTGCGCCAAGAATTGTGGTTGCGCGTCGGCAGTGAGAGATTTTGAACACCATGTTGAATGGGTAAGTGTCCGAAGATGTTACAGATCAGCGGGCAGTACTTGTGGGGGCCGCTGCTTGCGACCGGTATCGGCGCGGGCTGATCCCGAACTCCGCCTTGAAGGCTCGACTGAAGGTGGCAAGGTCGGCGAATCCCCAGCGGTGAGAAATCTGGGTCAGTGACCGGTCTACTCCGTGGCGCTGCACGATCTCACGACGGCATCCGTCGAGTCGACGGGTGCGAATCGACCGCGACACCGTCGTGCCGTGTTCGGCGAAGGCTCGGTGCAACTGGCGAATGGAGACTTTGACCGATCCCGCGATGTCCACCGGAGACAGGGCCGGGTCTGCGATGCGGGCGTCTATGACCGACAGGGCGGATTCGTAGAGGCTGGTTCGCCGCGAGGTGATCGGTCGCGCAGTTGTGTGAAGAACGGACTTGACCAGGTTGCCGATCTCGTTGACGACTTCCTCTTCGTCTCCGCTCGCGTCGGACGTCATACGGACGGAGGCAAGATCGTGAAGAAAGCGACCAAGCAGGCCACTCAGGCCCGCGTGTCCGTCGAAGGCAATGGCGGTCAGGCTCGTGACCTCCGCGTCGCTGAGCGACAGGTACGACCGTGGCCAGGTGAACACCTCGAGTCCCCAGATGCCGTCGTGTGCGTGTCCCTCGATCTGCCAATCGAAGGGGCGCGTGGTGTCGTACAGGACGTAGTCGCCACGTCGCAGGACGCATTCACGGTCGTCTTGGCGCACTACCGCGCTACCACGACGAATCATCCCGATCTGCAGATAGTCCGCACTGTCGCTCTTGATCAGGCTGTTGCTACGGACTATTCGTTGTTCCATCGATTGAACTGTGGACACCCGCACGTGTGCGAGTTGCGCCGAGCGGACGGCCCCGCTGAACCGATCACTGTCTCCGATATCGGAGATGTCGAGCGCGACGAAATGCTCGCGTAGCAAGTCTGCCCAGTCGCCCGTGAGCGTCGTACGTGTGGGCAGGGAGAACCCGGATCGCGCGAGCATTGCAGGGCGCCTCCTCGCAAAAGTCGAAGTTCTCGGGTGCTCGATGGTCAGAGAGTAATCCCGCAAATCTGACATGTCGATAGGAATCGACACGTCATCGGGTCGGGTAGAAATTGTTTGCCATACAAACAACGCCGAGTTATTGTTTGTCATACAAACAAGTAGGAGTTCGCAATGGTCACCGAGGCAGTTCCCGCCGCGCGTGCGACGCGTGAGTCGGGCAAGCAGACGCGCATGGCGCTGTTCAACGCCGCAACCGAGCTGTTCCTCGAGCACGGCGACAGCGTCTCCATCGCGCAGATCTGCACCGCCGCCGGCGCCCATCCCAACCAGGTGACCTACTACTACGGCTCCAAAGAAAAGCTCTTCGTCGAGGTTGCGTGCGCGGCCGTTCTGCGTGCAGGCAAGCGCGCCGAGGTCGATGCCGCTGACGCCGATACGGTCGGCGACTACACCGAGAAGCTGGTCGGATCCCTACTGGGCTCGGGCGCTCCCAGCGTCGAACTCTTCGTGGAAGCGATGATGATGACGGGTCGTCGTGGTGAACTCCGCGACCTGATCTCCGAAACGCTTCGCACTCTGCACTCCTCGGGCGAAACCGCCCTCCTCCGTACCTTGGTCCGCACCGGCTGGCAGTTGCGCGCGGGCATCGACGTCGAGTCGAAGGCCTTCTGGTCTGCAATCTTCGGCCTCGTCATCCAGAAGACTGCCACCGGCGAAAGCTTCGGCTACTCCCTCGAGGAGGCGGTTGCCGTCATCTTCGCCACCCTCCAGATACCCGACGCCGTACTCAACAGCTCGATGGAATGAACTCTCTTCGAGCGTGATTCTCCGACAAGGACTTCGATGAACATCGTTCGCGTATTCGACAGCAACGTCACCAAGACCCCGGACAAACCCTTCCTGATCGCAGACGGTCACGATCACACGTACTCCCAGGTTCAGGATGGAAGTCGCCGTGCCGCGGGCTATTTGCAGACGCTGGGCGTGCAGCCGGGTGACCGCGTCGCGCTGATGTGTTACAACACTCCAGGATTCGTGTACGCGATGCTCGGAGCCTGGCGCTTGGGCGCCGTCGTGGTCCCCATCAATCACAAGATGCAGACGCCCGAAGTTGCCTACGTGCTGGAGCACGCGAAGGTGTCCGTGTGCGTCTTCGACGGCGAGTTGTCGCCGGTTGTCGGTCGACTGGAGACGACGGCCAAGCTGATCAGCACGGACTCTGTCGCAGACGGTTTCGACTTCTTCGACGACGCCATCACCCGCCAGGAGGGCGTTGACGGTATCGACATCGACGAGAACGATCCGGCTGAAATCCTCTACACCTCGGGGACTACCGGCTCGCCTAAGGGCTGCGTCCACAGCCACCGCAACGTCGTCGGTGTTGCCGTCACCGCGGCCCTCGCCGTGTCGACGACTCGGGATGAGCGACTGCTCATGGCCGTTCCGATCTGGCACGCTTCCCCGCTCAACAACTGGTTCATGTCCACGCTCTACATGGGCGGAACCGTCGTGCTGCTGCGCGAGTACCATCCAGTCAAGTTCCTGGAAACTGTTCAGGAACAGCGTATTACCCTCTGCTTCGGGCCACCGGTTATCTACACCACCGCACTCAACCTGGTGCCGAACTTCGCCGACTACAACCTCGGCAGCGTTCGCGCGTGGCTGTACGGCGGCGGGCCGATCGGTGCGGATGTCGCGCGGCGACTGGTGGAGTCGTACGGCACCACCGAATTCCGGCAGGTCTACGGCATGACCGAGACCGGGCCAGTGGGCACTGTGCTGTACCCCGAGGAGCAGTTGAGCAAGGCGGGGTCGATCGGGCGCGTCGCGCTGGCCGGCGTCGATCTGCGCCTGGTTGCCGATGACGGCACTGACGCGGAGCCCGAACAGATCGGTGAGATCTGGCTGCGCGCCGACACCGTCATGCAGGGCTACCTCGACGACCCTGCTGCCACCAAGGCTGCCTTCGCCGATGGAGGTTGGTACCGCACCGGCGATCTGGCGCGCAAGGATGCGGACGGATACCTCTTCATCGTCGACCGCGCGAAGGACATGATCATCACGGGCGGCGAGAACGTCTACTCCAAGGAGGTCGAGGACGTGATCTCCGGCCACCCGGACGTCGTCGACGTCGCCGTTGTCGGAAAACCCAACGAAGAATGGGGCGAGACCGTCGTCGCACACGTCGTCTGGCGTGAACCGGATGTCATCAGCGCCGACGACATCAAGGACTACCTCTCGGACAAGTTGGCGCGCTACAAGATTCCGCGTGAAGTGGTGTTCGCGACCATCCTTCCGCGCACACCGACCGGCAAGATCCAGAAGCACCTCATCCGCGCAGCGAGCTGAAAGGCCTGTCATGACTGATATTTCCGAGAACACCGTCACCCACCCGGCTCCGCATCGCACCCATGCAGTGCTCAACCAGTCGGTGCCGCGCACGGACGTCAACGAGTTCCTGCTCGATACGGTCCTGGCCGAAGGCGTCGCGCGCCACGACGCCGATTGGGCCACCAGTGAACTCACCGATATCGGTGAACTGGTCGGCAGTGCCGGGTTCCAGCACGACGCCGAGCTGGCCAACACGGTGATCCCCGAATTGAAGACCTTCGATCGCTGGGGAAACCGCATCGACGAGGTCGAATACCATCCGTCGTATCACCGGATCATCTCTGCCGCCGTTGCGCACGGTGCTCACACCTCTGCCTGGGCTGACCCCAAGCCGGGTGCCAACGTGGCTCGGGCCGCGGCATTCATGCTCTTCTCCCAGGTCGAACCGGGCCACGCGTGCCCGATCTCCATGACGCACGCTGTGATCCCCTCGCTCGAGCTGCAACCCGATGTAGCCGCCATCTGGACCCCGCGTGCCCTTTCTCGGAGTTACACCCCCGAGTTAGATGCTCCCGGAAAGGCATCCGCGATCTTCGGAATGTCGATGACGGAAAAGCAGGGTGGCTCCGACGTGCGAGCCAACACGACCATCGCCAAGCCGGCCGGACGTGGCGGCCCGGGTGCGGACTACCTCCTCACCGGACACAAGTGGTTCTGCTCCGCGCCGATGTCCGACGCCTTCCTGGTTCTCGCTCAGGCCGAAGGTGCTGCCGGCGAGGGACTTTCCTGCTTCCTTCTCCCCCGCATCCTGCCCGACGGCACACGCAACGTCTTCCGTATCCAGCGTCTGAAGAACAAGCTGGGCAACAAGTCCAACGCGTCGTCCGAGATCGAACTCGACGGCACCGTCGGCACCATGATCGGTGAACCGGGACGCGGTGTGCGGACCATCATCGAAATGGTGTCCCAGACGCGACTCGACTGCATCCTTGGCAGCACGGCAGGTATGCGTCAGTCGGTGGCCGAAGCAGTGTGGCATGCACGGCACCGCAGCGCTTTCGGTGCCGTCCTGGCAGATCAGCCGGCCATGACGTCGGTGCTTGCCGACCTGGCTCTCGAATCCGAGGCCGCGACCATCACCGCTCTGCGATTGGCCCGTGCGCAGGACGAGGACGCGGACGAGCAGGAGAAGGCTTTCCGCCGACTCGCGACGGCGGTTGCGAAGTACTGGATCTGCAAGCGCGGTCCGCACCACTCCTACGAAGCGCTCGAATGCCTGGGCGGCAACGGCTACACGGAGGACTTCCCGCTCGCCCGTCGTTACCGTGAGCAGCCCGTCATGGCCGTGTGGGAGGGGTCGGGCAACGTCATCGCACTCGATGTCCTGCGCGCCATGACCCGTGAACCCGATTCCGTTGCCGCCTTCGACCACGAGGTCAACCTCGCTCGCGGCAACAACCCGGTCCTCGATCAGCACCTCGATCGGGTACGACGCCAACTCGGTGAGCTCGCCACGATGGCACCCGCCGACGCGCAGTTCCGCGCTCGGACCGTCGTCGAGGCTATGGCGTTGGCACTGCAGGCTTCGCTCATGGTGCGCCACTCCCCGGCTGCCTCGTCCGATGCGTTCATTGCCGCTCGCCTCGGCGCCGACCGTGGTCACGAGTACGGAACTCTGCCTGTGGGAACAGATTTCGCCGGAATTCTCGCGAGAGCCTAAGGCTGCTCCCTCAGTACCCTCGTGACGGTGTGTACTGCCGGCGTCGGATTGTTCGGTCGCCATGCCATCGCGATTTTCAGCGTGGGCGTGGCCCCGGCGATCGGCAGGTACACGACCCCGTCCATGGACAGATGCGCCGTCGACTCCACGACGACGGCGATCCCGACCCCCGCTCCGACCATGGCCAACAGGCTGTACGGATCGGGGGCCTCGTGCGCGACGGTGGGTGTGAAACCTGCTGTGGCGCAGACGGACAATGTTGCATCGCGCACCACCGAGCCGTGCTCGGCGGGATACATCACGAATCGTTCGGTTGCGAGGTCTTCCGGTGACACCGAGTCAAGGGTACTGAGGTGATGCCTGGCCGGAACCGCGACCATCAAGGTTTCCTCGCGCACCGTGTGAGTCTCGAATCCGCGCGGAATGGGCAGGCCGACGATGCCCATGTCGAGGGTTCCGCGTCGGAGAGCGTCGAGCACCTCACCCGAGTACATCTGCGGCCGTAGTTCCAGTTCGATTCCCGGATGGGAGTCGGCCAGCGATCGTGTGAGGGCCGACAGCACCGTGTAGCCGCCCGTTCCGCCGAAACCCACTGTGACACGGCCTGTCTCGCCGGTCGACGCGGCCGATGCGATATCTCGTACGACGGCGATCTGCGCTTCGATGATCCTGGCTGGCGTGACCAAGGCTTCGCCTGCGGCGGTCAATTGCACTGATCTGGTGGTCCGGACGAACAGGTCGGTACCGAGTTCGCGCTCGAGCGCGCGAATGGTCTGGCTGAGCGGGGACTGCCCGATGTGGAGTCGCTCGGCAGCGCGGCCGAAATGAAGTTCGTCGGCGACTGCGAGAAACGCGCGCAGTTGACGAAGTTCCACGTCTCTACTCCCGTCATTTCATTATGTGGTTTGCCCACATAAATGAGTCGAACTAAGTCTTGGACTCTACATGGATTTCGGACGATAGTGATTCACGCCTCACATTGCATCCCTTGGTGATGCCCGACGCGAGAATCAGGGAGAACCGTGGATCAACACCCAGGTCACGACACCAATCCGCCCGAATACAGCACCAAGCAAGCACGGAAGGCCGGCATTACGGCGTTTGTCGGAACGACCATCGAATGGTTCGACTTCTACATCTACGGAACCGCATCCGCTCTGGTGCTCGGCCCGCTGTTCTTCCCGGACGCGTCGCCGGCGGTGGGAACACTCGCTGCCTTCGCAACTTTTGCCGTGGGATTCGTTGCTCGCCCGGTCGGCGGAGTGGTCTTCGGTCATTTCGGAGACAAGTTCGGCCGCAAGAACGCCGTGATCATCACCCTCGCGCTGATGGGGTTGGGAACTGTCGGGGTCGGCCTCCTCCCTACGTACGCCCAGATCGGGATCTGGGCACCGATACTGCTTGTTGCACTTCGCGTTCTCCAGGGCATTGCCATGGGCGGCGAATGGGGTGGTGCCGTGCTGATCGCCACCGAGTTCGCTCCCCCGAAGAAGAAGGTGCTCTACGGCGCGTTCGCGCAGCAGGGTTCACCGGTCGGCAATCTGCTCGCGACGCTGGCATTCCTAGGCCTGACCCTGATGTCGGATTCGGTGTTCGAGTCGTGGGGTTGGCGCCTGCCGTTCCTCGGATCCGCAGCTTTGGTCATCGTCGCCCTCTACATCAGACTGCACATCTCCGAGACGCCCGAGATGAAGAAGGCAGTTGCGGCACAGGAACGTACACGGATGCCGCTGGTAGAGGTCCTTCGTTCGCATCCCG
Source organism: Rhodococcus sp. NPDC055024 (assembly GCF_053608585.1). Classification (NCBI taxonomy): domain Bacteria; kingdom Bacillati; phylum Actinomycetota; class Actinomycetes; order Mycobacteriales; family Nocardiaceae; genus Rhodococcus; species Rhodococcus sp. NPDC055024. The sequence goes on from NZ_JBSGVT010000001.1 coordinate 639,369, forward strand.
TCGAACTTGCTCTCGGCGTCGGCGCCGTGGTTGCCGGCGTCGCCATCACCTACGTCAAGACAACCTTTGCGCTCTCCTGGGCGACAACGGATCTCGGATTCGAGCGCAGCGACTTCCTCCTCGTGATCACCGTGGCACTGGTAGCCCAGGCGCTCGTACAGCCTTTCGGCGCCGTGCTGGCCACGCGAATCGATCCGTCGAAAGCTGTCCGTTGGATGCTGCTTCCGGAACTCGTGCTCCTACCGCTGATGTTCGTGCTGGTTCAGACCGGCTCCGTTCCCTTGGCGATTCTGGGTATGGTCCTCGCGACGGCACCTCACGCGATGTATTACGCCGCGTTGGCCGGCATTCTGGCGCAGGTTTTCCCCACCAATGTTCGGTATACGGGCATCTCTCTGTCGTACCAATTGTCGACCGCCGTTTTTGCCGGAACAGCCCCGATGGTCAGCCAGTATCTGCTGACGCGAACCAACTCGATCTGGCCGGTCGTGGCTCTCGGACTCGTCTATGTCGTTCTCTCCCTTGTCTGTATGACGGCTTTGTTGCGCAGGAGTGCGCTGCACGGGCAAGGGCTGGAGTCGACGAGCTCCTCGAACATGACTGATGCTTCCACCCTGAAAGGCGTTGACCACTGATGAACTTTGCACACACCGACCCCGCTCTGACAGCGGTAGTGGACAGATGGACCGCCGGGGCGGACCGAGAGACGTTGAACGGCTTGCTTGACCGACTGGGCCGAGATGCCGCCGGCCGTTTGTCCGAGCTTGCCGACATCGCAGACAAGAACCCGCCGGTGCTGCAGCAGTTCGACAAGGCCGGTGATCGCGTCGACCGGATTTCTTATCACCCGGCCTACCTGGAACTGTGCCGGGCGGCGTACAACGAGTACGGCCTTTCCGCGATGTCGCATCGAAAAGGTTTGCACGGATGGGACTCCGTGCCCGCTCCACTCGCGAAGTACCTGGCGTCGTACATCTTCGTGCAGGCAGAGTTCGGGCTTGCTTGCCCGGTGTCGATGACCGATGCGGCTGCGCGGACCCTGCGTATGTTCGGTGATCCGGCCGTGTTCTCGCCCTGGATCGACGCGTTGACGTCGACGGACCCCGAGCAGGCGAAGACGGGTGCGATGTTCATGACCGAGATTCAGGCAGGCACCGACATCGCCTGCACCGAAACACGCGCCGAGCGCGACGGTGACGGATGGGTTCTGACGGGCAAGAAGTGGTTCGCCTCCAACCCGGATGCCGACGTGATCATCACCCTCGCACGATTCCCGGGCGGACAGGATGGTTCGACGCGTGGAGTCGGAATGTTCATGGTGCCCAAGACTTTGGAATCCGGCGAGCGCAACAACCTCACGATCGATCGTCTCAAGGACAAGCTGGGTACGCGTTCCATGCCGAGCGGCGAGGTGACGCTGAACCGCGCGCACGCTCTCCAGGTCGGTGAACTCGATCGAGGGTTCCGCCAGATGGCGGAGATGGTCAACACGTCTCGCCTCTCCAATGCGATGCGTTCGAGTGCTCTCATGCGCCGAGCAGTTCGTGAAGCCGTCCAACATTCGAAGAGCCGAGTCGTGTTCGGTAAGAAGCTCTTCGATCAGCCGTTGATGCGGGCGACTCTTCTTCCTCTTGCGCTCGATGCCGAAGCCTCGCTGGCTCTGGTCGCGTACAGCGCACAGTGTCTCCAGGCTGCAGACGGAGGGGACGAACAGGCGCGCGCGCTGATCAGGGTACTGACGCCGATCGCCAAACACTTTGTCTGCAAACGCGCGCGGGTGGTCACCGGCGAGGCAATGGAGGTCCGCGGAGGAAACGGGTACATCGAGGAATGGGTGAACGCGCGACTCGTGAGAGACGCCCACCTCGGCTCGATCTGGGAGGGCTCGAGCAATGTCATCGCGCTGGACGTACTTCGGTGCCTGCGCAAGTTCGGCTCGCACCGCACGGTCGCGGCAGTGATGGCGGACATCCTGTCCACTGTCGGACCTGACTGTGACGCCGGGTCCGGAGTTCTGTTGCAGCGCTGGGAGGAACTGGTCGAGGAGGGAGATCGTCTGATCGCCGGATCTGACGATGCCGCCCAGGCTGCCAGTGCAAAATATGCGGACGAGTTGGCTCGTACCGTCATGGCGAGCCTGCTCTTCGATCTTGCGGATCACAGCATTCGAGAAGGTCGCGGGTGCCGGTCGCTGTTGGTGGCGAACTCCTACCTGGCCGGTCTTGCCGGGAAGGTGCCGTCGGCTGCGCTCGGCAATCTCGACGTGATTACCGATGGCGGCGACGTCAAGTTGGATGACGTACGCGAGGTCGTCGCCGAGTTCCTCTCTGTGGCAGGAGTTCACCGGTGAATTCTCCCCAAGGACCCGCACCTCTCGCCGGTGTCCGCGTTCTCGATCTCTCGAAGATCCTTGCCGGACCGTACGCAACTATGTCGCTTGCCGATCTCGGAGCGGACGTCACCAAAATCGAGCACCCCGAGGGCGGCGACCCCACACGTTCGTGGGGGCCTCCCTTCGTCGGGGTCGATGCCGCCTACTATCTCGCGATCAACCGCGGCAAGAAGTCGGTGACGATCGACCTCAAGTCTGCCGAAGGACAGGAGATCATCCACCGCATGCTCGAAGAGGCCGACGTGGTCGTGGAAAACTTCAAGCCCGGCAGCGGATTACAGAAGATCTTCGACTACCAGACACTGTCTGAGCGGTATCCCCACCTGATTGCCCTGCACATCTCTGCGTTCGGTGAAGAAGGACCGCTGCGCGACGAGCCGGGGTACGACATGATCGCGCAAGCCGCGGGTGGGCTCATGTCACTCACCGGTGAACCGGGTGGCGCTCCGATGAAGTCCGGATTTGCGTTGGGGGACTTGGGTGCAGCGCTGTTCGGACTGGTCGGGGTGCTGGCTGCATTGGTCGAGCGGGGCCGGACCGGGCGCGGACAGTACGTGACCACGTCGCTGTACGAGTGCCAACTCGCCATGCACGTGAACTGGGCCACCAGCTACTTCGCCACCGGTGAGCGCCCGACGGCGTTGGGCTCCGGCCACCCGAATCTTGCTCCCTACCAAGCATTTCCTGCCAGCGACGGGTACTTCGTCATCGCCGTCGGCAACGACTCGATGTGGGCGTCGCTGTGCGAGGCGATCGGTCGAGGCGAACTGGCGACCGATCCTCGTTTTGTCCACAACCGCGAGCGGGTGGAGAACCGGGAGAGTCTGGAACGAGAACTCACCAGCGCTTTCGCGTCCGGAACCGTCGAATACTGGTGCGCTCTGCTCGCCGAGCGCGCCGTACCGGTCTCACCGATCCGGCATCTCGACGAGATCTACTCCGATCCACACACCGCCGCACTCGGCATGGTCGGAACCGTCGACCATCCGACGCTCGGATCGTTGAAGCAAGTAGCCTTTCCGGTCAACTTCTCCGGCCAGAGGCCACGTCTGACGTCGGCGCCGCCCGTTCTCGGCGCCGACAACGACGAAGTCCTTGGTACCGCTCAGGCCAGCCCGCTCAATGCAGGTGCCGTGTTGTCGTCGCGCCAGCCGATGGCCTCGACAAGCGTCGTCAGGTCGTAGTCAGGCCCGCTGACGCCGACGGTGAAGAGCGAGACACCGTCGGCGACCAGGTCGGCTGCATTTTCGAGCCCAGGCCACGGAACCGAGTGCTCTACTTCCAGCGGGTTCCGGCCCACGTCGGCGCAATGGTCGGAGAGGATGTCCGACTTGCGCAGGTGTGTCTCACGGTCGCCGAAGCTGTGCCAGACGTCGGCGTACTCGGCGACCAGGCGCAGGGTCTTCTTCTCACCGCCACCGCCGATGAGGACCGGGATGTTGCGCGTCGGCGGCGGGTTGCCCTTCGCCAGGCGGCCCGTGATGCGTGGGAGGTATTCGCCCAGCAGTTTCAGCCGTGAACCAGGAGTGCCGAATTCGTAGCCGAACTGGTCGTAGTCCTTCTCGAACCAGCCGGCGCCGATGCCGAGGATCAGCCGTCCACCGCTGATGTGGTCGACGGTTCGCGCCATGTCGGCCAGCAGATCCGGATTGCGGTAGCCACCGCCGGTGACCAGGGCGCCGATTTCGACGCGTTCGGTCTGCTCGGCCCAGGCGCCGAGCATGGTCCAGCATTCGAAGTGGGCTCCGTCGGGATCGCCGGTCAACGGGTAGAAGTGGTCCCAGTTGAAGACGATGTCCACTCCAGCGTCCTCGGACCGCAAGACGGCGTCGCGTATCAACCCGTAGTCGGGTGCGTGCTGGGGTTGGAGTTGAACACCGATGCGTACCGGACGAGTCATGCCACGCTCCTGACGAGAGGAATGGTTGTCTTCTCCCATCATGGCCGGGTGTGCGCGGTACCGCTACCGCCGCAGTTGGTGACCGGTATGCCCGCTTTCTTCCCACCCCGTTTCGAGCGAACGGTACTTTCGGCGCCTTAGATCGACTGAACATGCCGTTCGCTCGGAAACGGGGGGACACAAGCAGGGGGGTGCAGACAGGGGTGGTCTGCCCACAGCAGACAGGCGGGGCCCCGGTATCGCTTCGCCGGTAGGAATGGATTCATGACTACCGAAGCGCCCACAGATACCGGCTACCGTGACCTGTTGACAGACAGGCTTTTCCGACAGCGAACCATCCTACTCACCGGCGAGGTCAACGACGCCATGGCCGAACGTGTGTGTTCGGAACTGGTACTCCTCGCCACCACCGACCCCAAGCGCGACATCGTGCTTTACATCAATTCACCTGGCGGATCGGTATTTGCCGGCCTGGCCATCTACGACACGATGAAGCTCATCCCCAACGACGTCGTGACGGTCGCGATGGGCTTCGCGGCGAGCATGGGCCAGGTGCTTCTCTGCTCCGGCACGCACGGTAAGCGAATCAGCCTGGCGCACAGCCGCATCATGATGCACCAACCTTCGGCCGGTATCGGCGGCACTGCGGTGGACATCGCGATTCAGGCCGAGAGCCTCGAACTGATGAAGCGTCAATCGCAGGAAATCCTCGCCGCCGAAACGGGCCGAACCGTCGAAGAGATCGAGACCGACAGCGATCGGGATCGCTGGTTCACCGCCGAACAGGCGCGCGAGTACGGAATCGTCGACCGCGTCGTGACGTCCTTCGCCGAGATCGCACCGCAAGCCACCTTCCCCAAGATCGGATTGTGACGTCATGTCCCAGTACACGATTCCCAGTGTCATCGAGCGAACACCAACGGGTGAGCGGTCTTTCGACATCTTCAGCAGGCTGCTCAACGAGCGCATCGTCTTTCTGGGTACGGAGATCGACGACGGCGTCGCCAACGTCGTGATGGCTCAGATGCTACATCTGCAGGCCGACAACCCGGATCGCGAAATCGGTTTGTACATCAACTCTCCCGGCGGTTCCACCACGGCGATGCTCGCGATCTACGACACCATGCAGTTCTTGAAACCCACTATTTCCACGTACTGCATGGGTCAAGCGGCGTCGGCTGCTGCAGTGCTTCTCGCCGCTGGTACTCCCGGCCATCGGCATGTGCTCGCCCATTCGCGGGTGCTGCTGCACCAACCGTCGACGCAAGGTAGTGGCACCATCTCGGACCTCGCGCTTCAAGCAGCCGAGATCCTGCGAATCCGGGAGCAGACCGAGGCGATTTTGAGTAAGCACACCGGTCAGAGCGTCGAGCGATTGCGTAAGGACACCGATCGCGACAGGATCTTCACCGCCGACGACGCAATCTCCTACGGACTGGCCGACACCCTCATCGAAGGGAGCTGATCAGGCCGCCATCAGGACGGGACCCGAGATCGGTGCGGGAGAGTGCCCGAAGGTGAGGGAGTTGAGCGCAACGATCCTGTTGCCCGCTCGGAACAGCAGATGCTCGAGCGGCATCCCGAGCGCTTCGCAGATTGCGCGCAGAATTTCCGACGACGGTTCCTTCTTGCCCCGTTCGATCTCGGAGAGGTATTGCTTCGACATCCCGACCTTGGCGGCTACGTCGTCGAGAGTTCGGTCCTGATCGCGTCGAACCTCCCGCAGCACTCGTCCGTAGGCTTCACGAATCAGTGGGGGTTTGCGCACGGCAGCGGATGGATCGGGATGTTCGGACCCATCCTCGACCAGGACTAATCTGCGCGGCGCATCCATAGGCCGAGTATTCCAGCCGACCGGTTCTGACGCCACCGGGTTCGCCGAGGGCTGACAACCCTCAACTTGTCCGGACACCACCGGCAAGGAACATCGCGCGAAGAACGAAGGCCGCCTCGGGCCCGATGATCTCGCCGACGAGGTGCGTGTAGCGGCCGACGAACTCGGGCCCGTGGGAAGCCTCGTCGGAGGCGGGGTCGCCGAGGTGGTGCGCGAGTTCGTGCAGGACAACGAATTCGCGCAGTGCCCACCGGCCGTCGCGGTCGTCCGGAACGGCGATGACGTCATTCGAGTAATGGGCGGCAGCGTTGCCGGCTCGGGATCGCACGGACACCGAAACGGTTGCGCGAGGCCAGGTCTCCCGTACCCAGTTCAGTCCGAGTAGCTGATCGCAGTACGTCTGTACCGACTCCAAGGAGCCGAATTTGCGCTCGACCGGCAGCGTGATGGTGGAACCCATGACCTCGACGCTCCGGAGTCCGCGCTCGTCGGCGCGATCGAACATGGTGCGTACCAACGTCTCTGCCTCGTAAACCGCGCTGCGCTGCGTATCCCTCATGAGTCGAGTTGCCCGCGCACCCCGCCGATCTCCGGAAGGCTACCCAGACGTGCGGAGCGCGCTGCCCGATCACCCGCTCGTCGAGCATGCGAGGAATGGCCGGCACTCGCGCGGCCACCGCCCCGCCACGTCCCACGCGCTTTGGAGTTGGACGAGTAGTAATCCTCGAGCTCGATTTCCTTGTTACGCAGCACGAGTGCGGTTTCGGAGGACGACGCGACAGATTCGGCGATCGCGGCCTTCTCCGTCTCCTGCTTCGTCTCGGCCAACCGAGCACCGATGCGGGACGCGTACGCCATCTGGAAGTTCAGGCGCGCCGTCACTCCGGCTACCGGCTTGCGGACCTGCGTGCTGACGCGTCGTCGTCCACGAGTTTCGACGACGGTCCGCACGGACGTTTCGCCGCGGTACGCACCGGAGCGCACGTACGCGTCGGAGTCACGCACCATCTGGAAGAGCAGGCTCGAGTACAGGGCCTCGCACACGTCGATGTCCCCGGCGAAGCCGTAGGCGTAGATGACGGCCGACGTCTGAGCGATGTCGCACTGCACGTCGTTGGCAGCGGCGATCGCGATGAACAACTGGGCGTACGTTCGCAGTCCGCGCTTGCCCGGTTCGCCGATGGTGATGAGCCGTTGCGTGGGCGTCGCACGTTTTTCCGAGGACGCGGTGTGGGCACGCGCAACCGCCAGGTCGATGGCGGAACTGGTGGCCAACCGCTGCGCGGCGGCCATGAAGGCTTCGCCTTCGTGTGGATTGTCGGTGGACTCCGCTTGGCGAAGCAGCGCACCGATGCGGGTCAGCATCTTCTCCGAACTCACCGTGAAAGACTACGCTCGCGCGCCGACACGGACGTTTATGCTGCTAGCGCACACGCTCACCCTCAACTTGGATCGTCCGGCACGTTCCTGCCGGTAGAAGGGATCAACCCCGTCATGGCTTCAGTGACTTTCGAGAGCACCACCTGCCTGTTCCCCGGATCGAACACTCCGGCAGTGGACAAGCTCGACCTCGAGATCGAGGACGGCGAGTTCCTCGTCCTCGTCGGACCCTCCGGCTGCGGAAAGTCGACAACGCTGCGCATGCTCGCCGGGCTCGAAGACGTCCACAGCGGACGCATCCTCATCGGCGACCGAGACGTCACCGGTCAGGAGCCGAAAGAGCGCGACATCGCGATGGTCTTCCAGAACTACGCGCTGTACCCGCACATGTCGGTGGCCGAGAACATGGGTTTTGCGCTCAAGCTCGCCGGAACCAACAAGACGGAGATCCGCGCCCGCGTCGAAGAGGTCGCGAAGATGCTCGATCTCGAGCCGTACCTCGATCGCAAGCCCAAAGCGCTGTCCGGTGGTCAGCGTCAGCGAGTGGCGATGGGCCGCGCAATCGTCCGCCAGCCGCAGGTCTTCCTGATGGACGAGCCGCTCTCGAACCTCGACGCGAAACTCCGCGTGCAGACGCGTACGCAGATCGCTCAGCTGCAACGACGCCTCGCGACGACGATGGTTTACGTGACCCACGACCAGGTCGAGGCCATGACGATGGGTGACCGCGTCGCCGTCCTCGAAAAGGGAATCCTGCAGCAGTGCGCCTCGCCGCGCGAGCTCTACAACAAGCCGAAGAACGTCTTCGTCGCCGGCTTCATGGGTTCGCCCGCGATGAACCTCTTCACCCTCCCCGTCCTCGACGGCGGCGTCGCATTCGGTGACGGGATCGTTCCGGTTCCGCGCGAGACGATGAACGGCGTCGTCGAAACCGAGGTTGTCCTGGGTATTCGCCCCGAGCACCTCGAGATCGCCGCCGAAGGTCTGCCGATGGAGGTCGACGTCGTCGAGGAGCTCGGCTCGGACGCCTACGTCTACGGCCGGACCACGATCGGCGGACGGTTGCAGCAGATCGTCTCGCGTGGTGACTGGCGCAATCCGCCGCAGAAGGGCGAGCGCGTCAACCTGCGCGTCGACCCCGAGAAGGTGCACATTTTTGCCACCACCGACGGGCGTCGCCTGGGTTAGGTGGACCTGTCAAACGACACATGACCGATTCAGGTTCGGCGTAATACCCACAAGTACGGGTGTCTCGTGCCACAGTAGGGGCCGATGCCGGGAGCCGGCACTCATGGCGCATGCCGTGAGCAGGCTCTCGGTGACCGTCTATTTGTCATACACATACGGGGAGCGAATCCATGGTTCTGAACTCGAAGGCGATGCGCCGCGCTGCAATTGCAGCGACGGCAGCGTCCATGCTGGTACTGGCGGGCTGCTCGTCCGATTCGGACAAGGACAGCGGAACCAGCACGACGGCCGCATCCGGGGGATCGTCCTCGAGCGAAGGCCGCGGACCCATCACGATCGTCGAGGGGCAGGATGCCCTGAACGAGGCGCTCGAAAACATCATCACCGACTGGAATGCCGAGCATCCGGACGAGAAGGTGACGCTCAAGCCGCTGGCCAAGGAAGCCAACGCACAGGTCGACGACATCACCCAGCGCATGCAGGCCAAGAGCGACGAGTACGACCTCATCGGTGTCGACGTCGTCAACACCGCCCAGTTCGCCGCAAACGGTTGGCTGCTGCCGCTCGAGGGTGACCTCGCGATCGACGAGTCCGGCCTCCTGCCGTCGACCGTCGCTTCGGGCACCTACAACGGCAAGCTCTACGCAGCGCCGAAGAACACCAACGCCGCGTTCCTGTACTACCGCAAGGACCTTGTCGAGAAGGCTCCCACCACGTGGGCCGAGCTCAAGGAAAACTGCCCGAAGGCTGTCGAAGCCGGCATCTCCTGCTACATCGGTCAGTTCAAGAACTACGAGGGCCTGACGGTCAACACCACCGAGATCACCAACGCCTTCGACGGCCCGTGGGTCGGCCCGGACGGACTCACCCCGGCCATCGACGACAAGACGAAGGCAGGCGTTCAGTCGATCGTCGACAACTTCGCCGACAACACCATCCCGCAGGAAGCACTGACCTACTCCGAGGGCGAGTCGCAGACCGCATTCGGCGACGGCAAGGCACTCTTCATGCGCACGTGGTCCGGCTTCTCGGTCGACGGTGAGAAGACCTCGGTTGCCGGCAAGTACGGCTACACCGTTCTTCCGGGTGTCGACGGACCGGGTGCTTCGACGGTCGGCGGCTACAACGTCGGCATCAGCGCGTACTCGGACGCACCGGCCACGGCTCGTGACTTCCTCGAGTTCATGCAGACCAAGAAGTCGCAGACGTACTTCACCGAGGTCGGCGGCGCACCCGTCCTCTCGGCTGTCTACGACGACCCGGCAGTGCTCGCTCAGTTCCCGTACTTCGCGACCCTGAAGGAAGCACTCGCTACCGCTCAGCCGCGTCCCGTCACGCCGTACTACACGCAGGTGTCGAAGTCGATCTCCGACAACACCTACGCTGCTATTCGCGGCGAGAAGACCGTCGAGCAGGCTTTGGCGGACACCAAGGCCGGCATCGAAACCGCCGGTAACTGATCTACCAGGAGCAATAAGCAATGGCAGAACCGCAGGATCCTTCCGCGGCTGTGCCTACCAACCCCACGGTCGGGGCCGGTTCAACCGGTCCCGACCGTTCGGGCGTTGGTGGGAGACACCGTGCACCGGAACCGCTAGAAGAGCCGTCGGCATCCGAGGCAGCAGGGAATTCCCTGACCAAGGTTCTGCCTGACCTTGCAGCTACTCCACCCCCACCGACCTCGCCCCCGCCTGCGTCGGCCGACAAGCCGAAGAAGCGTCGACGAGTTCCCGTGTGGGCGTTCGTCGCACCGTCGCTGATCGTTCTCGCCGTCATCATTCTGTATCCGCTCGGACGAGCGATCTGGATGTCGATGCACAGCGACGGCAAGAAGCTCGATCCCGAGACCGGCATGTTCGTCACCGGTCAGTTCACGTGGTTCGACAACTACAAGAACTGGATCACCCAGTCCTGCAACACCGCCAACGGCTCGATTCCCTGCCCGCCCGGCACACTCGGATCGCAGTTCTGGCAGTCGATCGGAAATACGTTCGGCTTCACCGTCGTCACGGTCCTGCTCGAGACGGTGATCGGTCTGTCGATGGCGCTGATCATGGCCAAGACGTTCCGCGGACGCGGTTTGCTCCGCGCCTCCGTGCTGATTCCCTGGGCCATCCCCACCGCCGTCACCGCGAAGCTCTGGTTCTTCATCTTCGCCAACGACGGCATCGCCAACAAGATTCTCGGCACCAACATCCTGTGGACGGCCGATCCCTGGCCGGCACGATTCGCGATCGTCGTCGCCGACGTCTGGAAGACGGCGCCGTTCATGGCGTTGCTGATCCTCGCGGGTCTGCAGATGATTCCCGCCGACGTCTACGAGGCCGCCAAGGTCGACGGCGCGACGGCGTGGCAGCGTTTCCGCATGATCACGCTCCCGCTGGTCAAGCCCGCTCTCATGGTGGCGGTGCTCTTCCGCACGATGGACGCTCTGCGGATGTACGACCTGCCCGCGATCATGATGGGATCCAACCCGGCCACCTCCACCATCTCGGTTCTGGTGGTCGATCAGATGCGCGTCGGCGCCAATTCGGCGTCGGCACTGTCCACCATCACGTTCCTCATCATCTTCGCTGTGGCCTTCATCCTGGTCCGATTCCTCGGAGCCAATGCGGTCAGCACGCAGGAAAAGCAGCGGAAGGGGGAGCCGGTATGAACAAGGCACTACGCGGCAAGATTGGCACCTACGTCGGCGTCGTACTGATCATCGTGTGGGGACTCGCTCCCTGCTACTGGATGATCGTGACGGCGCTGCGCGACCCGGCGGACACGTTCTCGACGTCGCTGTGGCCCACCAATCTCACGCTCTCCAACTTCACCGCGGCGCTCGATCCCGACGCCAAGGTGAACTTCACCCGTGCACTGATGAACAGCCTCATCATCGCTGGCGCGACCACGCTGATCGCCTTGGTCATCGGCGTGTTCACGGCGTACGCGCTCTCGCGTTTCGATTTCCGTGGCAAATACTTCGTCACCGGAATCATCCTCGGTGCGTCCATGTTTCCGGTCGTCGCACTTGTGACTCCGCTGTTCCAGCTGTTCACCGACATCGGCTGGATCGGCAGCTACAAAGCGTTGATCATCCCGAACATCTCGTTCGTGCTGCCGCTGACGGTCTACACGCTGACGTCGTTCTTCTCCGAACTTCCGTGGGAGCTCGAGGAGGCGGCGCGTATCGACGGCGCCACCCGTGGCCAGGCCTTCCGCCTGATCATGCTGCCGCTCGCCGCGCCGGCGCTGTTCACCACCGCGATTCTGGCCTTCATCGCAACGGTCAACGAGTATCTGCTCTCGCTCCAACTCTCGAGTGACAAGACCGCGCCCGTCACGGTGGCGATGGCCAAGTTCTCCGGAACGGACCCATTCGTCACGCCGTACACCTCGATCATGGCCGGCGGCACCCTCGTGATGGTCCCCCTGGTCATCATGGTTCTCATCTTCCAGCGACGAATCATCGCCGGTCTGACCGCAGGCGGCGTCAAGTCGTGATGCGCGCCTGCGCGCGGTTCACGTGAGGCGGGCTTCGCGCGCCCAGCGCATGGAGCTGATCGCCGGCTTCATCTCGGTCTTCGCCCTGATGGCGTTGATCGGAGCTGTGGTGGCGATAGTCAAGGGCGACCCCGGCGTGATGCCGTCTTTGGTGCTGCTCGGTTGCGTCGTCGCTCTCGGGCTGGCGTTCCGTGGATATCGGAACGCGGTCCGAGCAGAACGTCGCGAGTAGCCGGCCCGGTAGGGTGACATTTCGGTATCGCAGTTGCCGGGAGTTATCTGATCGAGATATCACCCTGGTGGAATGGTGCCGGTAAGTCCGGATCCACGACCGGGAGTGTTGAGTGAGTCCATCGAACAGATCGAGTGCGACGGGTGGCGATCAGTCGTCGGCTCGGTCGGGCAAGTCGGCTAATTCGCCCCGGTCGAACAAGTCGGCCCAGCCCGCGAAGAAGCAGCGCTCGAAGTGGCGGTACGTCCGGCGGACCATCTACGTTCTCGTGCTCTTGATGATCATCGTGCCTGCGTCGGTTTTTGCTGTCGCGTACAGCCGGACCGACGTCCCGCGCCCCTCTGACATGCAGACCAATCAGGTGTCCACCATTTACATGGCCGACGGCACGACGGTGCTGGGCAAAGTGGTGCCGGCGGAAGGAAACCGGACCGAGGTCGCGTTGTCGGCCATCCCGATTCACGTCCGCGATTCGGTGCTCTCGGCGGAGGATCGCAATTTCTACACCAACCCCGGCTTCTCGATCTCCGGATTTGCTCGCGCTGCCCGCGACAACGTGATGGGCAAGGAAAGCGCCGGCGGTGGCTCGACGATCACACAGCAATACGTGAAGAACGTGTTGGTGGGCGACAAGCGCAGTATCGACCGAAAGCTGCGTGAGCTCGTCATCTCCGCGAAGATGGCGCGCGAGTGGTCCAAGGACGACATCCTTGCCGCGTATCTCAACACCATCTACTTCGGCCGCGGTGCGTACGGCATCGCCGCCGCATCCAACGCGTACTTCGACAAGCCGGTCAGTGAGCTGAGCGTCGAGGAAGGCGCAGTTCTTGCCTCCGTCATCCAGAGCCCGTCGTTCCTGGACCCCGAGACCAATCTGTCCGCGCTGCAAGCACGCTGGGACTACGTTCTCAACGGCATGGTCGAACTGGGCAGCCTGACCAAGACGGATCGCGACGCGATGCAGTTCCCGGCCGTCGCCCCCGCCAATCGGCCGACCGATCTGAACCAGGCGCCAGGACCCGAAGGCCACATCAAGACCCAGGTACTCAAGGAACTGGCCGAGGCCGGTATCAGCGATCAGACGCTGAACACTGCTGGTCTGCAGATCACGACGACCATCGACCCGGTTGCGCAGGAAGCTGCGCTGAACGCCGTCAGGCGGAATCTCGAAGGCGAGCCGGAAGACCTGCGGACCGCAGTAGTGTCCATCGACCCCAAGACCGGTGGCGTCGACGCCTACTACGGCGGTGACGACGGAGCCGGCTTCGACTACGCCCAGGCGCCGTTGCAGACCGGTTCAGCGTTCAAGGTCTTCGGCCTGGTCGCGGCGTTGATGGAAGATATTCCGCTGTCCGCACGGTTCGACAGTTCACCGCTCACGATCAACGGTGTGACGATCGGAAACGTCGGCGGCGAATCCTGTGGCCGCTGCACCATCGCCGAGGCACTCAAGCGCTCGCTGAACACCAGCTTCTACCGGTTGATGCTCTCGATGGAGAACGGTCCCCAGAAGATCGCCGACGCCGCTCACCTGGCCGGACTACCCGAACACATTCCCGGACTCGACTACCCGACGCTCACGCAAGAGGGTGGTCCGCCGGAGAACGGAATCGTGCTCGGCCAGTATCAGTCTCGCGTCATCGACATGGCGTCCGCGTATGCGACGCTCGCCAACTCCGGTGTGTATCAGCAGCCGCACTTCATCCAGAAGGTCGTGACGGCTGAAGGTGAAGTCCTGCTCGATCGCCCGGTGTCTCCCGGTGAGCGTCGTCTCGATGCGGCCGTCGCGGACAACGTCACGCAGGCGATGATGCCGATTGCGTCGTACTCGAACGGTCACGCGCTTGCCGGTGGACGCCCGTCTGCCGCCAAGACCGGTACCGCGCAGCTCGGTGACACGGGCCAGAACAAGGATGCGTGGATGGTCGGGTACACGCCGTCGCTGTCCACCGCGGTGTGGATCGGAACCTCCGACGCGCAAGCCATCACCAACTCCTACGGTGGTTTGATCTACGGCTCCGGAGTGCCTGCCGATATTTGGAAGAGCACGATGGACGGCGCGCTGAAGGGTTCCGACTGGGAGAGCTTCCCGTGGCCGGACCCCATCGGTGGTCAGGCTGGCGTTCCCGCGAACTCCGGCGTGACCTCAGGTGACGGGACGGGCACGCCCACGACGGGCGCGGTCGCTCCCCCGGCGCCCATCGAGATTCCGGGCTTACCCCCGATCGAAGTGCCGCAGCTTCCCCAGTTGCCGCGTCAGATCGAGATCCTGCCTGGCATCGTCATTCCGCTACCGGGCTGACAAGCAGCGCTCGATTTTCGGCTTTCAGGCCTGATCATCGAAGAGGCCGAGCTGGGTCGGCGCTGCATCCTTGGCGGGAAGTACGACGACGCGCAGTCCGCGCCTGAGGTTGCGGATCGCGTGCGTCCACGCGCGCTTTTCGCCCGCACACAGGTCGGTGTCGTCGTCCTTGCGTCGGATGGACTCGGTCAACGCCTCGTGCCACGCAGTCTCCTGCTCCTGACTGATCCGCAGGTAGTCGAGAATGGTGTCGCGGTCGTGCTCACAGATCACGGCAACCTCTTCGGCGCTGAGCTCACCCGTTCCGTCCGCGTCGAGTTCGAGGAGCGCCATGAGTGCCGGGGGAAATTCGTGGCACTCGTGTGACTCGTACTCGGCACCGGGATCTTCGTGCTCGGAGGCCATACCGTCGTTGAAGGCGGTGTCTCCCGTTGCGCGAATGGGTTGCCCGCCCAGTTCTTCGGCGAGTTCGTCGGATGCTTCGGCCAATTCGGCAAACGAGCGTAGAGCCCGGAGGAGGTGCTCGGCGACGAAGGGTGCGCCGTCCACGCGGACCACGCCGAGCACACTCTGCTCGACGAGAATGAGCTTGATGGTCGGCCACTGCCGATTGAGCTGTGCAAGAACAACAGCAGCGTTGTCGAGGTTCTCGACCGAATGCACGACCCGCGAGAACACCTCCACGTACTCGTCGTCTTCGAGGACGCGCACATAGGTGACCTGCTCACCCCGGACCAACGGGATGTCGCCGTCGTCGTCACGCTTGGGCGGATGACCGAGAAGGCGTTCGACGGCCCCGTCGACGAGGATCCTCAGCATGTCGCCCGAACCCGAGGGTGCGTGCGACGGCGTCGTGGCGAAAGTCGGCGTCGACTCGCGTCCACTGGTGCTGGCACGTAGGAACGACGGGTGCGCAATGCTCCACATCTCGCGGAAGACGCGCAGCACCTTCGTCACCAATTCCTCGGGATGAGCGCGGTCGACGTCGATGTAGAAGGACATGGACCCGTTGCCCTCGGGTTCGTGCTCGCACAGGTCGGGAGCGTTGAACCCCATGTCGAGCAGCGCGGAGTGGTCTTCCGGTTCGAGCATCCGCAGTGGATGCAGAAACCTGTTGGAAGGAACTTCGCAGCGCACGGAGGTCTGGTTCCACGCGAAGAACTGGATGCACGCGGGTGCGTCGGCCAGCTCGTCCATGCTGTCGTAATGCGATTCCACCACGAGGGTGTCGTCGTCCTCCATCACGGAGATGTAGCGAGCGAGATGAGTCTCGAAAGTAGTCCAGGCACTCAGGATTTCCAGATCGAAAGTATTGTCCGACATCGTCGCTCCTCTGGTCCGGGGGCGCATGGGGCCCTACCGACGACTCGCCGAAACCCCTGCTTTTCAAACCCCGCCTACGACGTTAGTCGTGGGGTCCGACAGTGACAGTGTTCGTAGGATCCGAAGTGACCGTCTGAAGATGTGTTGCGGTCACCCCAGTACGCCGCGGACGACACGATTCCGCAGTTGGTGAAGCGAATTCGCACAGACGTGTGGAAGCGGTTGCTGCGCAGGTTGGCCAGCGTTGCCGCGTATAGCCGTCTGGTTTCGGCGGTTTTCGCTGACATTGGGGTTGTCGTGTCCTGCGGTGCAGGCAGCCGTCCGGATGATCCAACCTCTCGCGTTGGTGATCGTGTGACTCGTGACCACCGGCCGGCGACCGAAGGAATTACTTGTCCAAGAAGGTCCGAACGAAGGGCGGCCGACGAAGCGGGCTCAGGCATTGTGCTTCGTATTCGGCGCGGTCGTCAGGGAGCCGTCGGCTCTCAGAAGGCAAAAGCCGATTGCGGATACGAGATTTGGGAGGAGTAGCGGGTTCGTACTCGACGTAACCGGCCTGCCCGGATCTACTGCCGCCCCGCATGCTGACAGCAAACCACTCTCATGGCTTTCAACAGTCCGAGCGGTGGGAGGAACAAGGAATGGCGAGAAACGGAGCCAATCAAAGTCTCCGGAAGCTGCGGGGCGCTATTTAACACGATGAGGCGGCCTTCAGCAGCTGAAATGAGAGTGATGATGCAAAACTAGTGGCTTCGCAAAGCTGGCGGGTCGTCAATCACTGTCGTATCCCTGGCTGGCAATCTCCACTGCACGCGCTGCGACGTACCTGGGGAAATCCGGGTGCCCGAAGATCGCGGCAAGTTTTCCGTCGGCACCCACCTTTTGTGTAATCAACGCGGCAATCGCTTCCGGACTCGGCCAGAAGTGACCTGACTTAATTTGGTTGACGATTACGCCTTCTTTGCCCGCTACCGAGGATCGTCGCGACTGAAATTCTCTCTCGCTCAGGTCGAGTGAGTCCAGGATTCCCCGAATGAGGACCTTTGCCGACGCGCCGCCCTCGACGTGTTCCAGTGGGACAGATGCCGGCAGAATCCACCAATAGACCTTCCGCCCCCCGACACGACCGACGACTCGCCGCTCACTCAGCTTGTTCAACGTGTTGGTTTGGATACTGCTATTTCGTATCGGCGCGGGAACTGAGGTGCCAAAACTTCGATACGAGCGTTCGACACCCGTGTCCTTGGTCGCAGCGACAATATGCCCTGGAGGCAAGACCTCGACGAGGGAACGCAACGCAACCGAAAAGTGAACATCGGCGACGTCTAACGCGGTCAAGATCTCTTCCTTGGTCTGCAATTCCAAACGCTGCCTAAGTTGACTTGGTGGAACCAAGATGCGTCGAGCAAAGAGATGCGCCTCAGACTCAGTTCGGGGAAGCTCAAACCCGTCCTGCTCGGAGTTCGATTCGCCGCCTTCCTTGCAAAAAGTCAATCCCGAATGCCAACTCAACTCCAAGTGTCCGAGTTCGTGGGCAATCGTGTAGCGAAGTCGACGGCGTTGATGGTCTGCGAGATTGGTGGGGTTGCCAATCCGTGAAACATTGAGGGCGATATGCGGTCGGTCGAGTCGTGGTTCACCAACCAGACCGAACAAGATTGCGTCAATGTCGTCGGGAATCTGCACGTATGCCACGTCAGCATATGTGTTGCACAGGGCATGGATGTCGAATCCGACATCCAAACCATGGTTTATGACCATCTTCTCAGCTGCGTACTCAACACCCCGCATATTTGGCCCTTGTGAGACCTTAGGTGCGATCAACGCCGCTGCTTGTCGGTCGGGGAGAGTTCAGCGGCGTAGCTCGTCAGCCATTCGGACAAACTTGCGGGATCAAATACACCATCAGATCTGGCCGCGAGCGCATAGTGATTCTGATGCGAATCCTCAACACGCGCCACGGCGGTTTCGACCTCTTCGAATGGAATTTCTTCCCGATGGGCCGAGATCAACGCGCGTAACCTTCGCGGATCTACTTCAACAAACGCGCGTACGCGGTCGGGGAATCCGAAACTGTCGGGATCAGACTGCCATGCCCTCACCAGCTCTGAATACAGGATCTCGCCCGCAGCTGCCTTTTCGAGCATCGTGACCGTTGGATTCTCTACGTCGCCGCGGCGAGGGACAGGGAGTCCACCCAGTATTTCGTCGATGAGCGATCCGTGTTCGATCCGATCGATGTCGGCCTGTAGGGCGCGAGCCTCTTCGATCCTTGCCTCGGCGTTTTCCACGTCGGTCGCCGTGCCGAACAACAAAGCACGTTGGAGTGCCTCGCGCGCTTCGCCGAGTGCAACGGAGGGGGACTTGGTGGGCAGACTGTGCCTGCTCGGCATGACGACTCCCTCCGTTTCCTCTTCGTTTGTCTCCGACAATACAGCTATGATGCCAGTTTTACCGCGGCCGAGCCGACAGAACCGAATGTTCCATCTCCATCGATGACGGTCGGTGCCCCTGGAAGCTGGGCATTGGAGGAATCGAATACTCCCCACCCTGCTAGGTCGATCTCCCCCGCTTCACGAGCGAGGAGCAGGGCATCCAGTGCCTTCCGTGGTCGATCGCCGACGTTCTGAGCGAATTCGATATCGACGATTCTTCCAGATTCAACCGCGCGACGTTTGATCCGTTCTACCGCTTGTTCGATCGGACACTCCGCCACGAGCGCATAGACGCGGTATCCGGCCTGATCTAGCGCCCTCCAGTCGTCCAATGCGTACTGAGGATCTCCAATTACGTCGATACACACGCCAGCGTGATTGGGGGTCCCAGACAGGAATGTTTCGCGGAGTTCTCCGTATGTCACGAATGAACATTCCTCCTGAACAATCTCGCTCCCCTGCCCACCGGCGTACTCCGGCAGAGCAACTCGCACATCGTCGGCATCAAGCGGAATCGGTGCGACCATGCCAGTGCGTGAAACCAACGGTCTCAGCGAAGTGCTCTTACCTGAACCCGGGCCACCGAACAGTAAAAAGGCAGGTGGCCGATCGTTTTTGTCGACAGGCCTGCATCCCTGCAGGAGATTGTCGACGATCTCGGCGTGCATCGCGGGTCTCGGGTACAACCAAACCTTCTCAGGAGTCCGGTGCACATCCGCTGTCTGGATCACTCCGCCACTTTTGACCAGACCATAGAGTCGATCGTATAACTCTGCGTCCGACTCCCACCGGGACCGAGCATTCTCGTCATCGATCCACCAAGACCTTGCGTAGCGAATCATCTCCAAATGCAGACGGCTGAACTGCTCATCGAGAGCGTCGCCGTCCAGATCGATCACAGTGTCGATGATTCACTCCGGTCGTCAGTTGGTTGAGAACGCAATTGCCAATGTTATGTCACTACTCCGACGCTCTTCTTTGAAGGTTGCAAAGCAGTGCTCACCACTCCGAAGGTTCAATGATCGGTGCCGGCGTCCGAAGGCATCACTGTGGTGCCGTCGCCGGCAACTTGAATAGTGCATCGATGATGCACAACACTTCGCCGGTCCGTTTAGAAAGCGGCGAGGAAAATAACGATTATTACTCTTCGAGTAGATGGAGTACCCGATCCGGATCGCGTAGAACGACCAATGCAACGATGATCCCGCAGACGTTGTGGCAAAACCTCACATCGCCGGAGCCGTCGGTATGTGCATTGTGGTCGTTTCTCGGCTTGCTCGTTGTCCTTAGGCTCGGCAGAGGGTACTGGCAAGGAGAGGCGTGCGATGAGTCGTGAGAGCTGGGTGGGCCGCGATGCTCGATCCATCGCCGAGGCCGTGCGGTCGGGTCAGGTGTCGGCGCGGACCGTCGTCGAAGACCATCTCGCACGGGTCGAGGAATGCAATGGCGAACTCAACGCACTGGTCACCGTGTGCGCCGAGGAGGCCCAGGCGGCCGCGGACGACCTGGACGAACGACGCCTTCTCGGCGAGACACTCGGCCCCCTTGCCGGGGTTCCGTTCACGGTCAAGGACCTGATCGCCACTGCCGGCGTGCGCACTACCGCGGGTTCTCGCACTCTGGCGGACAACGTCCCGACCGTCGACGCCCCGGCCGTTGCAGCGTTCAAGGCTGCCGGTGCAATTCTGATCGGCAAGACCAACACCCCGGAATTCGGCGCGTGCGGCCTGACTCGAAACGAACTGTTCGGAACCACGGCCAGTCCGGTGCGACCGGACGGCGTCGTCCGCTCGCCCGGTGGATCGAGTGGCGGCGAGTCCGCGTCGGTTGCTGCCGGAATGAGCGTGCTCGGACTCGGTACGGATTTTGGTGGCTCGGTGCGTTGGCCCGCCCACTGCACCGGCCTCACTTCGGTTCGCCCGACGCTCGGACGTGTCGATCCGGAAGGTCAGTATCCAGGCGTGCTTTCGGATGGACGGGTACTCGCCAACCCTGCGACGATGCACGGCACGATCCAGACCATCGGCCCACTGGCCCGCAACCTCGGTGATGCGGCGCTTGCGTTGCGCGTCCTGTCGATGCCGCATTTCTCGTGGAGCGAGCCTGATTCGGTCGACGTCGACGACCTCGACATCCGCTGGGCCCCCGGCGAGGGAACTATGCCCGTCGACGAAGAAATCCTGGCGGCGGTTCGGACGGTGGCGATCAGCCTGGACGCGAGCGAGTACGACGGTCTGGCTCTGCCGCGGGCCAACGCGCTGTTCGGTGCGTTGCGATCGGTCGAGACTCACGCGGACATCCACGCTCTCACCGAAGGTTCAGCGCACTCTTTCGACGCGGACATCACCGCCATGCTTGCGGCAGGCCGTGATCGCAGTTCCGCCGAGGTGGAAGCGCTGTGGGCAGATCGCGCGGTGTTGATCAGCGAATTCCTCGGCGAGATGGGCGACGTACTGATTCTGCCGGTTGCGTCGGTGCTCGTTCCGCCGCTCGGTGTGGAGAGCTTCGAGGTGGACGGTCGCAAACTCACGTGGATGGATGCGCTCGCGAGTTGTCGGGCGATCAGTGTGCTCGGCCTTCCGTCGGTCGTGGTTCCGGTAGGACTCTCCCGCAACGGTTTACCGATCGGGGTGCAGGTGGTGGCGAGACCGTTCCGCGAGCATGTCGCGCTGTCCGTCGCGGCGCGAATCACGTCGGACGTGCAGGCTCTAGTCTGACTTCCATCTTTCGGTTTCGGCCGCGAAACGTGCAGCGTACGAGTCGGCCAGATCGTGAAGCGTGGTGACGCAGTCGCCGTAGTACGTCGGTGCGTGCATGGTGGCCAGAATCCGCGGCTCGAGGTCGGCCAGCGCACGGATCGTGGGTTCGAGATCCGGGGTGAGGCAGGTGGCGTGGCCCAAGTCCTCGGCTTCCAAAGCAGGACCGACGATTTCGTGCTCGGTGGTCGCCGGGTGGTGCCCGAATGCGGTGAAGAGATCTCCGCAGAACAGCGTGGACGTCGTCTCCTCGAACATCAGACCTGCATCCCAACCGTGCGGGACGTGTGGGGTGTCGATGTGCCGAACTCGACGGCTCCCGGTTTCGAGTACATCGCCGTCCTGCAAGGGAAGTGGCGCCCGATCGGCGAGGTCGTTGACCTGAACGAAGCACCCCATCGCGCCGTGGGCCACTTGCGCTTCGGGGGCTGCCGCAAGCCAGGAGTTCATGGATCCGCACTCGTCGGCCTCGACGTGACCGAACGTGATCCATTTCAGGCGGTCGATGTCGATCAACGTCGAGAGTGCGTCGGAAGCCGAGGTGAACAACGCTCGCTGCCCGGTGTGGAAGAGCAGAGGTTCCTCGCCGTCGACGAGAAACTGGTTCATCGTGAGGTTCGCTTCGTCCACAAACGTTGACAGTCGGTAGATGTCCGGCGCGATTTCGGTGATCGTGGTGGTCATCGCTGTGCTCCGATCAGGGCTGTAGTACTCGTCAAGCTGTCCTCTCCAGCCTTCTCGCCGCCCATCGTCCGCACAAGGCTCTGCAATAGTGGAGGACGTGTTCGTACTATTGCTGACAGGCCCGCCGGGCGCGGGAAAGAGTTCCGTGCTGACCGCACTTCACGATCGACTCGGTGAGGCCGGCGTGGGCAACGCGATGATCGAGGTGGACGAACTCGAGCGCTGCTATCCGCCGCTGGGGATCGAACGGGCAATCGCACACGTCGGGATGCTGTGCGCGTCGTATCGGGAAGCGGGGTACGAGCTCCTGTTCCTCACGGCGACCGTCGAAGACGACGACTACGGGCGCGCCCTGCTGACCGCGACCGGCGCCGATGGGCACCTGCTGGCACGCCTCGAGGCCGATCCGGATACGTTGCGCACCAGAATCATCGAGCGTGAACCGGCCGGATGGGCCGGGTTGGACGAGTTGGTGGAGGCGTCACAACTGCTGGCCGGTTCGATGCCATCGCTCAGCGGGGTCGACGTGGTTCTGAGCACCGAAGGCCGCGAACCCGAAAGTGTTGCCGACGATCTGGAAGCGGCTCTGCGAGAACACAGTCCGTCGCTTCTAGCCGTCGGTGTTCAGAGCGGTGACCACTGAAGCGAACATCGTCGACTTGATGGCGCCCAGTGTGCCCGGATTCTTGGGCCCGATCGGTGCAACCAATTCGATTGCCTTGGCCGTCAGGGTGTCGACGGAGGCAGTGGAGTCCACCAAACCGGCTGCGAGTGCGTCACTTCCGCCGTATCGCCTGCCGGTGGTCATGGCGACGATCGCCGATGCAGGGTTGAGTTTGGCCTGGATGAGTGCTGCCATTCCTTCGGTGAAGGGGATGTTGATGTCCACCTCTGGGAAACAGTAGTAGCCGCGATCATCGCGCATGACGCGGTAATCGTGCGCGATACCGAGCATGGCGCCGGCTCCGAAGGCGTGGCCATTGATCGCAGCGACGGTCGGCATGGGGAACGTCAGCATCCGAGCGAACAGTGACTGCACTTGCTGCACATACCACTTCCCCTTGTCGCTGTTCGCGCCCAGCCAGTCGAGGTCGAGTCCGTTGGAGTAGAACTTGCCTGTCGCCGTGGTGACCAGGGCATGTGCGCCTTCGCTCAGAGCCTGGTCGAGTAGCTTGTCGACGGAATCGAGCCAATCCGGGGAGAAACGATTTTCGTCCTCGCCGAGATCGAGAACGGCGATCTTGTCTTCGAAGCGAAGAGTTGCGGTCATGATTAGCCTTTCCTGTTGCGGGACTTGGGGAGTGGTGGGTCGAGATGCAGAATCGCTCGAACGGCGGCGTCCAACCGCGCGCGTGCTGCTGCGTCGGGGACTCGCCAACCGTCGGCACGTTTGGCCGGGTGAATGAGTAATCCGGTAGGCAGGCCGACAACACAGGCCTCGATTGCCTCGACGGCTCGGCCGTCTTTGCGGCCCCAGAGCGCGGTCGACAACCGGATGAACAACTCGACCAGAGACCGGTCGAGTTGTGTGAGTTGCTCGGCGATGTCGGCAGGGACGTCGGTGCCGAGCAGTTCGTCGCGCTGGATCGTCAGCAGCAGCAACGCGGATTGTGGGTAGTCGAGAGCGAAGACAGCCGGAACTTCGGCGGCTGCGACGACGGCGGAAACCGCTGCAGTTGGCGACGGGTCCGCGAGTGCGTCGTCCACTCTCGATTGCTGAAGCGCGAGAAAACGCTGCGCGGCACGCAGCCACGCGCTACCGACCAGTCCACTGCGAGAGCCGAATGCGTGGTAGATCGCCCCGTTGGACACGCCGGTGGCGTCAGAGACAGCCCGGACCGTGACAGCACTCGGCCCGGCAGTGGCGGCAAGTTTTTCGGCAGCGTCGAGCAGCGTGTCGAGATCGTGGACGCGTGGCCGAGGCATGAACGCACAGTAACAGAGCGTCTGCTCTGTCACTAGTGTGCGGTCAGATCACCGAATTCGCGCGAAGGTCTTCGATCTCCTCCGGACGCAGCCCGAAGTCGGCGAGGACGGCGTCGGCGTCACCGCCGAGTGTCATGGGTGGTGCATTCCTGACGGGAAGAGTCTTGCCGTCCACCCAGAACGGCCCGCGGACAACGGGAATCGACGTCCCGTCGGCGCCGTGCGTCTGCGCGACCATCTGCAATGCCTCGACCTGTGGGTCGGAGAACACCTGATCGATCGAATGGATCGGGCCGCAGGGAATTCCGGCACCGCGTATCTCGGTGATCCACTGCGCCGCGCCCTTGGTGGTCAGTAGGTCCTCGAGTTCTTTGGTCAGTTGGTCTCGGTGCGCCAAACGTTCTTTACCCGTGGCATATTCGGCACGGAAGGCGAGGTCGGGGTCACCGAGCACCGAGCACAGCGCGATCCAGTGCTTGTCCGAGCCGGTGGCGATGTTGATCGGGAAGTCTGCGGTGTCGAAAGCGCCGTACGGCGTGATCGTCGGGTGTGTATTGCCGTTCGGCGTCGCAACGCGTCCGGTGCTCAGGTAGTCCTGCGCCTGGAAGGTCATGATCGAGATCGCGGATTCCAGCAGCGAGGTCTGCACGCGGTGCCCTCGACCGTCGCGACCGCGAGAGGCCAGCGCCGCCGTGATCCCCAACGCTGCATAGATGCCCGAGACAGTGTCGATGATGGGGATACCGACTCTCATCGGAGTCTGATCCCCGGCGCCGGTGACCGACATCAGCCCGGACATCCCCTGGGCCACCTGATCGAGTCCGGGCGCGAACTGGTCCGGGCCCACCGGGCCGAAACCACTGATGCTCATCACGACGAGCCCCGGATTCTCCTGCTCGAGCGAGTCGGGATCGAGCCCCATGTCGGCCAGCACTCCCGGACGGAAGTTCTCGACCAGCACGTCTGCGTCGAGTGCCAGGCTGCGAAGCAGTTTCCGCCCGCGGTCACTGCGCATGTCGATGGCGATGGACCGTTTGCCGCGGTTCACGGAAGCGAAGTAGAGGCTCCGATCGCCGTCGAACGGCGGCCACTGACGCGAACTGTCGCCGGAGCCACGGGTTTCGACCTTGACCACGTCGGCGCCGAAGTCGGAGAGTAGTGACGTGCACAGAGGCCCCGCGAGAGCACGGGTGAGGTCGAGAACTTTGATACCGCTGAGCAATTGGTCCATCGGAGAAACCTCGGTTCTGTGGTGTGCAACGTCGCCCACTCGATCCGTCGGCACCATCTGCGTGAGTTACGGCTGCAGTGATCGTCGGAGAGGGGAAGAATGAAGGTCAGGCCTGCTTTCGGCTGGGCTCGGTGACAACACTGGTCGAGAGCGCAAGGTGATGCGACGGCGACATTGCACAACTGCAGGGCCCGGATTTAGGCGCATTGTGTGACAGGAAGGATTGCGGTGGGCCGATACCGTGAACTCTCTACAGACGGCAATCTCTACAGACGGCAATGCAAGCGGGAGGCGAGGCGATGCGCGACATTTCCACTCAGCTGGCGCAGTGGCACGCCCGTGGCGAGGACTTTGCGCTGGCGACGGTTGTCCGCACCTGGCGATCGTCACCGCGTATGCCAGGAGCATCGATGGCTGTCTCACGCTCCGGTGAGGTGGTCGGCAGCGTCTCGGGCGGGTGCATCGAGAGTGCCCTGTACGAGATCGCCCAGGAGGTTCTCGCCGACGGCACCAGCCGCGTCGAGGTCTTCAGCGTCTCCGACGACGATGCCATCGGAGTGGGCCTGACCTGCGGCGGAACCATCGAAGTGTTCGTCCAGGCGGTCGGAGCAGGTTTCGCCGACTTCGGTCACGTCTGTGAACGGATCGAGGCGGATGCGCCCGTCGTCGTGGTCACCGAAGTGCGTCCGGGTGCACCGGCGAGGCACCTCGTCGTCGAGCACGGCCGACGCAGCGGGGATCTGGATGCCACGGAGGAAGAAGTCTCCGTCCTGCTGCGCACGATGGAGACCGGTGAGTCCGTAGCTTTTGTCTCGCCGGCGGGAACCCTCATCGATTCACAGCACGACCTGCTGGTCGAGATCTTCGCGCCACTACCGCGGATGTACGTGTTCGGGGCCATCGACTTCGCGGCATCGATGTGTACGTTGGGCGCCTTTGCGGGTTACCGCGTGACCGTCGTGGACGCACGGCCCGTCTTCGCGACACGTGCACGCTTTCCCGACGCCCACGATCTGGTCGTGATGTGGCCACACAAGTTCCTCGAAACCGCCCCGATCGACAACCGAACGGTCCTGGCCGTGCTCACGCACGACGAGAAGTTCGACATCCCGTTGCTCGAGATCGCGCTGCGTTCGGACGCTGCCTACGTGGGCGCGATGGGAAGTCGTGCGACGCATGAGCGTCGGGTGGCGCTGTTGAAGGAACGTGGCGTCACCGACGCCGAGTTGGGGCGTCTGCACTCGCCGATCGGGTTGGATCTCGGCGCCAGGACGCCGGAGGAAACTGCAGTGTCGATCCTGGCCGAGATGACCAAGACCCTGCGCAATGCCTCCGGTTTGGAACTGCGGGATCTGCAGGGGCCGATCCACCCGCCACCTCAGGAGAATCCGACCGCCCTGCATCGAACGGCCTGAGTCGACTGCGCTGAATTCGGACATCTTGTGTTCGGTGGGGATAGGATCGTTTCTTTCGTGAACCATCTTCCGTGATCCGAATGAAATCGAGGTGCCTGCCAAGTGGCAAACCCGGCCGTACCGGCATCCGAGGTGAATGCTGTTCTCTCCGAACTTCTTCGAACCCCGCTCCTTCCTGGTGTTCGAAAGGTTTCCGGCGGCTGCGAGGACCCGACGGTTGCGCGGGTGGGATTCATGGCGGTTCCGGACATCGGGCCGTGGCTACGACGCGGGCAGTTGCTGATCACCACCCCGGAAACCCTCGCCCGGGTCACCGAACCCTTCAAAGCATTTGTCGGACGTTTGTCGACGCGCGGAGTTGCAGCCCTTGCCGTCCAATTCAGTGCCGACGGGGACACTCTCGCACCGGAACTGGTCGACGCAGCCGACAGTGCCGACTTTCCGCTTCTGGTTTTTCACGGCGCCTGCGATCACCCCGCAGCGGGGGACCGTGAGCAGACGGAGTCGGCGCAGATCGACGCCATGTTCGGGGCCGAGCGGTTGCGGCGGCTCCTGGTCGACGTCGTGATGGGCGGCGGCGGACTCCCGCAGTTGACCGAAGTCATCGCGCGCGAGATGAAGGGCGCGGCTCTGGTCACCACCTCGGACGGACGCGAGATCTGCCGCGCCGGGGATGCCGCGGAGCGCAAGCATCTGTCAGCCTGCCCGGCCGTCGATTCCACCGGTCGTCTGCGGACCGACACCGTCGAGGGCGGGTTGGGCCTGCACGAGTTCGACGGCCAATTCATCGCGGTGTCCGCGATTTCCGCCAATCACATCGACCACGGGCGTCTCGCGTTGTTCACCGGTGAGCGCGTGATGACGAGTTACGACCAGTACCTGGTCGAGCGTGCCGCGTCGGTGTGCGCCTTGGTCATCACCCGCGAACAGGCCGTGGCGTCGGTGGAGGAACGCCATCGCGCCAACTTCGTTCACGACCTTCTCCTCGGCCGGGCCGGGGACCACGATCACGTTGTCTCCCACGCCAAGACGTTCGGGTGGGACTTCGATCGCCCGCTGGTGATCGTCTCGATCGAACCGGATCCGGTGGACGAACCGACCTCCGCGGCGCCCGCTCGGCTGCCCGTCGTCGATCGTCAGGCGATGGCATTCTCCGGCGCGATCGCTCACCGTGATCCCGGTGCGGCGGTGACCGCGCTGACGGGCGAGACGGTGATCGTGATGGGTGTCGGCACCGACACGATGGCACTGGTGCGGGACCTCGTCACGGTCGTTCGCGGCGAAGGTGGCGGCGGCAGAAGGCCGTTCAGTGTCGGGGTGTCCCGGCCGACGGCTGCGATCGAAGCCGTCCCTGCGCTCTACAGCCAGGCGCGCACCGCACTGACCGTCGGCCGGCGGATTTCCGGTCCGTGGACGGTGACTCAGTTCGACGATCTGGGCGTGTACAGACTCCTCAGTCTGGTCGAGGACGAAAACGAGCTCGAGACGTTCGCCCGCGAGACGCTGCGGGAACTGACGGAGGAAACTGCCGAAGCGCAGGACATGCGCAAGACATTGGAAGTCTTGCTCGCGACCAACATCAACATTGCCGAGACGGCGCGCAAGCTCCACTTCCATTACAACACACTGCGTTACAGGGTCGTTAAGCTGGAGAAAATGCTGGGACCCTTCACGGCGCAACCCGAACTCCGGCTGGATCTGTCTCTAGCACTGAAGATAACCGCGATGCGCGGCATCAATCACTAATATTGCCAATCCGGGTCGGTGGGTTCTGGCAGATTGTCATCACGTCGATACCCCCGCGCTGTAATAGCGTTTCACTCCAGTCACGGTGTTTTGTGAGCTGGAGCACACTCAGCGTTCGGACACCTTCCTCTGCACGAAAGGTCCCATCATGCCGATTTGGACGTTGCACGGAGATGGAAAGAACATCAAACCGGGTGAAGTGGTCGCTCCCGGCGAGCGGCTCAGCTGGGGAAGAACCATCGGGCTGGGCAGCCAGCACGTGGTGTCGATGTTCGGCGCGACGTTCGTGTTCCCGATCATCATGGGCCTCAATCCTCAACTAGCCGTGATGATGTCGGGTTTCTGTACGCTCTTCTTCCTGCTGGTGGTCAAGGGACGCATTCCCAGCTACCTCGGTACGTCGGCGGCCTTTGTCGGTGGTATCGCCGCCATTCGCGCCCAGGGCGGAACGTCCGCAGAGGTGACCGGCGCGATCCTGGTGTCCGGACTCGTCCTGGCGGCCATCGGTATCGCGATCCACTTCCTCGGCGGCCGGGTCGTGTTCAAGGTTCTTCCGCCAGTGGTGACCGGCGCGGTGGTGATGCTGATCGGATTCAACCTGGCACCCGTCGTCGCGGGGCTGTACTGGCCGCAGGACCAGTGGGTGGCCCTGATCGTCATGGTGGCCCTGATCGTCATGAGTATCGCGCTACGCGGCTTCATGGCCCGCATCGCCATCTTCCTGGCGCTGATCTTCGGCTACGCCCTCTCCTGGATCCTCGACCGCGTCTCGGGCACGATCACCTCGTACGACGCAGGCACCGGTGAAATCACCGAGCACTTCCGCGTCAACTGGGATTCGGTGCACTCGGCGTCGTGGTTCGGCCTGCCCCCGTTCTCGGACGAAGCCAACGGAATCGTCGGCATCCACGCCCCGTCGTTCAGCCTCACGTTCATCATCCTGGTCCTTCCGGGCGTCATCGCGTTGATCGCGGAGAACGCGGGCCACGTCAAGGCCGTGGCCGAGATGACCGGGGACGATCTCGACCCGTACATGGGACGTGCGCTTGCCGGTGACGGCTTCGCCACCGCTATCGCCAGCAGCGTCGGCGGCTCGCCCACCACGACGTACGCCGAGAACATCGGTGTTATGGCAGCGACCCGGGTGTACTCCACCGCTGCCTACGCGGTTGCCGGCATCGTCGCCATGATGCTCGGCTTCTCCCCCAAGTTCGGTGCCGTCATCTCTGCGACGCCCGGCGGCGTTCTCGGCGGAATCACCGTGGTGCTCTACGGCATGATCGGCCTGCTCGGCGCCAAGATCTGGAAAGAGAACGGCGTCGACTTCGGGAATCCGCTCAACCTCATGCCGATCGCGGCCGGCCTCATCATCGGTATCGGCGACACGGCTCTGAAGTTCAGTGACACGTTCTCACTCAGCGGCATCGCGCTCGGCACCATCGTCGTGATCGGGATGTACCACCTGTGCCAGTTCATAGGTTCGAAGAATCCTGAACTGAATGCGAAGAATCCGGAACCGAACAAGCCGGATTCGAAGACTCCCGGCGGCGATCGGGAGGAACCCGCCAAGCAGCTCACGTGACGTCTGGCTGAGTGTGCTCGATCGACGAAGGCCGGACATCCTCCGTGGAGGATGTCCGGCCTTTCCGGTGTTCTGGGTACTGATCGATCAGACGGAGGTACTGGCTTCGACCAGGCCGATACGGTCGATGCGTTCGGTGCGGGTGTTGAGCCGTTCGGTCGCATCAGTAGCAGTGAGCACGCTCAGCTCGTAGTGCAGCACCGCTCCGACACGAGTACAGAATGCTGCGGGTTCGTCCGCCGCATCGGGAAATTCGGGGATGACCCGATCGACGATGCCGCCCGCGAGTAGATCGAAGGACCGTATCCCTTGACTGGCAGCCATGTCCGGCGCGTGCGTGATGTCGTGGAACATGATTGCGCTCGCACCTTCGGGAGGTAAGGGCGAGAGCCAACCGTGGCGGGCCGCCAGCACTCGATCGGCCGGAATCAGCGCCAGTGCACCGCCGCCGGTGCCCTGCCCGAGCAGGAGGGAAATGGTGGGGACCTCGAGTGAAATCATGTCGGCTATGCACCGAGCGATCTCGCCGGCCAGGCCGCCTTCTTCGGCTTCCTTCGACAGTGCCGCGCCCGCCGTGTCGATGATCGTCACCAACGGCAGGTCGAGTTCTGCGGCCAGCCGCATTCCTCGCCGAGCTTCCCGCAGAGCGCCGGGGCCGAGTGGGGAGTGAGGAGTCTGCCCGCGACGGTCCTGTCCGAGAAGGACGCAGGGCATGTCGCCGAAGCGGACGAGTGCGAGCATGATGCCGGGATCGTTCTCGCCTTGGCCGGTTCCGTTGAGCGGGAGCATGTCCGAAGCGGAATTGAGCAGCACTTCACGAATCCCAGGTCGGTCTTCGCGCCGGGATGCGACGACGGATTCCCACGCCGACGTATCGGGTGGGCAGTCGTACGAGCACGGGTCACTGGGCAGTGAGTACCCGCGACGCGTCCCGGTGATGATGCGCAATGCGCGTTCGACGATTTCGGCGAGCTGGTCTGGCGGCCTCACTGCATCGATGAGGCCGTGCTCGTGAAGGTTTTCGGCTGTCTGGACACCGGCAGGGAAAGGTGAGTTGTACAAGGCCTCGAACACTCGAGGACCGAGGAATCCGACGAGGGCCCCCGGTTCCGCGATCGTCACGTGACCGAGTGATCCCCAGGACGCGAATACGCCTCCGGTGGTGGGGTTTCGGAGATAGACGATGTAGGGCAGGTGCGCTTCTTTGTGCTTGATGAGCGCCGCGGTGATCTTGACCATCTGCAAAAACGCCGTCGTCCCCTCTTGCATGCGCGTTCCCCCGGACGTGGGAAGCGCAAGAAGGGGCAGACGCTCTTGCGTGGCTCGTCGGATGGCGACGACGAGGCGTTCGCCGGCTGCTACGCCGATCGAACCACCGAGAAAACCGAACTCGCAGACGATGATGGCCACGCGGCGGCCTCTGACGGAGGCGCTGCCCGTCAGGACGGACTCGTCGAGCCCGGTCTTCTCCTGGGCCCGCAGAAGTGCTTCCGCGTAATCGGAGTCGGTCGCGACGGGGATCGGAGGCGTATCCCACGACTCCCAGGTGCCGGCATCGATCACCAGATCGAGCAAGTCGCGAGCCGAGAGGCGGTTCATCGGGTGAATCCTTGTAGCCACGACATGACTTCGTCAGTGTCTTCACCGAGTACCGGCGGTGCCGTGTGGCGGGTCTCCGTCACTTCGGTTCCGTCCGGTTCGAAGAATCGCAGCGGCGGACCGGGCAGAGTGATGTTGCCGAGCGTGCTGTGGTCGACATCGACGAGCAATCCCTGTGATCGGGTCTGCTCCCATTCGTACACCTCGGAGATCGTCCGAACCCGTCCTGCCGGTATTCCGATGCGGTCGAGTTCGGTCAGAAGCTCGTCACGCGAGTACGGTTTGAAGGTACGTTCGATCAATTCGACTACCTGGAAATGATTTTCGACGCGTTCGGCGTTTGTTGCCATACCTTGGGCGTCAGGATCTAGGTCGAACCCTTCGCAGAATCTTCTCCACAGGCTCTCGCTGCCGACCGAGATCTGCACTGCGCCATCGCCGGTACGAAAGAGTCCGTAGGGTGCGATGGAGGGATGGTGGTTGCCTTGCGCTGTGCCTACCTCGCCGGCGACGGTCCACTTCGTTCCTTGAAACGCGTGAACACCGACCACGCTGGCCAAGAGCGACGTTCGGACAACGCGGCCTCTCCCTGTCTGCTCGCGTTCCTTCAAGGCTGCGACGACGCCGAAGGCCCCGTACATCCCGGCGAGAAGATCGGCGATCGGAACTCCGACCCTTTGGACGTCGTCCGGATTCGATCCGGTGAGCGACATGAGTCCGGCTTCCCCCTGGGCGATCTGGTCGTAGCCGGCGCGACCGCCTTCGGGACCGTCGTGGCCGAAACCGCTTATGGACAGGACGATCAGTCGAGGATTCAGCTCGGCCAGCCGCTCGGTGGAGAATCCGAGTCGATCGAGCACCCCGGTGCGGAAGTTCTCCATGAGAACGTCGGCGCGGCAGACGAGATCTTCGAGGGTTGCACGCCCACTGTCGGATTTGAGATCGAGCGTGATCGACTTCTTGTTCCGGTTCGTGGACAGAAAATACGTCGATTCCCGTTGTGTGTTCGGTGGTTCCAACGGGGGGTCGACAAAAGGCGGCCCCCACCCACGGGTGTCGTCGCCGCCATGAGGTGATTCGACCTTGATCACGTCGGCACCCAGATCGCCGAGCATCATTGCCGCGTGAGGACCCGCGAGTGCGCGCGTGAGGTCGACGACTATCACGTCGTGTAACGGACCACTACGAGCACTTGTGTTGTGAGGCTTCGAAGTCGAGTTCATGTCGCACCGCCGTGTTCTGGTGTAATTGGCTGAGCCAGTTGGTGGTTGAGGCCTCCGTAGTTCGGTCGACTCCGGTCCGCTGGACCGAGAAACCGGCCAGGGCCACTGAAGGAGGTATGTGCGGCCCGTCTTTCGAACCGTAAGCGGGCGCCGGTGAACGGCACATGGGTAACCTTGCCGACGACGGGTGTCAGTGGTGGGTAAAAAGTGACGAACGCTCACCGCATGGCGCGATTACGGTTGTGTCGAACCGCAATCGGGGCGCTCTGTCAGCCTATTTGGTGCTTTTTCATGACATTTCGTGCATCTTCATGACCTGCAGGGCGAGTGAGACGTTCAACCGGAGAACGGGGTCGTCGGTGAACGATCCGACGACGCTCTCCAGCTTTCCGATTCTGTATCGCAAAGTGTTGTAATGCATATGCAGTGCCCGGGACGCTTCGGCGACATTACAATTGCAGTCGAGCAGAGTCTGGAGTGTGAGACGCAAGTCCGCGGCTTCGGCGTTGTCCGCCGCCAGCGACTTCAGAACGTCATCGGTGAACGAGCGCAGTTCGCTCTTGTCTGTCTGAAGCGAGAGGAGTCGGTGTACGCCGAGTTCGTCGAAGTGGGCTATCCGCCCCGGCCCGTTGATGCGTCGGCCGACGACTACGGCTGTGCAGGCTTGGTCGTAGGCAGCAGGAAGGTCGGCCAGGGAGTAGATCACCCGGCTCACTCCCGTGCTGAAGGAGCGGCGGCCGCTGGTGCGATCTCCGGCAACCTTGCGAACCAACCCTTCGATGTCCCGAACCGCGCGGTCGGTGCTGGTCGGGAAAAGCGTGACCACCTCGTGTCGGAACCCGACGGACGGTGCCGTCCGCTCGTGGGTACGCACCACTTGTTGCCAGCCGTCACTGAGTCGATCCTGGTCCGTGCGAGTGGAATTCGCGTGCTGGGATTCCGGGTGATCGACGTCGAGTTCTGCAACCACAACGGCAAGTGGACGAGTGACATCCCACCCCAACTGGGTGAAGTGCGCGCTCACTTCCGCAGGCGAGCCGGCTTCGCCTATCAGTGCGTCGCGGAGGAAGTCGCCGCGGAACTTGGATTCCACTGCCGCAACTGCCAGCTGTTTGGTGACGGCCAGCGCGGCAACGGTGGCCGCTCGCTCCAGCGCTTGAACGACAACTGCGCCGAGTTCGTGGGTGCCGGCGTACGCCACCATTCGGCCGTGGTCGGTGCCGCCGGCCACTACTCGGGTGAGCGCCAACTGGCCGGGAAATCCCTTGGGTGCGTTCTGTAAACCGACGGCGACCCGCTCGGTCCGGAACCGACCGGTGCTTTCGAACAACGGAAGCGCGTTCAGCGCGGCTGAATCCCCGGCCTCGGTCAATACCCTTCCGTCCGGCGAGCAGATCAGAACGCTGACGTCGAAGAGCGCGGCGAATTCCGCGGCAATCTGAGGTAGATCGCCACCTTCCAAGACGATCGACGTCAACGAGCGGTGAAGTCGATCGGCAATGTCGAGTGCCGCGGACTGCTTCGCCACCAACTTGGTGAAGACCTCCGAAATCACCTCGTCGAATCCTGCGGTGACGGGAAGAACCAACAGCGGCAGGCCTCGCTGCTCTGCCATGTGCAGCATCGCCTCGGGCAGTTCGTCGAGATAACGGCCCGTTTTCACGGCAAGTGCCGCGACTCCTCGGCGTGCAAGACCGTCGACGAGGTCACTGAGATCTGTGTCGTCGAGAAGCTCTCCGGTCCGCCCGTAGCGCAGCGGGAACCCGGTTGTCACCAACAACTCGTTGGGCTTCACCCAAGCCAGGATGTCCGGAACTTCCATCACGTTCACCGACTGGACGAGGTGCCGCAAACCCCCGTGCCCGGCAAGGACTTCGGCTCCACGCAGACTGGGCAGCTCGAGGACATCCCGAACCGTCAGTCTGTAGTCGCCACCTTCTGGCAAATGTTGAAGCTCTTCGCTCGAATATTTGGCAGATCTATCCATGTCGCGAGACTACGCTCGATCGCACAGTGAACATTGTCAACAGTTGACGAAAATACTCTCTCGGAATGAGTGGTCTCCGTATGTCTGGTGACTATCTTGGTCCGAATTGGCGATCGCCGGCGTCTCCGAGTCCAGGTACCAGGAACGCATTTTCGTTCAGGCCGTCGTCGATGCTCGCGGTGAGGAGCCGGACCGGATGTCCGGAGTTCTTCAGTGCTTCGATCCCCTCCGGAGCCACGACGACACATATTGCAGTCACATCGGTGGCTCCGCGTGCAATGAGCAGATCGATTGTGCGGACGATGGATCCACCGGTCGCCAACATCGGATCGAGGACGTAGACGGGGGTGCTCGACAGATCAGCTGGCAGGGACTCGAGATACGGAACCGGCTGGTGTGTCTTCTCGTCTCGTGCCATTCCCACGAAACCGACGCCTGCCTGCGGAATAAGGGCACTCGCCTGTTCGACCATGCCGAGGCCCGCTCGCAAGACCGGGACCAGGAGCGGTGGATTCGCCAGTCGCACCCCCATCGTCGGAGCAACTGGCGTCTCGATGTCGAACTGTTCCAGTTCTGCGCCGCGCATGGCCTCGTAGACCAACATATGGGTCAGTCTGCGCAAGGCGGACCGGAATGTTGCGTTGTCGCTGCGAGCGTCGCGCATGGTCGTGAGCAGCGATGCCGCCAGCGGATGGTCGACAACAGTGGTGTCCATGGTCGAATCGTAAGTGAGAACCGATGGGGCGGCGCACAACCGGTGAATCGGAGTCGAAATAACCAATCACGGTTTTCGTTTGGGCAAGTATTGACGATGCCGAAGGGTTCGAGTCGTCATAGCGTGGTCGGCATGGCAGTTCCGAACCGCTCGGCTGGACTGGGCGCCGGGAACTGTCAAGGCCCAATTTTGCCTCCACGATTCCCTATACAAGGAGATGCCAATGCCCGAAGCAATCGAGGTCCGTAAGGTTCCGCTACACAGCGTCTCCGACGCCAGTGAGCTCGCCAAGCTGATCGACGACGGTGTCCTCGAGGCCGACCGCGTCATTGCAGTCATCGGCAAAACCGAGGGTAACGGCGGCGTCAACGACTACACGCGCATCATCGCGGACCGAGCGTTCCGAGAGGTTCTCTCCGCCAAGGGTAATCGCAGCCCCGAAGAGGTGGCGGAGGTGCCGATCGTCTGGTCCGGCGGCACGGACGGCGTGATCAGCCCGCACGCGACGATCTTCGCGACCGTGCCGGCAGACAAGGTCACCAAGACCGACGAGCCGCGACTGACCGTGGGTGTCGCCATGAGTGAGCAACTGCTGCCCGAGGACATCGGCCGTACGGCCATGATCACCAAAGTTGCTGCGGCAGTGAAAGACGCGATGGCCAATGCCGGCATCACCGATCCCGCCGACGTGCACTACGTACAGACCAAGACTCCGTTGCTGACCATCCACACCATCCGTGACGCCAAGAGCCGCGGCAAGACTGTGTGGACCGAACAGACTCATGAGTCGATGGACCTGTCCAACGGCGGAACGGCTCTGGGGATCGCGGTTGCGCTCGGCGAAATCGACATGCCGACCGACGAGGATGTCATGCACAGCCGCGAACTCTTCTCCTCAGTTGCATCCTGCTCGTCCGGCGTCGAGTTGGACCGCGCTCAGATCGTTGTCGTCGGCAACGCGCGTGGCGTCGGCGGACGCTACCGCATCGGGCACAGCGTGATGAAGGATCCGCTCGATCAGGACGGCATCTGGGCGGCGATCCGTGACGCCGGCCTCGAGCTACCGGAGCGGCCGCACTCGAGCGACCTGGACGGCCAGCTCGTCAACGTGTTCTTGAAGTGCGAGGCCAGCCAGGACGGAACGGTCCGCGGCCGTCGCAATGCGATGCTCGACGACTCCGACGTGCACTGGCACCGCCAGATCAAGTCGTGTGTCGGCGGAGTCACGGCAGCTGTCACCGGTGATCCGGCAGTGTTCGTGTCGGTGTCGGCAGCACACCAGGGTCCCGAAGGCGGCGGCCCCGTCGCTGCCATCGTCGATCTCGGTCAGTAGCCGGTAAGAACCTCGCTGGAAACTTCGACAGTCGCGCCGCCACCGGCTATTCGTCCTCGAATCATTTGCCGGTGGCGGTGAGTCCGTCCGGTGTGTCTCCCGGCGCACCCCACTTCACTGCTTGAAAGGATTCACGATGGTTCATGCTGCTGACCCTGTCGACGAGAGCGATTCCGGTGTGGCTGAGAGTGGCGATCTCGTCATGGTCGATGCCGTGACGCTCAGTGGTCTGATACGCCGGCGTGAAGTGTCATGTGTCGAGGTGATGGACAGCTTCCTCGACCAGATCGAAGTGCATAACCCGGCCGTGAACGCGATTGTTGCACTGCGGGATCGGGAAGCGTTGACGGCGGAGGCGCGCGAGCGCGATTCTCAGTTGGCGGATGGGCATTATCTTGGTTGGATGCACGGGTTTCCGCATGCAGTGAAGGACCTGTCGGCAGCAAAGGGTCTGCCGTTCACGTCCGGGTCGCCGATGTTCGCGGATCGAATCGCCGAAGAAGATGAACTGTTCGTCAGGCGGATCAAGTCTGCCGGCGCCATCGTGATCGGCAAGACCAATACGCCGGAGTTCGGGCTCGGCTCCCAGACGTACAACCCGGTGTGGGGTACGACGGTGTCGCCGTACGACACTTCGCGCACCGCCGGCGGTAGCAGCGGAGGAGCCGCAGCGTCGTTGGCGCTCCGAATGCTTCCGTTGGCGGACGGAAGCGATTACATGGGCTCGCTCCGAAACCCGTCGGCGTTCAACAACGTTGTGGGATTCCGACCTTCCTGGGGTCGCGTACCGGAGACGGGATTCATTGCGCAGGGCGCTGTTGTGGGCCCGATGGGCCGAACCGTCACCGACGTGGCCCACCTGCTCTCCACGATGGCGGGGCCGGATGCCTATGCACCGTTGGGGATTCGCGAGGATCCCGCTGTATTCACCGAAAGCCTCGCCCGTGATCTGAAGGGCTCTCGGATTGCGTGGGTCGGTGACTGGAACGGCTACCTGGCAACCGAACCTGGAGTCCTCGAGTTGTGCGAATCCTCGTTCGAGGTCTTCGAACAGTTGGGGTGCCACGTCGAGGCAGCACTTCCCGACTTCAAACCCGAGGACATCTGGCAACTGTTCTTGCGATGGCGTTGGTGGGCACAGCTTGGCTTGATCGATCAGTACAACGATCCGAGCATGCGCGAGTTGATGAAGCCCGAACTGTTGTGGGAGCTCGAGCACGCGGTCACACTCTCGGCTCTCGACGTGACCAAGGCCGCGGAGGCTCGCAACGGCTGGCTGTCGGCCATAACCAAGATGTTCGAAACCTACGATTACATTCTCGCTCCCAGTGCCCAGGTGTTTGCTTTCGACAAGAACACTCACTGGCCCGAGGTCGTCGACGGCCGGTCGATGGACACGTATCACCGGTGGATGGAGACGGTTGTTCCCTGGACGATGGCCGGGGTTCCGGTTGCGGGGATGCCGGTCGGCTT
Organism: Rhodococcus sp. NPDC055024; assembly: GCF_053608585.1. NCBI lineage: Bacteria > Bacillati > Actinomycetota > Actinomycetes > Mycobacteriales > Nocardiaceae > Rhodococcus > Rhodococcus sp. NPDC055024. The sequence goes on from NZ_JBSGVT010000001.1 coordinate 677,514, forward strand.
CGATGATCGTTCGCTTCCCATGGGTATCCAGATCATCGGTCGGCACGGCGCCGACTTGGACGTTCTCCAACTCGCCTACGCGTTCGAGCAGGCAACCAAGTGGGTCGAGCGGGTACTTCCGCCCGCACTCCGCGTGAACTGACTTATCTATTTCGGACGTATCCAGTTGGGAGAGAACGATGATGGCTTCGGCATTGTGGCACGGGTTCGCGGACATGGGCGCTGTGGAGAAGAACGGCGCGTTTGTCGTCTCTCGCGGTGAGGGCGCGTACATCTGGGATTCCGAGGGCACTCGGTATCTGGATGCGACGGCGGGCCTGTGGTTCACCAATGTCGGGCACGGGCGCACCGAGATTGCGGATGCGGTGGCGGCTCAGTTGTCGAAGATCGCTCATTTCTCCAACTTCGGTGATTTTGTTCCCGAGACCACGCAGCTGTTGGCGGAGCGTTTGGCGGCCATCGCGCCGGTTGCCGGGAGCAAGATCTTTTTCACTTCGGGTGGTTCGGATTCGGTGGACACTGCGGCGAAGCTGGCTCGCCGGTACTGGCACGAGGTGGGGCAGCCGGAGAAGGCGATCATCGTCGGACGTCAGAAGGCGTATCACGGAATGCACGTTGCGGGAACGGCTTTGGCTGGTATTCCGGTGAACCGTGAGGGTTACGGCGAGCTGATGGCGGATGCGGCGACCGTCGGCTGGGACGATGCGAAGAGCCTGCTCGAGTTGATCGAGAAGATCGGTGCGAACAAGATCGCTGCGTTCTTCGCGGAGCCGATCATCGGTGCGGGTGGGGTGTATCTTCCGCCGGAGGGGTATCTGGCCGAGGTGCGTGACATCTGCCGTGAGCACGACATCCTCTTTGTCGTCGACGAGGTCGTGACCGGTTTCGGCCGGATCGGTGGTGAGTGGTTCGCGTCCACTCGTTTCGATTTGCAGCCTGACATGATGACCACGGCAAAGGGTTTGACGTCGGGTTACGTTCCGATGGGTGCGGTGTTCATCGCGCCGCGGGTGGCGGAGCCGTTCTATGCCGGTTCGTGGTGGCGCCATGGGTACACGTACGGCGGGCATGCCGGTGCTGCTGCGGCGGCGATGGCGAACCTCGACATTCTCGAGCGTGAGAATTTGCTCGCGGAGTCGAAGCGTTTGGAGGCGTCGTTGCATACGCATCTGCAGCCGCTGGCCGAGCATCCGCGGGTGGCGGAGGTTCGTAGTGGGCTCGGTGCGGTCGCGGCTGTGCAGTTGGCTGATCCGGCGGAGGCGTTGCCGTTCGTGAAGACGCTTCGCGAGCATGGTATTTCGGGTCGCGCTGCGGGTCAGGGTGCGATGCAGATTTCGCCGACGTTTGTGATGACCGACGATCAGGTCGCCGAGATGGCCGCGGGGATTCTCGCAGCCCTCGGCTAGGACTGTCGTTTTCCGTTGACAGACATCGTGTTACGGAATCATTAAGCCGAAGAAAATGTTTGGGCCCTTCGTGGCGTGGTCCTCATTTCGGTCGAAACTGCCTCCAGCACTGACGATGACCCCTGCCCGCATCATCTGCCACCATTGTTGCCAATCTCGGTGATTGGGTTCTGGCAGATTGTCATCACGTCCAAATCTCGGTCCTGCATTAGCGTTTCACTCCAGACACGGTGTTTGTGAGCTGGGGCACAAAGCATTTCGAACACCTTCCTCCTTTGCGAAAGGTCTCGTCATGCCGATCTGGACGTTGCACGGAGACGGAAAGAACATCGGAGCCGGTGAAGTGGTCGCTCCCGGCGAGCGACTCAGTTGGGCGAGAACCATCGGGTTGGGCGGCCAGCATGTCGTGTCGATGTTCGGCGCGACGTTCGTCTTTCCGATCATCATGGGCCTCAATCCTCAACTTGCCGTGATGATGTCAGGCTTTTGTACCCTCTTCTTCCTGCTGGTGGTCAAAGGACGCGTCCCCAGTTACCTCGGTACGTCGGCGGCGTTCGTCGGTGGTGTCGCAGCCATTCGCGCCCAGGGCGGAACGACGGCGGAAGTGACCGGCGCGATTCTGGTGTCAGGGCTGGTTCTGGGATTTGTCGGCGTCGCCATCCACTTCCTCGGCGGTGGCGTCATCAGTAAAGCGCTACCACCGGTGGTCACCGGCGCAGTGGTGATGTTGATCGGATTCAACCTGGCTCCCGTTGTCGCGGGGTTGTACTGGCCGCAGGACCAGTGGGTGGCACTGATCGTGATGGTTGCGTTGATCGTGATGAGTGTTGCGCTACGCGGCTTCTTGGGACGTATCGCCATTCTCGTCGCGCTGGTTTTCGGCTACATCTTCTCCTGGGTCCTCGACCGGGTCTCCGGCCCGATCACGTCCGCCGGCGGTAGCGGAGCACCTACCGAGCACTTTCGTGTCAACTGGGATTCGGTGCACTCGGCGTCGTGGTTCGGGTTGCCGCCGTTCTCGGACGAAGCCAACGGAATCGTCGGTATTCACGCTCCCTCGTTCAGCCTCACGTTCATCGTTCTGGTCCTTCCGGGTGTCATCGCACTGGTCGCGGAAAACGCCGGACACGTCAAGGCGGTCGCCGAGATCACGGGCGACGATCTGGACCCCTACATCGGACGCGCGATTGCCGGTGACGGTTTTGCCACCGCCATCGCCAGCGCGGTAGGCGGCTCCCCCACGACGACGCACGCCGAGAACATCGGTGTCATGGCAGCCACTCGGGTGTACTCGACCGCCGCGTACGTGATCGCGGGTTTCATCGCGATCCTGCTCGGCTTCTCGCCCAAGTTCGGAGCAGTCATGGCGGCGACTCCCGGGGGCGTTCTCGGCGGAATTCTGGTGGTTCTGTTCGGCATGATCGGTCTGCTCGGCGCCAAGATCTGGAAAGAAAACGGTGTCGACTTCGGGAATCCGCTGAATCTGATGCCGATCGCCGCCGGCCTGATCATCGGTATCGGTGACACGGCTCTGAAATTCAGTGACACGTTCTCGCTCGGAGGTATCGCGCTCGGCACCATCGTCGTGATCGTGATGTACCACCTCTGCCAGTTCGTCGGGTCCCGGAACCCCGAGCTGAACAGGCCGAAGTCCGGGCGGCGACCGGGCGCGAATGCGTCAGATGACGAAAGGGAAGAGCCAGTGGTGCAGCTCACGTGATGCCAAGTTGAATGTATGCCAGGTATGACCCGTGACCGTTGTCACATCTGCACAAAACGTGAAGTGACTCATAGAGGCAGGATTGAGTAATGAAACCGTCGCCGCTGACTTATCACCGACCGTCCTCGGTCGAGGACGCGTGCCGAATCCTCTCCGAGGTCTCTCACGAGGGGAAGGTGCTCGCCGGTGGGCAATCGCTTGTGCCGCTGCTGTCCATGCGCCTCGCCGCCCCCGCCCACATCGTCGACATCGGATCGATCCCTGACCTCGCTTCGGTGACCTCGTCCGAAGACGAAGGAGTGCGGTTCCAGGCCCTGGCCACGCACTCGGTGCTGGCGGCCGACGAAGGTGCTTGCCGAGTTCAGCCTCTGCTGAACCGCGCACTGCAGTTGGTAGCGCACCCCACGATCCGTAACCGCGGGACGAGCGTCGGCTCCATCGTCCATGCCGACCCGTCGGCGGAGATGCCGGCAGTCCTGACACTGCTCGGGGGCAGTGTGAGCGTCCAGTCGGTGCGTGGCACCCGCGAGATCGCGTCGACGGATCTCTTTGTCGGTCCCCTCGAATCGAGCCTGGAATCTGACGAGATCGCGGTGTCGGTGTCGGTGCCCGCCGCCGAGCCCGGCGTGGGAACCGCCATCGACGAGATCGCGCGCCGTCACGGTGACTACGCACTGGTCGGTGTCGTTGCGCGTATTCGCGTTGTCGACGGTCTGGTGGCCGAAGCGCACATGACGTACGTGTCCGCCGGCGAGCTGGGACAGGTCGTGGACTACACGGACGTGCTGGCGGGGGCATCCGCGACGGATCAGCGAGATCCGCGCTGGCGCACCCTCGGGGAATGCGCCCGCGCGCAGATAGATACCGAGGCAGACATTCACGGGACGGCGGCGTACCGATCGCAACTGGTGTCCGCGCTCACGGCGCGGGTCGGGTTTGCAGCGGCAACAGATGCTCTCAGTGAGAACGCAGTACTGGCAGGAAAGTGGTGACCATGTCCAAAAACGATCGCTCCATCGATGATCAACTTGCCGAGCTGGCAGCAGATACCGGTGAACACCATGTGGCCGTGACGTTCACACTCAACGAGGTGACGAGCACCGTCGTTCTCCCCTCCCGCACTCTGGCCTCGGACGCCATTCGTCACCACCTCCGTAAGACGGGAACGCACGTCGGTTGTGAACACGGCGTGTGCGGTGCGTGCACCGTGCTGCTCGACGGAAAGCCGGTGCGATCCTGCCTCGTCCTCGCCGCCAGCCTCGAAGGTCGATCGATCACCACCGTCGAAGGACTCGTCGAGCCGGACGGCACCTTGCATCCGGTTCAGCAGGCGTTCAAGGACTGTCACGGCTTGCAGTGCGGATTCTGCACTCCGGGATTCGTGACGACCATCGCGGCGTTTCTCGAGGAGAACCCCAATCCCACGCGTGAGGAAGCAACGGACGCTATAGCGGGAAACCTCTGCCGTTGTACGGGATACCAGAACATCAGGGCGTCGGTTCTGCGCGCAGCGGAGATCAAGCGTGAACGAGCCGGGCAGTTCCCGCTCGGAATCGACGACGCATCCACTCGGGAGGCGTTGGATCGCAAGGTGCGGGGCACAACGAATCCCGTCGGAGGACGGGCGGGTAAGGCATGAGTACTCCGGTCAAACCAGCAAAGCGCAACGGGGCGAAGCACCCCGCTTCCGATCATTCGACGGCCGATCATTCGGTTGCCGACGACGGCAAGTTCTTCGGCAAACCGATTCCGCGCGAGGAAGATACGCGTCTGCTCAGCGGTCAGGGGCGGTATCTCGACGATCTGGGCCACAACGCGCTGATCGCGGCATTCGTCAGGTCGCCGCATGCACATGCGCGAATCATCGACATCGACATCGATCAGGCACTGGAAGTGCCTGGCGTACATGCCATCTACACCTACGAAGATCTCCTGGCCGACACCCCGGAAATGGCGGAGAACCTGCCACTGCTCATTCCGCATCCGGGAATCATCGCTCCGCGTAACGGGTACCCCCTTGCGAAGGACGAGGTGAACCACGTCGGAGAAGCCATCGCCATGGTGGTCGCCGACAATCGGTACATCGCCGAGGATGCGTGCGCGAAGATCGACGTCACGTACGAGACACTGAAGCCGGTAGTGGGAATCGACGTCGCCCGCACTGCCGACAATGCCGTCCACGCTGACGTTCCGGACAACATCGCCGCTCATCTGCAGCACGGGTTCGGTGATCCGGACGCCGAACTTGCGGCCGCGCCGCACCGACTGACGCTGGATCTCGAAATCGAGCGTTCGGCATCCATGCCGATGGAGGGCAAGGGTGTCTACGCGCGCTGGGACGGCGACGAGAACACCCTCACGTTCTGGACCTCCACCCAGACGTCCACCTCCGCCCGCGCCGCCGTTGCCGCGCGATTGGGTATGGCGCTGAACAAGGTTCACTGCATCGCTCCCGACGTCGGCGGTGGATTCGGTGTCAAGATCGTCCATCCGTGGCCCGAAGAAGTGATGATCACGTGGGCCGCTCGGCGCCTCGGCCAGGCCGGCATCTCCTGTGAGGTGAAATGGGTCGAGGATCGCCGTGAGCACTTCATCTCGAGCGCACACGAGCGCGGACAGATCCAGAAGATCGACATCGGGTTCGACGACGAGGGTCGTCTGTTGGCTTTCGACTTCACGTTCTGGCACGACAACGGCGCTTACCTGCCGTACGGAATCATCGTCATGATCAACACCGCGACGCAGGTTCTCGGGCCGTACAAGCCGAAGTCGTTCCGGGTCAACGCCTATTCGCTGTACACCAACACGGTCATCGTGACCCCGTACCGAGGCGCCGGACGCCCGCAGGCCGTGTTCGCGATGGAGCGATCCATGGACGCCATCGCCAAGTACCTGAACAAGGACAAGATCGCGGTCCGGGAGGCGAACTTCATTCGCCCCGAGGACATGCCGTACGACTTCGGCCTCATGTTCCAGGACGGGCGCCCGTTGATCTACGACACGGGTGACTACCAGGCCGGTATCGACAAGCTCAAGAAGCTCATCGACTGGGACGGATTTCCCGAGTACCAGAAGAAGGCTCGCGCCGAAGGGCGGTCGGTCGGCATCGGCATCGGCGCGTACGTCGAGGGAACCGGTCCCGGACCCTACGAGGGCGCACACGTAGTGGTCGAGACGTCCGGAAAGGTCAAAGCGGCAACAGGCTTGACGACGCAGGGGCAGGGCCACCAGACAGCGTTCGCCCAGATCGTTGCAGACGACCTCGGAGTCAAGGTCTCCGACGTCGAGATCGTCACCGGTGACACTCGCCGGTTCGGTTATGCCGTCGGCACTTTCGCCTCACGTGGCGCGGTCATGTCGGGTTCGGCTTTCCATGTCGCGGCGCAGATGGTCGCGGAGAAAGCGAAGAAGATCGCGTCCGGAATCTTGAATCTGCCGGAAGCCGAACTGGAACTCCAGGGTGGCCACGTGTGCAAACTCGGCACCGAGCCCGGGGTGGAAGGTACTTCTGTACCGCTGAGTGTTGTTGCCGTGCTGTCGAACCCGCTGCGATATGCGTTCGACCGTGAATCGAAGTTGGCTACCGGTTTTGCCAAAACCGACACGGACATGTCGAAGCCGCCGATTCCCGAGGGCGAGCAGCCCGGTCTGGAAGCCACCGGCTACTACTCGCCGCCCAGTTCGACTTTCGCTTCGGGAGTGCACGCGGCGATCGTCGAAACCGATCCCGTGACAGCCGAGATCACGGTCCGTCGTTACGTCGTCATCCACGACTGCGGCAACGTGATCAATCCGCGCATCGTCGAAGGCCAGGTCATGGGCGCCGTTGCGCAAGGTATCGGTGGCGCACTCTACGAGCGGATCGTCTACGACGAGCACGGACAGATGCTCAACGCGTCGTACATGGACTTCTTGATGCCGTTTGTCACCGAGATGCCGGATTCACTCGAGATGGATCACACCGTCACGCCGTCGGGGCTCAACCCACTCGGTATGAAGGGCGCCGGTGAGGCCGGTGTGATCCCGACCAGCGCCGTCATCGCGGCCGCCATCGAGGATGCCGAAGGAATCTCGATCACGTCCATGCCTATTTCACCGTCCGAACTGTTCGAACTTCGACTCGCACATGCGGGTTCGTCATCAGAGGAGAATGCATGAGAATCGCCGGCACCGCGCAGCTGACGGCACCTCGAGAAGAGGTCTACGACAAGCTCCAGGACGGTCGTGTACTGGCCGCGACCATTCCCGGTGTGCAGTCGCTCGAGCAGCTAACGGACAATCACTACAAGCTCTCGATCATGGCGGGAGTCGCGTCGATCAAGGGCGTCTACGACGGTGAAGTTGTTCTTTCGCAACAGAATCGGCCCAATTCGTTTGTCATGACGGCTTCGGGCGCTGGTGCTCCCGGCACCGTGAAGGCGGACGTCACGGTCACGTTGACGGAGAACGAGGGTGGCACGCTGCTGTCGTACGATGCCGACGCGGTAGTCGGCGGGATGGTCGGCGGCGTCGGACAGCGGATGATCACCGGTGTCGCCAAGAAGATGGCCGGGGTGTTCTTCAAGAGCATCGACGGCGTCATCGCCAACGGCATCCCCGAGAAGGTCACGGCCGCCGTGGCGGCGGCAATTCCGGCAGCGTCGGTCGAGGCGGTGCCGGTAGTTTCCGGAGCTGTCGCGGCACCGGCGATTCTTCCGGCCGGTGTACCGACCGCGGGTGGCGCCGATGCTCGCACGGTGATGGTCAGCGCCGTCGTCGGCGCAGTCATTGCTTTGTCAGGTGTTGCTATAGGCGGATTCCTGGCGCGTTCTGGTTGTCGCGAGTAGTTCGGCAGCGTATCGACAGGGCTTCCACAGCTGTTTTACGATGAGGGAAACGCCCCGAACCGACCAGGTTCGGGGCGTTTTTCACGTCCGTGTAACCCGCTGGGGCGCGGGCGAAGATCCGCTCGTGATCGTGCGCCGAACCTTGGTCCCCCGATTCGGCGAATTGTGACAAAGAATCCGCCGTTCCGAACCTGTGGAATAGCACTACACGTCAGGTACGAGCCACTTACCGGCTAGGCCGCAACCGTCGATCGGTACCAGACGAGACGAGCCAAAGATCTCAGGAGGAAGCGTGGAACCCAGGAAGATTCGGGTCGGTATCGATACCGGCGGAACGTTCACCGACATCGTGGCAGTGGACGACGAAACCGGCGCCATCGTCACCACCAAGACCCCGTCCACTCCGGCGGACCCCGCCGAGGGCTTTCTCGCCGGTATCGAGAAGGTACTCGCCAAGCTCGGTGAGAGTGGCGACTCGATCGGTGCGGTCAGCCACGGTACGACCGTAGCGACAAACAAGCTGCTCGAAGGCAAGGTCGAGAACCTCGGCTTCATCACCACCGAAGGCTACGAGCACGTTCTCGAAATCGCTCGTCAGTCGGTGCCGGACGGTTACGGCAACTCGTACTTCTGGGTCAAGCCCGAACGCATCGTTCCTGCCGATCGGGTACGCACCGTCGGCGGACGGCTTTCCTTCGACGGCAGCGAGATTCGACCGCTCGACGAAGAGAGCGTCCGCAGCGCAGCGCAGTTCTTCAAGGACCGTGGTATTCGCACCATCGGTGTCTGCCTCATGCACTCGTACGCCGATCCGACGCACGAGGAGCGCGTACGCGACATCCTCTTCGAAGTTTTCCCCGACGCGACGGTGAGCATCTCGAGCCAGGTGCTTCGTGAGTACCGTGAGTACGAGCGGTCCATCACCACCCTCGTGGACGCCGCGGTCAAGCCGAACATCCGCAACTACGTGAACAACATCGCGAATCGTCTGCGTGAGTTCTCGACCACCGACGGTGAACCCCGCGACATCCCGTTCTACGTCATGAAGTCCAACGGCGGTGTCCTCTCGGCCAAAGAGGTTGTTCACCAGCCTATTACGACAGTACTTTCCGGACCGGCTGCCGGTGCTCTCGGTGCCGCACTGATCGCCGACGCGGCCGGCGTCGAGCAGGTGTTGACCTGCGACGGCGGCGGAACGTCGACGGACGTCACCGTCGTGGTTCGCGGCGAGCCTGCGCTGACAACCGAAGGGCGAGTGGGCAACTACCCGTCGAAGATCCCGATGATCGACGTCGTGACCGTCGGCGCCGGTGGCGGGTCGATCGCGTGGATGACACCGGAACACACCCTCCGGGTCGGTCCTCAGTCGGCGGGCGCCGATCCCGGACCGTTGTGCTACGGCAAGGGCGGCAGCGAACCGACCATCACCGATGCGCATGTCTTGCTCGGGCGCATCCCACCCCATCTGCTTGGTGGCGAGATCCCCCTCGACACCGAACTGGCACGCAAGGGACTCGAAGAGCTTGCAGCGCAGCTGAGTCTGGGTTACGAGGAGTGCGCGGTCGGTGTCCTCGAGGTCTCGGCGTGGAACCAGGCCAACGCGCTGCGCCAGATCACTGTCAAGCGTGGTCTTGACGTTCGCGACTTCACCCTCGTGACGTTCGGCGGTTCCGGCTCCCTTCTCGCCTGCCGTCTCGTCGACATTCTCGGCCTGAAAGATGTTCTTGTCCCACTCAATCCGGGTAACGTCTCCGCGTTCGGCCTACTGACGGTCGACGTGCGCAACGACTACGTTCAGACGCATGTCAGCCGCCACGACCGGTTGAAGGCGGAAGACCTGCAGAGCCAGTTCGACGCGTTGGCCGGCGAGGCCGAGATCGCGCTCGCCGAAGAAGGTTTCGACGAGACGCAGCGCAAGTACTCCCGCACTGCGGACCTTCGCTACCTCGGTCAGGCCTTCGAAGTACGTGTCCCCGTGGCGGAAGGCACCGTCACGGCGCAGATCATGGACGACGCGGCCGAGGCATTCCACCAGGCACACCGTGAACTGTACGGCTACGACTTCCGGGGAGACCCGTCGCAGCACGTGGAATGGGTCAACCTGCGCGTGAGCGGCATCGGCCCGATCAAGCGTCCGACGCTCAAGGAGATCGCTGCCGGAAACGGTGCCGACACCGCCCGAACCGGTTCGCGCCAATCCTATTTCGACAGCTGGGTCGAAACGGCCACCTACGATCGCACACTGCTCGGTGCGGGTGACGTCATCGAAGGACCCGCCGTGATCGAGGAGTTCAGCTCGACTGTTCCGATCCATCCCGGATTCTCGGCACGTATCGACACCTTCGGGAACATTCGTATCTCGAAGTCTTCCGACTCGAACGGAGTGAAGTGATGACCGCCATTCTCGATGCTGCTGCTGCCACCGCGGCCAAGCCGTACCGACTCACCGCTACCGACGGCGCGTCACCTGATCCGATTCTGGTCGAGATCGTCGCCGGTTATCTGGCCAGCGTGGAGATGGAGGTGGAGACCTCCATCTCGCGCACCTCGCGCTCACCGATGATCCGTGACGCTCACGACTTCCGCGCAGGTATTCACGACCGGAACCTCCGCAAGCTCACGGGCCGTTCGTATTCCGCCTTGGTTCATCCGATCGCGCGGGACTTCCCGCTCGAGACGATGAAGCCGGGAGACGTGTACTTCCACAACGACGTCTACCTGTCCGAAGGTGGCATCGGCCATCTCCCCGACCTCTGCGTCACCGTGCCTGTCTTCGCCCGCGTCACTCCCGATGCCGAACCGAAAGTTGTTGCCTTCGTTCAGGCATTCGGCCACCACGACGACATCGGCGGTTGCTGCCCCGGCTCCATGCCGTCCGGTGCCACCACGGTGTACGAAGAGGGACTGATGGTTCCGCCGATCAAACTGTGGGATCAGGGAGTTCCCAACGAGGCGGCGCTGCGCATCATGACGCGCAACTCCCGCATGCCCGACGCTCTCGCAGCCGATCTCGATGCCGAGTGCTCGGCGTGCCTGATGGGTGCGCGTCGACTCACCGAATTGTTCGAGCGCTACGGCGTCGACACCGTCGAGTCGTGCTTCGACGCGATGATGGACGCGACCACCGAGACGTACCGCCGCGAGATCCTCAGCAAGATCCCGGTCGGTGAGTACACCTGGGAGGACTACGCCGAGCACGACGGCGTCGACGAGCCGATGCTCCACATCCAGCGGATCACGCTCACGAAGACGCGGCCGGAAGACGAGGGCGGCGAGCGACTCATTCTGGACTTCAACGGAACCGGGCCGCAGGCAAAGGGCCCGATCAACCACTGCGGCGACTACGCGGACGGAAACTTCCTCATCAAGTGGCTGGCGCCGATTCTGCGTAACCTCGCGGACACCCCGGAGCGCATGGCAGAACTGGATGTCAACGAGGGCGTCGTACCGCTGATCGAGATGAAGTTCCCCGAGAAGGGAACACTGATCACTCCGATCTTCCCCGCTCCCACCAACGCTCGCACGTTTGTCATCCTCCGCTTGCTCGGTGTGCTCGCCGGCGTCGTGGCCAAGGCCGTGGACGGGAACATGCCCGCCGATCAGGAAACCATCAGATACACCGGTGTTTACGGTGAGGACTTCGAGGGTCACTCGTACCTCATGCGTGAGGTACTCGGCGGTGGTTCGGGCGGACGCTACTACGCCGACGGTGAGGACACGATTCACGTCGTTCCCGACTCGCGGAACCTGCCTACCGAGTTCACCGAGAGCCGCTTCCCGTTCATCGTCGAGAAGCTCGGTCTGGCCATGGATTCCGGCGGAGCTGGACGCTACCGGGGCGGCTTGGGATACGAGAAGCACATCCGCATGCTCAAGGATGCGCATTTCATGTCCATCGCGGACCGTTCGATTCTGGCTTGCTGGGGTGTCAAGGGCGGCAAGGCCGGCCGGCCGTTCTCCGTCGTACTGAATCCGGGTGGACCGAACGAGCGTGAGTTCGACGCACTGACCGATGCCGAGCCGATCAAGGCCGGCGAGATTGTACGAATTCGTACCACCGGTGGCGGCGGTTGGGGAGATCCACTGGAGCGTCCCACCGAGGAAGTCTTGCGAGATATTCAGTGGCGCAAGGTTTCCGTCGAAGGCGCACGCGACGACTACGGAGTTGTCGTGATCGACGGTGACGAGCCGTCTGTCGACGAGGCTGCCACCACGGAGCTACGGGATCAGTTGCGTTCGGAGCGCGGTGAGAACGAACCCTTCTTCGATCGGGGTCCGGGCTACGCACAGCTCTCCGGTGGCGCCACCTCAGCGGTCTACGACTACGTCTAGGACGGAAAACTCTCATGAACAACGGAATTGCTCGCGGCGCCGACATCGCGGTGATCGGCGCCGCGGGTAAGACCGGCGAGGCAGTTGTCACCGCACTTCCGTCGAGCGTGACAGCTCGGCGACTGGTGCGAAAAGCCCGCATCGAAGGCGATTTCGAGGTCGAACTCGAGACGGGAAACGGACTGCGCAAGGCGCTCGCCGGGTGCCGAGGCGTGTACTTCATCGCCCCCAACGTCCATCCCGACGAGCCGGCACTTCTTCGCAATGCCCTGACGGCAGCGGCTTCGGCGGGAGTGGAGCACTTTGTCTATCACTCCGTCGCGTGGCCGTTCAGCCCGTCCATGCCGCATCACCTGGACAAAGCCAGGTGTGAGGACGAACTGCATCGCTCCCCGCTGAAGTGGACTGTGTTGCAGCCGTGTGCGTATGCCGAGAACTTCGAGGCGGTACTCACTGGTCGATCCGAGACCATCGTCTTGCCGTACAGCGCGGACACGAAATTCTCGTTCGTGAGTTTGGCGGACGTGGCGGCCGTTGCCGCTGTGGTTCTGAGCGAGGGCCCGGGTGAGCATCACGGAGCGACGTACGAAGTGGGCGGCCCTGAAGCTCTGAGCGTTATGGAGGTGGCACAGATAGTGGAGAAGCAGACGTCACGGACCGTCGCGATAGATCAGATCAGCGTGGATCACTGGCGCGAACGGATCGGCAACGACCTCGACGTCAACGCCAGCTCGCGTCTGGCCGCGATGTTCGACTTCTACAACCACCATGACTTCCTCGCCGGCAGTGCGGCCGTCGAACTGCTGTTGGGTCGCCGACCGACGGGAATCGAGAGCCTGATTCGGTGAACCTTGCTACGAAATGCCTCCTGCCGCCCAGACCACCAGCGGAGGTAGGGCGGCCAGGATCAGGCAGACCGTTCCGTTGAGCCACTTGTGCTCCACCGTGACGGCGGCGAACTCGCGCAGAATGGCGCTCGGTAGGTAGTAACGGGCGGTGTGGGAACCGATGACTTCCGCATCCAGATCGAGGCTTCGGGCAAACGTCGCGGTTCGTAGTATGTGGAAGTTGCTGGTGACCAGAACCATTCGAGGCTTCGTGGTGTTGGCACGGAGAAGGTCCCTGGTGTACTCGAGGTTCTCGAGCGTGGTGGTCGAGCGGTCCTCGAGCATCACGTTCTCGCGCGGGATTCCGTGATCGACGAGGTAGACGCACATTGCCTCCGCCTCGCTGACGACCTCGTCCGAACCCTTCCCGCCGCTGACGACCAACAGCGGTGACCGTCCTTCGCGGACCTCGGCACGAAACACGTCCGCAGCCTTGTCCAGACGGCTGGCCAGCAGGGGCGTCACGTCGGCGCCCGAAAGCCCGGCGCCGTGAACCACTATCGCGTCCATCCCGGGCTGGTACTTCTGGCGTCCGTAGACGTAGGAGTAGAGCAGAAAACTCGTGAACAAGAACCCCAGGTACGACGCGACCAGACTGAATGATCCGAGAACGACTGCGAGCCAATACCTCTGCGTCAGCAACGCGGATGCGAGCAGCACATAGGGAACGAGCAGTCCGAGGCCGGCGACGAGGGAGAGCAGATTTGCGACGCTGAATCCCTCGCGCCGCAGCATCGTGACCCCGTTGACGATCAGGAACCCGGCGAGCAGGAGCACCAGCAACGGCGAGAGCAGAGCGATCGTCGCGATCACGAACGACGGGACCTCGGTTCCCGGCGCACCCGACTGCAACATCCAGAGGCCGGTGAAGATCAGTCCCAGAAGTAGATAGACACCGTTGCTCAGCCTCCGCCTGTCCTGTCTGAACCGGTAGCCGCAGAAGCCGAGCAGCGCGAGGCCGATGAGGAGAAGGATCACGGAGCCAGCCTAGGCGAGGCGCCTACTACACGGGCGCCACCACCTTCGACTGCTGGATCGACGTCAGCACTCTCGTGCGGGCCTCGATGAACAGTGGGTCCGCTTTGGTGGTCAGTTGATCTCGCGCACCGGTCAACGGAACGTCGACGATGTCCTGCATCAACGCCGGGGTTCCGCCGAGGACGACCACCCGGTCCGACAGGTACACCGATTCGTCGACGTCGTGGGTGACCAGGAGGACGGTGATGCCAAGATCACGTTGAAGGGTGAGCAGCAGGTCCTCGAGTTCCGCGCGGGTCTGCGCATCGACCGACGCAAAGGGTTCGTCCATGAGAAGTACCTGCGGTCGATAGGCGAGAGCGCGAGCTATCGCCACTCTCTGCTGCATTCCGCCGGACAACTGCCAAGGGTACGAACGCGCAGCACCTTCCAGACCGACGACGGTGAGTGCCTCGGTTACCCTCTCGTTCTGAACCTTGCGTGCCAGGCCGTTGCCTCGCAGCGGCAGGCGAACGTTCTCGCCCACTCGAAGCCAGGGCATCAGTGTGCGTCCGTAATCTTGCGACACGAGCGCAAGAGTGGCGGGCGGAGCGTCGATTGCGATCCCGGCGATGCGGATCTCACCCGTAGTCGGCTTCTGCAGACCGGCGATGCAACGAATCAACGTGCTCTTGCCGATTCCGGAATGTCCGACGATGCAGACGATTTCTCCCGGTGCAACCGAAAGATCGATCCCGCGAAGCACTTCGCGGCCGGCAGGTCCGCCGTAGGTCACTCCGAGGCCGTTCAGTTCGACTGCGGGGGTGGATGCCGCAGATTCTGTGGATGACATCAGTTTCCTTTCACTGCGAGTGCGCCGTGGGTCCGAGGCTGCCATCTGAGCAACCATCGTTCGATCACGCCGTAGCCGACGTTGAGTACGTACCCGATGATTCCGAGCAGGAGGATTCCGGACCACATGTCTGCGATGGCAAAGGTCTGTTGCGCGACGATCACGAAGTGGCCGATTCCCGCAGTGGAGACATACATTTCGCTGCCGACCATGATGACGACACCGATCGCGAGACTGGTACGGATACCGACGGTTATCTGAGGCATCGCTCCGGGGAGGAGTACCTGCGTGACCAGCAGGAGTGTTCGGATGCGATAGCTGCGCGCCACCAATCGAATACTCGGGTCGATGGAGCGAATGCCGTCGAGGGTGTTGAGGAGTATCGGCCAGACCGCGCCGAAAGCGATGGCGGCGACGTTGCCCGAAGAACCTGTGCCGAAGACGATGAACAGGGCCGGCAGTACGGCCAGTGCGGGTATGGCACGGAAGAATTGGAGAAACGGATCGGCGATGTCTGCAGCCAGTGGAAACAGTGCAAGAAGAAGACCGGCCCCGATGCCGAGCACCAGTGCTACGGCGAGACCGAACCCGAGATTGGTCAGGCTGGGCACTACATCGCGTGCAAATCCTGCCCCGAACCAGTTGTCCACAAACGCTTTCCAGATCCGTGACAGCGGCGGAAAGTACGGAGACTTACTCGACGCGGATCCGAAGTACCACACGACGACGATCAAGATCGGCAACCACAGCTCCCACGCGAGGAGTCGAATCCCGGACATCATTCTCACGTCGTCATCCTCCTCGGGATGTAATGCCAAGCAAGTAAACGATTCTCGATTGCCATCACAGTGAAGGCGAGCAGCATGCCGAGTACTCCGGCGACGATGATCAGTGCGAACATTCGATCGGGAACGGATTGGCTCAGCAGGATTTCCTTGCCGAGTCCGGGAACGCCGGCGATCAGTTCGGCGCCGATGGTCAGTAGCAAACTCAGTGTTGCCGAGATGCGAATTCCCGTGAAGATGTACGGCATCGACGCGGGTGCAACTACGAGAGCGAGTCTGCGCCACAGGGGAAGCCGGAAGGATCGTGCGGTGGCAAGTAGTTCCGGATCGACGTTGCGGACGCCGTGGATGGTCTGGAGCAGGATCGGCCACACGCTCACCGCCACGATCAGCGCCACCGCCATACGTTGTGTCGGGCCCATGATCAACAGAAAGAGCGGGATGATCGCGAGCGGAGGCACGGTCCGGCAGAAGTCGATGACGAAGCGGGAAGAGACTGTCAGAAACGGGTGCGCGGCAAGCAGCAGTCCTGCCGGGATACCGATCACCAGGCACAGAGCCAATCCGATGGCGGTTGTGGTCAAGGTCTGTCCCAATGACGTCCACAGCGAAGAGGTGCCGAGCTCGTCCACGAACGCCACTGCCACGTCACTGAACTTCGGAACACCCTTGACGTTCTCGTCGCCCAGCATTCCGAAGACCTGCCAGGCGGCTGCCAACGCGAAGAGCGACAGCAGCCGTCCGAGCAGTACCTGCCTGCGGCGTGTTTTCGGGGTTCTCAAGGCAGGCAACTCAGTTGGCCGGAGTCAGCAAGGAATCGCTGTCAACCGACTCCGTCAGAACCCCGTACTTGACCAGCAGTTCGATCTCCGTGCCGAGTGCGCCCGGTTCCACTACTGCGACGAACTGAGGATTCTTGCTGTTGGCCAGCATTTCGAGCGGAATCTTGGCTTGTGTCGAGAGTGCAGCCTTGACCGCGCCCGGATTCTGATTGGCGTAGTCAACTGATTTGGCAAGCGCTGTACGGAATTTCGCGAGTGAGTCCGGGTTCGCATTGACAAACGATTCCGAAGCGACCAGCGAGGTCCCCGGTACACCGGGTGCGGCCAAGGGGAAGGGGTGGCCGAGGATCTTCAGCCCCGAGTCGGTTGCTTTGCTCAGGAACGGATCGATGAGGAATGCCGCGTCGGCCCCGCCGGTGGAAACCAGGTCGCCGAGGTTGGGCATGGGCGCCTGAATGAACGAGACCTTGGCCGCTGCTCCGCCGGATTTCTCCACCGCGGCAGAGATGACCGCTTCGCTGACGGACTTCAAACCGCTGATCGCGACGGTCTTGCCTTCGAGGTCACGGAAGCCGCTGACGGAACTGTCCTTGGCGACCACGAGACCGGACTGGTCGACGCTGTCATTCGCGGCAAAATTCGTGAGCCCGCCGACAATGGTGACGGGCATGTTCTGGCTGCGTGCCTGAATTGCGGCAGCGGCAGTCGTGGCCGCCATATCTGCATTTCCGCTGAGCAGCAACGGAATTTGAGCCGACGAGCTGGCCCCGCCCTCGACCAGTTGAATGTCGAGCCCCTCAGCGGTGAAGAATCCCTGCTCCATACCCAGCCAGATCGGTGCGAAGTCCGCGATCGGCTGGGGTGCGATACGAATCGTGGTGGTCTGGGTGCCCCCGTCGTCGGAGGCCGTGGCGTCGCTCGAACAGCCTGTCAGTGCCAAAGCGGCTGTCGCAACCGCGGCCAGGGCAACAACTCTGAACCGTGGTGTCGACCGAAGGGTATGTCCAACCGTCATGTCCGAAAGCCTCTCGCTGGGAAAGATAGGACTTCCTTGCCGGGAGTCCGGTGGGAAGGTGAAGACGCTCAAAGAATTCCGTACGCCGGAACGATTGTTGTGACTATAGTAATTTCCTAGGCGAATGCCAAGGGTTTTCCAAGAACACGAGATTTCGGATCGCCGGGTACTCACACGGCACCGGGAGGGGATCGGATGACGAAGGGTTCTGCGTCCGCCGTCGACAAAGCGCTGGATCTGCTCGAGGCCATCGCGCGCTCGACCACGCCGATGAAGCTCAGCGAACTGGCAGAAGAAGTCGGGATGCTCCGTCCGACTGCGCACCGAGTGCTCGGAGAACTCGCGAACCGTGGTTGGGTCTTCCGCTACGACGGTCGCTATCTCCCCGGCCCGGCTGCACTGCAGGTTTCCCACGAAGCGGCAGCGCATTCGTTGGCGGCCTTGTGCGATCCGACCATGCGGGTGCTGTCCGAGAGCACGGACATGATGGTGAATCTGCAGGTTCTCGAGAGCGGCGGCACGCGGATCATCGCGGCGCTGCGTCCCGAGCGACTCAAGATGATCACTCGGATGCTCGGGGATCTGCTTCCGCCGCACCGGTTCGCGGGTCCGCTCGCATTGGTGGCGGCACTCGAGGACAACACCCGGGCGCCCTACCTGGCGATGGTGGAGAAGAGTGGCTATCCACTGGAAGGCCCCACCGGCTTTCTCGCCGACATCGCCGAGACGCAGAAAACCGGATTCGCCGTTGTCCACAAACGATCTCAGGACATCATCGGTTCGGTCTCGCGTGCAGTGTCTTCCCGCAAGGGGTCTCCGCTCTGTGCGTTGACGGTGATCGGTTTCGATACCGACTTCGATGCGAAAACGACGCGAATGGTCGAAGAACACCTGCTGCGGGCCACCGATGAAGTGCAGCAACTCCTCACTGACCACACTTCGGGCAAGCGCCCGTCCGACACAGGAGAAGAAGGATGATTCCACGGACCGAGGGCTTCATCACCGTCGCAGACGGCGAACGGGTCTGGTACGAGACTGCCGGCGAGGGCCCGGATCTGATCCTCACGCACGGTCTCGGCGGAAATGCGGCCGTCTGGTACCAGCAGGTGCCCTACTTCGCTCAGCATTATCGGGTGATCAGCTGGGATCAGCGAGGATTCGGCCGCTCTACCAACGAGAACGGCAACCACGGCCCGGTAGCGGCCGTCTCTGATCTGATCGAAATCATGGACCTGTTGGACGTCGATCGAGCCCATGTGGTGGGCCAGTCGATGGGTGGTTGGGCCGCACTGGGAACCGCGATCGCTGTTCAGGACCGGGTGGAGTCGGTAGTACTGGCCTGCACGACCGGCGGCATTCCCGTCGGCTTCGGTCCGGACAGCGCACCGCCCCTCACCGCAGCGCCCGTCACCGCGCGGCCTCTGGGGGAACATCCCGCTGTGGGCGGACGGCTGCCGAGCTTGGACATGGCCAGGGCATATCTGTACCAAGCTCTCGGCACGTTCGGCCATCGCCCACCTGACACCGAGTTCTTCCGAATTCTCAAGACCCACAACTATTCGCCGGCCGAACTTGCGGGGGTGGCTGCACCGGTTCTCCTGATCGCAGGTGAGCTGGACGATTTGATGACACCCGAGCGGATTCGCAGCGCAGCCGAGTTCCTGCCTCACGCAGAAGTGGTCGAGCTTGCCGACCGCGGCCACTCCCCTTATTTTGAGGACCCACACGCGTGGAACGAGTTGGTGGCGCACTTCCTGGCCGATGTTCGTGCCCGTCCAGTGCGCTGAAATCGGCTACTCGCCAAACATATTCCACTTCCGAGGAGACCTAATGGATTCATCTCAGACCGTCGAGTTCATCCCACCCGCTTTCGACACACCGTTCTCCACCGGAGTGCGCGTCGGAGACGTTCTGTATCTGTCGGGTCAGATCGGCATGCTTCCCGACGGGACCTTGGCCGACGGCTTCGAAGCGCAAGCCCGCCAGACCATGGAGAACATCGTCGCTTCGTTGATCGCCTACGGATCCGGTGTCGAAGCGATCTTCAAATGCACTGTCATGCTTGACGACATGTCTCGCTGGCAGGAGTTCAACAAGGTCTATCTCGAGTACTTCCCGGCATCGAGACTGCCGGCACGTAGCGCGTTCGGAACAGACGGACTGGCACTGGGTGCGCACATGGAAGTCGAATGCATGGCGTACACCCCGCGGGTCTGACTGCTCGCGCGCACTAGTCGTCCCAATCCACACGTTCAGCCAGGCGCAGCAATGTGCGTCGGCGTGTAGTGCTGGTTTCGCCGATGTGCGCGATCCGGCCGTAGACGTGAGCCCGAAAGTTCTCGATACCGTCCCGATTCTGTTCCTGCGCAGACGTATTGGCGGCATTGTGAAGCAGGGCGCGCAGACGATCGTAATCGTCACGCGGATACGACGGTTGGTCGTTGATCACCAGTCCGGTGAGGTGTTGGCGTCGATGAGGGCGCATCACCTTGGTCTTTCGCGGATGGACGGCAAACCCTTCGTCCCTGGCGATCTGCTTAACCGTCCACAGGAGGGTGCCGACGTCTGCCACTTCGATTCCGGAGAAGGCGAGGTCGTCGGCATATCGGGTGTAGGTGAGCCAGTTCGCTTGTGCGAGCCCGCTCAACCGGATGTCGAGTTTGCGCGCGACGAGATTCGCCAGTGCAGGCGAAGTGGGCGCACCCTGTGGCAGATGCGCGGATCGTAGCTGCGACGCCTGCGCGTACGGCAGACCGCGCAGGGTATCGGCAGGTGTTGTGACGGTGCACAATCCGGTGAGAGCTCCTGCCACTGCGGGTGGATACCCGAGGGCGGCGAAGGTCGCGTGGACTCGCTCACCGGTGATCGACGGGAAGAACTGTGCGAGGTCTACACCGATCACGATATCCGACTGTGCGTGCGGCGCTGCAAAAGTCAGCGGACTTCGACCACGGACAAACCCGTGGGCCGCGTCGTGTGCGGGCACCTGGTCGAGTATGCGGCGCAATATCTTCCGTTGGATTTCGCGCAACCGGGGTTTCGGTATCTCGAGGAGGCGAGCGCCGGCCTTCTTGCTGATCTGCATTGGCCGGTAGTGGCGTAGCGGTAGGGGTTTCGTACGCAGCCACTCCCCGCGGTCGGCAAACCACTCGAGTTCGGAGATCGTCAGATCCAGTGAACGCGCCAGATCTGCACTGGTGTTGTAGTGGGGGACGTCGAACCGCCACACCGAGGATTCGTTGGTGTCGAGTGAGACCGGGACTGGTCGAAGCCGCGGCAGTTCGCGTAGCAATCGGTACAGGGTCTGTGGTTCGAACGGTGGGGCCGGCATGAGGTCGAGCACTCGGACGGCGAGTGATGTCGCTGAGACACCGTGGACCTTTCCGAATGCCTCTTCGAGCCCACCGAGAGTCCATGGAGCATCAGCGGCTGCAACTGCCAGGAGTCGCGCCAACTCGGGATCGAGCTCGAAGTCACGCATGATTCGAGCCCGGGATGCGGCGGCGTGGGGTGACCAAATCCTTTGTCCGGAGCGGCGGCAAGCACGCGGAGCGTGCCGAGCGCCGGTGGACGCAGTATCCAATTCTTCTGGCCGACCCAGGGGTTACCCCTGAGACTGGTCGCGTGGACCAACTCTCACCCACACGCCGCCGCATTCCTTCACAATGGCAGACCGTTCGGTATCTGTCACCTGCCAGGTGCAGACTCTCAGACCGACGAACGATCCGAACCGACGAACTCGCTGATCCACGGCACTACTGCTTCGCGAACGGTGACCGCTTGCGGCAGTAGTCCGTTGTTCAGCAGGAGATCGGCCGCGCGCTGCTGCTCGTCGAGGAATTCTTCGGTGACGGCGTTTACACCGAAAGGACGTCCGCGCAGTGCGGCTTCCCAGGCGTCGAGGCTTGCGGACCCGCCACGCTTCTCGACGTCGTCGACGAAGATTTGTGCGGCCTCGCGGGGGTTGGCTTCGATCCAGGCGTCGGATTCCTGCAGAGCCTCGATGACCGCCTGAAGCGCCTCCGGGTTGGTGTCGGCGAAGTCGCGCCGGGTGAACCACAGTGACGGGTGGCTGAAGAGTCCGTCGGTGGCGATCAGCGTGCGCAGTTCGTGGTTCGCTTCGATGTCCGTCAACCCCGGGTATGCACCCACCCAGGCGTCGATGGTGCCGTCGACGAGGTCCGCTCCACCGCCACGGACGTCGGTGTCGACGGGGACGATGTCGGACCACGTCAGTCCCGCCTGATCCAGGGCGAACAACAAAAGTGTGGTCTGCCACGATCCGTGCGCGATGCCGACGCGCTTGCCGCGCAGGTCCTCTACCGACTTGATCTCGGAATCGGCCCTGACCACCAGGCGCCCGTTCTCCACTCGGGGACCGGAGATTCCGATGTAGACGAGGTCGCGGCCCTGGGCCAGCCCGGTGACGGGCGGCGTGAAGCCGGTTCCGATGACGTCGTATCCGCCCTCCTCGAACAGCCAGTCCGAGTGCAGGGTCGGCAACGCGTTCTCCGGGTTCACCGCGGGCTTGGCGGGAAGCTCACGCAGGTCCACCCACTCGACGTCGGGGAGACGGCGTTCGAGGATTCCGGTGTGGCGCAGAACGAACAGCGAATTGTTGTGTGGGAAGTATCCGACGCGAACGGTCATGAGATCTACGGTTTCCTGTTCTGAATCTGTGATGGGGTGGTTAGATGAGGCCGCGTCGACGCGCCTCGTCGGCGAGTCCGCTACGCCCCCACTGGACGGTGAGGTTGGACGGATCGAATTCGACCGAGCCGCCGAGGGATTCGGCGATCGCCTGGAACTGTGCGCCTTCCTCGAGGAGGACGACGAACTTCGCGAGGTCGAGCAACCCGCTGCGGCCGATGACGTTGACCCCGCCGTTGGCTTCGAAGATCGCGACGAGATCGGGGTCGTGCTCGAGGCGCTCGAGGATGAACTCGCCGGCAGATCGTGACCGATCGATGTGCGGCGGAATCTCTCGGGAGAGAGTCAACCTCTGCGAAGCCGCGTAGCGGATCGGCAGTTTCCGGTGTGTCTGGGCCCAACCGCCGAGCCACGGGGTGTGGATGTGGACGACGCTGGTGATCTCCGGATGCTGACGGAACACGGACGCATACCCGGTGACAAAACCGGCCGATCCCGTACCGGACAGCACCTCACCGTCGAAGGTGGCGACCACTGGTGACACCGATGTGTCATCCGCCCACGGTCCCGGATCGTTCAGGGCGACTGCAATTTCGGTGTCCGGCACGCGTTCGACGAAGTTGACGGTCCCGTTGGCCGCAACCGTTCCGGTCTTGCGGAAGACGTCGAAAGCCTTGTCGGCTGCTCTACGTGCTTCCTCGACAAATGCTGCGGTGTCGGCATCGAGACGGGTTTCGGTGGTGGTCATCGGGTCTCCAGTCCTGAAGGTGTGATCGGGGTGCGCTGCAGAAGAGGTAGAACTTCTTCGCCGACGCGGTAGGCCTCTTCGAGGTGCGGGTTACCGGCGAGAATGAAGGCGTCGACGCCCAGTTCGCGCAACTCGTCAAGTCTTTCGGCGACCTGCTCGTAGCTACCGACCAGACCGAACGCCGGTCCGCCGCGGATCAGGCTGAAACCGCACCACACGTTGGGCTGCACTTCCAGATCCCGGTAGCCGGTGATGTGTTCGGGCACCCAGCCTTTGATGCGGGCAGCGCCAACCGAATCACCCTGCGCTGCACGATCGGCAGCGCCCTTGTCGACGAAGGCCCAACCCTTCTCGATCTCGGCCCACGCGGCTTCTTCGGTGTGCCGGGCGACGACGTCGATGCGCACGGCGAACTTCGGGGTGCGTCCGAGTTTGGCCGAGTTCTCCCGCACACCGTCGATCTTGGATCTCAAGTCGGCGTACGGCTCCAGCCAGGAAAGGTAGTAGTCGGAGTGCAGTCCGGCGGCGGCGACGGCTGCAGCCGACGATCCGGAGAAGTACACCTCGGGAAACGGCTGGCCGGCAAGTCCGGGTGGCAGTGCGGCGCCCTGGGTTTGGAAGAAGCGACCGTCGAAGTCGAAAGGTTCGCCGTCCCAAACACCTTTGAGGACATCGAGGAACTCGGACGTCCTGGTGTAGCGGTCGTCGTGGTCGACCTTGTCGCCCCACCACAGCTGAGGCGCTCCGCCTCCGCCACTGATGATGTTGTACACCAGACGTCCGCCGGTTGCGCGCTGCAGACTGGCCGACATCCGCGCGGCCTGCACCGGGTGAAGGAACCCCGGTTGGAACGCGACCATGAAGCGGTACGTGGTGGTCTCGGCGGCCAACGCTGCTGCGGTCGCCCACGGATCCTCGGTCATCGGGAAGGACGGCAGCAGTCCACCGAGAAAGCCAGCGGACTCGGAAGCCTTTGCCACTGCGGCCATGTGGTCGATGTAGCTGTAGCCGTCCAATTCGCCGCCGCGGATCGCGGGAGCGATGTTGCCCGGCCCGTAGCCACCGGCGTCGCCGCGGTTGTAGCGGCGCGGGGTGCGCAGCGACGCATGGTCGCCCTCCATCCCGATCCGCCAATAGAAATCGATACTCATGCGGTGGCCTTCTCTTCTTTGCGGATCCGACCCTCGGGATCGACCAGGTGCAGGAGATGCTCGCCCGCCCGGTGCAGCTCTTCGATGTGTGGCCGACCGGACAGGACGAAACCGTCCACGCCGAGATCGCGATACGACGACAATCGCTGCGCCACTTCCTCGTAGCTTCCCACGAGGCCGATACTGTGCTCGTAGCCGATGCGGTCGAATCCGGACCACAGGATGCCGCCACGATCGATCTCGAGTGCCGCGGAATCGGATTCTCTCAGTTGTCGTTCGACGCGAGCCCAGGCTTCGTCGGCTGTCTCCCGCGCGATGATCGGGATGCGCAGGACCTTCTCGACTGTCCTGCCGAGTTCGGACGCTCGGTCGTCGAGGGCGGTGATCCGCGTCGACAACTCGTCGCCGGCGATGGTGAACTGATGGACGTCGCCATGGTGGGCGGACAGTTCCAGAGCTTCCGGAGAGTCGCCGGTCAGATGCACTCGGGGAAAAGGGAGTCCGGACAAGATGCCTCGGAACCCGCCGCCGAGTACGTCGTAGTACTCGCCGTCGAAGTCGTAGCCGGTACCGCCGAATCCACCTGGCAGAATCTGTTCCTCGTTCCACACACCGCGTGCGACGGTCAGAAACTCCGCGGCGCGAGCGTAGCGGTCGGCTCCTCGAACCACGTCACCGCGAGCGGTGGCATCGTCGGCGTCTGTGTCGACCTTCACTCGCCACTCGAGACGACCTGCCGACAGACGCTGAAGTGTCGCAGACATTTTGGCGGCATAGACTGGAGTGCCGAAAGTAGGGTGAAACTCGACGACCACTCGCGAATGACGCGTCTGACGTAGTGCTGCGGCAGCAACGATCCAGGATTCTTCTCCGCCCGGATCGTACGGTGCGACTACCCCGTCGACGCCCGACAGTTCGGCTGCCAGAACGATCTGCGCCAGTTCGTCGAAGGGCCCGAAGTTTCCGGGGCGAACATCGGTCGCGATGGTGGCGGGGCGTTGCGCGCCGAAGCCGCCGCGACTGTTGAGCGCGGCCACCGCCCGGCGTCCGTCACCGCGCGAGGGTAGCTCCCAGTAGACGTCCGTCATTCTTCTGCGCCCTTCTGAGCAACAAGCCTGCGTGCCTGTTCCAGGGGTTCATGCGCCACCCACGACTGCAGGTCGAAGTCGGCGGCGAGGAAACCGTGCGCGTACAGGAATTGCTTCTGCACCCCGAGCAGGTCCACACGCTCGTCCGACAGGCTCAAGTGCAGTCCGGTGTGGAAGTTCTCGCCGTACGCTGCCACCACACCTTCGGGCCCCGACTGTGTTTCGGTCTGCAGCACAGCCCGGACCTCGTCGAGGTTGGCTGCCGCCCAGTCCGCCGCCCTCAGGCTCTCGGCGAGGAAACCGACAACGATGTCCGGACGCTGTTCGAGTAGATCGGCGTGAACCGTGATCGGGCGTGGAGTGCCGTTGTTGACGCGATCACGCAGGGATGCAGTGGAATCGAGATCGACGGCCACCGCGAGGCCGTGTTCGCGTGCAACTTCCTGGGCGCGGGCTCCCTTGACGTAGATGGCGTCGACGTCGCCGCGTAGCAGGGATTCGACGCCCCACGTCGTGTTGCGACTGGAGGAGGCAGTGCGGACCTCGGGGGCTGCCGTCGTTGCTACCTCGACGAGCGTGACGTCGGCAAAACTCAACCCGCCCAGCCGAAGTGCCGAGGCGAAGCCGTGCAGAGCCATGGCGCGAGGAAAGCTCCTGGCCTGGTCCGCCGCCCAGGCCGGGATTCCGATCCGAGCGCCGGCCAGCAGGCCTGCTTCTCGGATGTCGGAGTCACCGCGCACCAAGATCGCCTGGGCCTCGTCGATCCAGGTGAGTCCGATCAGCCTTGTCGGTGAACCACCGGCACGCGCGGCCAGCGCGGGGACGTTGCCGCCTTCGCGAATGAGTCCGGAGAGTTGGTGGTCGAAATGGCGCACTGCCAACTCCGGTCCCGCATCTTGCAGAACGCCGAAACGCACTCCGGATTCGTTTGCCGTCCGGTCGAGCCAACCGAGGCTGTTGGCGAGTCCGCTCGCGGTGGGGACGGGGCAGCGGGTGTACCAGAGTGTGTCGATTGCGGAATCAGCGATCAATGTCATGACTGTCCTGTCCGTCGGGGAAGGTGCGGCCGACGCCGAGCTCCTTCAGGAAACTCGCTCGGTAGCGCAAAGATTCGGGATCGTTCCGATCGCGGGGGCGTGGCAGGTCGATGTCGACGTCCACGGCAAACCCACCCTTGTCGAGAATGAGCACGCGGTCGGCGAGTCGTACGGCTTCGTCGACGTCGTGAGTGACGAGCAATACCGCGGGACGGTGACGCGCGACCAGATCGCCTACCAGGTCTTGCATTTGGAGCCGCGTCAGAGCGTCGAGAGCGGCAAAGGGTTCGTCGAGTAGCAGCAGTTCAGGTTCGCGGACGAGGGCACGAGCCAATGCGACGCGTTGGGCCTCACCGCCGGAGAGGGTGGCAGGCCAGGCTCGGTGCTTGTCCGCGAGGTTGACCTCGGAGAGAGCGTTGCGGGCGTTGTCGACCACCTGGCGCGATCGCTTTTGTCCCACTGTGACATTGGCCAGAACTCGCTTCGACGGTATCAATCGCGGTTCTTGGTAGACGACCGTGCGGTCGCGCGGGACCAGCACCTCACCGCTGTCCGGTGCTTCCAATCCGGAGAGCACTCGCAGCAGTGTCGTCTTGCCGGTACCGCTGGGACCGAGGAGGACGACGAACTCACCGCGCGTGATCTCGAGGTCGATACCACCCAGAATAGTCTTGTCGCCGAACGACTTACGCACTCCGGTGAGCGAGACCGCTACCGGTGATCCGGCCCGTCGCTCGGCCGCGGTGGTGCCGGTCCGCTCACGGGTTGCCAACGGCGGCAGAGGTGCTTCGGCGGATGGAAGCGAGCCGATGGTTGTATTCGTCATCGTGCCACCGACAATCGCCGCCACGGCATCGAGTACCGCTCGATCAGTCTGACGATTGCATCGAATATCAGACCCAGTGCCGCGTACATGACGATGCACAGAACCATGTAGTCGGTGCGGTTGTATTCCTGCGCCAGGGTGACCAGATATCCGATACCCTCGCGCGTGCCGACCTGCTCGGCTGCGATCAATCCGGTGATGCTGAGCGACAGGCAGATTCGAAGCCCCATCAGAACACCGGGGAGGGCGGTCGGAAGAATTGCCCCGAAGACCAGTCGCCAACCGGTCAGGCCGAAACCCTGTGCCGCTTCCACCATCTTTCGGTCGACTCCGCGAACTCCGAGGTAGGTGTACGCGTACATCGGGGCGACGGTCGCGACGGCGATCAGTACCACCTTGAAAGTTTCGTCGATACCGAACCAGGCGATGAACAACGGAACGAGCGCGAGGAACGGCACCGCGCGGTTGATCTGCATGGTGGAGTCGATCAGCTCTTCACCGAGCGAGGAGAGACCGGACAGAACCCCGAGCACCAATCCCACGATCACACCGACCGAAACACCGAGCGCAGCACGTTGAAGCGACGCGAGACCGAAGTCGACCAACTGGCCCGACTCGTACAGCTCGGCGAAAGCCGTCCACACCGCCGGAGGTCCGGCCAGGATCTCTTCGCGGATCAGCCCGGTAGCCGACCCGATCCACCATCCGGCAACCAGCAGCGCGGGCACGAGGAAGCGGAGGGGGATCGAGACCCACTTGGGCCTGCTGCGATTGCGCCGGTAACGCGGTGTCTCGAGTTGCGGATGCTCCACTGACGGCGACGCAGTTCGTGCGGGCCGGGTCAGCGTCACCATCGGGTCACTTCCCCTCGGCGGTGGGCGCTGCCGCTGCCGAACCTGCCACAGCACCCTGGAGGTCGAAGATCACGTCACTGCCCTTGATCGGCTGCTGGATCACCTTGTTCTCGGCGAACAGCGTGGAGATGGATTCGAGGTCGGTGGCATCCGCTGCGGTCGGGTAGCGGAAGTTGGTGATCTGGCCGCCCAGGGTGATCGCGTCGTCGAGTCGCTGTCCGGAGAGAGCACGCGGACCGGTCTGTTCGAAGACGTTCTCGAATGCTGCCGGGTCGGCCTGCTGCTTCGCGGTGAGTTCCTGCGTGACCTCGAGGAACTTCTGGACCACCTCGGGATGTTCTTCGAGAATCGCGGTGCGGCCGGCGATGATGGTGCTGTCCACGGAGTCGATGCTCGCTTCGGTTGCGATCTCGACCGCGCCCTTGGCCTTGGCCTCCTGGTAAGGAATCAGGAACGAGGCCCAGGCGTCGACCTGCCCGGTGGAGAATGCCGACGCGGCGTCTGCCTGTTGCAGCGGAACACGTTCGACGGAATCGATCGGCACTCCGGCCTGTGTCAGAGCCTTGAGCGTGATGTACTCGCCCTTGCCTGCCGGGTTGACGGCAATGCGCTTGCCGGCCAGATCGGCCACGGTCTTGATGCCGGATTCCGGAGTGGCGATGATGCCGGCCTGGTCCTTGTTGTACGGGTCCGACGTCGCAAAGATGCGGACACCCACGTCCTTGGACAGTGCGCCGACGACGGGACTGTATGCGCCGGTTTGGATGTCGAGTTCGCCGCTGTTGAAAAGTTTGAGGTTGGAGCTGAATCCCGGTGTGGTCTTGACCCATTCGATCTTTGCGCCCAGCGGTGCAAGCGCCTCGTCGTAGGTTCCGTCGCGCTTGCCGACGGCGATGGCACCGGAGTTTCCGGGATCGAAGACCTTGAGTGTGAAGGCTGCGCTGGAATTGCCTGCGGCGCTGTCGGAATCGGAAGACCCACACGCCACCGCCAACCCGGCCAGCGGGATCATGGCGAGCGCAGCGGCAGCTCGTGGCAGTCGGCGGAAGCGGGACATGTATGTGGCTCCTTCAGGCGTTGAATCGTCAGAACTGACGACGATGACGCTATTGGGTGCCAGTCCGTTTTACCCCCGTTTGTTTTCTGGAGATTGGAAATCTTGACAACATCGGAAGTCTGTTCATCTGGGCTTTTGCAGGTCTCCATCTGCTTCCTTTCCATCTGATGGAAAGGATGGCCGGACTGCTGGGTCCGTGTTAGCGTCCGATTCTCAGGTCGATCAGGCCACAGCGAAAGGATCGTTCGTGACGGACGCACGCGGCGCGGGAGTTCAGACGGTAACCCGTGCCCTGACCATGCTCACATGTTTTCGCAGTGGCGAAGAACTGGGAGTCTCGGAAGTTGCGCGGCGACAAGAGCTTGCGGTCAGCACCACGCATCGATTACTGCAGTCGCTCGTCGACGCAGGGTTCCTCGAGAAGGACGACGCAACCAGTCGGTATCGCATCGGCGCGGCGCTGGCGGCCTACGGGCAGGTCTCCTACCGGCAGCATCGAATCTATCTGTCCGAGCCTTACTTGGAGCAATTGGCCGCGACGACAGGAGCATCAGCCTCGCTGGCAGTGCGAAGCGGAAGTGAGGTGGTGTTACTCGGTTTCAGCCGGTGGCGTGAGGCCGACGGACACGTGCTGCAGGGTGTTCGCCTTCCCTTGCATGCGAGCGCACTGGGGAAAGCCTTTCTGGCCTGGTCCGATGTCGACGACTCGGAACTCGCTGCCCTGCCACGTGAAGCGACCACCCAGCGTGCGATCACCGATGTTGCCGGTATCCGTCGGGAGTTGGAATTGACCCGCGAGCGCGGTTACGGATTCAACGACGAGGAGTTGACCCCGGATTTCCGGACGATCGGAATTCCGATCGTCGATGGATCAGGCACTGTGCGTTACGCTCTCGGGCTCCGTGGCCCTGTGGAGTTGATGATCGACGAACGGATTCCGTTCCTCGCGGATCTTGCCAAGGTGACTGCACGACAGATCGGTGAGGTCCTTCTCTGAATTGATGTGAAAGCGCTTGTGGCAGATCCGGCCGAACGTGATTACCGTTGAAGTCGAGGGCGCGATCGCACAATGGCTACGCGACGTGACCGCGTCCTCGCGAGCGTGGAGACGAGTGATGACGACGATCGGTGTCGTTGCCCTGCTGGTGGGTGTCCTGTTGATCGTGGTCGAGGCGCATGCCCCAACCGCGGGGGTGCTCGGTGCGCTGGGGGCTCTTCTGATCGGTGCGGGCGTCTGGATGCTCTTCACGTCCGACGGTATCGGCCAATTGATCGCGATTCCGGTGACGGCGGGGGTTGCGGTGGTCGGCCTGGGCGTAGTGGCGGTAGCGAGCCGAAAAGTGCTTACCGCGCGCCGCGCGCCCGTGCGTACCGGGACCGAGTCGCTTGTCGGCTCCGATGCGACGGTCCGCAGTTGGACCGGTGTGCAGGGTCAGGTCGAGCTGGACGGCGGATTATGGAGTGCTCGAATGGAATTCGGGTTCGACGATTCTGCACCTGCCGTGGGCGAATCCGTCGTCGTGGAGCAGGTTCGAGGCCTGACTCTGAAAGTGCGTCGTCGTGAACCGTGGGAGCTGCCGCTATGACCACCGTCCTTGTTGTGTTGTCCGTGTTTGTTGTGCTGATTGCAGTCCTTGTGGGTATGTCGGTGAGAGTTCTGCGCGAGTACGAGCGCGCAGTCGTGTTCCGCCTCGGTCGACTGATCACCTTGAAAGGCCCAGGCCTGGTGATTCTGGTTCCGGCCATCGATCGCATGGAGCGGGTCAGTCTGAGAACCGTGACGCTGAAGATTCCGGTCCAAGAGGTGATCACCCGCGACAACGTTCCGGTGAAGGTCACCGCCGTCACGTACTTCCGGGTTGTCGACGCGGACCGTTCGATAGTCGAGGTCGAGGATTTTCTGGCTGCCACCTCGCAGATCGCCCAGACCACACTGCGCTCGATTCTCGGCAAGGCAGAGTTGGACTCGCTGCTCTCCGAACGTGAACGTCTCAACGAGGACTTGCAGAAGGTCATCGACCAGCAAACCGAACCATGGGGAGTCAAAGTCACCACCGTGGAGATCAAGGACGTCGAGATTCCAGCCAACATGCAGCGCGCCATCGCCCGGCAAGCTGAGGCTGAACGAGAGCGGCGAGCCAAGATCATCAACGCCGACGCGGAGTTTCAGGCTTCGGCCAAGCTGGCCGAAGCGGCAGAAGTGATCAGTCGCAATCCGACCACCCTGCAACTGCGTTACCTGCAGACGCTTCACGAGATCGGTAGTGAGAACAACTCCACCGTTGTCTTCCCCTTGCCCTTGGATCTTGTCCGGCCCTTCATGGGCGGCCGAGTCGAGGCTACTCCCGCGACCCAAGAACCTGCCCGTTTCGCCTGGAATGCGAAAGTTGTTGATTAGCAGCTAGTTTCGTTTCTCCACCTCTTGTATTCGAAACTGTGTTCGAATACGATTGCTGCATGGACAGCCGGGAAGCATGGCAGCTGGATGGTGAGGACCTCAAGGGTGAGGTTCTGGATCTGGTGCGTGTCCGGCACGAGTTGCAGTCGCGGATGGTGTTGTTGATCGTGGAGATGTTTTCCCGGGAGACTGTGGTCGGGAAGGGTTTTCGGGCGATCGCGCAGTGGTTGCATGGTTCGACGAATGTGGAGATCGGTGAGTGCAGCCTGCTGGTCAGTCTGGCGCGGCTGTTGTTGCTCGAACCTGTTGTGGCGGATGCTTTTCACCGGGGTGACGTTGATGCGTTGAAGGCCCGTCAGGTGGCGTCGTTTTGTCAGCATCCGCCGAAGAACATGACCCCGGCGGATGTCGACAAGGCCCGCGGGATTTTGCTTGACCTGGCGTCGAAGAACATTGCCGATTGTGATGCGGTGCGGGCGGCGATTCGGCGGATCGAGAAGCAGTTCGGAAAACGCGAGGACGGCGTCCCGGTCGGGGAGGATTCGGAGCGCAACGAGTTCTATGCGTCGAAGGGCTTGTACGGGCGCGTGTCTGTGAAGGGTGATCTGGATGCCGTGAACGGGGCCCGTCTGATCACGTTGCTGTCGAGCCTTTCGGCGCCGACGCCGGAGAAAGACGGCGTGAAAGACACTCGCACTCCGGCGCTGCGGCGGGCGGACGGGTTCTGCGAACTGTTGCGACGGTACGAGCGGGCGGGGTTGGGTCCGATCGAGGGCGGGGTGAAACCGCACATCACGCTGACTGCGTCGGCGAAAGACATGACCGACCTCAAAGCCTTGAAGGATCTCCTGCCGTCGACTCAGGAACTGGGGTTCGCGTGGACGGATTGGGTGGGCCCGATCAGTATCGACACCGCACGGATGTTGGCGTGTGATTGCACGGTCACCCGGATTTTGTTGGATGAGAACGGGGTTCCGCTCGACTGCGGCAAGGAAGCAAGGACCGCGACGGTTCCGCAGCGGCGGGCGTTGGCGGTGCGTGATGGTGGGTGCGCGTTTCCAGGGTGCGGGACACCGTCGGGATGGTGCGATGCCCATCATATTGTTCACTGGAATGATGGTGGCCCAACAGATCTCGACAACCTGGTCTTGTTGTGTGGCCATCATCATCGGACACTGCACCACACGCAGTGGCGAGTCGAGATCGGCCCCGATCGAAAAACGGTGTTCTATCCGCCGATGTCCGTTGATCCGTATCAGCAGCCGATCGGCGGGAACAGTCCACCCACAGCCGCCTGAACGGGCACAAACTGCAGACGCGAGCACCGGGGCATCACCATGCCCCGGTGCTCGACGTGTGTTGTCGGACTCGCGAGTGGGATCAGACCATCGTCGAGATATGTTCCGGTAGCTCGACGTTGGAGTCGAGATCGTCAGACGGAATTGGTTCACCGAAGAGCGTGGATGCAGGAACTACTCCAGCCCAAACGGTTTCGACACCGATGTCGGCGGCATCGTCACCGGGCCCGCCGGCGCGGGCCTTGACGGAAGCCTCGTACAACGGCAGTGCAAGAACCACGGTAGCCGCCATTTCCTTGCGCGTGTGATCCCGAAGATGCTGGGAACGACC
Source organism: Rhodococcus sp. NPDC055024 (assembly GCF_053608585.1). NCBI lineage: Bacteria > Bacillati > Actinomycetota > Actinomycetes > Mycobacteriales > Nocardiaceae > Rhodococcus > Rhodococcus sp. NPDC055024. The sequence continues at coordinate 710,515 of NZ_JBSGVT010000001.1, forward strand.
GGGAACCACCTGGTCGACGATCAGATTCAGCGCCTTCACTCGCTCGTCGCCGTCGGTCACGACTCGAGGTGATCCGACGATGATTCCGCTGCGGTAGTTCATCGAATGATGAAAGCCCGACCGAGCCAACACGAGTCCGTCGAGGATCGTGATGGTGATGCAGATTTCGCTGTCGGGAGCCAAGCTCCGTGAAGCCACTGAACCGTGAACATAGATAGACCCACCGCGGTCGGGGCCGTCGAGGTCGAACCCGTAGGCGGTGGGAAACACCATGGGAACTCCGCCGACGGTCACGCCCATATGGCACAGCTTCGCGGACTGCAATACGTCGACGAGGGCTGCTCGTTCCGCGACACCGTGGTGGCGGGCCCGCTTGTGCGTCGTACGTGCTGTCGGGGACAGCGGTGCAATAACTGCTGGGACGGTGAGGACAACGGAATCTGTCATGCAGACAATGCTGCTGGCAAAGTGGCTTCAAGTCATGATCCAATCAGTGGAGACTTCGATAGGCCACTTTGGAAAGGTTCTGATGTTTCTTCCTTCGGCGGTAGCCGTAGTCCTCGACCGGACGGATCGGCGGGCGCTTCCGGTCCAGGTCGCCGACCATCTCAGAGCTGACATCCGCAGTGGTCAGGCGGCGGTCGGTCTGCGGTTACCCAGCTCCCGGAAGCTGGCGTCAGAGCTCGCGGTGGCGCGGGGCGTCGTGGAACGGGCGTATGAGCAGTTGATCGCAGAGGGATGGCTGGTCGCTGTGCACGGTTCGGGCACCTTCGTTGCCGAGGCGCCCTCCCCCGTGGTCACTCCCACGACTACGACCGCGAAGCCCGCCGAGAAGGTGTTGCCCAGGGTGCGGCTTCGGCCCGGTGTGCCGTGGACGCCGCCGCGCGCGTCGGCAGCGTGGCGTCGAGCGTGGCGAGACGTCGGGGCCAAGCCACCACCATTCGAGGATCCCGATCCCGCGGGTGACTACGAATTACGCTCGGCACTATCGCAATTGCTGGCGAGGGCCCGAGGTATGTCGGTCGAACCCGAGCGAATCCTGATCACCTCGGGTGCCACCCACGGCCTCGGCCTGGCCCTGTCGGCGTTACGCACCAGTGGTGCAGTCCTGGCGATGGAAGATCCTGGATATCGTTACGCATCCTCGGCCGCAACGGCATGCGGATGGTCGTTACTGGACGTGCCGGTTGATGCGCACGGTCTCTGTGTGGACCAACTCGAATCGGCACCGGAGGACGTTCGTGGCGTGTATGTGACACCGTCCCACCAGTATCCGACCGGAGGGCTGCTTCCCGTCCGTCGTCGTAATCAGTTGATCGACTTCGCTCGAGCCCGCGATGTTGTCCTGTTCGAAGACGACTACGACTCCGAATTCCGCTACGACGTAGCACCTTTGCCTGCGCTTGCGCAGTTGGCTCCGGACCGGGTGGTGTATCTCGGCACGGTTGCCAAGACGCTCGGCGCGGGAATTCGACTGGGCTGGTTGGTAGCTCCTCTCGAATTGGTCGACCGCATAGCAGTACACCGCAAGCGAATCGGCGACTTCCCCTCGGCTCCGCTGCAGCAAGCACTCCTGTCCCTACTCCGTGACGGCGAATGGGATCGGGCGGTGCGCACGGCACGTCGTCGGTACCGCGAACGAGATCGTGCAGTGGAGGAGGCGCTGTCACCGTTCGGCGAACTGCGCGGACTCGGCGCCGGCATGCATACGACGCTCATACTCGACGCAGATTTGGCAGAGGTCGTTGCCCGCGAGGCACTCGAACACGGCGTCGAAGTGCCCACCCTGGTCGAGTCCACCCGAACGCACGGAGACCCCGGCGGATTGGTCATCGGCTACGGGCGGGTGGAATCCGCAGACCTCGAATATGCGCTCGCGGTGATAGCCGAGTGCCTCTCACGTCACAGCGCGTGAAGTCTCGATCATCGGGAGTGCGGCAACGGACGGGCGTCGTCGAGTTCTAGCGTCCACTCGTGACGATCCGAAGCCAGACCTTTCCGCACCTGCTCGCACCAGGCGCTATCGGCCCGATGACGGTGCCCAATCGCGTCGTTCTCCCTGCCATGGACATGAATCTGTGTGAAGACGGGGAAATCGAAAAGGGCGACATCGACCACTTCGTGGCGCGCGCGGCCGGTGGAACGGGTCTGATCATCACCGGTTGCTGCGCTGTTGCGTATCCGCTGGGCTGCACCAGCCGCAAGGAACCGGGGCTCTCGGAAGACCGGTTCATCCCCGGACTCAAAGCATTGGCCGACGCGGTGCACGACGCGGGCAGCAAGCTCTGTGTGCAGATGACACACCACGGCAAGGTGGCGCGCATCGATACCCTCGACGGCCGACCGCAGTTGGTCCCGTCCACGCCGAAGCTGCCGGGTGACATGAGTGCGATGGCCGATTGCACACCCGAGGAACTGGGCAAGATGGCTGCCATCAACGAGGGCAAGAGGGCGACCTACCACGAGGCCACCAAGGAAGATCTTGATTGGCTGGTCCGCATGTTCGCCGAGGCTGCCGGACGGGTGAAGGCGGCGGGCGGCGACGCCGTCGAGATTCACTGTGCCCATAACTACGTCCTTGGAGCGTTCCTGAGTCGGTACACGAATCAGCGCAGCGACGAGTACGGAGGTTCGATGGAGAACCGTGCTCGCCTGGCTTGCGAGGTTATTCGGGCGGTCAAGGAGGAGGTCGGCGGTTCGCTGGCCGTCATCGTGCGTCTGGCCGGTCAAGAGTATGGGGAAACCGACGGGCTGACGGTCGACGAGGCTGCTGCGGCCGCGAAGATGTTCGAACAGGCCGGCGCCGACGCCATCCATGTCACCGGTACCGCACTGAATGCTTTTGCCAACTTCACCGACGGCCCCCTGCCCGACAAGGTCGGCTACTACACCGACAATGCAACTCGAATCAAGCAGGCGATCTCGATTCCCGTGATCACCGTCGGACGTATGCTCCCCGAGGTCGGCGAGAAGATGATCGCGGAAGGCCGCACGGACTTCGCCGCAATGGGCCGTCAGCTGCTGGCAGACCCACAGTTGGTGAACAAGCTCAAAGACGGTGCACCCGAGCGTGTTCGGCCATGCATCAATTGCTACGTCTGCGTGCAGGAGAACTTCTGGGACGAGACCCCGCTGTGCGCTGTCAACCCTGCACTCGGCAACGAGGCGCTGCTCCCCTTCGTTCGCACCAGCACTGCGAAGCACGTTGTTGTGGTCGGCGCGGGCCCCGGCGGTCTCGAGACGGCCCGCGTGGCAGCTGAACGTGGGCACCGAGTCACGGTGTTGGACAAGTCCGATCGCCTCGGCGGCACCCTGTGGTTCTCGAGCCTCACTACCCCGGACAACGGGCGTCTGCTCAGCTGGTTGAAAGTGGAAATCGAGCGTCTCGGTGTCGATGTTCGACTGAAGACCGAAGCCTCGGTCGCCTCGATCCGGGCACTGAACCCCGACGCCGTCGTCGTGGCTACGGGTGCAGTTCGTGAGCGGCCGAGTGTTCCGGGCGGCGATCTCGCGCACGTACATACCGGTGACTCGTTGCGCGCCTTGATGACCGGCGCCGGCGATGTCTCCCAGGTACCGCCGTTCCTGCGGACGATGGCCAAGTTGGGCAAGCTGTCCGGTATCACCAAGAGTCCCGCGGCGATCCGAGCTGTGACTCGCAAATTCCTGCCCATGGGCAAGGACGTCGTGGTGATCGGTGGTTCGCTTGTCGGACTCGAGCTTGCGGAGTTCCTGGCCGAGCGCGGTCGCAATGTGACGCTGATCGAAGAAGGCCAGCAGTTGGGCATTCCGATGGCGATGCCGCGCCGCTGGACGGCTGTGCGTCACGCCAAGCATGTCGGTGTGAACATTCACCGCAATTCAACGGTGCAGCGAATCACCAAGGAGCACGTCGAATTCCGTTCCGGTGACAAGACACTGACAGCTTCGGCCGACATGGTTGTCGTCGCTTCGGGTGTGTCGGCGCAGGCGCCACTGGCCGACGCTCTGATCGGCGTCGTCTCCGACGTGCATGTCGTTGGTGACGCGGTGAACGTCGACTACATCGAAGGTGCGATGCACACGGCGTGGAAAGTTGCGATGGACCTGTAGTTCAGCTTCAGGTAGCGCTTTGTGCCGCAACGATATCCGGCCACCATCGGGCCGCGACATCTGGATGCGCGCGTAGTCGACTCTTGAGGGCGTTCGCCCCGTAGGAATCGTGGATCGGGTTGTTCGCGTCCACGGTGACGCCGGTGGCGCGCGCCGCGAGTTCGGGCGGTAGGTCGAACTCCGGGATCTGTGCCGCATAGTTCGGGTTGAAGAAGAACGGCACCGAGATACGTTCACCGTCACCTTCGGGTGAAACTACGCGGTGCACAGTCGCTTTCAGGTAGCCGCCGGTTGCCACTTCGAGCAGTTCGCCGATGTTGACCACCAGCGCCCCGTCGATCGGCGGTGCGTCGATCCAGTCGCCGTCGTGCTCGACCTGCAGACCACCCTTGCCTGGTTCGACATAGAGCAGAGTCAGCACGCCCGCGTCCTTGTGCCCGCCGACGCCCTGGGAGCCGGCACCTTCCGGGCGTCCGGGGTAACGAACCACTTTGATGAGTATCGACGGATCGTGAGCGAACGCGTCGTCGAAGATGTTTGCGTCCTGCCCCAGCGCTACCGCCCATTCGCGCAAGAGGCTCAATGCGATCGAGGTGAGCGTGTCGTTCCACTCGGTGATGACGTCGCGGAGTTCGGGAAGGGCGTCGGGCCACTGGTTCGGACCCTGCAGGATCTCCCAGGCCGGTGAGGTGTCGGTGCGCTCGGCCGCGGGCTGTTCGGCGCCGATGTCGATCTGCTCGCGCCAGTCCTGCTTGCCTTCGGTCAGTTCACCGCCGAGCCGGGTGTACCCACGGAAGTGCGGGCTGCGGACGTTCTCGATCGCGAGCTTCTCGGCAGTCGGAAGCGCGAAGAACTCGCGGGCGACGTCGAGGAGGCGTCGCTGCAGGTCGTCGGGAATTCCGTGGCCGACGAGATAGAAGAATCCGACCTCGTGGGTGGCCTCGCGGAGCTGAGTGCGGAACTGCTCGGCTGTGTCGGGGTTCTGCGCCAGAGACAGATCGAGCACTGGCAGCGACGTAATCGACATGGGGTCCTCGATCCGTGTGATGGTTCTGATGTCCATCATTCCACGCTGATCGGCACACGGACCCGCGCGGCGATTCAGCAGCCGCAGACGTGATTACCCGCGCGGATGCGGAAACACCCTGCGGATAACAGAATCGGGGCCTTGCGCCGTTGGCGCAAGACCCCGAATCAGTTTGAGTCGAATTACGCCTCATCGGCTCCGATGATGAAGGCCTCGAGCTCGGTGCGAGCCTTGTCGTCAGCCATCTGGACCGGCGGGGACTTCATCAGGTAGGCGGAAGCCGGGTAAACCGGTCCACCGATGCCGCGGTCCTTGGCGATCTTGGCTGCGCGGACGGCGTCGATGATGATGCCGGCAGAGTTGGGCGAATCCCAGACCTCGAGCTTGTACTCCAGGTTCAAGGGAGCGTCACCGAAGGCACGGCCTTCGAGGCGGACGTATGCCCACTTGCGGTCGTCGAGCCACTCCACGTAATCCGAGGGACCGATGTGGACGTTGCGGTCGTGAACCTTGCCGGCAAGTGCACCGGTCAGGTTGGACGTCACAGCCTGCGTCTTGGAAACCTTCTTGGACTCCAGGCGATCACGCTCGAGCATGTTCTTGAAGTCCATGTTTCCACCGACGTTGAGCTGGTAGGTGCGGTCCAGCACGACGCCGCGGTCTTCGAACAGCTTCGCCATCACGCGGTGGGTGATGGTGGCGCCGACCTGGCTCTTGATGTCGTCACCGACGATCGGGACGCCGGCGTCCTTGAACTTCGCAGCCCACTCCGGGTCGGAAGCGATGAAGACGGGCAGGGCGTTGACAAATGCAACGCCTGCGTCGATCGCGCACTGTGCGTAGAACTTGTCAGCGTCGTCGGAACCGACGGGCAGGTAGGAAACGAGGACGTCGACCTTGGCGTCCTTGAGTGCCTTGACGACGTCGACGGGCTCGGCGTCGGACAGCTCGATGGTCTCGGCGTAGTACTTGCCGATGCCGTCGAGGGTCGGGCCACGCAGCACGGGAACGTCCAGCGGCGGGACGTCGGCGATCTTGATGGTGTTGTTCTCGCTCGCGAGGATCGCCTCGGAGAGGTCGAAGCCGACCTTCTTGGCGTCGACGTCGAATGCAGCGACGAACTGCACGTCGCGGACGTGGTACTTACCGAACTTGACGTGCATGAGGCCGGGGACCGTCTGGGTCTCGTCGGCATCCTTGTAGTAGTGGACGCCCTGAACCAGGGACGAGGCGCAGTTACCCACGCCCACAATGGCTACGCGCACCGCGGTGCTGTTCTCACCCATGGTCGGGTTCTCCTTCTTTCCGGGATGTTCCTGTTGTCGATTGCTCGGCTGCGATCAATTCGTTGAGCCAACGCACTTCGCGCTCACTCGATTCGAGTCCGAGCTGATGGAGCTGACGGGTATAGCGGTCCAGCGATCCGCTGGCCCGACCGACGGCCTCGCGGAGCCCCTCGCGGCGCTCCTCGACTTGACGTCGCCTGCCTTCGAGGATTCGCATCCGCGCTTCTGCGGGGGTGCGACTGAAGAAGGCGAGATGAACGCCGAAACCGTCGTCGGTGTAGTTCTGCGGCCCGGTGTCGGCGACCAGTTCGGTGAACCGTTGCCGACCTTCCGGAGTGAGCTGGTAGACGCGACGCGCCCGACGCTTGAGAGTGCCGGTCGCAGTGTCGACGTCTTCCGAGATCAATCCGTCGGCTTGCATGCGCCGCAGTGCCGGGTACAGCGATCCGTACGAGAACGCGCGGAATGCGCCGAGCAGACCAGTGAGCCGCTTACGCAGCTCGTATCCGTGCATCGGTGACTCGAGGAGCAGCCCGAGGATTGCGAGTTCGAGCAACTGACAAACCTCCCGAGTCGTTGAACCTAACCGCTTGATGCGATAACCAACTATATCGCGCCGATATATAAAACCACACTGCGGCCTGATACGTGTACCAAGGTGTCACGGCTAGATCAGGGCTTGAACGGGTAAATCGACATGATTTCGCCGTCGAGGGCAGCGGTCAGGTACCCGCTCTCGTCGAGGTCGTTGCCGACGTGAATCTGGATGGTCGGAACATTTTCGGTGCTGTCGACCGAGACGTATCGAGTGGTCGGATTTTGCACCGACGTCGTTGTTCCGGCGCCGTCGAGCAGGGCGATCACGATGCGAGGATCGAGCTGTGTGACGTCGATCTGTGCCACGTCGGGTTCGCGCGATCCTCCTGAAGTCGTGTCCTCGAGATCGCCTCGGTAGTAGCTGTCCAGGCTCTTGCGCGGCGCGGCAGGATCGGCGCGCGTTACGCGTGCGTAAGTGGGATAGATGGTCATCTCGTCGACCAGTCCGCTGCCGTACTCCGTTTCGATGGCACGGAACATCGCACCGAGGCCGTCGACGGTGTGCAACTGTGGCTCGGGGCTGGAGAAGATCGTGACGTCGGACGCGGCGTATTTGATTCCGAAACCGATAGCCGAGACCAGTGACAGAGCGATGATCACAACGGCGATCCAACGCGTGTCCAGCGAAGGTTCTTTCCGAAGAACGGGTAGGGACGCCTCGGTCTGCAGATCGAACGTCAATTCTTCGAGATCGCCGAGAGTGACTGCAACCGCGGCGAGTTCGGTCAATTCGTCGTGCTCGGCCGCGGTGAGTTGCCCGTCGGCGAAGGCGGAGTCCAGCACTGCGCAGGTGGCCTCGCGGTCGGCGTCGCGAGCACGGGTGGTCCGGGTCAGATCGTTCGGCATGTCCGAGGCCTATCGAGGAGTGAAGGGAGACAAGCGGATCGGGCGGCCATCCGGGGTCAGCTCCATCGAGCCGCTCGCGCCGAGTTCGTTGTCCACGTAGATGGAAATACGTGGATCTTGGCCCGACGAACTCATGCTGATGTGTGAGACCTTGGCGTCGGGGACGTTGAGATTGGCGGACGCTCCGGCCAGGTATCCGGCGAGTTTGTCGATGTCGACCGAGGCGAGGTCGAAGGTAGTCGTGCTGGCCGCCCGGGTCGACGTGCTGTCGCCTGGTGTGAAGCCTCCACGAAAGTCGATGTCCTCCTCCAGATTCGGCGAGACAGCGGCGGCGCGAGTGACGCTTGCATGGCCGTCGTAGAAGTTGGCGGAATCGATCATCGTCGTGCCGTACTTGGCGCTGTATCTGGTGATGAATTCCCCGATCCCGCTTGCAGTGACCGTGTTCAGCGTCGAACTCACAATGGGGGCAAGCGGTCCGACCGGTTCGGCTGCAGCCGGTGGAGGCGGTGGGGGTGAATCGTCGGCGGACAAGGTGAGGAACCCGATCATGCCCGCGAAGACAACCGAAGCGGCCGCGAGGTACCAGATCTTGTCGATACGACGAACTTTGGCGACGGCGTTACGCAGCGTCGCTTTCTGCAGATCGCGGACCAGTAGATCGAGCTGGCCGAGAGTGGTCGCGGTCATGGCCGATGCCGTTCGGTTCGCATGCTCGTCCGCCGTGATCTGTCCGTCGGACAGGGCGGAGTCGAGAACGGCACAGGTGTCGGAACGGTCGACGTCGCGCGCGCGGGTGCGCGTGGAGGTAGTAGTCGGGGACCCACTCACCGGCTCACCCTAGCTTCCGTACGGGTAGGAACGAGAGATCTCGCCCCACGGCGTGACTTCGATGCGTCCTTGGTGGCCGAGTCCGTTCTCCGCATAGATCGCGATCTCCGGGACGCCGTAGTTCGCATCCATGATCAAGTGCGTGATCGCGGCGTCCGAAACGTTGACATAGCCGCCGATGTTCGCCATGTACGGCGCGAGTTTGTCGATCTGGATGGAACCGAGGTCGAAGGTCGGCTGGCCAGTTCGTCGTGGAGTGGATGTCACATCCCGCTCGAAGCCGTCGCGAAAACTGATGGACTCGGTGAGAGCGGGAGCGTCGGGGACCGCCCGGCTCACCGAGGAGTAGTCGCCGTGGAAGCTCGCGCCGTCGACGAACATGTCGCCGAAATCTTCTCGATACCTCTCGATGAATGCTCCGATTCCTTCCGGCGTCAACGTGTCGATGTGTGCGATCAGGATCGGTTCGACGGTGGGCTCCGGCACCGGGGTGGTGGTCGGCAAGGGCGGAGCCAGGGAAGTAGTGCTGGCATAACTGGCTGTGATGTCTTCCGAGGGCGTCAACGGTGACCGACTCCACGCCACCGCGGCGATCGCGCCGACGACGATCAGAGCAGCAGCACCGAGGTACCCGGCCTTTCGTGTCGTCGACGTCCGAGGCGCCGTTCTGGTCTCGATCTTCGGCACCTGCAGATCGTTGACCAGGCGTGCGAGCGCGAGCAGGGTCTTCGCGGACTTCGCCTTCTCGGTCCGTTCGAAGTAGTCCTCCGCGCTCAACTGCCCTTCGGCGTATGCAGCTTCCAACACATTGCACGTTTCGACGCGATCGAGATCACGAGCACGCGTCATCGGAGAACGGGAAGACTTCACAGGAAGTGATCGTAATGGCTGGTCGCCGTACCCCCAGCCCCCGAAATGTGTTCATCGTGACCCTCCCGAACCGTCCGTCGCGGCGCGGACGCACGTACGCTGGTCAGGTGCGGATACAGCGGCAAGTTGTGGACTACGCGCTCGCGCGTCGGTCTGTGCTGGCCGAAGTGTCTGCGGGTAGGACCGACGTCAAGCAAGTGTGTGACGCCGATCCGTACCTACTCAGAGCCGCGAAGTTCCACGGCCGGGGCAGCGACGTCGTCTGCCCCATTTGCCGCAAGGAACAGTTGACGCTCGTGTCCTGGGTGTTCGGCGACAAGCTCGGTCAGGTTTCGGGATCGGCCCGAACCTCGGACGAGCTCGCTCGGCTTGCGGAAACAGCAGAGGAGTTCACGGTGCACGTTGTAGAGGTGTGCCGTACCTGCAGTTGGAACCACTTGGTGCAGTCCTATGTGCTCGGCGCAGTACCTGCGCCGCCGCGACCGCGGCGAGCACGCCCACCAAGCCGGCGCACCGCCAGCGAGTAACGCCACACCCGAAGAAGGGCCCGATCGAAGTCTGCACGTGATCGGTCCGTGACCACTGGAGATTTGATTCGTGAGTTCCCCCAGCAACAACAACCCGGGAGGCAACAACCCGGGTGGCCGTCCCGTCGGTCCCAACCGTCCCGCCGGACCTCCTCAGGGTCGTCCGCCGCAGGGACGTCCCATGGGTCCGCCGCCCCAGGGTCGGCCTCCGATGGGCCCACCCCCTCAGGGGCGTCCGCCGCAAGGTCGCCCGATGGGACCCCCGCCGCAGGGTCGTCCGCCGCAAGGTCGACCTTCCGGCCCGCCTCCTCAGGGCCGCCCCGCCGGACCCCCGCCGCAGGGTCGTCCGCCGCAGGGACGACCTGCCGGCCCGCCGCCACAGGATCGCGCGGGACGGGATCGCGCCGCCGGCGCTCAGGCAAACGAACCGACCCAGCGCGTCGCAGCAGCAGCAGCGACCACTCGAACCAACGTGGGCACCCGCCCGCCGGTCGGACCTCCGCCGACGAAGCCGCCGACTGGTGGCTCCGGTGGGGGTGGCAATGACGGACAACCCCCGAAGGGAAAAAAGAGCACCGTGAAGAAGAAGTCCAAGTGGCGCACAGCTCGCCGCTCGGCCTACGTCTTGGTGGCGCTCGGTCTTGTTCTGCCCGTTCTTGCCTTCATGGCCGCGTACATCGTGCAGGACGTCCCCAAGCCCGGTGACCAAAAGACCAATCAGGTGGCGACGGTCTTTGCCTCGGACGGCACCACGGTGATCAGCACCGTGGTCCCGCCGGACGAAGGTAACCGCGTCGAGGTCTCGCTCGATCAGGTGCCGATGCACGTTCGTAACGCCGTTCTGGCCGCGGAGGACCGCGATTTCTACTCGAACCCTGGATTCTCGATCTCCGGTTTCGCACGCGCGGCCCGTGACAACGTCCTCGGTCGCGACAGCGCCGGTGGTGGCTCGACCATCACGCAGCAGTACGTGAAGACGGCGCTCGTCGGCTCGGAGCGTTCGCTGACGCGAAAGATGAAGGAACTCGTTCTCTCCTCGAAGATGGCCAACGAGTGGTCCAAGGACGACATTCTCGCCGCATACCTGAACACCATCTACTTCGGTCGTGGTGCGTACGGAATCGAAGCCGCCTCCAAGGCCTACTTCGGTAAGCCCGTCGACCAGCTGTCCATCGAGGAAGGCGCCGTCCTGGCGTCGTCGATTCAGCTTCCGTCGCTCCTCGATCCCGAAACCAACCCGACCGGTGCCAAGTCTCGTTGGAACTACGTGCTCGACGGCATGGTGTCCGCCGGCACGCTGGATCAGGCTGCGCGCACGCCGATGCAGTACCCCGGTTACATCCCGCTCGCCCAGGTCGACAACAGCAGCCAGGGCTCGACCGGACCCGAGGGCCTGATCAAGCGTCAGGTGCTCAAGGAGATCGGCGACGCCGGAATCAGCGAGCAGTTGCTCAACACCGAGGGTCTGCAGATCACCACGACCATCGACCCGCAGGCGCAAGCCGCAGCGGTCGAGGCAGCGCGTTCCAACATGAAGGGTGAGCCGGAGAATCTGCGCACCGCAGTGGTCTCGGTCGACCCGAAGACCGGAGCGGTCAAGGCGTACTACGGCGGTGAGGACGGCGCGGGATACGACTTCGCGAATGCCGGACTTCAGACCGGTTCCTCGTTCAAGGTGTTCGGTCTCGCAGCCGCCCTGGATCAGGGAATTCCGCTCTCGCAGATGTACGACAGCTCGCCGCTGACCGTCAACGGCATCTCCATCGGCAACGTCGAAGGTGAAAGCTGCGGCACCTGCACCATCGCCGAAGCACTCAAGCGTTCGCTGAACACCAGCTTCTACCGTCAGATGCTCAGCCTCGACGGCAACGGCCCGCAGGCAATCGCGGACATCGCTCACAAGGCAGGTATCCCGAAGGACATCCCGGGCGTCGGCCCGTCGCTCACCGAGGGTGACGGTTCCGGTCCCAACAACGGCATCGTGCTCGGCCAGTACCAGGCCCGCGTGCTCGACATGGCGTCGTCGTACGCGACGCTCGCCGCGTCCGGTACTTATCACGCACCGCACTTCGTACAGAAGGTCGTCGCGGCCGACGGCACCGTGCTGCTGGACCGCGGCGCACCCGCGGGTGAGGACCGCATCGACGCTGCCGTGGCGGACAACGTGACGGCTGCGATGCAGCCGATCGCGGCGTACTCACGCGGTCACAACCTGGCCGGCGGACGTCTGTCGGCGTCGAAGACAGGTACCGCGCAGCTCGGTGACACCGGAGCCAACAAGGACGCGTGGATGGTCGGCTACACGCCGTCACTCTCGACCGCGGTCTGGGTCGGAACGCCCGACGGTGAAGCGATCACCAATTCCGGTGGCGCGATGATCTACGGCTCGGGTCTGCCTTCGGACATCTGGAAGGACACGATGGACGGCGCCCTCGACGGCACCGACAACGAGAAGTTCCCGACGCCGGGCAAGATCAACGGCCAAGCCGGTGGTGTTCCGGAGTACACGGCACCCGCACCGCCCAAGACGTCGGCGCCGCCGACCACCACACCGACGACGACGGAAACCACTCCGCCGCCTGTGGTGACGACGACGCAGGTCGAGGTTCTGCCGGGCATCACCATCCCGATTCCTGGCATCTCCCGGCCGACGACAACCACGCCGCAGGTACCGGGGGCAGGCGAGACCACCGAGGAAGAACCGGCAGGTGTGAGCCCCGGCCAGTAGTTGGAGGGTGGTCGGTTCGAAAGACGGTAACCTCGCGGAGTGGCCGCGAATGCTGATGATGCCGAACCGACCTCCCCCGCTCCGCTGGCCGAAGATCTTCGTTCGGCGGATTGGCGGGACGTTCCCAGTCGCAACGATGCGTTGGTGTCTGCGCTGTCGGGAACCGTCGGAGGTCCGGTAGGTCGTCACGCACTGATCGGACGCACCCGCTTCTTCACACCGATGCGAGTGATCCTCCTGCTCGCCGTGGTGTTCTTGGCTTTCGGCTGGTTCGCGAAGGCCGGTTGTATTCAGCAGTCGCCGGTCGGCGAGAGCGGGCAGGTCGGCCTCGACTGGAGCGGCAGCCGTCAGTACGTGGCGATGTGTTACTCCGACACCGTTCCGCTGTACGGAGCCGAACGCCTCGATCAAGGCGCCTTCCCGTACAAGACGTCGTGGGAAGAAGTGCGCGGCGACGGTTCGATCCAGATGCGGTACATGGAGTATCCGGTCATCTCGGGGCTCTATCAGTACGGCGCGATGAAGGTCGCCAAGGCGTGGGATTCGATCACCTGGCTGCCGGGCGCGATTCAGGTGGCGCTCTATTTCAACGTTGTCGCATTCGGGTTGGCATTGGCGTGGCTGGTCACCGTGTGGGCGAGCACCCTGCTGGCCGGACGACGAGTGTGGGACGGCGCGCTGATCGCCTGTTCCCCGTTGGTGATCGTGCACGTGTTCACGAACTTCGATCCGTTGGCGACGGCGTTCGCGGCCGGCGGGTTGTTGGCGTGGGCACGTAAGCGTCCGGTACTCGCGGGAATTCTGCTCGGCCTCGGCGGCGCCGCGAAGCTGTACCCGCTGCTCCTACTCGGACCGCTTTTCGTCTTGTGTCTGCGTGCGGGCAAGACGCGGGACTGGCTGGTGACCGCTCTCAGCGCCGTCGCGGCCTGGCTTGCGGTGAACCTGCCGATCGCCGCGCTGTACCCCCACGGTTGGTACGAGTTCTTCCGTCTCAACTCCGAGCGCGGGGCTGATCCGGATTCCCTCTACAACGTGATCGCGTCGTTCACGTCGTGGAAGGGCCTCGACGGTCCCCTCGCGCAAGGTGAGTCGCCGTCGAATCTCAACGCCGTCTCCCTGCTGCTGTTTGTCGCCGTCTGCATCGGTGTCGGCTACGTCGCCCTGACGGCGCAGCGTCGTCCGCGCGTAGCGCAATTGTGCTTCCTGCTCGTCGCGGGCTTCCTGATCACCAACAAGGTGTGGAGCCCGCAGTATTCGCTGTGGCTGGTGCCGCTGGCCGTGTTGGCGTTGCCGCACCGCAGGCTGTTGCTTGCGTGGATGACCATCGACGCCCTGGTCTGGGTTCCACGAATGATGTATTACCTCGGGGTGTCCAACAAGGGTCTGCCGGAGCAGTGGTTCACCGGAACCGTCGTGATCCGGGACATCGCGGTGCTTGTTCTGTGCGCGCTGGTGCTGCGGCAGATCTACCGCCCGTCGGAAGATCTTGTGCGATACGGGTTCATCGACGATCCGGCGGGCGGTGTTCTCGATCAGGCGCCGGACAAACAGCCTGCCTGGCTACCCGGTTGGCTGAAGCCGTCCAAGGCAAAGGAACCGGAACCCGTCACGGTCTGAGTTCACCACTCGTCGAGGGTGGTGTACCCGTCCTGAACCGCGCGGGCGAACAACGCTGCCTTCGTGGGTGCGGGCCGGCCGACGTCGCTGTACTTCGTGCGGATCCGAGTGATGTGTGTGTTTACGGTGCTGACGCGTAGGCCGAGTGTCTCGGCGACCTCGGACTTGGAATCCGAACGAAGCCAGGCGAGAAGGACTTCGATCTCGCGGACGCTCAGCTTCGGCTTGTGCTTGCCGTGCTTGGGGTTGCCGACTCGGGACACGTTTGCCTCGATCTTCGAAGAAATGCCGATTGCAGACATGCGAGTAGCGCCTTTCGACGGAGGGAATGGGCGTCGACTGCCGTATTTGCAGAAGGGCTGCTGACTTCGGGCGCGACTGAGATCGAGTATTTCGATGGCGGCGTCTCAGTGGAACGGGCGCAACTCTCTCGATACAGAGTCCATACAACGGACAAATCCCCTACCTGCTCCGATAGAGTGCCTCGCTATGAACTCGAAGGCGGAAGCCGGTACGCACAATCAGGTCGATCCCGCCCAAATCGAGTCGCGTGGGCAGTTTGCTGAGGCGCTCACCGCGCTGCGGAATGCAGCCGGAATGACGGTTCGCGAAGCCGTCGAGCGGTCGGGAGGTTTGCACGGAACTGTCAGCGGATGGTTTGCCGGCCAACACCTGCCGACGCCGGCGAGTACCCCGATGTTTTTTGCGCTCCTCGATGCCTGCGGCGTCGATTCCGAGGATGAGCGGCAGCGCTGGATCAGTGCGGTGCAACGAGTGAGACAGTTGACGGCTAGACGACGCGGCGACGCCACCGTTCCGTATCGAGGTCTCGAGTCGTTCCGGCAGGAGGACGCCGAGTGGTTCTTCGGTCGAGACGAACTCACTGCCAACTTGGCGGAACGGGTGGCGGCGGCGATACAGGGTGACGGCCGCCGTCAGTTCATGGTGATCGGTGCTTCCGGCTCGGGTAAGTCGTCGTTGCTGCGGGCCGGGCTCGCCCCCAAGATCGCTGGAGACGATCCACGGTTCGACGGCTGGCGGGTGGAAATCAGGCAGCCGGGTACGGGAGGAATCCCGTCGTCGATTTCAGACGAACCAACGGTCTTGATCCTCGATCAGTTCGAGGAACTGTGGACGCAGTGCGACGGTGATCGTCGCGAGGAAATACTGCAGACTCTCGCGGAACTCGGTGAGAACACCATTGTCGTCATCGGCATGCGTGCCGACTTCTACGGGCTCGCGGCGAAGGAACCGCTTTTGGTGCCACTGCTCGACGACTCGCCGATGGTGGTCGGGCCGCTGACCGAAGAGCAGTTGCGCGAAGTGATCGTCGAGCCGGCGGTCAAGGCCGGGATGACCGTGCAGAGCGAGTTGGTTCAGGTTCTGGTCTCCGAGCTGACACCACGCGGCTCGCGCACGGCCAGCGACCCCGGCGCTTTGCCATTGTTGTCGCACGCACTGCTGGGGACCTGGCAACGGTCGACGCGTAAGACGCTGACCGTCTCGGACTATTACGCCACCGACGGGATCGCCGGAGCTGTCCAGCAGAGCGCCGAGGAAGTGTACGGCGAACTGACGGAGCGGCAGCAACAGTTGGCGCGCAGGATCTTCCTGCGCTTGGTCAACGTCGACGAAGTGACGCAGACGCGTCGGCGCGCACCGCGCACCGAACTCTTCCTCGGTGACGACGTCGACGACGTGAACACCGTCATCGACCGGTTCGCCTTACGCCGCCTTCTCACCGTCGACGAGGAGACCGTCGAGGTTTCGCACGAGGTGTTGCTGTCCGCGTGGAGTCGGCTCCGCGATTGGATCGACTCGGACCGTGCCGGTCTGGCGGTGCATCGTCGGTTCACGTACGCGGCGCAGGTGTGGGAGGACAGTGGACGCGACCCCGGCGCACTGCTCGGACCCGCCCGTCTTCACCTGACGGAAGAATGGCTGCGTTCGGGCGAACTCGGGCTCCCGCTGGAACCGAGCCAGACCCGCTCCGCCGACCTCAACGCCACCGAGCGCGAGTACCTCGCCGCGAGCATCGAGCATCGTGATCAGCAGGAATTTGCCGATCGCCGACGCACACGCGTGCTGAGACGACTCGTGACCGCGTTGGCAGCTGCGTCGGTGATCGCTCTCGTGTTGGCGGTGGTCGCCACCGTCGCCGGTATCGGCGCGAATCGTCAACGTGTCCAAGCAGATACCGCGCGCGACGAGGCGATGTCGCGTCAGGTGGCCACCGAGTCGATCAGGATGCGTGAGCGGGATCCGTCGCTGGCGTCGCAGCTTGCTCTGGCGGCATTTGCGGTCAACGAGACGACCGAAGCCCGCTCGGCATTGCTGGATGCGTCCGGCGTTCATTCGGCTACCCGCATCATCGGACCACCCGGCGCGATGAAGGCCCGGATCAACCCAGCCGGAACTGTTGTGGCGGTTGGTGGTTCGGATGGAAAGGTCAGAATGTATCCGATGGTGAACGGTGTGGCATCAGCCGTCCCGCAGGCGGAGTTCCTCGGAGTCTCGGAGGGCACGGCTCTCTTTGCCGTCGCCTACAGTCCGGACGGCCGGCTGCTTGCCACTGGTGGTGCCGGCGGCGCTGCACTGTGGGACGTGTCGGATCCGAAGAATCCGGTTCGTGGAACACTTCCCGTCGACGGTGAACGCGTAGTGCAGGATATGGAGTTCAGTCCCGACGGAACCAAATTGGTCGCCGGTACCTCGACGCCCGACGTTCTTCGATGGAACATCGACGCCTCCGCGAACGCCGTTGCCTTGCCTGCTCTTCCGCACCCGGCTGACGGGATCGTCACCGCGACCTTCAGTCCCGACGGACGTTTCCTCGTGGCGGGTGGGCGTCAATCGACATTGCGTGTGTGGGACGTCGCGAAGTGGAGTGAGGAATCGGCGCCGATCTTCGCGACCGAGCCCAACGGCACTACCGTCCACTACCTCGGCGTTGCCTTCAGCCCGGACGGACGTGAGCTTGCGGCGGGAACCACTGGCAGAGAGGTGGTTCGGTGGGACATGAGCGATCCGGCACGCCCTGCTCCACTGACGGCACTGACGGGATTCTCCAGTTACGTCAACGAACTCAACTACGGCAAAGATGGAACACGCCTTGCTGCAGGGAGTTCCGACAACTCCGTGCGCGTATGGGACCCCCGAACCGGGGCGTTGATCGAAACACTTCCGGACAGTGGGGCGGTGACCACCGTCGACTTCAGCGACGACGGCCGCAACCTGGTCACCGGGGGACTCAACGGTGTGACTCGCGTGTGGGCTCTACCGGGTCCGGTCTGGGCGGGAGCTCGGGACACGATCTTCACCAGTCCCTTTGCCGCGGACGGCTCGCGTCTGGTGGCCGGCGTCGGCGCCAGGGGTGGCGCGATGTTGGCGTGGAACACCGAGGATCTCGATCGCCCCGCGATGATGCCCGAGTTGAAACCGCAAGGGGCCGACTCTTTCAGTGGTGCGTCGGCGGTGTCGGCAGACGGGAACCTGGCTGTGAGCGGCACCGGCGGCGGCGGTGCCTATCTCTGGGACCTGAGTGATCCGGCGTCGCCACGGATCTACAGCGAACCCGCTGTGTACGTGAAGGGCATCGTGGCGGTTGTCGCCCTGAATCCGGGCGGAGATCTGCTGGCAGTGTCCTCGCAGGACGACAACAGTGTGGCCTTGGTCGATGCCTCCGATCCGTCGGCCCCGAAACTGTTGTCGTTGACCGATGTCGGCTCTTACCCGCAGATGATGGCATTTCAACCGGGTGCCGACATACTGGCGATCGCGAACGCCAAGAATGACGTTGATCTGTGGGACGTGTCGAACCCAGCGTCGCCCAGGGTGGCGGCAACGGTGGGCGGGTTCCAAAGTTACGCACTAGCAGTGTCTTTCAGTGCCGACGGAACTCTGTTGGCCGCCGGAAGCGCGGATCACGGTGTCGCCGTCTGGGACGTACGCACACCGTCGGCACCCGAGGAACTCGCCCGTCTTCTCGGCCCAGAGGGCGCAATCTATTCGATCTCGTTCAACCGTGCCGGTGATCGGCTCGCTGCCGGTGTCGGAGACGGAACCGTGTGGCTGTGGGACATCGAAACGCCTTCACGGCCAACACGGTTTGCGACGCTGTCCGCCTACCCGGGTCGCGTCAACGACGCTCAGTTCGCCGGTGAGAGTGACATAATCGCGGGCAGTGGGTCGGACAAGACCGTTCGCTTGTGGGGAATCGACCCCGACAGCGTCGTTGATCGATTGTGCCGCACCGCAGGTTCTCCCATCACGGAAGCCGAATGGGAGCGTTACCTGCCCGGTGTTCCCTACCAAGATCCGTGTGCCGGCTGACGTGGGTCAGTTCATCCAGAACTCGATGGCGGCTTCCCTACCCAGCTCGCCTCCGCTGCCGGTGATCACCAGTCCGCCGGAGGTGAGCTTGTATGTGACGTCCTTGTTGGTGACGGTGAATCCGTTGCCGGTGGGGGTCGGATCGTCGAGTTCGATTGTGGCGCCGTCGCTCAGCCGCTGACCCTTGTAGTAGTAACGGCCGACTCCGGTTTCGCAGATGACGATTCGTGATCCGGTCGTGACGGCAATGGCGACGGCAGGATTGGTGGAGTTGCAACTGGGACCGCCGGAGATGAAGCCCTGACGGTCGGTGCCGGAGACGGTAGGCGCTGAACCGACAGAGGTCGTGGCGCGTGGGGGCGTCGTCGTTCTCGGCGCTGTGGTGGGTGCACTCGGCGCCCGAGTCGTGGTCGTGGAGTACGAGTACGGCGTCGTGTAGGTGAAACTCCGCGAACTCGCCTCGTTCGCGGCGTTGCCGAAAGCGGCGGCGAGCAACCCGAAGAACGCGATCCACACCACCACTGCCAGGATGCCCAGTGCGGTGAAGATGTATCCGATGATCAGGCCGGCAAGAGCGAGTCCGTCGCCTTCTTCGCCGGTCCGTTTGATCTGGCCGCGTGCGATGTGCCCGAAGACGATCCCCAACGGCGCGATGAGGAAAGCGAAGACAAGAGCGAGTACCGCGAGCGTGTTCGTGGGCCGCCTGCCGTACGGATCAGGCTGCCCGTACGGAGCCGGTTGCCAATTCTGATTGCCCTGGTACCCGTACCCACCCTGATCGCTCATGAGGTGAATCTTGGCATGGACTCGGCCGAAGAGTGCAGGTGATCGCTAGTTTCGGGTACGTGTCTCGAGCTGAGGTGCGATGGTCGGCCAGTCGTCGTCGGTCATCGCGAACAGCGCCGTTGTGCGCCAACTGCCGTCGAGGCGGCGTCGGTGCTTGCGCAGCAGGCCCTCGAACTGAGCGCCGAGCTTTGCGATCGCTGCCCTGGACTGTTCGTTGAACTCGTCCGTGTGCCATTCGACGCGTACGGCTTCGAGCTGGTCGAAGGCATGGCGAAGCAGGAGCAGTTTCGATTCGGGATTGATCCCGGTTCCCTGAACCGATCGCGACAACCACGTGTATCCGATTGCAAGACTGCGGTTTACCGGGTCGATCTGGTACATGGACGTGGTGCCGACCACGGCGTTCGTCGCGATGTTCACCTGCGCGAAGGCGATCCGATTCGGGTCGTCGGTTGCTGCAGCGATGTACTTCTGTGCCTGTTCCCGTTCGGTGATCGGCGCCGCGGTCCAGCGAAAGATCGCCGGGTCGTCGGCGGCCGCGAGCAGTGCGTCGGTGTGCGCGACGCTCAGGGGTTCGAGTCGTACTCGATCACCGGTCAACGTCGGTGATTCGAACCACGATGCAGTCATCAGGCGTGCTCCCGTGAGTGAGTCGGAAGGTTGTTGTCGGAGTTGGCAATCTGATCGGTCCCGCCGGCAAGTGGATAGCGCAGTGGGACTCGCAGGAACAGGAAGAAGAACACGGCGAGCAGGATGACGTGGCCCCAGACGCTCGCCTGGACGACGGCCTCGTACTTGCTCGGATCGAGATTCATGTCCAGTTGGTAGAAGTACCGGAAGACGCCGATGCCCAACGCCGCATCGACGATCAGATAGGCGACGATCCAGAACCACCGGATCTTGAACAGAACGAGGAACGGCAGGATCCACAGCGTGTACTGCGGTGAATTGACCTTGTGCAGCAACACGAATCCGCACAGCATCGCGGCACTGACGGCAATCCACGGAAAGTAGCCTTCGCGGACGTAGCGTCGCCAACCCAGATACATCGCGAGCGCGAACGACGCCAGGATCATTACTGGGGACAGGATGCTCACCAGTGCGTCGTAATCGGCGTTGAGTTCGCGAACTCCGAAACCGTAGAACGGTCGCAACCCCCAGAACCACAGCGAGTTGGTGGTGATGTCGGCGCTTCGCTTCTCCTGGAAGCTGAACGACGCGCGCCAGCCTTCGTACGAGATGAGGGCGAACGGCAGGTTGACGAGGACGACGGTGGCGATCGCCGCACCCGCCGTCATCAGCGCTCCACGAACGTCGTAACGCTTGCTTTCGTTGCCGCGTAGGAGCACGTAGGCCATGAGCGGCAGCACGAACATTCCCGGGTACAGCTTCAAGCAGAAGCCGATCGCCAGGATGACGGCTGCCAGAATCGCACGGGTTCGCAGCGGGATCCGCTCGAACGTCATCAGGAAGATCGCGCCGACGCTGGTGGCTACTACCGGGAGCTCCCAGTTGTGGAATGCGTACAGGACCAGCGGCGGTGTTGCCGACCACACCAGCGCGTACGCGCCGCTCATCTTGCCGAGCATCCACGCGGTGAGCAGTCCGAAAGGAGCCAGGATCAGTGCCGAGTGCAGAAGGAAGTCCGTGTCGGTGTGTGAGCCGATACCGCCCAGCCACATCAGAATTCCGCTGAGTACCGGATATTCGACGGTTCCGCCGGTCAGGAATCCTTCGGGCGTTATCCCTCCGGTGACGAAGGGGAACAGATGCTGATCGATACCTCGTCCGAGCCAGAGCAACTGAATGTCGGAGTAGCAGACGTCGATGTTCTTGTTGACGTCGAAGTTCAGGCTTCGGCCGTCGGGAGCGAACGGTGCGCCGCCGCATCTGGCCTTGTTGAAATAGCCCAGTGCCAGCGTCAGGCCGCACAATCCGACGACCAACGCCAGGATCGACGCCGGGGTCTTGCGGTCTGTTCGCATGATTCTCACCCTAGGGGGCGGAGTGGCTCGCGGGGCGACGTGTCTGCACCACGCGTCGCGTATCGACCTGGTGATCTTCCCGGAGGGCCGGGACGATTTCCCTGGTCAAGGCCCCTCGTGTAACCTACGAGGGTTGCTGACGCAACGACCCTCCTGCCACGGATAGTCCGTGGCCGTTTTCACTTAGTCCACAGGAGGTGATGAGGTCTTATGCGTCATTACGAATTGATGGTCATCCTTGACCCCAGCCTGGACGAGCGCACTGTCGCTCCTTCACTGGATACGTTCCTCAATGTTGTGCGCCAGCACGGCGGCACGATCGACAAGGTCGATGTCTGGGGTAAGCGTCGTCTCGCCTACGAGATCCTGAAGCATGCTGAAGGTATCTACGCGGTGATCGACATCAACGCCACTCCCGCCACCGTCGCTGAGCTCGATCGTCAGCTCGGTCTGAACGAGTCGGTTCTGCGCACGAAGGTTCTGCGCCACAACAAGTAATTACTGTCGGTAGCGAGCTCTACTCTCGCGCCCAACGGTCTTACATCAATGCAGGAGGAACCACATGGCTGGCGACACCATCATCACCGTCATCGGAAACCTGACGGCTGATCCTGAACTTCGTTTCACCCCGGCGGGTGCCGCGGTTGCAAACTTCACGGTTGCTTCCACGCCCCGCACCTTCGACCGTAATTCCAATGAATGGAAAGACGGCGATGCACTGTTCATGCGTTGCAACATCTGGCGCGAAGCAGCCGAGAACGTCGCGGAGAGCTTGACCCGTGGCTCACGAGTAATCGTGAGCGGCCGGCTCAAGCAGCGTTCGTACGAAACTCGCGAGGGCGAAAAGCGAACTGTCGTCGAGCTCGAAGTCGATGAAATCGGTCCTTCACTGAAGTACGCCACGGCAAAGGTCAACAAGGCCAACCGTGGCGGCGGCGGTGGAGGCGGCAACTTCGGCGGTTCCTCCGGCGGATCGGGTGGCGGACGTCCGAGCGCTGCACCTTCGGGTGGAGACGATCCTTGGGGCAGTGCGCCTCAGGCTTCGGGCTCCTTCGGTGGTGCGGGCAGCGACGAACCGCCCTTCTGATCCGTACCTGATCAGGAACATCCAGAAAAGAGCAAAGACATGCCGAAGCCGCCCTTGCGCGACAAGGTTATGAAGAAGAAGGTCTGCACCTTCTGTAAAGAGAAGAACACGCAGATCAACTACAAGGACACGACGTTGCTGCGTAAGTACGTCAGCGATCGCGGAAAGATCCGTGCTCGCCGTGTCACCGGCAATTGCGTCCAGCACCAGCGCGACGTTGCCATTGCCGTCAAGAACTCACGTGAGGTAGCACTGCTGCCTTACGCCACCGTGGCTCGCTAAGGAAAGGGAGGAAAGAACATGAAGCTCATCCTCACCGCTGACGTGGACAACCTCGGTGCGCCTGGCGACACCGTGGAGGTCAAGGACGGCTACGGCCGTAACTACCTGCTCCCCCGCGGACTGGCAATCGTCGCCACCCGTGGCGCCGAGAAGCAGGTCGAGGGCATCCGTCGTGCACAGGAAGCGCGCGCTGTGCGCGGCCTGGATCACGCCAAGGAGCTCAAGGCAGCTATCGAGGGCCTCGAGTCCGTAAAGCTGACGGTCAAGACCGCCGGTGGCTCGGGCAAGCTCTTCGGTTCGGTTACCGTCGCTGACGTCGCTGCTGCGATCAAGGCTGCCGGTGGACCGGTTGTCGACAAGCGCTCCATCGTGTTGCCGAAGGCTCACATCAAGAACACGGGCAAGCACGCCGTGGTCGTGAACCTGCACCCCGATGTGGTTGCCAAGTTCAACCTGAACGTCGTCGGCGCATAGTCGACTGTTCGTCTCGTCGGCGCATTGTCGACTGTTCGTCTCGTCGGGCCCCGCACACTTCGGTGTGCGGGGCCCGATGTTTTGTTTCGAGGTTGTGCGACCGCGCGTCAGGGTCCCGAATCGGACCTGGGGATAACTCTCACACTGTGATGTTCGACTTCGGTGATCGGTGACGAATCGGGCGAGGCAACACGCCCGACACGCCGACGCGCCGACTGTGGAAGAACTATTTTCATCAACAGGCCTGTGAAATTGTGGATAGCCGTCTACCTGGCCTTTTGTAGTAATTGCGCAAAGTAGTCCCCAAATGCTCCACAGGCGGTGCACATCGTGGGGCGGGAGTTTCCACAAAGCATCCACAGGTTTATCCACAGTCCGGTTTGTATGCGGACCTACTAGTCCCTAACGTCATCTCGGCGTCTATCTACAGACCGGCCGTCAGCGGCTAGGGGATGTCGGTGGGGGCAGGTACAAATGATGAGGGCGCTGCGGTTTCTGGCAGTGTCGTCGAGTGTTTTACGGGAAGGTCTCGCTTGTGGCTGTTGTAGATGATCGAGGACCTTCCGACTTCTCAGGGCCGGACTACCCGGGCCCTCCCGAGGCTGAGCCCGACCAGGAGTTCGGACGCCAGCCACCTCAGGACATGACTGCCGAGCAGTCGGTGCTCGGCGGCATGCTGCTGAGCAAGGACGCCATCGCGGACGTCCTCGAGGTACTGCGTCCGGGTGACTTCTACCGGCCCGCCCACCAGTCCGTCTACGACGTGATCCTGGACCTCTACAGCCGTGGTGAGCCCGCCGACCCGGTGACAGTTTCCGCCGAGCTCGACCGTCGAGGTGAGCTGCGCCGTATCGGAGGTGCTGCCTATCTGGTGACCCTGACCCAGACAGTGCCCACTGCAGCCAACGCCGCCTTCTATGCCGAGATCGTGGCTGAGAAGTCCGTGCTGCGTCGTCTGGTCGACGCCGGTACGCGCATCGTCCAGTACGGCTACGCCGGCACCGAGGGCCAGGATGTGGCCGAGGTTGTCGACCGCGCGCAGGCCGAGATCTTCGAGGTCACCGAGCGCCGCACCACCGAAGACTTCGTACCCCTCACCGAGCTCCTTCAGCCCACGATGGACGAGATCGACTCCATCGCCAGCCGAGGCGGAATCTCCCTCGGTGTGCCCACCGGATTCAAGGATCTCGACGAGATCACCAACGGTCTTCACGCTGGTCAGATGATTATCGTCGCGGCCCGTCCCGGCGTGGGCAAGGCACTTGCCCTCGACACTCCCCTCGCAACACCCAGTGGCTGGACCACGATGGGTGACGTTGCCGTCGGCGATCTGTTGATCGACAACCACGGCAAGCCGACGCGGGTTGTTGCCGCTACCGATGTGATGGTCGACCGCCCTTGCTACGAGGTCGAGTTCTCTGACGGCACGGTTCTGGTCGCGGATGAGCAGCATCAGTGGCTGACGGAGACCTCCAGCGTTTCGGTCCGCACTACCGCCGATATTTACTCCGATCTGGATTCCGGGCATCGAGTTGCCAACACTGCTGCCTTGGATTTTGCGGCCCAGGAACTCGTGACTCCCGCTTACACACTCGGTGCGTGGTTGGGCACCGATGGTGCTCTCGATTCGGTTGACCCCGAGATTGCCATGTTTCTCGAGGGCGAGGGTTCCGCTCAGGTTTCCTTGGAAGACAAGCGCATTCCGGCCGAGTACCTCCGTGGCTCCATGGGGCAGCGACGCGACCTGCTGGCAGGCATCCTCGATGTTGCGGGTGTTGTCGGCGACGACGGTTCGATTGCATTGGTACTTGCACATCAAGGTCTGTCAGGCGATATCGCGAAGTTGGTTGTTGGTCTCGGTTTCGGGGTAACAATTGCAGGCGAATCAGTTCTGTCGCTTGTGGCAGACACCGATGTGTTCCGCGTTTCTCGGAAGATGTTGTTCCACAAGGAATTGCGTGCCGAAGGTCGCGGATCACGCTACATTGTCGACGTTCGGCCAATTGCGAGTGTGCCGGTTCGCTGCGTCGAGGTCGACAACGCCGATCACATGTACCTGGCCGGTCATTCGATGGTCCCGACGCATAACTCCACTCTTGGAATGGATTTCCTGCGTTCCTGCTCCATCACCCACGGCATGGCCAGCGTCATGTTCTCCCTGGAAATGAGCAAAACCGAGATCGTCATGCGTCTGCTGTCGGCGGAGGCAAAGATCAAGCTCGGTGACATGCGCTCCGGAAAGATGACCGACGACGACTGGACCAAGCTCGCGCGTCGCATGAGTGAGATCAGTGAGGCGCCGCTATTCATCGACGACTCCCCCAACCTCACGATGATGGAAATTCGCGCAAAAGCGCGGCGACTCAAGCAGAAACACGATATTCGCCTGATCGTGATCGACTACCTCCAGCTTATGAGCTCGGGTAAAAAGGTCGAGTCCCGTCAGCAGGAAGTTTCCGAATTCTCCCGTAGCCTAAAGCTTTTGGCGAAGGAGCTCGAAGTTCCGGTCGTCGCGATCTGTCAGCTCAACCGTGGTCCTGAGCAGCGAACCGACAAGCGTCCTCAGGTCGCCGACCTTCGTGAGTCCGGTTCCCTCGAGCAGGACGCCGACATGGTGATTCTGCTGTACCGCCCCGACGCGACCGAGCGAGACGATCCCCGTGGCGGTGAAGCCGACCTGATTCTGGGTAAGCACCGTAATGGTCCGACCGCGACAATCACTGTGGCGCACCAGCTTCACCTGTCCAAGTTTGTCGACATGGCCCGGGGGTAGTGGCTACAAAAGCAGGCTGAGGCCTCTCTCGACTCCTGAAGGGGTAGCTGCGATCTGGTGGAGGCGACCGATATTGTTCTGCCCGGGGATGTCCGGAGTCTTTCCCGGACGGTCGTCGCCGAGCATGCCAAACGGGTGATGGGGAATCGCGGCCGGGGTGGTCACGCGACGGAACGGCTTTGTTCGGTCGATTCGATTCCGATACCCCAGAACCGGTGTGAGCGGGTTCTGAGGTATCGGAGTATCGGTTTCGCTACCGCACCATGAACTTGTGGACCGCTAGTGCGACTGAGCCTGGGTCAGCGAGATTCGCGAAGTGGCTTTGCCCCTCGAGTACCACTTTCTCGACATCAGGGAGTGCAGTTTCGAGGTGTGCAGACGCTCCAACAAGGCGCGCCGGACTCTGTTCACCCACCAAGAGCAGCGTTCTGGCCGCAAGCGAGCCGTACTCGGGTACTACCGAGACACACCTGTCGATCTCGGCTAGTTCGCGAGTCCAGGTCGGTGCGAGCGCGAGGAATTCGTCCCAGAGAGGAGTCGCCGCAATCATTTCTGTTTCCGCGCTGGGAGCTCGAATGAAATGCTCCATCGCGATGCGCATCGCCGCGTCGTTGTCGGAGGCAGCGATCGCCGCTGCGTACGGTTCGAGATGTTCCCCGGCGACCGGACCGTCCACTGGAAGCGGGGGTTCGTACAAAACGAGGGAGGCGACCTGCGCTCCGCGGCGTACTGCTTCGAGGGCGCAGATCGCTCCGTACGAGTGACCGACGAGAGCCGGCTCAACGCCGGTCTCTTCGGCAACTCTGGCGAGAACCGTCGCGATATCCGACGCCTCCGTGGCCAGCGAGTAGTGTTCCGTGTCGCCGCTCAGCCCGCGCCCGCGTCGATCGAGCACGAACACGGAATGAGTCGATGCAAGAATCGATGCCACCGGTAGCCATGATTCCGCCGTTGAGACGCTGCCGTGGACGATCACGACTGGCGAGCCGGATCCCAACCGGTGGATCCCCAGCGAGGTTCCGTCCGGGGATGTCACGGTATCTGTCCTGACATCGGTTGCCGCTGAATCGGTTTGGGCCATGTTCATTTCCTTCTGGTGTGTTGGTGGTCGATGTGTGGACTGTGTCACTTGAGGAGGCGAATCGAATGCTCGTCGACGTATTCACGCATCCCGGCTCCGCCGAATTCGCGACCGATACCGCTTTGCTTCACGCCGCCGAAAGGCATTCTGAGATCGAGTGATTCGAATGCGTGGGTGTTGACGAACGTGCTGCCTGCCTCGATGCGCCGCGCAATGGCAACCCCTCGATTGTGATCGGTGGTCCACACCGAGGATCCGAGTCCGTACTCGGAGTCGTTGGCCCAATCGATGACCTGGTTTTCGTCGTCGTACGCGATCAGTGGGATCACGGGTCCGAACTGTTCGCTGCTGCTGATTGGTGCGGAGTGTTCGACGTCGCGAACCACATGCGGTAGCACGTAGTAACCGTCGGTAGCAGAATCGAGCTTACGTCCGAGCTGCACGATTTTTGCCGATGAGTTCTTGGTGTTCTCGATGAGCGCGTTTACCGAATCGAATTGGGTCTTGTTGTTGAGCGGACCGAAACTGGCGTTCTCGTCCAGACCGTGTCCTACCGCGTACTGATCGACACGCTCGGTGAAGGCGTCGGCGAACGCTCCGTATAGGGTACGCGGGACGTAAATGCGCTTGACCGCGAAGCAGATCTGCCCTGATCGAGTGAAAACACCCTTGAGTATTCGATCGAGCGCGGCGTCGATATCGACGTCGTCGAGGATGATGGCCGGATCGTTGCCGCCGAGTTCGAGGGTCAGATTCTTGATTGTTCCTGCCGCGGCCGCCATCACCTGGCGTGCAGTGGCCGTTCCTCCGGTGAATCCGATCTTGCGGACGAGCGGGTGTGAGGTCAGCGCCTGTCCGACATCGGAGTTGCCGTGCACGACGTTGATCACTCCGGCCGGCAGCTTCTGAGCCATACGATGGAGTGCGAGAGTGAGCGCGGCAGGCGCAAAGGGGGACGGTTTGATGACGATCGTGTTGCCGGTTGCCAGCGCGGGAGCCAGTTTTATCATTGTCAGAATGACCGGCATGTTCCACGGAACGATCGCGCCTACGACTCCGCGGGGAATGCGTTCGACGCTGATGAAGCTCTCGGGGTCGTCGTACTGAACGGGCTCGAAAAAGCTCTCGACGAGGCTCGCGGTGTGCTGGAGAGCTCCGGTGCCGAGTCCGAAGTCGGTCTGGGCCTCCCAGAGCATTCCGCCATGCTCGCGAACGAGCAAGGGGGCGAGATCTTCCGCGGAAGCCGCGAGGACGTCTGCGATCTCGAGGAGCAGGCGGGACCGTTCGGAGGGTGCGACGTTCTTCCACGACTTGAACGCCTCGTGTGCCACTTCCACTGCTCGATTGACATCTGCGGGGGTACCGACGGCGACTCGTGCAACGACGTCATCCAAACGGCCTGGATCGAAGAGGTTGTCGTAGTTGTCTGCAACGGTGAGCTCGTGGCCGATGAGGTGGCCTACCGACAAGACTTCGTTCGTTGTTGTCATTGGCTTTTTCTCCTTGTTGTGGCGCTGTTGGGCGAGTGTGTAGCTGTGGGAGGAGGATTCAGAAAACGACGATAGGTTTGATGGTCGATCCGTTCTCGGAATCCGCGAACGCGGTGTTGATGTCGTCGAGTTTGTAGTTCTTGATGAGTTTGTCGATGGGGAATCGTCCCTGCTCCCAAAGGAGAACAAGGCGAGGTATGAACTGCTGTGGGACCGAGCTTCCTTGAATGATCGTTTTGAACGTCCAGCCCTTCACGAGTGAAGCGCCGATCTCGAATGTCACGTCCGTCCCTGGTGCTGCCGCGCCGACAAGGGCCACGGTGCCGCCGATGCCCAGCGAGGCGGCGGCCTGCTGGAGGACTGCTGGAACGGCGGTGGTGTCGAGTGCGAAGTCCAGTCCTTCACCGCCGGTGATCTTCTCGAGTTCGATAGCCACGTCGGTCGTCCTACTGTTGATCGTGTGGGTGGCCCCGATGGTCTTGGCCAATTCGAGTCGCGAATCGTGGAGATCGATCGCCACGACCGTGCTACATCCGGCAATCTGTGCCGCCATGATCGCGGCGGAACCGACAGCGCCGGTTCCGAACACGGCGATGGAAGTTCCCGGTGAGGGACGAAGGTCGTTGAGAACCGCTCCGGCACCAGTCTGCAGACCGCAACCCAGGGAAGCGATGATCTCCAACGGAGCCTTCTTGTCGACCTTGATCACGCTGGTCTCGACCACGTTTGCATAGGACGAGAACGAAGACTGTCCGAAGAAGTGAGAAGAAATAGGTCCGTCGTCATCGGAGAGTGAGGTGGACCCGTCGCGCCGCGCACCTCCGAAGTCTTCCGCAAATAGGTTCTCGCAGTAAGCGACTCGGCCTGATCGGCACTGCACGCACTTCCCGCAGTAGGCAGCTGAAAGAACAACATGATCGCCGACGTCGACGGTGGTGATGTCAGAACCGATCCCTTCGACGACACCCGCGCCCTCGTGGCCGAGTACGGCAGGCAGCGGGGTGGGATAGACGCCGTCGCGGACGATCGCATCGGTGTGGCATACACCCGACGCGACGATTCGTACGCGGACTTCGTTAGGGCGTAGGTCGTCGAGTTCGAGACATTCGACGGTCAGTGGTTCGCCGGTGGCGCGGGCAACGGCGGCAGTAACTGTGGTGGTCACGGGTGAACTTCTTTCGATTCGGCGACGACGCGGGGTGTGGTCGACGGCTGTGTGGGTGTCGGTGTGGCGACCCGCGGCTTGTCCTGCGCGTCGGAGGCGGGGCGTTTATTCCCGACGAGAGCTACTGCAAAGCAACCGATTCCGGCGAAGGCTGCAAACGCGTAAAAGTTCCATTCGACATCGAGTGCCGAGGATGCGATCCAGCCGTCCAGGATGGGTCCGAAGATCGCCCGACGCGACCGAGGCCGGCCATTACGACGACGGTCATCGCACCGTAGAGCGGAAGGCCGAAGCCCAGGGTAAGGATGGCAAGCACGGCGAGGAGGAACGACGTCACTGTGACCGGTTTGCTTCCGAATCGATCTGCAATTCTCGAGGCGATCAGCGCCCCGGCGACGGCGCCTACGTTCAGCACGAGAAGGAGGCCGAGAGAACTGCCGAGGGAGTACGCGGCATGCCGCATGATGTTGGGAAGCCATGTGTCGGCGCCGTACACGAGCAACAGTCCAGAGAAGGGGGAGATCAAGACTAGCGGCAACGGTAGCTTGCGTGGACCGTTGGTAGGCGACCAGGTCGTAGCCGTCGGAGACGATGATCACGAAGCAGCGTGCTACGACGGCCGAACTGGCGCGGCGAGCGCACGATGCGTAGAGACGCGACGCGGCCTGGGAATTCACCCGATTCCTCCGATGATGAGTTTTGAGAGACTGGTGCCGAAGTCGCTGGTGTGCAGTCGCCATCCCAGGTGAGAGTCGGTTCAGTGCGTGAACACAGTCACTATGTGTCACAATGTATCAAGAAGTCAATATAAATGACACATTTAAAAGTCGATGGACGGCTGATATTTGCGAAGGAGGCACCGATGCGACCACGTGCTCTGGTGTTTGATCTGTATGGCGAGTACTTCCGATACATGGGTGGGTCGGCCAAGTTGGGAGCCTTGACCGAGTTGATGGCTGTCTTCGGGATCGAGTCGGCAACGGTTCGCGTGGTGATGGCGCGCCTGCGGAAGGAGGGTTGGTTCGACTCGACGAAGAGTGGCCGGGAGGTCTCCTACGTGCTCAGCGAGAAGAGTTGGCGACTCCTCGACGATGGCCGTGCACGAATCTTCGAAAGGCACTTCGATGACTGGGATCGCACCTGGACGCAGGCTCTTGTAGATGAGGGTGGGCTTGGTCGCGAACAGCGTAAACGCATCGAAACCGCGCTGAACTGGTACGGCTTCGGGGCATACGGCAGCGCTAGTTGGTTTTCGCCGCACGACAGGGAGAAGCAACTCCGAGAAATGCTCAGAGGCGACGACGAGTTGAGGATTCAATTCCTGAGAAGCCACACGGTCGGACTGACCAGTGACCGCTCTATTGCGGAGCATTGTTGGGACCTTGCCGAGCTCGGTGTCGAGTATCAGCGGTTCATCGAGGAGTTTCAGCCGCGATTGGCCGGCTTCCGTCGTGGTCTGGACGGGGAGCGTGCGCTGGTTGAGCGTATGAAACTGATTCAGGAATACCGTCGGTATCCGTTCCGGGATCCTGATCTGCCGGATTCGCTGTTGCCGCCTCGATGGCGAGGGCGGGACGCGCACGAGATCTTCACCGAGTGTCACGACGAGCTGCGTGGAAGTGCGGAGGAATTCGTTCTGCTGGTGGCCGGCGATTCGGCATCGACAGAATCAGGTTCCGTAAATATGTAACAAAAATATTGACTTGAATCACTTCAATGACACATGATTAGGTCAGTGGCCCGAAATTCGGGCCCACACTCCACGCGAGGGGCCGACATCGATGTCTATCCCAGATCGACAGCAAGATTCCACCGCTGCGCCACTGCGCATCGCATGCATCGGTGGCGGGCCGGGCGGACTCTTCGCCGCAATCGCCTTGGCGCACAACGTCCCCACTGCGATAGTCGACGTCTTCGAACGAAACCAGGAAAGTGACGTCTTCGGTTTCGGCGTCGTGTTCTCCGATGCCACGCTCGACAACATCGATCGCGTCGACCCGATCCTTCGGAACACGTTGGCCGAGCACGGTCGGCACTGGGACAGTATTGAGGTACACGCACACGACACGATCACCGCCGCAGGCGGAAACGGTATGTCCGCGGTCCATCGCCGAGTGCTCCTGGGCGCACTCAGAAATCGCGCAACCGCGTTGGGTGCCACACTGCACTATTCGGCTGACACCTCGGTGCTATCACTTGACGCGACCGGCGACTACGACTTGGTCATTGCGGCTGACGGAACCAATTCGGCTTCTCGTGAGTCGTTCGCCGACGATCTCGGACACTCCGTCGAAGAAGCTGCAGTGAAGTTCATCTGGTTCGCTACGACATTCCAGTTCGACGGACTGACATTCCTCCACAAACAATCCGAACACGGCAATTTTGCGGTACATGCCTATCCGATCGGTTCCGGCCTGAGCACATTCATCGTCGAGACCGACGAAGACACCTGGAGCCATGCCGGTCTCGACGGCTTCGACATGACTTCACCGCCCGGTGAGTCGGACATGGTGTCGCAGCGTTACCTCGAAGAGCTCTTCGCGGACCAGATCGACGGTGCGACATTGGTCGCCAACAACTCCCGCTGGTCCAACTTCCGCACTCGCCGCACCCACCATTGGCACAGCCATACCGACCGTGGAACCCCGGTCGTGTTCCTTGGCGACGCAATGCATACTGCTCATTTCTCGGTCGGATCGGGAACGAAGATGGCGATGGAGGACGCAGCCGTCCTGGCGCAGACAGTGGCCGAACACTCGTCCGACCTCGATACCGCCCTGGAGGAGTTCGAGCAGATTCGCAAGCCGCAGGTAGCGAAGGTCCAGAACTCCTCGATACCGAGTCTTGCCTGGTGGGACCATTTCGGCGAGTACTACCGCGAGTTGGAGTCGTGGCAGTTCGGTTTCCATTTCTTCACTCGGTCCATTTCCGCGGAGAAGATTCGTCTGCGTGATCCCCGGTTCGTCGAAGACGCGGAACAGTCCTGGTACGAACAGAACGGGGCGAAGCCTCTCGACACTCCGCTGAACCTTGGTCCCGTAGCCCTCGATTCACGGTTGTTGACACTCGAACAAGTGGACACCTATTTGCTACGTCTGACCGACGGAAGCGGTATGTCCGACGCGTTGCCTGTGTACTCGGCTTCCGACTCCGACCGTACGAGCCTCGACGCAGACGCTGTTTCGCGACTCGACGTGTTGTGCGCCGGGGGCGCAGATGCCGTGATCGTCCGTGACGGAACAGAGCTCTCACGCGTACTCGCCGCCGAGTACGTCCGCCTGCGCCGGCATGTTCCCGCCATCATCGTAGACAGGGAAACATCGGTGCGAACGCGACGCGCAGTCGACGAACGAGACTGCGCAGCCACGCTGGTCTTGTCCGGTCGGGCCGATGCAGTCGTTTTCGAGAAGAGCCAAGTGTACGACGCCGCGAACACGACACCGGAGGTCTCGAAGTGACCGCAGTGCAGGCAACGTCGATCGCGGAATGTGCTGACGGCGCACGGTCGCTCGACCCTATGTTCCGGCCGTCGTCGATAGCAGTGTTCGGCGTGTCGACGTCACCGGGGAAGCTCGGCTCAGTGATGTTTGATGCCGTCGGACGCGGAGGCCATGGGTCGATCGCGACCTTCGGAATCAACCCGCGCGGCGCCGAAGACGGCTATCACACCTCGATCGCAGCGGCCACCGAAGCGCATGGCGCTCCGATCGACTTGGCCGTTCTGTGCATTCCGGCAGCGGCAACGCCTGCCGCCCTCATTGATGCGGCCGCGTGCGGAGTTCGTGCAGCTCTGATTTGCTCCGGTGGATTCGCAGAGGCCGGCGAACGGGGCGTCGCACTTCAGAACCGCCTGGCGACGATCACCGCCGAGACCGGTATACGTCTGCTGGGACCGAACACGTCCGGCTTCTTCCGTCCACAACAGACCACAGTCAGTTTCGTACCGACTGTCGAGCACATCTCCAACGGTACCGTCGCCGTCGTCGCCGCAAGCGGAGGTATGAATCACGCTTTGTCGTTTCTACTGTCGGAGAGCGGAGTCGGCGTCGGACTCGGGGTTGGACTCGGAAACAGCGTCGATGTGACCGATGTCGACGTTCTGCGCTACCTGCAGTACGACGAGTCGATCACCGCGATAGCCCTGTACGTCGAATCGGTCGAAGACGGACCTGCCTTGCTGTCTGCTGTTCGCGACGTGAGCGCGGTCAAACCCATTGTGGCCATTGTGGTCGGACGCAGTGACATCTCGGCGTTCTCCGAATCTCACACAGGCGCGCTCGCCACGTCCTGGCGCACCACGCGAGCGTTGCTCACCGAAGCAGGCGCTGTCGTGGTCGACGACGAGAACCAACTGGTCGACGCGCTCGCGGTGCTGAGCCGAACCCGTCTCCCGGCATCGGCATCGCCTGGCATCGGCCTTGTGACGGCTCAGGCGGGGCCAGGCCTCATGGTTCTCGACGCGCTACTCGCGGGCGGCGTGCGCGTACCGACACTCACTGAGTCGACGCAAGCTGCATTGTCGGATCTTCTGCCTCCGTTGACTTATCAGGCTAACCCGGTCGACACCGGCAGGCCGGCAGACACGTTCTCTGCCGTACTGCGCGCCACGGCCAACGACGCCCAGGTCGACGGACTCGCCGTGTACGCGTTGGCCGAGCCGGACGCCATCGATTTGGCTTGGGTGGTGGGGGAATCCGGCGTGCCTACCAGCCTGCCGGTGGTCCTCGGAATCGGTGGGCCGCGGCAGGCTGTGTCCTCCGCGACCCAGTCCGCAGCGGAGTTCGGCCTGCCTGTACTGGGTAGCCCGACGTCTCTTGCCAACGGTGTTCGCGCACTTGTCGACGATGCGAAGGTTCGACACGGTCGCCGCGACGGGAAGACCTCGCGTACGTCGATTGCCCCGGCGGTCACGTTGCCGGTCGACGAAGCGGAAGGCAAAGATCTTCTCGATGCGTTGGGGATTCGCACACCCGATCGGCGCGTCGTACGTGACCGGGCCGACGCGCACCGAGCCTTCGCGGAACTAGAACACCCTGTCGCTGTCAAGATTCTCGACGCGTCGGTACTGCACAAGACTGAGATCGGTGGCGTGCACCTGTCCATTCGAACCGCGACGGAGCTCGATACGGCTCTCGATGCGCTCGACGCGATCAACTCGCCGGCTTACCTGCTGGAGAGCATGGCCGGTTCTGGTGTCGATCTGTTTCTCGGTGTGCGGAGAGATGCGGTGTTCGGGCCCATTGTGGTCGCGGGTCTTGGTGGCACGACAGCCGAAGCAATCGGTGACGTCGCGATTCGCAGCGGTGATGTCACATTGGCTGCAGCAACGACGATGCTCGACGAGCTCCACACGACCGCACTCCTGCATGGGTGGCGTGGCGGTCCGAGTTTGGACCGGGACGAGTTCGGCCGTGCTGCAGTAGCTCTCGTCGAATATGTGAAAGAGCACGAGGAGATCGGTGATCTGGAGGTCAACCCCTTACGTCTGACAGTCGACGGTTTGATCGCGCTCGACGCCGTGGTCGTCGGAGCGTCGCTCTCTGCTACTGAAGGAGTTTGGTGATGAGTACGAAGGCAACTCTCTCCATCGACGGCGTCGTGCCGTGGCCCGAGGACGTGGCCCGGCAGTACCGCGAAGCGGGTTACTGGAGTGGACGCTCGCTGGGCTCCTACGTAGCCGAGCAAGTGCGTTCTGCCCCGGACGCGGAAGCTCTCGTCGACGGATCGACCAGGTTGACCTACCGCCAATTGTGGAACACCTCAGCGGCGTTCGCACAGAAGGTGCTCGATCTGGGCATCGCCCCTGCCGACCGAATCGTTCTACAGCTTTCCAATTCGTGGGAGTTCGTCGCTCTCACGTTGGGATGCTTCCGAATCGGCGTCGTCCCGGTCATGGCACTGCCCGCGCACCGGCGGCACGAATTGACCCACCTCGCTGCGCTGTCCGGCGCCGTCGCGATCGTCGTGGCCGACAGCGACAAGGACACCGATCTGCGGACAACGGCGCAAGAGGTCGCTGCGGAGGTTCCGACGGTCAAAGTGGTTCTGGTTCACGGAGCGCTCTCGGTTGGGCCTACCGCGACCCCTGAGTGCAGCCTTGCCGAAGCCGCGCGGACAGTCCCTGTCTTCGCCGAGAACGAGTACGAGCCCTCGGGCGGCGACGTGGCGTGCTTCCTCCTCTCCGGCGGCACCACCGGTCTCCCCAAGCTCATCGTTCGTACGCATGACGACTACGCGTACAACATCATTCGCTGCAATGCAGTCACCGAGATCACCTCGGACAGCGTGTACCTGGGCGCGCTGCCGAGCAGCCACAATTTTCCCCTCGCATGCCCCGGAATTCTGGGAACGTTGTTCGCGGGCGGTCGGACGGTCATGCTTCCGTCTGCCCGACCCGATCGAGCATTGGTTGCGATCGACGCCGAGGGTGTGACCGTTGCTACCGTCGTTCCCGCAGTCGCACAATCCTGGATAGAGCATCAGCGTGAGCATCACACGCTGACGGGGTCGAGTCTGAAAGTTCTGCAGGTCGGCGGTTCGCGTATGCCGGACGAGTTGGCGGTGCGGGTGGAACCGGTACTCGGTGCTCGTCTTCAGCAGGTCTTCGGTATGGCCGAAGGTCTCATCAACATGACGCGATTGGACGACGACCTGGAGGTCATCACCAACACGCAGGGACGGCCCGTTAGTGAAGCCGACGAGATCGCCGTCGTCGACGAACACGGAGATCCGGTCGAAGACGGCGCACCCGGTGCGCTACTGACCCGTGGTCCGTACACGCCGCGCGGGTACTTCCGTGCGCCAGAACACAATGCACGCGCATTCACTCCGGACGGCTGGTACGGCAGTGGTGACATCGTGGTCCGGCGACCGGACGGCAACCTCATTGTTGCCGGTCGCGACAAGGACATGATCAACCGTGGTGGGGAGAAGATATCCGCAGAAGAGGTCGAGAATTTCGCCTACCAGGTCGACGGCATAGAAATGGCGGCCGCGGTCGCAATGCCCGACTCGAAGCTAGGTGAACGACTTTGCCTCTACGTCTCGGTGGTGCTTGGGAAAACGGTGGAACTGGACGATGTGGTCCGCGTGATGAACGCAGCAGGCGTGGCTCGATACAAACTGCCGGAGAAGCTGATCGTCGTCGATTCCATTCCAACCACCAAGGTAGGCAAGTTCGACAAGAAGGCGATGCGCGACGACATTCTTGCCCGCCTCGCTGCAGATCAGGAGAGACACCGATGACCGACACCGATATACAGCCCGTAGATCCGGCACTCGATCAGCTCTATCGAGACTTCGAGACCGAGAACCTCATGCCGCTCTGGACTCAGCTGGGTGACCTCATGCCCACGGCGCCGAGGTCCAAAGCAATTCCCTTCGTGTGGAAGTGGTCGACGCTCTACCCGCTCGCGCAGCGCGCAGGCGACCTCGTGCCGGTGGGGAGAGGCGGTGAGCGTCGCGCAATCGCACTGGCGAACCCTGGTCTGGCCGGCGTCCCGTACATCACTCCGACGTTGTGGGCGGCTATCCAGTATCTCGGACCGAAAGAGGTTGCGCCCGAGCATCGTCACGCCCAGAACGCATTTCGATTCGTCGTGGAGGGCGCAGGGGTGTGGACCGTCGTGAACGGTGACCCCGTTGCAATGCGACGAGGCGACTTCCTGCTGACTCCTGGGTGGAACTTCCATGGCCATCACAACGAGACCGATCAGCCCATGGCCTGGATCGATGGACTCGACATTCCGTTCGTCCACTACACGGACACTGGATTCTTCGAATTCGGTTCCGAGAAGGTCACCGACGACTCGACACCCGACATTTCGCGCTCGGAGCGCCTGTGGGCCCATCCTGGTCTTCGCCCGCTCGTCGGATTGGATGCCAAGTCGAGTTCCCCGATTGCGGCATACCGGTGGGAACACACCGAGGCGGCTTTGAGGGCACAACTCGAACTCGAAGACGAGGGTTTCGCGGCCACGACCGAACCTGGTCACGCGGCCGTCCGCTACACCAACCCGACAACTGGCGGCGACGTGATGCCCACTGTTCGCGCCGAATTCCACCGTCTTCGTCAAGGCGCCCACACCCGACCGCGACGCGACGTCGGCTCCACTGTCTACCAAGTATTCGAGGGCAGTGGACGATTCGTGCTGAACGGCGAGAGCAAGCCGGTCGATACCGGTGACATGGTCGTCGTTCCATCGTGGACCGAATGGTCGATCCAAGCGGACACCGAGTTCGATCTGTTTGCATTCTCGGACGCGCCGATCATCGAGAAGCTGCACTTTGCCCGCACCATCGTCTCCAAAGGAGCTTGAACTATAATGAAGCTTGCAACTCTGCGTCGAAATGCGAGCACAGTCGCAGTTCGTGTCAACGACTCGTCGGCAACCGTCATAGATGGCTACATCGATCTGACCGCCCTTCTCGAAGATCCCGCCTGGCGTGAAATTGCGGAAAATGCGGCCGGTGAACTAGTCGACTTGTCCGATGCAGACTATGCACCGGTAGTGCCGCGTCCGGGAAAAATCGTCTGCGTCGGACTCAACTACGCCAACCACATCAAAGAGATGGGACGCGACCTCCCCGAGTTTCCGACGCTGTTCGCCAAGTTCCGCGAGGCTTTGACGGGCCCGTACGACGACGTGGTGGTGCCTGCCTATGCGGCGAATCAGCTCGACTGGGAAGGTGAGCTGGCGTTCGTCGTCGGCAAGCAGGCGTATCAGGTCTCCGAGGCGGACGCCGAAGAGTACATCGCAGGATATTCGGTTATGAACGACTACACGATGCGTGACTACCAGTACCGCACCCTGCAGTGGGATCAGGGCAAGACCTTCGAGAAGACCAGTGGATTCGGTCCGTTTCTCACCACGACGGATTCGTACGCGTTCGGCGGAACGCTCGAAACCACACTCGACGGAGAAACGATGCAGACCACCACAACCGACGACCTGGTATTCGACCCTGCCAAACTAGTCGAATACATCTCTCACATCGTCACGCTGCAGCCAGGCGACGTCGTCATCACCGGTACACCCGGGGGCGTCGGGCATGCCCGTAAGCCAGGGGTCTACATCCAGGACGGTCAGACCGTCGAGGTGTCGATCGAAGGCTTGGGCTCCGTTCGCAACAAGACCATCGTCAAGTAGAGCATCCGACGTGAGCTTTCACGAATCCAGTCTCGAGGAACGGCTACTCGTCGTTCGTCGAGGAACGTCCTACTTCGCGCAGCGGCTGTCGGAGCTGACCGACGCCGAACTCGACGAGCCGTCTTTGTTGTCGGGTTGGACCAGAAGGCATCTCGTCGCACACGTCGGGTACAACGCTGCTGCACTGTGCCGACTGATGGATTGGGCGGCATCCGGAATCGAGACGCCGATGTACGAATCGACCGAGCAACGTGGGCGGGAAATCGAAGAAGGGGCATCTCTGTCTCCGGCCGCGATTCGAAACCTGTTCGACCACACCGTCGCTCGTCTCGACGAAAACTGGAGAAACCTTCCGTCTTCGGCGTGGGGAGCCGAGGTGAGGACAGCCCAGGGCCGAACGGTCCCCGCCTCGGAGGCGCTGTGGATGCGCACGCGCGAGGTGTGGACCCATGCTGTGGACCTCGGCAACGGTGGGCGGTTCGGGGACTTTCCCGAGGTTGTCGACGAAGGGTTGCTCTCCGACATCGTCGGCATGTGGCGGAAGAAGGGCGAGGGCAGCGGTCTTGCGTTGTGGGTTGAGGGGCGCAAACAGATCGAGGTAACGTCCGACGTCGCGGTCACCACGACGATCCACGGATCGCTCCCCGCCGTCACCAGGTGGGCGGCTGGGCGCGGTGGGATCGGAGTGACGGTAACCGGCGAGGGTGGTGAACCACCTCGTTGGTTGTAGAACAGAATCCCCCAGCTGGTGATTACGGTCAGACATCGCGCCTCGACGGTCATCATCAGCTCAGCGCTTTATCCGCAGGAGTTGGAGCTGGCGGCACCGGACAGAGAGATCAGCTGCGGAGCGGGAGCGGCGCAGCAACCGCCTTCGGCTTCCGCGGTGTCGGGTTCGTCGAAAACGCCTGCACCACCGCAGACTCCGGTCTCGGGGAGGATCAACTCCACCCGCGTAGCGGCTTCGTGGTCACCGGCCAATTCGGCGGCGATGCTGCGCACCTGCTCGTATCCGGTCATGGCCAGGAACGTCGGTGCGCGGCCGTAGCTCTTCATCCCGGCGAGGTACACGCCCGGTTCGGGATGGCGAAGTTCCTTCGCGCCGTGCGGGTACACGGTGCCGCAGGAGTGGACGTTCGGGTCGATCAACGGAGCGAGTTGCGTCGGCGCCTGCAGTACCGGGTCGAGGCCGAGGCGGATTTCCGACAGCCACGACAGGTCCGGGCGGAATCCGGTCAAGGTGACGACGTTGTCGACGTTCTCGATCCGGGCACCGGCGTCGGAAATCAGTGTGAGCTGCCGATTTTCGGCAGATTCGACGGCTGCGGTGCGGAAACCGGTGACGACGGTGAGAAGCCCGTCGTCGACGGCCTTCTTCGCACGTAGTCCGAGGGCGCCGCGAGCGGGTAGCTCGTCGGATTCGCCGCCGCCGAACGCGGAACCGACGCTCCCGCGGCGAACAGCCCACGTGATCCGGGTACCGGGGGCATCTTCCTCGAGACCGGCCAACGCGACGATCGCGGTCAATGCGGAATGGCCGCTGCCTGCGATGACAGTGTGCTTGCCGACGAACTGGGCACGCACTGCCGCGTCGTCGAGATCAGGCACACGGTAGGTGATCGCGGCTGCGGCAGCCTTCTCGCCGAGGGCGGGCAGTCCTTCCCCTCCGAGCGGGTTCGGGGTGCCCCAGGTGCCGGAGGCATCGACGACGGCCTGAGCGAAGACGCGGTCCTCGCTGCCGTCGCCGCGGCGCAGGTGAACGGAGAGGGGCTCGGTATCGCGGCCGGCGTCGACGACCAGGTCGCGGCCACGTCGGGCGACACCGACCACCTCGGTGTCGAACTGCACGGCATCACCGAGGGCTGCGGCGAGGGGTTCGAGGTAGAGCTGTCGCCACTGCTGTCCGGTCGGATATGCATCTCCGTCGGGAGCGCTCCACTCGGTCTGCTCGAGGAGGAGGCGGGCAGCTGGATCGACCAGCTCTGACCAGCGGGAGAAGAGCCGGACATGATTCCATTCGGCGATCGCCGCACCAGCGACGGCACCTCGCTCGAACACCAGCGGCGTGAGTCCTCGTTCGCGCAGTTGCGCGGCAGCGGCGAGGCCGATCGGTCCGGCTCCGATCACGACAACGGGTAGTTCGGTCATCACTATTTCCTTTCATCGACAACAATCGATCTTTAATGGACTGTATCGATATCGATCAATGAAGGCAACCATCGACGAAGATCGATATAGTGTGTGCATGACATCGCTGCAGACCCCGACGGTGCGCGTCGGCGATTCGGATCAAGGCTGGATCGACTCGAACGTGCTCGAGCAGGCTGACGCTGACACGTACGCACAGTGGTTCGCGTGCCTGGCCGAACCGATGCGAGTGCGGCTGCTGCACCGCGTCGCGAGCGCTGCCGGCGGGATCACGATCGGGGCTCTCGCCGAGGCGTTGGGAATCGGGCAGCCGACGGTCTCCCACCATGTGCGCAAGCTCGCCGATGTGGGATTCGTCAGCCCGCGCAAAGAGAGGACCAGCACCGTGGTCGCGATGAATCCGACGTGCTGCGTCGCTTTGCCGCAGGCCGCCGACATCGTGATGGGAGTTCTCGCGCCGCGGCCGTGCTGCCCGAGCGATCTTCCCGACGACGTCGCCGTCCGGGTCATGTCCGATGACGACTGGGACGCCGTTCTGCGGATCTACGGCGAAGGAATCGCCACGCGCAACGCCACTTTCACCACCGAAGTCCCCAGCCGGGAGTACCTCGATGCGCTGTGGCTGCCGAACCATCGCTGGGTCGCCACCATCGACGATGTCGTCGTCGGCTGGGCAGCCCTGAGTCCGGTGTCCGGGCGGGACTGCTACCGCGGAGTCGCCGAAAATTCCGTCTATGTCGCCGACGGTATGCGCGGGCGAGGGGTCGGAAAAGCGTTGCTACGCAAGCAAGTCATGTTGGCGGACGACGACGAGCTTTGGACCTTGCAGACATCGATCTTCCCCGAAAATCGCGCCTCGGTCTCATTGCATCACTCGGCAGGTTTCCGCACCATCGGGATCCGGGAAAAGATCGCCCAACTCGACGGGATCTGGCGCGACACGGTCCTGCTCGAACGGCGATCAGCGGCTGGCCCCACCTGAGTTTCCCTGACGGCGGTAGTGCTCACTACGGCATTCGAGTGCGGTCAACGCGTGCTGGAAGTACGCATCTTCCTGTTGCGAGTTGATTCGAAAACTGTCAATATCGAAGCATGTCGAATCAAGACTTGCCGGATTCAGGCGCCTGCTGCTCCCCGCTGGTTCGTGAACCGCTGACCGAGGACTGGGCCCGCGACCTGTCACGGATGTTCAAAGCGCTCGGCGATCCGGTTCGCCTGCGGCTGCTCAGCTTGGTGGCAAGCCACGAGGGCGGTGAAGCCTGCGTCTGCGACATCTCGGATACGTTCGACCTGTCCCAGCCGACGATCTCGCATCATCTCAAAGTGCTGCGCCAGGCCGGACTTCTCGACTGTGAACGCCGCGGCACCTGGGTGTACTACTGGGTGATTCCCGCTGCACTGCAGCAACTCTCGGCCGTGCTCCTGGTCGAAGGCTCCACCGTGACCGCAGCGGACGCGTGCGCGGAGGTCACTGCATGAACAACAATGCTGCCACCACCGAACACCCCGCTGTCGTCGGAAAACTCTCCACTCTCGACCGCTATCTGGCGGTCTGGATCGGCGTGGCCATGGTCGTCGGCCTGCTGAT
This sequence comes from Rhodococcus sp. NPDC055024, assembly GCF_053608585.1. Classification (NCBI taxonomy): domain Bacteria; kingdom Bacillati; phylum Actinomycetota; class Actinomycetes; order Mycobacteriales; family Nocardiaceae; genus Rhodococcus; species Rhodococcus sp. NPDC055024. The sequence continues at coordinate 753,276 of NZ_JBSGVT010000001.1, forward strand.
CGGACGCTGGGTCCCCGGCGTGAACACTGCCCTGGACAAGGTGCAGATCGACGGCATCTCGTTACCGATCGCCCTCGGCCTGCTGATCATGATGTACCCGGTCCTGGCGAAGGTCCGCTACGACCGCCTCGACACGGTCACCGGGGACAAGAAACTCCTCGCCGGCTCCCTGTTCCTGAACTGGGTTCTCGGCCCGGCGCTGATGTTCGCCCTCGCCTGGCTGTTCCTGCCCGACCTCCCGGAATACCGAACCGGTTTGATCATCGTCGGTCTCGCTCGCTGCATCGCGATGGTGATCATCTGGAATGACCTGGCCTGCGGAGACCGCGAAGCCGCCGCGGTGCTGGTCGCCATCAACTCGGTGTTCCAGGTGATCATGTTCGCCGTGCTCGGTTGGTTTTACCTCTCGGTCCTGCCCGGGTGGCTCGGCCTCGAACAGACCACCATCGACACCTCGCCCTGGCAGATCGCGAAATCGGTCCTGATCTTCCTCGGTATCCCGCTGCTGGCAGGTTTCCTGTCCCGCTTCTTCGGCGAACGCGCCAAAGGCCGCGACTGGTACGACAACAAATTCATCCCCAGGATCAGCCCGTGGGCGCTCTACGGTCTGCTGTTCACCATCGTCGTGCTCTTCTCGATGCAGGGCGAACAGATCACCTCCCAGCCCTGGGATGTCGTCCGGATCGCGTTGCCGCTGCTGGCGTACTTCGCACTCATGTGGGGCGGTGGCTACATCCTCGGCGCCGCAATCGGATTGGGCTACGAACGCACCACGACCCTCGCATTCACGGCTGCGGGCAACAACTTCGAACTCGCGATCGCCGTCGCCATCGCCACCTACGGAGCCACCTCGGGACAAGCATTGGCGGGTGTCGTCGGTCCGCTCATCGAGGTACCGGTGCTCGTCGGATTGGTCTACGTCTCCCTCGCTCTGCGTAAACGCTTTGCCGTCAAGGAGATTTCACCCGCGCCCACCGGTACGTAAGTCCCGACACGATCGACCAGCCCAGTCGGCGCACCCTGACTTCTCAGGTCCAACGAAAGGAACCTCGATGAGCAAACCTTCAGTGCTGTTCGTGTGCGTCAAGAACGGCGGCAAATCCCAGATGGCTGCCGGTCTCATGCGCAAAGCCGCCGGCGACAACGTGGACGTCTATTCCGCCGGTACCAAACCCGGCGACGCGGTCAACGCGCTGTCCGCCGAAACACTCCTCGAAGTCGGCGTGGACATCACCGGTCAGACTCCGACATTGGTTGACCCGCAACTCGTGCGCGATGTCGACCTCGTTGTCACACTGGGCAACGAAGCAAAGGTCGAACCCATCCCCGGCACCGACTTCGAGAACTGGGACACGGACGAGCCGTCCGAACGCGGCATCGACGGAATCGAACGAATGCGCCTGGTCCGCGACGACATTGCTGCCCGCGTCGACGCTCTCGCCGAGCGTCTGGCGACCCGCTGACGCCGGATCGACAGAACCGGCACCATAAGCATCGTCGAAGTATTCGAACCCGCATAGTGCTGCAACGCCGGCGTCTGCGGCGACGATGTCGACCAGGCATCGCGCCTCAACTGTGGATCCTGTCAGGCGCTGACAGGATCTAGGAGGCTGGCAAGTCGACTCGCAATCAGACCTTCTGACTCTGTGACAATCCGCTCCACTAATGCACCCACGGTGGGGATGTCGTGAATCAGTCCTTGCACAGTCCCAGCCGTCCAGATGCCCACCTCCGGGTCGCCGCTGTCAAACACCGCTCGGCCTCGCGCCCCGGCCACAAGATGTCGAACATCTTCGAATTTGCCACCATTGGCGAGAATTTCGACAACTTCTGCGCTGATGCTGTTGCGCGCTACGCGAGCGGTATTGCGTAGTGACCTGAAAATCAGTTCGGTGTCGACCTCGGAGGCGGCGACTATCGCATCCTTGATGTTGCGGTGAATCGGAGACTCCTCGGTACACATGAACCGAGTGCCCATGTTGATGCCGTCGGCGCCGAGCGCGAGGGCAGCCACCAATCCTCGCGCATCGGCAAATCCACCGGACGCGATCATGGGAATGCTGATGCGCTCAGCTGCTGCAGCGATGAGTACGAGACCCGGTACGTCGTCTTCTCCTGGATGTCCGGCGCATTCGAACCCGTCGATGCTGATGCCGTCGACGCCGAGGGCCTGGGCTTTGACCGCGTGTCGGACGCTGGTGCACTTATGGAGAACCTTGATGCCTGCGCCGTGAAAGTGTGGCAGATGGGGTGCGGGAGACGAGCCGGCCGTCTCGACGACTTTCACTCCGCAGTCGATGATCACGTTTCGATACTCGTCGTAGGGCGGGGGCGTGATCGTGGGGAGGATTGTGAGATTGACTCCGAACGGTTGGTCGGTGAGCTCGCGGGTTCGGGATATTTCTCGGGCAAGATCGTCAGGTGTTGGCTGTGTCAGAGCAGTGAGCATGCCGAGCGCGCCGGCGTTTGCAACTGCCGCTACGAGTTCTGCTCTCCCCACCCATTGCATGCCGCCCTGCACGATGGGATGGCGAACTCCGAACGTCCCGGTAAATGCGGTGGTCAGCACAGGACATCTCCTTGATGGTGCATGGATATCGGTTTGTCAGTTTCGTTGTTGCCAAATCAATTTCGGCCCACACGCCGCATTCAAGGCGTCGACGATGCCCACTCGTTCAAGGCAGGAACCTGCGAAAGCCCAGTTCGTGCCATCGGAGGCTCGGCGCGATAGGGCGTGGCAGGCGTCAAGTATTGCTCGCCACGCTCGTTGGTGCCGGGGATGAAGGTACGGTTCGCGATCACATCGTCGGCGCAGATCACCTGGTCGTAGTCACGCACAAGTGCGGCAACCACTCCGGCCGCAGTAAGATGCTCTACCGCTTCAGCGGCGCTACGGTGGCACAGCTGCTTCTCGATCGTGGCGACGAGGTCAACACGGTTTTCCACGCGCAGCGCGTTGGTGGTAAACCTCGGGTCGTCGGCCAACTCGGGTAGGTCGATCGCCTTGCACAGTTCGATCCATGCGCGCGGTTGGTATCCGCTGATCACCAGATCGCCGTCGACGGCACGAAAGACGTCTGCCGCGGGTGCGACGCTTGGTTGCCCGTTCCCTTTGCGAGTCATTGGCTTTCCTGACACCTGCCACTCGATCCAGTTGGCGGTCTGCAAGTGGATTGCGACGTCGAGCAGGGAAACTCGGACGGAGGATCCCTTGCCGGTGCGCTCACGTCGCAGTAGCGCTGCCAGTACCGCTTGAGCGACGACGTAGCTCGTTGCATGATCTATGACCGGTGCGCCCACACGTTGCGGTGGGCCGTCAGCCTCGCCCGTCACCGACATCAAACCACTCTCCGCTTGCGCGGCGATATCGAGCCCGGCGCGGGTCGCGGACGGGCCTTCCGCCCCGTACCCGCTCACCGAGACGCTGATGATTTCTGGTCGCAGGCGTTGGAGTTCGGTAGAAGAGAATCCCAATCGATCAAGGGTTCCCGGGCGCAGATTGTGCAGCAAGATGTCGCTCGACGCGATCAGGTCCCGAGCTCGCTGCAGATCGGCGGAGTCCTTGAGGTCGAGGCAGATTGAACGCTTTCCTCGGTTGTACCCGTAGAAGATGCCACGCGCGTAGTCGGCGTCGATTTGTCGGGCTGGTTCACCGCCTGGAGGCTCGAGCTTGATGACCTCGGCGCCGAGGTCGGACAACTGCTGCCCGGCGCTGGGTATTGCGATCAGCTGACCGATCTCCACCACCCGGACACCTGCCAACGGCAGGTCTATTTCGTCGGTCATCGAATGATCTCCACATGAGGCGAAGTGACGTCCTCAGCAGGCTCCAGGCAGCGCGCCAACAGAATTCCTTCGGTGTGGTTGCAGGGGTTCAGCCGGTTTCTGTCGCCTTCTGCTCCCCCGATTCGGATCGTCACGGTTCCGTCGTCATTGCGCTCGAAGTGTGCGTCGTTGAGGTTGACGGTATGGTCGCGGTACTCGAAGGACTCGAACCAGTGGTTGTACAGCATCACTCCGAAGTAGGTGCAGTCCGGGATGGTGAATGTAATGTCGACGGCAGTGGCGTCTTTCAGCGACCACCACCCGGCAACGTACTGGTTGGAGCTGGTGCCGTAGAAGTCTCCCCAACCTCGTTGCTCCGAGGTCACGCGAATCTCGTTGGGCGACTGACTGAGTGTTTCGATGAGCTGAAGACTGCGTCGGAGGCTGACGTCCATACCCCGGGCAAGTTTCGTGAGACGTTGGACCAGCCATGCCGTATCGAGATCGGGGCGTGCACCAGGCGGCGGGCCGAGGCGCTCGATGTGGAGCACGGGATCGATCTCCGCGCTCCGCGTCTTGTGGTACACACGAACCACTACGTCGAAGCAGCGCTCGTCCAGCCGAATGCCGTTGCGCCCCTCAAGTTCTTGTGCGACGAAGATCTCGAAGTTGCCGTCCGCGTCGCACACCTTGTCGTCGATGACGATGTTGTCGGCGACCCTGTCGGTCCCAGACGCGCCAACACGATTGGCAAGGACGGCGACGTAGGGCACTGTGCCACGGTTACCGTGAATTCGATACGTCTCTTTGGGGTCGATCATCGCAGTCCAGTAGTCGACGTCGATGCCGTCTCCCCAGAACTTTCGCATCGGTGACATCAGAGTGAAGAGTTCAGGTCGGAGCACGTCTTGGCGTTCGATATTCATCTCGGCGAGGTAGCCGAACAGGCGAAGTGCGTGCCGCACACCTTCGGCGCTGTCCAGCGGCGATCCGGTGGCGGCAGCTGTCGAACCAAATGTGGCAAGGCTGTCGGTGACCGTGGACCATGCCTCTGTGAGCTGCCGGCGATCGTGCTGAGACTCGGATTGGGTTGCCTGGTCGGCGAGTTCTGTCATCGTTTCTTCTCTTTCGGTAGTTGTCGAACTGGTGTGTATGGCGTTCGGTCAGCAGAGGGGGTCGAAAGGTACGTCTGCGTCGGTCTTGCCCGAGGTCTGGTTGTTCACCCATGTGACGTTCTGTGTCCATCGGTGGGGTGAAATTTCGACCGGCCAGAGGTTCTTCTGAGAAGCCCACACCTCGGTGGCTTTGTCGGCAGGAACATTCATTCGCTCGTTGAGAAGTTCAGCTCCTGCTTGCTCGTTCGCGGGGTCGGCAATCCACCCTGCGGCGGCTTTGAGCGCAGCACAAACGGGGGCGGCGGCACCGGATTCAGCGAATGTAGCGGTCGTGACGAGCACGGTGCCCAAGCCGTATGAGCTCACGCCGTCAGAGTCCACTGGGTCTACTTCTGTAATCGGTGTCATCGGTATTCCTTGAGCATCGAATACGGCTTGACTGGCAGCGGTGAGAACGGCGGCATCGATGTCGCCCTTTCGTGCGAGTGGTATCTGACTCGCTGTCGGTGCCGCTGCGATGAATTGCACCGTGGAGGCATCGATGTTTCTCTCTGCGAGAAGCTGATTGACGAATTGCTCGGCCGCACCGCCACGTGACGGTATGGCGATCCGCTTGCCGGGTAAGTCGTCGACGGTGGTGATGCCGCTGTCTTTCGTTACGGCGATGGCAAGATCGATCGACCCGAAGGGGGACAGCGGACGCAGTCTCTGCCCTTGCTCTATGGCCGGCACGACGGTGCCGGGTGCACCGACTGCGAGGTCGGTCGTACCGCCGATGAGACCGCTGATGAGCTCGGGCCCGTTCTTTCCGTCGATGAGTTCGACGTCAAGGCCTTCCTTGTCGAACATTCCTTGTTGGGCGGCGACGTAAACAGGCAGGGACAGCGCGCTCGCAGGGTAGACCCCGATGGCGACGCTACCGTCGTTCGCGCGACCTCCCCCTCCACATGCGGAGAGCAGTAGGGCCGCTGCGATGACGGTGCCGACGAAAGGTCGAAGTTTCATGGATTTCCTGCTCCTTGATGGCTGGGCGCATCAATAGTCGAGCTGAGTTGGCTGGGCACATCAGTGGTCGAGCTGACCGCGCAGCCGGTTGAAGATTTCGATGTATCGAGGTTCGGCGGTGAGGGTTTCGAGTTCGCGGGGGCGTTCGATGTCAATGGAGACGTCGTCGATCACTCGGCCGGCCCCGAGCAGGAGAACGCGGTCGGACAGACAGATGGCCTCACCGAGGTCGTGGGTTACGAAGATGACCGTCCGGCCGACCTCTGACTGCCAAAGCTCGAGGAATTCGCGCTGTACTTCGACGCGGGTTTGCGCATCGAGGGCGGCAAACGGCTCGTCCATCAACAAGATGTCCGGATCCAGAGCCCACGTCCGGGCCAACGCGACACGCTGGCGCATCCCTTGGGACAGCTGCCAAGTCCACAGCTGTGAGGCCTCGGACATTTGAACGGCAGCAAGCCAGCGCGCTGATTGAGTTCGTCTCTCTGCCTTGGGTACTCCCCTCAATTCGAGACCGTACTCCACGTTCTTCCGCGCTGTTCGCCACGGGAACAGGGCATCGCGCGCCATCATGAAGCCCATCCGGGAGCGAGCCTCGAATGGTGTTGTGCCGAGGACCTCGGTCTTGCCTTCCGTCGCGTCCACCAATCCAGCGAGCGCGTTGAGCAGAGTGGTCTTTCCGCAACCGCTCCTGCCGACCAAGCTCACGAACTGTCCGCGAGGGATGGTGAGGTCGAGATTGTCGACCACTGTCTTCGCCGACCCGTCGGGCGAGGGGAAGGATATCGTCAGTCCGTTGAGTTGTACGGCGGGTGTAATCACGTTGGTATCCATGATGATTCCTGTCATCGTCGAGTCGGGGGCTGCCACCGAAGGAGGTAGCGCTCTGCGAAATTCATGGCCTGGTTGAGGACGACTGCGACGATTGCGAGAAGGATCAGGATCGCGTAAACGGCTTCCATTCGGAACTGGGCCGAGTAGATCGACACAAGCTGGCCCAGCCCGTCCCGCGAGGAGATCAGTTCCGAACCCACCACGCCGAGTAGCGAGTAGATCAGCCCCAATCGAAGACCGGCAAAAATGCCGGGGGTCGCGACGGGGAGAAGAATGTGCCAAAACACCTGCGTCTTACTGGCATTCAGGACAGTGGAAAGTCGGAGCCACTCGTCGTCGACCGACTTCACACCGGCTCGTGCGCTCGAACACACGATGAAGAAGACAAGTGTGAATGCGAGAGCGACCTTCGCCGTCATCGTGATCCCGAAAATGACGATAAGCAGAGGTGCCAGCGCAAGACGTGGCATGGCATTCGCAGCATCCAAGAACGGACTCATGATGCGTTCGAGGGTCGGGAGCAGGCCGAGCGAGAGTCCTACCGCCACGCCGACGGCACTCGCAAGGATCCAGGCGATCACGACTGCAGTCATCGTGGCGCGCAAGTTGGACGAGATCTCACCCGAATTCACCGCTGCGGTGAAGTAGCTCCACGCTTCTCCTGGCGTTTTGGCCAGAACCGGCTCGATCCAACCTCGTGATGCGACCAGCTGCCACGCTCCGAGTAAGACCAAAAGCAACGCGAACTGGGCCAGTCGCACCACGATGGTGAGTCGAGTGCCCGTGCGACGCTGTCGAGCGGGCTTCGGCTCAGAGCGTTCCCGCCCCGCAGCGTTGGGTGACATAGTGCCGGATGACGCACTCGTGGAGATGGTTTCGATCATTTCCGTGCCACCTCCCGAGTGCTCACAGGCGGCGATGGGTGCTCGACAAAAGCAGACGTATGCGTCTCGTCGAATCTCCCCGGGTTGTTGCTCACTGCGTTCATATGTGAAGCAGATCACGCGATTATTCTTCCCGTCTACGCCACATTCGAGAGGTATGCCATAGGGTTTCCCTATGGCTTGCGGGGCGCGGAACCGCGCGAGCACGCAGACTTCTACAGAGACGGGAGCCCCCGATGGACCGACGTCACCTGGAATACTTTCTCGCCCTTGCTGATCGCGGCAGCATTTCGGCTGCTGCTCGCGGACTCGGAGTGAGCCAGCCGACTATCTCGGAGGCTCTGGTCAGAATGGAAAACGAGTGCGGGCTGGCGCTCGTCCGGCGCGGCTCGCGGGGAGTCACCTTGACCGACGCTGGACGTGCGCTCACCGGTCCGGCGGCCCAAGTACTTCGGGCGTACCGGGATCTGGATCACGCTTTACACCCATCGAACGTGGTGGAGCGTGGGCGGTTGACGATCGTGTGCCCGCGGACATTGGCGCGTGATCCAGCGGCCACAGCCCTGGGCGCGTTCAAAAGTAAGTTTCCGAATGTTGCGGTGACGATGCTCAGCAACGACACCGACGGAATCGGAATGGTGGTCGCCTCGGGTCAGGCTGACGTGGGTCTCGGGGTGGACGAGGTGTTCGACGAAGGTGTTGAACGTAGCCTCCTCGGCCGGCAACGAATCGTGGCGCTGGTGCCGGCTGCACGAAGTAGAGGCGAGGGAGTAGCTGAGTTGACCGATCTGTTGCGTATCGGCTTGATCACCAGTCCACGGGGTGATGTGACTCGGCGACTACTGGCAGAACGCCTTGGCGAAGGGACCGTGGACGAGGCGGTGGTTGCGGAGACCATCTCTGCGGCCTCGATGATCCCCCTTGTACGCGCGGGAGTCGGAGTCGCATTCCTTCCCGAATCCGTCGCCGATACCGTTGGAGAAGGTGTGGTGCTGTGTCGTACTCGGCCCCCGCTCAGTCGAGATATGTGGATGTTTCACGGTTCGACGCCATCGCCTGCGGCACAAGCGTTTATCGAGACGACTACTCGCTTACGTGACGAAGGCGGCCTGGGGAATGCCGGATGAGCAACTTCGGAGAGTCTCCGGCGCCACGAATCGATCCGCGGCAACTTCAGGACTTCCTTGCGGTCGTTGAACACGGCAGTATCACGGCGGCAGCGGCGTACCGATTCACGGGAACATCGAGTGTCTCTCAATCAATTGCGCGACTCGAAAGGCGCATCGGGGGAAAGCTTTTCAACCGCGGTCGGGCAGGGGCGACGCTGACTGCGCGTGGACGGAATTTCATCGATCCAGCGCGCGATGCGCTGGCCGCACTCGACCGACTGGTGGTTGAGAGCGAGTTTGTGCTGTCGGCATTCCCCCACCTCAGTGTCGCCACGACAGCGAGTCTTGCGGACGATCCCACCGCGGTTCTGCTCGGAGCGCTGCGTACACAGGTGCCGAACCTGAGAATCACCATCTCGGATCCGCCTGGGTCATCGGTGGCCGATGCGATTCACCCGGTCATGGCCGGCACAGCTGACGTGGCAATAATGGAGTCGCCGCCTACCGGTGTCCCGGGGACGCGAATGGTGCGCCTGCCGGACCACAACTTGCGGCTCGTCTGCCCGCCTGGCACTCCAGCCCCGGCTGACGGGGTATTCATCGGCGAAGACCTCATGCGTATCGGCCTGGTCGTCGCACCGCGGTTCGAGACATCCGACGTCTATCGCCACTTGCGTTCGATCGAACCGCGGATCGACCACGCCTTCGTGATGAGGTCGCAGCACCGCGATGCCTTCGCGGACTTCGCGTTCGAAGGGATCGGTGCTGTCATCCTCGAACTCGCCAGTGCTGAGCGCGCATCCGCACGCGGTTGCACTGTGGGTGAGATATTCGAACTGCCACCGCGCAAGATCGCAGCCGTAGCAAGGGAAGGCCAGAACACCCAGATCGTCGAACATTTCTTACGGCTGTGCGCCGAGCAATCCGCGTGCAAGCCGTAGTAGGAGGCGATTTCGGCTTAGGGCTGCGGGTATTCGCGACCACCGACAGGCTGCCGAGAACGACGATTTTGTTTACAGACACAACACTTCTCGGATTATCGGTTTCCTCGAACAAAGCCGGCGCTTCGCCTCCCAGTGAACATGTAATACGCGTCACTTCGAATCAACTTCGAAAGGTTGACCTTCATGCGAAAATCTCGGAAATATTTCGCGAATGCTGCAGCGACGGTTGCGCTGTGCGCGACACTCGGACTCACAGGCGCGACCGGAGCGGCGTCGGCCGATACGCCCGGCATTCCGAGCGTCGGGCACGACTGGGCGAGTGCAGGGCCGTACACGCCAAGTGTCTCGATCGGGCTGGTGCACACTCTGTACTACCCGCGTCAGCTCGGCGCACGCGGCGAGAAGCACCCGGTTGTGATCTGGGGGAACGGAACCGGCGTGCTCCCCGGTGCATACACCTCGTTGTTGCGCCACTACGCGAGCCACGGATTCATCGTGGTCGCCGCCAATACCCCGGCAAGCAACTTCGCCATCACCATGCGGTCGGGAATCGACCTCATCGCAGACAATGCTGCCAACCCGTCGAGCGTCTTCTTCGGCAAGGTCGACCTGGAACACATTGGTGCGGTGGGGCACTCGCAAGGCGGGTCTGCAGCGATCAATGCCGCGATCGACGCCCGCGTCGACACCGCCGTCGCGATCCAGCCGGGCCCGCTCAATGACGTCGACCTCATCGACGAGCCCGTTCTCTATCTCGCTGGTCAGGCCGACGCAATCGTGTGGCCGGCGATCGTGCGGGCGATGTACGAGGACGCCGACCACGTGCCCGCCGAGTATCTGGAACTACGGGGCGCCACGCACTTCGGTACGGCGATCACCGGCGGCGATATGCGCGGACCGAGCACGGCGTGGCTGCGGTACTGGCTACTCGACGATCCGAACGCCCGCACCGAGTTCTTCGGAGCGAGCTGCGGATACTGCACTGACACCCAGCAGTTCTCGGACTTCGACCGCAACGATCTGGCCCTGCAGATCCCAGGCTGACGGTCAGCCTCGTCGAGTTATTCGGAGGTGAACAGCCGCTTCGGCGGGGTCGGCGGGGATCTGAACATCAGATGACGACGTAGCCGTACATTCGTTCGCCCTGAGCCACAGCTCTGGCAGCCAGTTCGGCGAAGGCGGTCAGGAACGGCACCGATTCCTCCGACGGTTCACTCGTCTCATCGATCGCCCAGGCAGCCGCCGCAGCTGCGACGCCGTCATCGTTCAATTCGGCTAGTGCATCACGCAATTCGTCGGAAACAGCGAGCACAAGAGTGTCGCCGTCGTCGCTCATTGCGACGAGTGTCCCGCGGCGTGGACCTTTTGCCACCTCGTCGTAGGGGCGACCGGTGAGAGAGGCCTCGAGCCGGCCGAGCGAGACGGCCGGATCGATGCCCTTCGCCTGCAGAATTGGAGTCCCGCTCGCGGCCAACTGAATCCGCGGGCGGGTGGCGACGTCCGGAGAGGTTCGGTAGAGGGCTTCGTTGGCCTCGATCACTGCCGGATCCAGGTCGACGAGTCCTTCGAGTGCAGCAGCGGCGTGCTCATCCGAGGGCGCCGTGAAGTAATCGGTGATGGCGGACATGGCGCGATCATCCCATACACGATGCTCACCAATGTCCCGGAGTCCCTCTGCGACTTGATTGATCGCCGTCAGGCAGGGCTTTGGTGTGCTTTCTCGACGGCCTTCGCGAACTGGCGAAGGCGGGGACATTCGAGATCGGTTCGCCACACGAGACCCAAAGCGGATTCGGGTAATCCATTGATCGGTACGAATCTGATGTCCGAGCGCTGGTTGTAGGCGGCAGTCGCGGCGCACAGGATGAGGCCGACCTGGCTGAATGCGACCTGCGACAGGCCTTCCTGGACCGTGCTCGCGCCACCCTGCGTGAGAACCTTGGCTCCGCCCGGAGTTGCGCTCGGGGAGTTCACACGCCGCCAATAGTCAGGGGCGGGTCCGGTGATGGGTACCAGGCATATCTGCGCTAACTGCTCGGCGTCGATCACGTCCAGTTCACTGAACGGGTGATGGACTGAGACGGCCAGCGTCTGGGGCTGTCGAGAAAAGACGAGCCCGGTTGTCAGTTCGGGTTCTTCTACGGGGAGCAGGGCAACCGCCGCATCGATTCGCCCGGCGAGTACGTCACTGAACGGATCGCCCAGCGGTAGTTCTTTGATGGTCACGCATGTTTGCGGATGCTGTTTCTCGAAACGAGAGACGGCCGTCGCGATCGAATCGTAAATTGCTCCTTGGAAACCCACCCGAAGCGGTGTCGGTATGTTGCGCGCCTTCGTTTGAGCGTCCTCGATAACTCCGACGAGTGCTCTGTGGGCGGGAGCCAACGACTCGAGAAATTCGGCGCCGAATTCTGTCAGCTGCACGCGGCGACTGGTCCGCGCTACGAGGCTTGTGCCGATACGACGTTCCAAGGCGCTGATCAGTTGACTGACCCGGCTCTGGGAGATGAACAGCCGTTCTCCGGTGCGACCGAAGTGCAGTTCTTCAGCGAGAACGAGGAAGCACTCGATCTCACGCATCGGAGGCTCCGACATGTTTCACCCCGATCCTCGACTTATTCGACCACTCCATCATGGCTCATCGATGAATTGAGCTAATGGGTGGATGAGCGATTCGCCGTTGATCCGGTGACCTGCGAGGGCTTCTCTGGTTACATGCCCCACTCTGCATCCGCACAGAACAGCGCTGCGCCCACTTCCTCCACCCGCGCACACAGCGTCGAGAACCACTGGGCTGCCATCGCCCTGATCGCAGCGTCCACATTCATCGTTGTCGCGGCGGAGATGATGCCAGTCGGACTTCTTACCCCTATCGGTGCCAGCCTGGTGGAGAGCGAAGGGACCATCGGGCTGTCGCTGGCCATCACCGGATTGGTGGCAGCGGCCACCGCGCCGTTCGCGCCCGTCGTGACCCGCCGCTTCGATCGCCGGTCGACGCTCGTCGTCTTGATGCTGTTGGTCGCAGCGGCGAACGCCCTCACGGCCCTTGCGCCGAGTTTCGCTGTCCTCGCTGTGGCTCGCGTCCTTCTCGGAGTGAGCATGGGCGGAGTCTGGGCACTTGCCGCAAGCCTGGCTCCCAAGTTGGTGGAGACCAGATCCGTCGGGTTGGCGACGACGATCATCTTCAGCGGAATCGCTGTTGCCTCAGTTCTCGGTGTTCCTGCGGGGACGTACATCGGGGCGGCCGCCGGGTGGAGCGTGGCCTTCTGGGCTCTCAGCTGCGCCGCGACGCTGATCGCGCTCGCCATGTTCGCTGTCCTGCCAACCATGCCTGCTGATCAAGCCCTGTCGCTCGGCAGTCTCGTGGAGGCTTTTCGGAACCCGGGAGTCCGGGTCGGAATCGCTATCACCGCTCTCCTCATCACCGCTCATTTCGCGGCCTACACCTATGTGCGTCCGGGGCTGGAGTTCTTCGCCGGGTTGAACGCTTCGCAGGTCGGCACGATGCTCCTGATCTACGGCGCTCTCGGTGTCGTCGGCAACTTCATCGCCGGGCCATCCGCCGCCAAGTCCCCGAAGACGGTGGTCGTCATCCTCAGCGTGGGAATAGCTTTGACACTCGCCCTGTTTCCGATCTCGGCTGCTACCTTGATCACCGCCGCTCTGCTCATGGCGGCTTGGGGCCTCTTCTACGGTGGTGTGTCCGTGAGTACTCAGACATGGATCGCGCATGCAGCTCCCGCCCACCGAGAGGCTGCATCCGCACTCTGGGTCTCAGTCTTCAATGCAAGCATCGCCCTCGGCGCGATCGCCGGCGGACGCATTCACGACCACGCCGGTTCCCAGTCGGTCTTCTGGATCGCAGCGGGAATCGCTGCTCTCGCAATCTTTCTCGCGACGGTCCGCAAACCCGTCGTAGCGGACATGAACTGACAACCTAGTCGACCACGCAAAACTTTCAGACAGGCTGGACAACAGATATGCGCCAGACACCCGATTCAACCTTCATGGACGTGACCGAGATGCTCCGGCGCTACCGAGACAAATCGCTGTCTCCGGTGGAAGTGCTCGAATCCACTATCGAACGTATCGAGACGCTCAACCCAACCTTGAATGCAGTGGGGCACACTTTCTTCGATGCTGCACGAGCACAAGCGAAGTCAGCGGAACGCCACTACGCCCGCGGCTCGGATGCAGGGCTTCCGCTCGCTGGTGTTCCCGTTGTCGTGAAGGAGGACGAACCGATCCAAGGGCAACCGTGGACTCAGGGTTCCAAAGTCTATGAAGATGTGATTGCCACCCACACTTCGACCTTCGTGCAGCGAATTATCGACGCCGGTGCGATCGTTCATGCGCGATCGACCGCCCCGGAATTCTCCTCGGCCGCGTTCACGCAGTCCGAACTGTGGGGAGTGACTCGCAATCCGTGGAACACGAAATACTCCTCCGGTGGTTCGTCCGGCGGGTCAGCGGTCGCGCTTGCCACCGGTATGACTGCCTTGGCCACCGGATCCGACGTTGCGGGATCGATCCGAACTCCGTCGTCGTTGAACGGCATTGTGGGGTTCAAGTCGCCTCACGGTCGTGTCCCGGTCGACCCGCCCTTCAATCTCGATCGCTATTGTCACTGCGGTCCGATGGCCCGTACCGTAAGCGATTGCCTCACAATGCAGTCGGTCATCGCGGGATCGACCTCCACCGACATTGCCTCGCACGTGCCGGCATCGCAGCTGCCCGACCCCGCAACGCATTCATGCGCAGGAATGCGTATCGCCGTGGTACCCGCATTAGGTGACTGGCCGGTCGATTCGGACGTCGCCGCCAACACCGCCATTTTGGTGGATACCCTCACTGTGCTGGGCGCACGCGCCGAGATCATCGAAGTCGACCTGTCCCGTACTGCCGTCATGCGCGCTGCCGCCATTCACTACGATCACGTATTCGGTGCCTCGATCGCCGCCGAAGCATCCGCGCACCCCGACAAGGTCACGGAATACGCGAAGGAATTTGCCCGATGGGCACGCCGCACCCGTGGTGACGCGACGTTCCTCGACGGACTCGCGATCGAAGCCGAACTGCATTCATCGATCGGATCCCTGTTCGACACCTATGACGCACTGATCACTCCGGCAGTGGCGACGGACGGCTTTCTTGCCGGTGACGACTACGTCGGGCACGGAATCGAAGTGGCTGGAACTGAATTGGAGTTCTACCTCGAGGCCGTACCGGCCATCGCCTTCAACATTCTGAGCAGCTGCCCGGTGCTGACAATTCCGACCGGTTTCGCTCGGAACGGAATCCCAACGGGCACACAGATCGTCACGCGGCCGTACGACGACCACACGGCCTTCGCGATTGGTCTCGCCCTCGAGAAGGTCCTGCCCTATCTCAGTACTCATCCGGACTGTCATGCCTTCGCGTGAGAATCTCGGGCAGGCGAGTGAAATCACGCCACGCAGAATTCGTTGCCCTCGGGATCGGCCATGATCACATGGTGACCCTCGAATCTTTCCAATTCTGATGCGCCCGCGCGTAGTAGCCGCTCGACCTCGCGAAGGATTGTCGCCCACTTCTGAGCCGGGGTTCCGTCTCCGGATACCCGGAGATCGAGATGTAATCGGTTCTTGGCCACCTTGGATTCAGGAACCTGTAGTAGACAGAGTCGAGGAGCCACTCCGAGCGGGTGGTGTAACCAAGCGCCGCCCATCCCGTCGTCTTCGTCATCGAAAGTGGCCAGCCACTCCTCCCGACTCGAAAAAGGCTGCGGTGGTGGCTCATCGATGTATCCAGCGGCGATCTTCCAAAATGTAGCCAAGCGGTCGGGGTCTGTGCAATCCATCGTCAGATCGACTCGAGTGAGCATCTGTCGATGTTAACGCCCAAGGCAATCGAGCGTAGGAAGGGAGAAAGAGGAGAAAGCTCGCGGTGTTGCTCCTACTACGACGCGCCTGGATGTGAACATCCAGACTGCTCACGCGGCACACAGGAATTGCGAGAGGTTTGAAACAAACTCTGGTGGGGTTGACCAAAATTTAGTTAGGTGCCATATTAGTTGCATGGCAGTGGACGGAACCGATCACGACTCACCCACGTTGGATCAGGCCCGGCGGCAGTTGGAGCATTACGGCCTCGGGGCCGACCCGCAGGCGGTACTTGTTGCGGTGCGGTTGATCTCGGCGGGCGCGCGGCTCGGCCGAGCGACCGAGGTTCACTTTGCGAGGTATGGCCTGTCGACTGGCCGGTATCGACTTCTTGCGGATTTGGAAGACCACGACGGGGAGAAGTCCCCCTCGCGTCTGGCGGCCGATCTCGGCGTATCGCGGGCCACGGTCACCGGCCTGGTCGACGGGCTTGAACAGGAGGGATTGGTCGCTCGGCGGCCCTCCGCGGAGGACGGGCGCGGTGCCGTGGTCGTCCTGACTGCTCGCGGTGCTCAGCGTTTGCGTGACATGGCGCCCGAGCATTTTGCTCGTCTCGAGGAAATGGTTGATGAGCTCACAGTCGACGAGCGTGCGGTGTTTCTGGATCTGCTCTCGCGGGTCGTTCGCGGAATCGGTGCGCTGACTGCGGAGTAGTCGACCTGGGTCCCAGATGTTCGCGTAACGATCCGAATCGCCGTCAATCTCGACAGTGACTTCTCTTTCCATGCCCAAATAGTTAGCCACCTAATCATAATCGGAAAGTTGGTCTCCTTCATGTCCGGACTCACCCCACCGATCTCACGCGAAAACAAAAGGGAGATAACCAATTCCAAACGAAGAGCCTCAGTTGCCGACCGTCGCGCCGCACGACCCTTCACCCTGTGGCGCGAGGTGCTGGTCGCCTACCTGGCCCCCGCGGTGATGGCGGGGGTGGGCGGACTCGCGTCTCGGCAGGCGGGTCTGACGCTTGCGGCATTCACGTCAATCGCGGGTACGTCGGCAGTGGTGGCGTTGCTGATCGGCTCCTGGCTGCAGCGCCGCGCAGGGTCGCGACCGTGGACCACGGCCCTGCCTCGCATCTTGGTGGCAGCAATTCTTGCCGTCGGAGCTGCCGTAATCGCCGGACTTGTCGGATGGTTCGCCTCTCAGTGGTTACCCAGCCACACGAACGTGGTCGACACCGCTTGGCTCGCTCGGCTGCAGTTCGATCTGCCGATATCTGCCGTGGTCGCTGCCGTCATCGTGAGCTGGCGATGGCGCCGTCAGAATCCTTGACAGGCAACACATATCAAATGGTCCCGGTTTTCCGGGGAACAACCGAAAGGAACACGATGATCGTCATCATGGGAGCGTCCGGAACCACAGGCGGCGCGTTGCTACGCAGTCTTGCTTCCTCGGGTGTGCCGAGCAGAGCGCTGTCACGCGACCCGGACGGGCTGCGCGCCCAGCTCGGCGACTTGGCCGACGGTTTGGTAGAAGTGGTGTCCGCCGATGCCGCAGACCCCACTTCGCTACGCACGGCCTTCAAAGGGGCCGAACAGCTTTTCCTCGCCATGGCCAACGGCCCGGAACAGGTCGAGCTCGAAATGCGTGTCATCGACATAGCCGCCGAGAGCGGCATCGAACACATCGTCAAGATCTCCGATCCCGCCGCCGCAGCCGACTCCCCCATCGCGCTATCCCGCGGCCACCATGCCGTCGGAGAACACCTGCGCACCTCCGGTCTCCGCCACACTCTGCTCCGCCCTTATGCGTTCATGCAGAATCTGTTGCTTCTGGCTCCGGCGGTGGCTGCGCAAGGGGTCATTCTGGGCGCGATGCGGGACGCGCCGTGCAACTGGATCGACTGCCGAGATATCGGTGACGTGGCCGCCGCCGTGCTCACGAACGCCGACCTCGCCGGCGGCACCTATGTCCTGACAGGCAGCGAGGCAGTCGGCTACGGCGGGATCGCCGATTCTCTGGCCAGCATGCTTGATCGCCCCGTCCGCTACATAGACCTGCAACCGCACGAACTGCGGCAAAACCTCGTCGACAATGCCCATATGCCTCCATGGCTCGCCGAGCACATTCTGGAGATCCAGCACCTTGCCATCTCGCGCCCGGAATCACCCACCGACACGGTGGTCCGTGTCCTGGGGCGCGAGCCCCGCAGCCTGGAAGCGTTTCTGCGTGAGCATCTGGACCGTTTCCGCTGACGTCACGCTGCGAGAGCAGCGCCCGGCAGAAGTCACTCGGTTGGTCAACGAGCCCAGCGAATCCTTATCGGACCTCGTGCGGATTCAAGGTCGACGACTTCGCCGCCCTGGGTGATCTGGACTTCGCCGTCAGCGACCATTCGGCGGGCAGCCTCTCGGACGGGTTCCATCAGCGGACGCCAGTTCTCGGGCGCCACCGCGCGAGCCACGTCTGAGGGGCAGATGCTCGACTCGGCTGATCGCGTGCTGAGTAGTTCGCGGATCTTCGCCGACAGATCCTTTTCTTCCACCATATGAAACACCTTCCGGTCGTGACCGCTCGCAGTCAACAGCGTATGAACCTTCGGTCCGGCGCGTTGTAGCGAAAGAAAGGTGCACATCGATAATTATTGACGGCGTGGAGAATTCGAGTGTAAAGCGCCGTGACGTAGTCCGAGAGTCGTATTCGACCCGATCCCAGGAGTACACGGATCTCTTCGGTTCCATGGATTCGACGCACGCATCCGATCGGGCCCTGGTGACCAGTTGGGCCGCCGCTCTGACCGGCCCCGTGCTCGATGCCGGGTGCGGGCCGGGGCAGTGGACAGACTTCTTGGCCCAGAGCGGGCTGACTGTGAGCGGAATCGATCTTGTGCCCGAGTTCGTCCAACGGGCCCGCACCCAATACCCAGATCTTTCCTTCGAGGTCGGGGGCTTCGAGGCATTGGACGCAAAACCAAGTTCACTGGGAGGTGTGCTGTCCTGGTACTCGCTCATTCACCACCACCCGCACGATATCGAGGCACCGCTCGCTGAATTTGCGCGAGTGATCCGGCCAGGTGGTGGTTTGCTGGTCGGCTTCTTCGAGGGCTCAATCGTGGAGCCTTTTGATCATGCCGCGACGACTGGCTATCGATGGCCGGTGACCGAACTTGCCCAGTTGCTGGTCACAGCGGGTTTCGACGTGATCGAGACCCATACCCGCACGGGGAGCGGTTACAGGCCGCACGGCGCAATCACTGCCAGAAGGCGCAACGGCGAATAAGAGATCGAGACCGAGCGAGCAGTCCTCTTTCATTCATTTCACGTGAGTGGTGTGCTGGAAGGGTCACTCACCCGTTTTTCAGCACCGGATCATCCACAGTTGAAGGAAGGCGCCATGACCACGATTCATCTTCACCAGACGACCACCGCGACGCCCGAACAGGTCCTTGCCGGCCTGACCGACTTCGGGCCGGGCCGCGAGGAAATCTTCGGCCGCAGCGCGGACAGCTACCTGAAAGTGCACCAACAAGGACCCCATGACGCGGATGTCACGGAGGGCTCCAGCGGTATTTGGGAACGCCTGCACTACGACTGGACCGATCCCCGTCATGTCGTGATGACAACCACCGACTCCAACTTGTGGGGCGGGGCGTCGAGCCACACCTACACCCTGACCCAGCAGCCCACCGGCCTGACCGATGTCGACGCTGTGGTGGTCCGTGACGGCAAGAACCTCAAGGGAAAGCTCCTGGCATCGGTACTCGGACTGTTCGGGACTCAGGTGCTGGGTAAGTCGTTCACGAAGTCCATCGAGGCCATCGAAGCTCGAAACGGCGGAGCCAATCGGCAGTCGGGCGAGGTTTGAAATAACAGTTCTCAGTCACACGATAGACGCCAAAACGGTTCAGAAGACTGCCCGATTCGGCGGAGCGAACACGTCGTCAGTGCACTTACAGCGATTACCCCCGGTAAGGATCGTCACTGGGTAGCCATATTCCGTCTTCGTGGATTCCGAGATCGGCAACGTCCCGAGTGAGGGCGTCGACGGCCGCGAGAACTGCAGGGCGCGTTTCATTCTCACGGCAGAGGAGTGACCACGTCCAGATTGCTGCCGGTTCGACCATCGTGCGTGCGGTGAGATCAGTTGGTAGCGTTGCGGTTTGGCCCTTGGGTGAGTTGGCTACGGGTCGTCCGATGGCTCGGACGTGATCGAAGAATGCGGGGCCGGTGATACCGCCGTCGTTGATACGCAGGATCTGCGCGCCGGTATCGCGGGCGAATTCTTCGGCGAAGACGTTCCACGACAACCAGGAGGTGGTGTCGTCGTCGACCAGTAGGACGACGTCTCGCGCCTGCACCGGTGCGGAGTCCGCACCGGCGGAGACCGCGTAAATCCGATCCGCGCCGAGCAGTCGGGCCGTCAGACCATGCTGGGCGACATCGGTTTTCCGCACCCAGGCGATGGCAAGGTCGAGGCTGCCGTCTGCCACACGCGCGGCCTGCGCATGCGAGGGCACCACCCACGGGTCGACGTGCAGTTGCGCGACCCCCGAGGTACGCGCGATCAGGTCCGTCGGAAGCCAATTGACGTAGCCGATCCGGACGGGCTCGGCCCCCGACAGGCGTTCCGCTCGACGACGCAGATTCTCGGCTCGCTCGAGCAGCGCGCGGACGTCGGGGAGCAACGTCGCGCCGGCCGGGGTAAGCGCAACAGAACGGCGGTCGCGGACGAACAGCTTGACGCCGAGGTCGCGTTCGAGCGCCATGATCTGCTGCGACAACGAGGGCCCGGCTATCAGCAGCCGTGCCGCTGCCCGGCCGAAGTGCAGTTCCTCGGCGACGACCTCGAAGTATCTCAGCTGACGAAGCTCCACAATCACAGATGCTACGTGCGGTGGGAGGCTGTGCCTATCAGTCAGGAGCAAAGCGGTCGTGGCGGCGGGCGCGGACGAGGCACAGGATAAATTCATGACCTCAGCCCAGAACGGAGTCTCCTCGCGAACGCACGCTGTCCAAGCTGCCGCTGCGCTGGCCGCGAGCATGGGAATCGGTCGATTCGTCTACACACCGATCCTGCCGTTGATGCACACTCAGGCTGGTCTGTCCGCCTCGCTCGGCGCCACCTTGGCGACTGCCAACTACATCGGGTATCTCATCGGCGCGCTCGCCGGAATCCTCGTTCCCGGGGTCGTGCGCTCGGCAGTGGTGATGCGTACTTCGTTGGTGATCCTCGTCGCGACGCTGGCGCTCATGCCCACCACGCACGACGGATCGATCTGGTTCGCCCTGAGGCTCGTCGCAGGCATCGCCAGTGCGCTCATCTTCATGATCGCCGTCAGCGCTTTGCATGCGCACCTTCGGGGAAAGTCCCAACACCTCGCCGGATGGGGGTTCGGTGGAGTCGGGCTGGGTATCGCGTTGTCCGGTGTCCTCGTGTTCGTCATCCGCTTCATCGGCACCTGGGCCACTGCCTGGTTGGCGTCCGCGGCCCTGGCAGTGGTGTGCGGGGTCATAGCCTGGGGGCTGACACCGGAACCGCGTCCGATCATCACACCGGACGCCCCGGGAACTACCGGTCCCCGACGCGCCCATCGCTGGTTCACTGCCCTGTTCATCAGCTACTTCCTGGAAGGGATCGGCTACATCATCGCGGGCACGTTCCTCGTTGCCGCCATCGATCTCGCCGCACCCGAATGGGTGGGCAGCGGCGCCTGGATCGTGGTCGGGTTGGCCGCATTTCCGTCCTGCGCCCTATGGGCCTGGCTCAGCCGGCGTTGGTCGCGACCGACCTTGCTGCTCGTCGCGCTGTTGATACAGGCGATCGGCATTGCGCTGCCTGCCGTGATCGGCGGCGTCGGCCCCGCGCTGATTTCCGCTTTCCTGTTCGGCGTGACCTTCCTCGGCGTCGGGTCCATCGTGTTGGCAATCGGCGCATACCTGCAGTTCCCACGCGCCGTGGCGCTGCTGACCGCTGGCTACAGCGTCGGTCAGATTCTCGGTCCACTCGTTGTCACTCCGTTGCTGCGAGACGGGTATCGCGACGCTCTGATGCTCGGCAGTGCCGTCGTCCTAGCCGCGGCAGTCGTGGCCGCAGCATTGCGGTTCCGATTCCCTTCCGATCTCGATGCGGTCCCTCGGATTGGCACCCAGACTGAGGAGGTAGTTTTTGATGTCAGATGATGAAACCGCCGGAGCAGTATCCGGCGGAGCACTATCCGTCGAAGGACTGGAGATGTTCGAATGAGCGCACTCACAACCGATCTCGATCTGAAAGTTCCGGTCATCGCGGCCCCCATGGCCGGCGGTGCGTCAACACCGGCTCTCGTCGCAGCTGCTTCTCGGGCCGGCAGTCTCGGCTTCCTCGCCGCCGGATACAAGACGCCACAGGCTCTGGCCGACCAGATCGATATCGTTCGTTCCGAGGGAGTGTCGTTCGGAGTCAATGTCTTTGCGCCCAACCCGGTACCCGTCGACGCCGCCGCGTTTCGGACCTATGCCCAGGCGATCCAGGTCGAGGCGGATCGTTATGGCGTTGCACTTGCCAAGGGCGAACCGGTCGAAGACGACGACTATTTCGAGGACAAGGTCGATCTGCTCCTGGCAAACCCGGTTCCGTTGGTCAGCTTCACTTTCGGCTTTCCTGGGACCGCGGTGATCAACGCGCTGCGCGCGGCCGGTTCACTAGTCGTGCTGACCGTGACTTCGGAGGCAGAGGCAATTCTCGCCGTCGAGGCGGGAGCTGATCTCTTGGTCGTTCAATCTTCGGCTGCTGGTGGTCACTCCGGAACCATTGCTCCCTTGCGAGTTCCGGCTGAAACACCGATCGCCGAGCTGATCGCTCAGATCCGTCACCGCACGTCGGTTCCGTTATTGGCGGCCGGCGGACTGGCGACCTCCGCCGACGTCGCAACGGTACTGCGCGCCGGAGCGGAGGCCGCGGTCGTCGGTACTGTGCTGCTTCGCACCGAGGAGAGTGGTGCCTCGGCCCCGCACAAGGCGGCTCTGGCCGACACATCGCGCAGAAGCACCGTCGTCACACGAGCTTTCACGGGACGTCCCGCACGGGCACTTCGGAACGAGTTCATCGACCGTTACGACACACAGGCGCCCCTCGGATATCCGGCCATCCATCACCTGACCAATCCCATGCGCAAAGCCGCCGTCGCGCAGAGTGATCCCGAGCGAATGCACTTGTGGGCCGGGACCGGGTACCGCCACGCCACTGCGGAATCGGCAGAGGCAGTGCTCACGCGATTGACTAACTTGTGATGGCGCGGACACAGGACATCACATTGCCGGAGGTAGTGACGTACGACGGTTTGCCGGCCTCTGCGGGTGGTGCACACTCGCTCCGAGCCAAGCGGCCTGACAGGGCATTTGAGTGCCTGCGCACGTTCGTGGAGTCCTGCACCGAACCAGTGTCGTTGCCGTCGTGGACGTTCGAAATCTACAAGGGTGCACCGCAAGTGCCGACTGAGCAGTTGTCATCTCTTGCCACCGAGCTCTTCGGTGGGCCCCGCCACAAAGCGCCAACCCATACCGAATGGAACGTTGCGTCCGGATCCGTCAACGAAGCGCTCGACGCCCTCGTTGCGGTCGGCCCCGAGGCCGTGACGGCCTACGGGCGCTCGCTCGCGGCATTGACCTACAGTGCGCGCGTGCGTCTACTCGACCCGGACACCAGCGCGCCGTACCCCGATGTGACTCCGGACGCGTTCGGCCGATTCGCCGTTGACGGGTACGGTCGGCTGTTGGGGGATTCTGGAATTCGCGCAACGTTCGGCAACGCCGCGTCCTCACTGTCCCTGTGGCTCAACCTGCCTGCAGACGACCGGTTGTCGCCCGGTGCGCGTCACCTACAAGACCATCTCCCGTTCCGGCTGTCCACAAAACACTGGCGTCTCTGGCGGCCGAACCGGAGCGGAGACTCCTACCGTTCCAACAAGATTCCGTCGCAGGTTCTCGATCAGGTTTGAATCACGCAGCAAGCGTTCTCATCTCGAGCAGAGTTCGCCGATCTCTGCGACTATGCGATCCGTGCTTCGAACCACCCATACTGCGCGTCCGTCTCGTATTGACGGCATCAAAAATCGATCTTTCTCAATGGGCCAGTGCACAAAGGGAAATCCGCGGGCCAGCTCATCTTGGACTTCTCCGGCGATCAGAGCCCTCAGCTCCTGCGCAGGCTGTTCGATGTGTGGCCCGCCGAACCCGAAGCCCCTCAGTGGGCTGGTTCCTGCACTCTTGTACTTCGGTCGCGGACCAGCGTCGAGCGCGAGGTGACAGTAGCCGTCATCGAGCATCGACACCGTCCACACGCAGTTCTGCATGTAGGTAGAAGGGCCGTGCCAGCGGCACTGCAGATCCCTGCCGACAGCCTGGCACGCAGTGGCGACATCCTAGAACGCTTCTTCCTCCAGTTCCATGATCTCGTTGTCGAGGGAACTCAGGATTTCTTTCGTCGACGCCAGGATGGGCAATATATTCTTCGCGAAGTACGACGCGATGACCACCTTGCCCCGATAGAAGTACCGATCCTTTTCCGACGCGTCGCGATCCAAGGCTGCCAGCGCGATTTCGGCCTGTACGAGTAGTCGCCATCCGATGAGCAGGTCACCCACCGCGTACAGAAAGCGCACCGAGCCGAGGCCTATTTTGTACAACTCGGAAGGCTGGTCTTGGGAACCCATCAGATAGCCGGTGAGCGTCCCGGCCATCTCTTGCACGTCGGTCAACGCGGTTTCGAGCAAGACCCGCTCGGCCTTGAGGCGACCGTTGCCGGCCTCGCTCTCGATGAACTCTCGTATGCGACCGGCCACGTGAGCGAGTGCAACGCCACGGTCACGGGCGATCTTCCGAAAGAAGAAGTCCTGCGCCTGGATTGCCGTGGTGCCCTCGTACAGGGTGTCGATCTTGGCATCGCGTATGTACTGCTCGATGGGGTAGTCCTGTAGATAACCGGAGCCGCCCAAAGTCTGCAGGCTCTCGGTGAGCAGTTCGTAGGCTTTCTCGGATCCGACGCCTTTGACGATGGGCAGCAGTAGGTCGTTGACCCGCGCCGCCAATTCGGCGTCGGCGCCCGAAACCAATTCGGCGACATCGGCGTTCTGATGCGCGGCGGTGTAGAGGTAAACAGCTCTGAGGCCTTCGGCGTACGCCTTCTGCATCGCCAGACTGCGTCGGACGTCGGGGTGGTGGGTGATGGCCACGCGGGGTGCGGTTTTGTTTGTCAGTTCGGTGAGGTCCGCGCCTTGAATTCGTTCTTTTGCATACTCCAAGGCGTTGAGGTAGCCGGTGGACAACGTTCCGGTAGCCTTGGTGCCCACCATCATCCGGGCATTCTCGATCACCTGGAACATCTGGGCGATACCGTTGTGAACATCACCCACGAGCCAGCCTACGGCGGGAACGTCAGTCGCCCCGAATGTGAGTTCGCAGGTTGGGGAAGACTTGAGGCCCATCTTGTGTTCGACACCTGTGACGTAGACGCCGTTTCGCTCGCCCAATTCGATTGTCTTCGAATCGAAGTGGAACTTCGGAACGTAGAACAGACTCAACCCTTTGGTGCCGGGTCCGGCACCCTCGGGGCGGGCAAGCACCAAGTGGAAGAGGTTCTCGGCAGTGTCTCCGACGTCGCCGCCGGAGATGAACCGCTTGACACCCTCGATGTGCCACGTGCCGTCATTCTGCTCGATTGCTTTCGTTCGGCCTGCGCCAACATCGGATCCGGCGTCGGGTTCGGTCAGTACCATCGTTCCGGCCCAGCCACGCTCGAATCCTTCTTTGGCCCAGTGCTTTTGCTGTTCGTTGCCGATGCTGTAGAGCACGCTCGCCATCAGCGGACCCATGTTGAAAAAGCTCGCCGATCCGTTTGCCGCGACCAACATTTCGCCGATCGCCCAGACCAACGGCGCAGGAGCAGGAACGCCGCCCATGCCCTCCGGTAGTCCGAGCCGCGACCAACCAGCCTCGTTCACCGCCTCGACGGTCTTGCGTAGAGGTTCCGGGACCACGACGGCGTGGTTGGGTGCGTCGAATTCGACAGGGTTCCGATCCGCGTCGGCAAAGGATGCGGCGACCGGGCCCTCCGCCAGCCTCGCTACTTCGGCAAGAATGTTGCGCACAGTGTCGGTGTCGAGGTCCCCGTAAGTACCGGCATCCAACAGTTCGCCGATCCCGAGTACTTCGAACAGATTGAACTCGATATCGCGCACGTTGCTTTTGTAGTGACCCATTGTTCTCCGACCCTGGTGTTGTCAGCAATACGGTGTTGTCAGCAATACGGCTCGTCAGCGGTACACAAGAAAGCCTGCCCCACAAGGAATTCAGTACGCAACCGTAGGTTGAGACTGGTGCCGTTGCTGTGAAGTAACGCCGTTGCGGTGTGCTTCGAAACATGCACTCTTACAATCGGTTGCCGAATGTGGGCGGGAGGCGGTCGAGGAATGCCTGTGCGGCGCCCAGATCGGTTCAAAGAGGTTGCACACCAAACGAAGTAATGATCCTCACCTCAGGGATTGCGCGCAGTCGCCGTGATCAGTGTGTACGCAGCTCGGTGAACCAGGAGTGTCCCCCGTTGGTAGCGGAGGTGTTCCTTGATCGGTCGCGGCGGCGCCGAACGCCAAGTCGCTCCCGTTTCATGGACCAATTCGCGCTACCGTCGGGGTAATTACTGTCCGAACAGGGGAGAGGCGCCCATGACACGACGACAGATCCGAGGACTGGGCGCCGCCGTGCTCGTATCAGCCTTGATGACTGCTTGCAGTACCGAGGACACGGAAGGGCCTGGTCCGGGGGCAAGCACGGCAACACGATCGGCGCCCGCCGCGGCGTTCGGCGAACCCGAGACCTTCGCCGACGGCTTGGACGCGCCCTGGTCGATCGCTTTCCACGGCCGGACGCAACTTGTCAGTGAGCGCGACACCGCGCGAATCCTCGAAGTCGACGACAGCGGAAGCGCCCGTGAGGTGGGAGTTATTGACGGCGTCAGCCCTAGGGGCGAGGGTGGTCTCCTCGGGATCGCAGTACACGAAAACGACCTGTATGTGTACTTCACCGCCGACGGCGAAAACCGGATCGAACGTCATGGAATCACCGGCGATCCCGGAGCGCTTGCCCTCGGGCCGGCCGAGACGATTCTCGACGGCCTCCTGTCGGCCAACTACCACAACGGAGGTCGCATCGCGTTCGGCCCGGACGGGATGCTGTACGCCACCGTCGGTGATGCCGGTGGTCGCGACCGGGCTCAGGATCTCGATTCGTTGTCCGGGAAGATCCTTCGCATGACGCCGGATGGTGATGTGCCGCAAGATAACCCGTTTCCGAACTCGTTTGTTTACAGCTACGGGCATCGCAACTCGCAGGGTATTGCCTGGACCGAGGACGGCACGATGTATGCCAGCGAGTTCGGGCAGGACACCTGGGACGAGCTCAACAAAATCGAAGCAGGCGGAAACTACGGGTGGCCCGAGGTCGAAGGGATTGCGGGCGAAGACGGATTCATCGACCCGCTCCAACAATGGTCACCTGATGACGCCAGCCCCAGCGGAATCGTCATCCACGAAGGCACGATCTACATCGCCAATCTCCGCGGTGAGCGACTCCGGGCTGTGCCGTTGACCGACCCCACAACGGCTGACGAGCAGTTCGTCGACACATACGGACGCCTTCGCGACGTTGCCATCGCTCCCGATGGATCGCTGTGGATACTGACGAACAACACCGACGGTCGCGGCGATCCGAAAACTGGCGACGACCGCATCATTCGCGTCCCGTTGCGCTGACGTCGATATCCGGTGAACGCGCCCTCCATCTCGAGGATCCTCGCCGCGGCCAGTGATTCATTACTATCGGTGCGACGGATAATGAGGGCACGGATCGGAGAGACGGCATGGGGACTTGGGGTTCAGGACCTTTCGACAACGACGTAGCGGGCGACCTGCTCAGCGCAGTACAAGCGGGTGACTACGACATCGACGATTACGCACGCCACCCCGACGACGGCTACCTCGATGCCGACGATGCTCAAACAGCGATCGCTGTCGCCGAGATCCTTGCGGTTGCGCACGGGGTTGCGCCGAAGCCTGTGCAGCTAAGCGAAATTGATGCCGCCGGTTACGTCGGAACCTTGAGTCCGGAGCAGAAGGCGTGGGTCCTCGCCGCTCTCGAGCGCGCAGTCTCCGGCAGCGACTCGTCGGAGTTGCACGAGTTGTGGGAAGAGAACGGTCCGGAAGACCTCGAGGCTTGGCGGGCACCGATTCTGAGTAGATTGGCCAGTCTCAAAGCCCTGGGATGAGTGTCACCCGCCAAAAGGATCTTGGTCATGCGGAGTTCGACGAGGACAGGCTTTGCTTGACGTATCGGGTGGTGTCGTCGGCGAGGATCTCGGCCAACCCGCTTTCGATACCGTCCAGTGCTTGAGTGGCGACATCAGCGGGATCGGTTTTCTGTTCGGCGGGTACGCCCGCGGCCATGTCGGTGTCCATGTATGCGACATGTAGTGCCGAGACGGAGATTCCGCGCGGCGCCAGTTCTTCACGAACGGCGTCGGTCATCGCCCACGCCGCGGCTTTCGATGCCGCGTAAGACCCGAGTGCGGCCGGATGGAACCAGGACAGTACCGAAAGAACGTTGAGTACTGTTCCGCCGCCGTTGTTTTCGATGACGGGGGCAAAGGCTCGGGTCACGGTGAGTGGGCCGAAGAAATTGACGTCCAGTTCGCGGCGAACGTCGGCTATGTCGCCCCCGATCAACGGCGCCGAGGTAGAGATTCCGGCGTTGTTCACCAGTAACGTCGCATCGGAGGCGGTGCGTGCCGCGGCCGCGATCGATTCGGCGTCCGTCACGTCCAATTTCAGGGGGATGACACCGGGCAGATCGACACTCTCCGGATTGCGGGCGGCCGCGTACACCTTTGCGCCGCGTTCGACGAGTCCCGCGGCCAGATGGCGTCCGAGCCCGCGATTGGCTCCGGTCACAATGGCAACCGTCTTGTTCAGATCCATGATTCTCCCAGTGCTGTGGCTAGCATCTGTGGCCAGCGTCGGCGGCTCCGACAATTAGATTATGAATCAAATCTAAGTTCGAGCTAGGATAGATGTCAAGTGAAATCCAAACAGGAGGGATTTGATGGGCCGCGTATCGCAGCAACAAGCGGAAGAGAACCGTCGGCGCGTCGTGGAAACCGCAGCTCGCCTGTTCCGAGAGAAGGGCACTCAGCTCAGCGTTGCCGACTTGATGAAGGCGTCGGGGCTGACCCACGGTGGTTTCTACAAGCAGTTCGCGTCCAAGGACGCGCTCATCGACGAGGCGACCGCCCATGCCTTTGCGGAACTGACTCAGCTGCACGCTGCGGGCCTGGAAAGGCATGCCGGGCAACGTGACGAGGCTCGGCAAGCCCTGATCGACAACTACCTGTCCGTGGAGCATCGCGACAACCCGGCAGACGGATGCCCCGCTGCCGCGCTCGCCGCCGACATGGCGCGCGAGCCTGCAGACAGCGAGGCCCGTCGGGTTTACACGGAGGGAGTGGGTGATTTTGCCGCAGCCCTTGCCGATGAACGAGCCGACGAACGAGCCGACGGTCTCGTCCGGCTCTCCACCATGCTCGGTGCACTGGTCCTTGCGCGCGCTACCAAGGATTCTCCTCTCTCCGAGGAAATTCTCGATTCTGCGCGTGCTGCACTGATCAGAGGGCTTCGAGAGCCTCGGTCATCTTCTTGACGGTCTCGGGTGCCACTTTGGCCTCGAATCCCGCTTTCAGGAGTGGGGAGGCGATCTTGGCCGCTCCGTTGAATTCGACATTCGCGCGATAATCGATTTCAGTGGAGTTCGCGCCGATCGCGGTCAAGGTGATGTCGTCGGTACTGGTGGCGGTCTTGTTCTTTCCTTCGAGCACAATGTGATTCGGCTCGTCGGTCACCAAGGTGTACGTCAATTCGGTCCCGATGCCGAACAGCTTGGACACGTTGTGCCACTGGGTTCCGATTGCGATCGAACCGGTCGAGGTCTGGGTGCAGCTCTGGGTGCCCGGATCCCAGAGTGGAGCGTTGGCGAAGTCGCGGAGAAACGCGGCCGCCTTCTCGATCGGTACTTCGGCGGTGAACTTTCGAGTGACTTCGACCATGTTTCGTGCCTTTCGGTTCGGTCTCGTGGGTCTAGCTCTCGCGCATCTGGCTCCAGGAGTTGGACGCCGAGATTCTCGATTGAGCGCCCTAGTTGATTCCGACGACTTCCTGGGCAATCGCCGCGAGCCTTGCCTGGGCGGCGGAGACGACGCCATGTCGGTTCTTGTGCGCTTCCTCGTAGGCGACGATATCGTGCACCTGTGCGGCCTCGGTCAGTTCCTTCACCGCGGAAACGGCTTGGGTGACGTTGAGTTCGTCGAAGTCTTCTATGGGAAGTTCCGTGGGCTCGAGTAGCCCACTCGACTTCCGTACCGAACGGAAGACATCTGCGGCACCGTCCGCGCCTTCTCGGCGAGTGACTTTTTCTGCAGTGGCAATGGCCGCATCCCTACTAGCCGAGAGCGTCTTCACTGTCACATCGCCGGCGTATGCGCCCCAGCTGATCAGCTCACCCAATACCGGCGGTGAGGTGCGAACAGCGTCGATGGCACGGTCGAGACTGCGGGTAGACCAGGAGACCGGAACGTTGACCAGCCGTATCGCTGCGCCGGTGGCAGCTTGCATCGGAGTGCGCCGCAAAGCTGCCGGTCCGCCGAGTGCCTCCTCAGCCAGGACGGTCGTCAGCCAGTCCACAGTCGCCGAATGTGCAGTGATGAGTCGGTCGGCCAATGTTGCGACGGTCTGATCGCCGCCGGCGGTGGCCAGTGCCTTGAGATAGCGGGAACGGTCGAGGAGCTGATGTTCGAGCCCGAGGTCGCCGAGGATCGCCTCGTCGAAGGGCTGAGCCTGTTCGACCATTGCTTTCATTCCGGCAGTCGCCCGTCCGATGAACGGACCGATCAGTTCGGGTACGCCGCCCAGATCGCGAATGGTGGCCTCGATCGAACCGGCCCTTTCGCGACCGTTCTCTGCATTTTCCGTGAGTTCGCGTCGA
This sequence comes from Rhodococcus sp. NPDC055024, assembly GCF_053608585.1. NCBI lineage: Bacteria > Bacillati > Actinomycetota > Actinomycetes > Mycobacteriales > Nocardiaceae > Rhodococcus > Rhodococcus sp. NPDC055024. The sequence continues at coordinate 783,855 of NZ_JBSGVT010000001.1, forward strand.
ACAGCTTCGGTTCTGGCCTGCGCGACGCGTGTTTCGGCGACCTGAATTTCGGCGTTCGTCAAACCCAGCAGGATTCGTAGCTGCGTGATCAAGTCAGCCGTGGTTTCGGAGTTACTCATAACGGGGTCGTCCCTTCGTCGGTGCGTGCTTTACGTGATGTTCAGCTTCTGCTCGACGAGTGCTCCGCGGGCCGCGGATCCACCGCCGCTACGCGGGCTACCCCGACCTACCGTGTAGTAACCACGAAAGATGAAGGGATTGTCATTGCCTGGCCGAGCGAGATGCCGGCCACTCCGAGGTTTCGATTCTTATTCGGCGGGAAGATGGCATGTGCAGTGCGTCCAGCCAGAAGTACATCCAGAAACTGCGTCAACCGAGGAGCACCGACATGCCGGACCAGTACGAAATGCAGGACCCGACGACGCGTTTTCCTGCCCCCGAACGTGAGCGGCAGCCCGAGATCGCCCATCCCGGTCTCACCGCAGACATGATCTCTCCTCCAGACCACGGTGAAGAGACTTATCGGGGGAGTAGTCGACTCGAAGGTAGACGCGCGATTGTCACCGGAGCAGATTCTGGAATCGGACGAGCGGTCGCGATTGCGTTTGCGAGGGAAGGCGCTGACGTTGTCCTGAGTTATCTCGACGACGAAGAACAAGACGCTCGGGAAACCGCACGCTGGGTCGAGGAGGCAGGTCGGAAAGCCGTCTCGGTGCCGGGAGATCTCCGAAGTGAGGAACAGTGTTCTGCGCTGGTCGAAACCGCGGTGCGTGAACTCGGAGGACTCGACATCTTGGTGAACAACGCAGCGTTTCAGATGGTGCAGATGGGCGGCATCGCCGATATCACCACCGAACAATTCGACCGTGTGATGAAAACCAACCTCTACGCACTCTTCTGGCTCTCCAAGGCAGCGATTGCGCAGATGAAGCCCGGATCGACGATCGTGAACACCTCGTCCATCCAAGGTGCGTCCCCTTCTCCCGAGTTGCTCGATTACGCCACGACGAAGGCCGGAATCATCGACTTCACCAAGGGGCTGGCCGCCGATGTCGCGCGAAAGGGGATCAGGGTCAATGCCGTTGCACCTGGGCCGATTTGGACGCCACTGATTCCGGCGACGATGCCCAAGGAGAAGTTCGAGACATTCGGGGACGACGTTCCGCTGGGGCGGGCAGGTCAGCCGGCTGAGCTTGCACCCGCCTATGTATTTCTCGCATCCGGCGAATCCAGCTACACCACTGGGGAAGTCATCGGCGTGACGGGCGGGAAACCACTCACCTGATTGCCCTGGCCTAACCGTGCTGAGTTACAACCTCGACTTCTGCACCTTTCCGGTTGCAGTCAAAGGTAGCGCGTCGATGAACTCGACTGCATGAATACGCTGATAGGGAGCCACCTTCCCGCTCACGTATTTCACGAGTTCAGATGCCGAAACCCCTTCCATGTCAGCTGATCTGACGACAAAAGCCACCGGGATCTGTCCGACTTCGGGCTTGGCCCTGCCGACCACCGCACTCTGCGCGACGCCGGGGTGGGAGCACAGCACCTCCTCGAGTTGAACCGGATATACGTTGTACCCCTTGTAGATGATCATGTCCTTGCTCCGGCCGACGACAAACAGATTGCCTTCACTGTCGAATCTGCCCAAGTCTCCGGTCTTGAGCCAACCGTCACGAAATTGGAGTGCGGTCAGTTCGGGTGCGGCAAAGTACCCGGCGGTGACTTGCGGTCCACTCGCCCATATCTCGCCCACTTCGCCGGTGGCGACTTCTTCTTCGGTCTCCATGTCTCGCAGTGAGATTCGTGTGTCGAAGACCGGTAGGCCTACACTGCCGATCGGTGATCGCGCATCTGGGTTGTTGAGTTGATTGGTGAGAATGGTTGTCGCCTCGCTGAGCCCGTAACCCTCGATGACCTTCGCGTTCGGGAATGTCTCGCCCATTCGACGCAACGTGGTCGTGTCGATGGGTGCGGCACCTGAGAACACCGAACGCACCGAACTCAAATCGTGAGTCGATGTGGTCGAGGCCTCGAGGAGTAGGTGGTAGAACGCCGGTGCGCCGATCAGTCTGTCGATCTCGAGGCGCTCGATGGTTGCGAGGTACTCGTGTGGATCGAACCTGCCCATTACGAGGGTGGTGGTACCGGCAAGTACGTGATTGCACTGTCCGACGAGAGCCAGTCCGTGAAAGTACGGTGCAACGACGGCAATGACCCCTTCGCCCATTCGCTCCGAATTCTCGTGTACAGCAGCGGGTACCGGAACCATCCGAATGCCACCGTCTTCGTCGCTTTCCGGAAGAGACGAGCTACGCCACGCTGTGGTCTGAATCGTGCTGGCCACCAGATTGCGGTGCAGAACCTGAACGCCCTTCGAGCGACCGGTGGTGCCGCCGGTGAGCTGAAGATGCGCGACGCCTTGTGAACTTGCCAGTCTTCGGGTGAGGGCCGGCGACTCGAGAAGTTGAGCGAGATCGACGTCCCCGGTTGCGCGGTCTTGCGACGGGCAGTTCTCCGGGGCGGCCGCGGTCGGGGGAGTGACGACGGTGAATTCGAGGGCCGAGTTCTGTGCCTCATGGAGTGTTGCCACACTGGTCGGGTGAACCACTGCGGCCCGAGGTGCGAACTCTGCCAATAATTCTCGCAGTGTATCCGTCGGCTGAGTGTGGTTGACCGGGCACGCCACGGCTCCCGCACACAGAATTCCGAAGTAGACGACCGGATACCACAGGGAATTGGGCATCAGGAGAACTACGCGATCGCCAGGACGAATGCCCCTGTCAGACAACCCTTGCGCTATTCGGAGTGCGTGATCGTAGAGTTCGGTGAACGTGAGAGCCTCGTCGCCGTCACGAAGAGCAACACGGTCTCTGTAGGCGCGTGCGGAGCCGGCGAGAATAGCGTCGAACGCAACATCCGGGTAATCGAGAGATACTGGCATGAAGGGCATTCCGTGCACATCTACTCCTGACGTAGTTAACCTGCCTGAATGGTCGCGGCGAGCTTCGGCCGCGTTTCGATAGTTGGTGCGTACTTTTCGCGAAGAAGAACTTCCTGAGTGACCGTGGCAACCAAAATTCCGTTGCCAGTCCAGAATTCGCCACTGGCCAGACCCCGTCCGTCTCCCGACGTAGGGCTGCGTTGAACGAACAGCAACCATTCGTCGGTTCGGCAAGGGCGGTGGAACCACACGGCGTGATCGAGTGAAGTGAGAAAAAGCCTCTGGGGCGGACTTCCACCGCCGAGCAGGTCGAGATGGCCGAGAGCAGCGGTTCGGGCCAGCGTGAGGTCCGAGCAGAACGCGAGTGCGGCGGAGTGCATCCCGTGATCGCTCGACACATCGCCTGCGATGCGAATCCACATGCGGCGGTCCCTGCCGCCGCCGTGGTCGGCCGCATCGTCGTCGGCCGAATCGCCGCTTATCGGGCGCACCTGCACTGCCTGACGGATAGCCGAGGATGTGATGCCCGACCAAAATCGATCAACGGATTCACTTTGTGCCGGAAGTGATTCCGGTGTGGGAACGTGGGGCATCGCAATATGGCGATCGGGTCCGAATTCCTCCTTTTTGAAGGAAGCGGTCAGTGTGAGCAACGCATTGCCGCCCTGGAAGGCGGTCACCTCTCGCAGTGCATAGGTGCCACCGTCTCGGAGGATTCGCACTCGGTACTGCACCTCGGCGCCCGGTCGACCCATGGACAGGAAGTACGCGTGGAGCGAGTTCACGTACCGTACAGGGTCGACGGTGTGGTGCGCAGCGAGTAGGGCCTGCGCGACAACATGACCGCCGTAGGCGCGATCTGGGCCACCGGCACAGCATCTTCCGCGAAATTCAGGTGCCCCGTCGAAAGCGTTGCCGGCGTGAGTGAGCTGCAACAGTTCGTCCATCGGGTCTCCTACCGGCTCAGGGATTTTGCGATGATCGTTTTCATGACTTCGCTGGTGCCGCCGTAGATTCGCGACACCCTCGTGTCCGCGTACAACCGTGCGATCGGATATTCGAGGATGTACCCGTAGCCGCCGTGCAGTTGTAGACACTTGTCGATCACGCGGCCTGCCATCTCGGTGCAGAAGAGCTTGCAGATTGCAGCATCGACGGCGCTCAACTCGCCGGCGTCTTCGAGCGCGACGGCGTGATCGACCATTGTCTGACCTGCGGCGAGATCCGTAGCGCATTCGGCAAGAACGAATTTGGTGTTCTGGAAGTCCGCGACCGGTTTCCCGAAGACGCGTCGGTCGCTGGTGTAGGAAACCGCGTGGGCGATGGCAGCGGCCGCGGTGGCGCACCCTCCGGCCGCCATGGCGAGGCGTTCGCGGGGCAGGTTCTGTCCGAGGTAGCCGAAGGCTGCTCCTGCCTCGCCGAGTACATCGGTGACCGGTACTGGGACGTTGGTAAAGGAGACCTCGCAGGTATCGCTGAATTTCAAACCGATCTTGTCCAATCGGCGACCGACTTCGAAGCCTGCGGATTCGGTGTCGACGACAAACAGCGAGAGCCCGCCCCTGCGATTCTCACCTGGATCGTCGGTACGGGCGACCACGACCATGTGTGTTGCCTGAGACGCGTTGGTGATAAAGGTCTTTGCACCGTTGAGGATGTAGCTTTCTCCGTCGTCCGAGAGCTTCGCGGTGGTGCGAATGGCAGCCAGATCCGAACCCGTCCCCGGTTCGGTCATCGCCACGGCAAGCACGGCCTGCCCACTTGCGCAGGCGGGCAGCCAGCGCTTCTTCTGCTCCTCGTTTGCGAGAGTGAGCAAGTAGGGCAGAACGATTCCGGCGCTCGCGTGGTAGTTACCCAATGAGACACCGGCCAGCGCAGCTTCCTCTCCGATGATCATCAGATAGCGATAGCTCGTCGGCCCGGCGCCGCCGTACTCCTCCGGGATGTCGAAGCCCATGACTCCCAATTCGCCGAGCCTGCGGTAGAACTCGCGTGGGGCGTATCCCTGCTCCTCCCACTTCGCGAATTCCGGGACGACCTCCTTGTGTAGAAAGGCCCGGAACACCTCGCGAAAGGCATCGTGCTGATCGTCGAAGATTGTGCGCTTCATGGGAAGTCTCCTTGTTCCGCGGACGACGCGGGGTTGGCTAGGTGTAGAGGCCGCGCAGTGACCGTTTGTCGGTCTTACCGGTGGCCGTGGTCGTCAGTGCTTCGACGAAGGCGACTGTGCGCGGCGCTTTGTACCCTGCGATTTGGGTTTTGACGTGCTCTCGAATCTCTTCTGCGGTGGCAGTCAATTGGGGGTTGAGGACCACGACTGCGTGCACGCGCTCGCCCCACTGATCGTCGGGCAGACCGATGACTGCGCAGCGCAACACTGCGGGGTGGTTGGTGACGGCGTCCTCCACCTCGGCCGAATAGACGTTCTCGCCGCCGGTGATGATCATGTCCTTGGCGCGATCGACGACGAAGATGTACCCCTCGTCGTCCATGTACGCGAGGTCTCCGGTGTGCAGCCAGCCTCCGCGTAGCGCTTCGGCGGTCTCTTCCGGGCGGTTCCAGTATCCGAGCATGATGTGCTCGCCTCGGGTGACGATCTCTCCGACGGCGCCCCGTGGCACCTCGTTGCCTTCTCGGTCGACGATGATGATTTCGGCGTGCAGGCTTGCACGGCCCGCAGAGCGCAGTCGAGGACCGCCGGCACGGTGGTCCGAACCGAGCAGGGAGACGATGACCGCGGTCTCCGTCATGCCGTATCCCTGGACGAAGTTTGCGTTGGGGAAGCTCGACATCGCGCGGTGCAGGACGGCCGCGGGCATCGGGGCGGCTCCGTAGACGATCGATCTGACGCTGGTGACGTCCGTGTCCGGGAAGGCCGGATGGTTGTAGAGCATCTGCAACATGCTCGGGATCGAGGTCATGGTGGTGACCCGTCGGCCCGCGATCAGCGCGAGCACTTCGCCGGCGTCGAAGCGGTTGGCGAACACCACTGTGCCGCCGACTACGGTCTGGGCCAGCATGCCGAGCAATGCGGCAATGTGGAACAGAGGAGCCATCACCAGAGTGATGCCACCGATCTCGCAGGACCGGGCAAAGCCGGTTCCGCCGAGCAGGGCGGTCGAGAGACTGCGATGAGAGTGCATGACGGCTTTGGGAGTGCCGGTGGTTCCGCCGGTGTAGATCAGCGCGGCCAAGGTGTCGCCGCCGGCACGCACGTCGTCGACTTCGGGGCCTTCGATGATCAGGTCTTCGAAACCCGCCATTCCGGCGGGAGCCGGCTCGTCGCCCATGTAGACGAGCGTGACGGTGGCGTCGAGTCCGGTCACCAGTAGCCGGCATTCCTCGTCGACGAGTACAAAAGCGCTGCCGACTCCGGTGACCGCGTCGGTGACTTCACGGACCGAACCGTGACGGTTGACGAGATTGACGACAGCGCCGATCCACCACGTCGCCATCAACGACTCGAAGTAACGGTCGGAGTTGAACGCCAGGATGCTGACCCGGTCGCCCGGACCGACGCCGCGCTCTCGCAGGGCTCCGGCGAGTCGGGCGACTCGCTTCGCGATCTGTGGGGCGGTGCGCTCGCGATGCTCGCAGACGGTCAAGGGTCGGTGCGGCTGTTGTTGAACCGCCCTGTGCAGAAGGTGGGTCAGATGCATGGGCTCGCGTGCTCCTCGAGTCGGGTGGTGCAGACGGCGGATGGTCGGGGCGCCGACGAATCGACACCCCGACGACGAGTTAGTCGATCAGGAATTCCGCGTCTCCGACGAGGGCGTTGACACCGTTCTGACGAGCGCAGACAAGTTCGACACGGGCACGTCGACCGTCCTCGGCCTCGTAGATGTCGACGACGACAGCAGAGCAGGTGAGTTCGTCACCGGGCCAGACCTTGTCGGCGAATCGAATCTTGAACCGACGCAGGTTCTCGACACCCAGCCATTCGGTGACGTAGCCGGCCAGCATGCCTGCCTGAAGCATGCCGACGGAGAACACGGACGGGAAGCCGGTCTCACGGGCGAACGTGTCGTCGTGGTGCAACGGATGGAAATCACCCGAGGCACCCTGATACTTGACGAAGTCGGTGCGAGTCAGTGGAGGGAAGGTCTTGCTCTCGGCCTGCTGTCCGGTTACGACGGTTTCGGTCGTGGTGGTCATTTCCCCTCCTCCTTGCCGCCCGTTGTGGCGGTCTCGATGATCGTGCTGTTCTGCGTCGCGATCAATTCTCCGGACTCGTCACGGAACTCGGTGATCATCTTCGCGAAGGTCATCACGCCACCGCGTTTTCCGGGCTTTTCGAAGCGGTCACCGACGGTGGTCTCGGCGGTCAGCTTCTGGCCGGCTCGTGGAAGTGGCCCGTGGAAGATGTACTCCTCCTCTCCGTGCAGGATGCGACGACGGTCGAATCCGAGCTTGGCGAAACCGGATTGGTCTGCGGGCTCCCAGATCATTCGGCCGCTGGTGAGCATGGTCGGCGGGATCACCGCATCCTCACCGGCATGCTGTTCGGGGTTTGCCTTCACGGCCCGGACGAATTCCTGGACCTTGCTGTAGTCGAGCGGGAAGGTGTAGCTCACTTGGTTTCTCCTTCGATCTTCGGGATGCCGGCGCGCCGGGTCTCGACCGACTTGAGGAAGGCATCGTCGCCGAGAAGCTTTGTCAGTTCACCGATGTCCAGCTGTCGGTCCTCGCGAATTTCGTCGGCGATCGAGTAGCCGCCGTAGAGACCCACGTAGCCGCCGTAAACGGCAAAAACCTGTCCGTTGAAAGCGCATTCGGCGCTCGACAGATATGCCACGAGCGACGAGCAGTTGGCGGGGTTGTAGCGGTCGAAGACAGCCTCGTCGACGGGCTCACCGACCAAATCCTTGATGCCGGGCGTGGCTTTGACAGGTTCGGTGCGCGCGACGGGAGCGATGGCATTGGCCTTGACGCCGAATCTCTCGAATTCGCGAGCGGCATTGACTGCCTGGATGGCCAGACCGGCCTTGGCTGCTGAGTAATTCCACTGTCCGTAGTTGCCGTGCAGTCCGGATCCGGAACTGGTGTTGACGAGGTTGCGTGTCTCGTGCACGCCTGCCTTCGACTGGTCGCGCCAGTATCTTACGGCGGCGCGGGTAGCCGAGAAGGTGCCCTTGAGGTGCACAGCGATAACCGAGTCGAACTCTTCCTCGGTCATGTTCCACAGCATCGCGTCGCGGATGATGCCGGCGTTGTTGACCACCGAGTGCAAGTTGCCGAAGGTGGATACTGCTGCCTCGGTGAGCTTCTCACCGACAGCCATCTCCGCGATCGAACCCTCTACCGCGATGGCCGAGCCGCCGGCAGCAACGATTTCGTCTGCCACCTGTTGCGCTCCGCGCAGGTCGTTGACCACGATGCTGGCGCCTGCGGCTGCCATGAGTAGTGCGTGTTCGCGGCCGAGACCTGCGCCGGCCCCGGTGACGATGGCAACGCGTCCGTCGAGTTGTCCCATGATGTTTCCTTTCGTTCTTCGCACCGAGCTGCGGCGCATGACTAGTAGTGGTGAAAGAAGCTGCTATGCAACCTTTTCGTAGAGCGTGATGACGCCGGCACCACCGAGCCCGAGGTTGTGCTGCAGTGCGAGCTTTGCGCCGTCGACCTGTCGTGCGTCGGCGGTGCCGCGCAACTGCCACACCAGTTCGGCGCACTGAGCCAAGCCGGTGGCGCCGAGCGGATGCCCCTTGGACAGCAGACCGCCGCTGGGATTGACCACAACGCGGCCGCCGTAGGTGTTGTCGCCGTCGAGGATGAACTTCTCGGAGCACCCTTCTTCTACCAATCCGAGGGCCTCGTACGAGAGCACCTCGTTGACCGAGAAGCAGTCGTGCAGTTCGACGACCTGGATATCGCGCGGATCCACTCCGGCGTTCTCGTAAATCCGTTGCGAAGCAACGCGAGTGATGTCTGCGCCGACGACTTTGAACACGTCGTCGTCGGTGAAGACGCTGGGGAAGTCCGTGACCAGTTCCTGGGCTGCGATCGCCACTCCGGGCGTGAGGCCGTGGGCCCGCGCGAAATCTTCGCTGCAGATGATGGCAGCGCCGGCTCCGCAGGTGGGCGGGCAGGCCTGCAAACGAGTCAGCCCGCCGTACAGTGCCTTTGATTCGAGCACTTCCTGCTCGGTGACCGGCTCACGGAAAACCGCGTACGGGTTGTTGGCAGCGTGCTTGCGGGATTTGACCGAGATCTTCGCGAACAGATCCGGCGAGACCCCGTACCGCTTGGAGTACTCCTGCGCGGCGGCACCGAAGTACTGCATTGCCATGGACGGGTTGGCGGGGTCGATGCCGTAGGTGCGGTCGAGGACTTCGGCGTGGCGCTCCATCGGAGCCGGGCGATCGCCCCAATGGTTGACCAAGGCGCCGGGCTGCATCTGCTCGAAGCCAACGGCGAGTGCGCATTCGACGACGCCGGACTCGACGGCCTGCCTGGCCAACCACAGCGCGGACGAGCCACTCGCGCAGTTGTTGTTGACGTTGACAACCGGAATTCCGGTCATACCCGCGCCGTAGATGGCGCGTTGGCCGCTCGTCGAATCTCCGTACACGTAGCCGGCGTAGGCCTGCCCGATCTTCTCGAATCCGATTCCTGCGTCCGCGAGCGCGTTGGCAATGGCCTTCGCGCCCATCTCGTAGTAGTGCTCGCTGCGCCCTGGCTTCGTGAACGGGATCATTCCGACCCCGGCGACTAGTACTTTGCGACTCATCGGTGCTCCCTTGTGATTACTGGTCTTCGTGCTTTGGTGGTTGATTCGTTGTGTGTGAGGCGTATTCACAGCAACTCGAGGATGGTGGCGTTGGCCATGCCGCCGCCCTCACACATCGACTGCAAGCCGTAACGGATTCCCTCGTCACGCATGTGGTGCACCATCGTGGTCATCAACCGCGCGCCGGAACCTCCCACGGGATGCCCGATGGCCATGGCGCCGCCATTGGGGTTCATCAGCGAATAGTCGGCTCCGGTCTCGCGCAACCAGGCCAGGGACACGGCGGCGAATGCTTCGTTGATCTCGAACGTGCCGATGTCGGAGAGCGTCAACCCGGACTTCTTCAGCGCCAACGCCGTTGCCGGGATCGGGCCCTTGAGGATGCTCACCGGATCGGTACCGGTCACCACTGCTGTATGAATGCGGGCGATCGGTGTCCAACCGTGTTCACGTGCAATGTCACTGGTCGTCACGAGGAGAGCGGCGGACCCGTCGGAAACCTGCGAGGCGTTTCCTGCGGTGATCTCGGTTCCCTCGAACGCCACCGGCAACTCGGCGAGGCGTTCCATGGTCCCGCCGCGACGGATACCTTCGTCCGCCTCGATGATCCGGGTACCGCCTTCGGCATCGGTGACCGTGACCGGTGCGATCTGGCCGGCGAAACGACCGGCGTCGACAGCGGCAGCAGCACGGGCATGCGAGTCGAGGCCGTGTCGGTCCATGTCGGTGCGACTGATGCCGTACTCGTCGGCGATCATCTGAGCGCCGAGACCCTGGTTGAATCGTTCGATGTTGTAGCGCCCCAGTACGAGTGGTCCGTGCATCGGACCGTAATCACCGGCACGGGCAGCCGCGCCGAGGGGGATGACGCTCATCATCTCGACTCCGCCTGCGACTGCGACGTCGTACTGGCCCGAGATCACGCCGGCTGCCGCCTGATGTACGGCCTGCTGCGAAGAGCCGCATTGACGGTCGACGGTCACGCCAGGGACATGTTCGGGCCATCCTGCACCGAGTACTGCCGACCGGGCGATACAGCCGGCCTGCATGCCGAGGGTTCCGACGCAACCCCAGATCACGTCGTCGACGATTGCGGGGTCCAGCCCGGTTCGCTCTGCCAGCGTGCGCAGAACGTGCGCTGACAGATTGACCGCATGCGTGGTGGACAACCCACCACCACGTTTGCCGACCGGTGTCCGTACCGCGTCGACGATAACTGCATCACGCATGAAAACTCCTGTGTCCGAGTCGGTTGGAGATCAGAGACCGATGTCTTTGGCGATGATGGTCTTCATGACTTCACTGGTACCGCCGTAGATGCGCGAGACTCTCGTGTCGGCGTACAGGCGAGCGATGGGATATTCGAGGATGTACCCGTAGCCGCCGTGCAGTTGTAGGCACTTGTCGATCACGCGCCCGGCCATCTCGGTGCAGAACAGCTTGATGCGTGCAGCATCGGCGGCGGTGAGCTCTCCGGAATCGTCGAGATCGAGTCCCTTGTCCACCAGGGCCTGCGCGGCAGCGACTTCTGTAGCGCATTCGGCAAGAACGAATTTGGTGTTCTGGAAGGATGCAACCGGCTTACCGAAGACTTGGCGCTGGCGGACGTACTCCGACGCGTATTCGATCGCCGAGGCCGCACAGGCGGTCTGGCCGACACCGATGGAAAGTCGTTCGCGGGGGAGGTTTTGGCCGAGGTAGGAGAAGCCCTTGTCCTGCTCGCCGAGGAGATTCTCGACCGGAACTCGAACATCGGTGAACGACAGTTCGTTGGTGTCGGAAGACTTCATGCCGATCTTGTCGAGCTTGCGTCCGAAATTGAAGCCGACACTGTCGGTGGGAACCACCAGCAGGCTGAGCCCGAAGCGTCGGTCCTCCTCGGACGGTGCGGAGGTTCGAGCGGCCACGACGCAGAGTTCCGAGTTGCGGGCACCGGTGATGAAGGTCTTGGCGCCGTTGAGGACGTAGTGGGTGCCGTCTTCGGACAGGCGCGCTGTGGTCTTGATGCCCGCCAGATCCGATCCGGTCCCCGGCTCGGTCATGGCAATGCAGAGCATGGTCTCGCCGCTCGCCACTCCCGGAAGCCACCGTTGCTTCTGTTCGTCGTCGGCCAGGCGCAACAGGTACGGCAACACGATGCCGATGCTCACGCCGTAGTGTCCGAAACTTACTGCTGCACGGGCTGTTTCCTCTTGCATGACAGCTTGGAATTTGAAGCTGGTGGGTCCGGCGCCGCCGAACTCCTCGGGGATGTCGAAACTCGTCGCTCCGAGTTCTGCAAGCTGGTTGAACAACTCACGCGGTACCTGATTCGCGTTCTCCCACTCCGGGTAGTTCGGCGTGACCTGCTTGGCGATGAAGGTCCGGATGGTCTCGCGGAATGCCTCGTGCTCGGGGGCATAGACGGTACGTTTCATGATGCGCTCCTGAAAATCTGTGATGAGATGACGTGTTTTGGGTCAGACGCGTCCGGCGTCGACGACGAGGCACTGGCTGTTGATGTAGTCCGATTCGGGCGTGCACAGCAGGTACACCGCCCCCGCGGCTTCCACCGGAGTGCCGCCTCGGCCGAATGGGATCATCTTCGACGCGACGGCCAAGCGATCAGGGTTGACGCCGACGCGAATCTCGCGGCCGTCGATCGTCAACGTCGCGTTCGCGTCCGCGGACACCTCGGTCATTCTCGTGATGATCAGTCCGAAAGCCACTGCGTTGACGTTGACCCTGTACCGGCCCCACTCCTTGGCAAGGGTCTTGGTCAGTCCGATCAGGCCGGCCTTGGCGGCGCCGTAGTTGGATTGGCCGGCGTTCCCGTAGTACCCCGACACCGACGACACGTTCACCACCTTGCGGTGGTACTCGGTCGGATTGGCTTTGATGAAAGGCTGCGCCGCACGCAGGATGCGGAACGGCGCTTTGAGATTCACGTCCACGATGGTGTCCCACTGCTCGTCGGTCATCTTCTGAATCACCGAGTCCCAGGTATATCCGGCGTTGTTGACGATGATGTCCAGACCACCGAAGGTCTCGACCGCAGTGCTGACGAACCGCTCCGCGAAACCGTCCTCGGACACTGAACCCACAACGCTTACTGCTTGTCCGCCGGCCGCCTTGATGTCGTGCTCGGTCTGTGCAGCAGCTTCGGGATCCAAGTCGTTGATCGTCACCGCTGCGCCCTCGCGGGCAAATTTGAGTGCGATTTCTCGACCGATCCCACGGCCAGACCCGGATACGAGAGCGACCTTTCCCTCCAGATTGCCAACGGTCCCAGTTCCCGCGATCCCATTTCCCACGATGTTCCCTTTCGAGTGAAGAGTGTTGTAGCGAAACGTAATTGGCGGCATTCCAGACCGGCGGTTGCTCCGGCGCTGCGATGTCCCGAGGCGTCGTGGCTCCGGCAACTTCTTTCGCAATTACTGATGATTCACTTTTAGGCCTTAAAAGTATGTATGTCAAGCATCTTCGCTGTAACTGCTGGTCAGATACTGTTGTAATGCATTCACACTGACGCGGGAATCTGGCTGGATGTGGCGCCGGTGGCGAGTGACGGACGCTCTCTTGCGTCGGAAGTTGTCGATTGTCACCGCACGAATTGGGGCATTGTGTGGGTGGGTTTCGGAGGAACTGACCTTTCGGCAAGGTCGCCAGTGTCGTCAGTAGTTCGAAGTGACCCTTGACACAGTGGGGAAAATAGCTCAAAGTGAATCTCAAGTAATTCTCTGAAGCGACATCGCGTGAGAATGCCCGCGTGCGGACAGCTGAACTGAAGACGTTCACTTGAGGGAGGCGGGCATCCACCTGCGTGCTTCTTCCTATCTGGCAGTGCTATTCGGTGTTTCGCTCTCGAAGAACGACCAACTGACGCGTCTACTCTGCGAAAGCGGAGCGTGATGGATCTCGATTCCGAACATCGATGTGAACCCGAAGTGTCACCAATCCCAGCGGCAAGTCTGCCCTGCACTGCGTTGGCAGCGCCCGTTGATCAAACCGTCTCCCCAAAGGATCCGACAGTGACAACACCCCGGGCAACAGCCCAGACAACACCCAAGGCAACGCCTCGTCAAGTGGCAACACACCAACAAGCATCTTCGGGCACAGCAGTGCCTGCACCTCCCGAATCACGTCGCCGTGCTTGGGGTTTGACCTCGCTGCTGGTCTTCCTGACCGTCATCAACTGGGGCGACAAAGCGGTGTTGGGCATCATTGCCCAACCGCTGTCCAAGGAGTTGGGGTTGACAGCATCCCAGATCGGTCTCGTGGGTAGCTTGTTCTTCCTCACCTTCACGATCGGCGGTTTCTTTTCCGGAGCGATTGCCCGAATAACGACACTGAGATGGGCGCTGGCGGTGTTGGCCTTGCTCTGGTCGGCGGCAATGCTTCCGATGGTCATCACGGCGAGTTTTGCTGTGTTGGTGGTCAGTCGGATGCTGTTGGGTTTGGCTGAGGGGCCGAGCGGACCTTTGACACACACCGCCGCGTTCTCCTGGCATCCGCCGGCGAAGCGCGGGCTTCCGGGTGCGCTTCTCGCGGGGTCGGCCTCGCTGGCGAAGATTGCCGTGGCTCCGGCGCTTGCCTTCGTGACGGTCACGTGGGGGTGGCGTGCGGCCGTGGTCTGCATGGCGGTGCTCGGCGTGTTGTGGTGCGTGCTCTGGTTGCCCCTGTGGTCGCAGGGCCCCTACATCCGAGGTGGAAAGCGTCGAGACGAGGCGGGAGCCAGTGCAGCCGAGACTGACGAGCCGGCGGTGCCGTGGATGCGTATCTTCCGAACGCGGACGTTCATCAGCTGCACCATGCTGGTGATGGCGATATACGCCATCGTCGCGGTTGTGCTGACCTGGCTTCCGTCGTACTTCGAAGTGGGTCTGGGATACAGCCGACTACAGGCCGGTTCGATGTTCGCATTCCCCAGCATTGCAGGCCTGATCTTGATGTTGATCCTTTCCTCTTCCGGAGATCGTCTGACTTCACGCGGCGCCACCTCCCGCCTGATTCGAATAATCGTTCCCTCGGTGGGTGTGCTCGTCAGCGGAATGATCATGGTGTTCTTGCCCTACGTGTCGACCCCTGCGCTGGCAGTCGCGATCGTCTCGGTCGGATACGGGTTCCTGGCGTCCGGCTATCCGCTGATCATCGCCACGATCTCTGAAATATGTCCGCCCCGGCAGACTGCCGGAACGCTCGGAGTTTTCATGGCAATGATGGGAATCGGGGGTTTGATCGGTCCCTACGTGACCGGACGGATCGTCGACGCTGCCGATACTCCGGCCGCCGGGTATGCCACTGCGTTCCAGGCCTTCGGATTGGTTGCGGTCCTGTTCGCTTTCGGAACCTTGATTTTCGCCAACCCCGAGCGTGACAAGGCGATCGTCTGGAAAGCTACGAGTCGAACGTAGTTGCGTGATGCTCCCGAGTGCGCAGAATTGTGGGTAACTGGACTTTTCTGGCAAAAGCGCATCTTCATGCGAGTACACTCAGTTTGTGAATCTGCCGCAATGACTGAATCGACGATAGGATGACGGCGTGCCACGTGAAAGGGAACCGATGACTGCCGTCCGTCGACCCCGCGACCGTAAGCAACAGATACTGGCAGCAGCAAGCGAGCTGTTCCGGGAGCATGGGTATCACAACATTTCTGTTTCGGATGTCACCGCTCGTGTGGACATCACGACGTCCGCGCTCTACCGCCATTATCGAAACAAGAACAGCCTGCTTTATCACGCGGTTCTGGCCGGGATCGAGTCTCTCAATGAATCTGTCGGCGGTGCAACAGATCTGTACGCGTTGCTGACAACGCTGTCGGCAACGTCGGTCGAGCGCCGCGGGCTGCCGCTGTTGTGGCAGCGCGAAGCCAGGTACCTGGACGACGACCAACGAGAGATGTTGCGTAAGAAGTTGCGGGTCAGTACCTCTCGTATCTCGGAGCTGGTGCAAGTGCACAGGTCTGACCTTTCCGACTCCGACAGTCGGCTGCTGGCGTATTCGATCCTTGCGGTGTTCAGCAGTTCGTCGAGTCACCGAATCTCGATGCCTCCTCGCCAGATGGAGGCACTGCTGTTCGACCTGTCGGCGCGTGTTGCTTTGTCCCCCATCGGGTCTGCAGACCCCGATGTTCCCGCTGCGCGCACAGAGGTCATCTCCATACCCGTTTCGCGACGCGAACAACTACTGACTGCGGCGATTAAACTGTTCGACGAACGCGGGTATCGAACGGTCAGCAACGAGGACATCGGTGCGGCCTGCGGCACGACAGGCCAGAACGTGTACAACCACTTCGACACAAAGCTCGATATTCTGTCCACGGCAATCACCCGCGGTTTCGACCGACGTGACCTTGCCGTGAGGCAGGCACTGTCGCAAGTCGGCGATTCGAGCGAGACGCTCGGCATTCTCTTGGGTGTTCATATCGCGTTTGCCCTGGAAGACGGACATCTCATCGGTTTGATGGCGACGGAGCTCGCCGAGCTTCCCGACAACACCCGAAAGGCATGTGTCCAAGCTCAGCGGGACTACCTCGAGTTGTGGGTTCGAGCGCTCAGTGAAGTTCACCCCGGCCTGGATGCAACCGAGGCGAAGTTCACCGTGAGTGCAGCAATGACATTGATCGGCAACGCTATCCGTATCGGAAGCGTTCGGCGTCGTGTCGACCTCGCGGACCGACTGGCGGAAATTTGCACTGCTTTGCTGACGGAGACTTCGGATCCCGCTGCGGCATTGGTGGGCGCCGGCCTTGGTGCCGCTCCGTAGTCTCAGAGCGGCACATCGGCACCGACAGAACGAGTCAGTCGCGCCCGGCTTCGACCAGCTTCTCAGCGAGAGTCGCCGGTGTAGTGAAAATGGCTTCGTGGCTTCCTGCCATCTGAATGATCCTGCACAGGCCGAGCCGACTGGAAAATCTTGGATGCCAAGCGAACTCGCCGTGCGGCATCGCGGTGTCTTCCGTGCAGTTCAGGTAGGAAGTCCTCATCGTCCCGGAGTTGACGAGTTCATAGAACTTCGTGAGATCGAGTTTGTCTTCCAACATAGTGACCGGTGTCGGACATAGAGACTCGTAGGCGCGCATGGCTGTCTCGTGATCGGCGTCGTTCAGGAACGCTTCCCTCCACACGTTCCAAGGCAAGGAAAACATTCCGCCCACCGCTCCTGCTCGCACCATCTCTCGATAGTGAGCTGGGGACTCGTCGTTGATGCTGTTGCCATCCGCTGGAACAAAGGCATTCCAATAGACAAGTCGCCGAATGCGGTCAGGAAATACCTCTGCGACTTTGGAGATGACCGTGCCGCCGAAACTGTGTCCCACGAGAATGAAGTCCGTGATATCCCGCTCGGTGATGTACTGAACGATCGACTCGACACCGTCCGCGTGTCGGACGCTCGGCAGTGATTCCCCGAAACCCGAGACCGTAGGTGTGTACACGCGATGACCGGCTGCAATCAGGTGTTTCGCCACCGGTGCCCAGTGCTCCCCCGTATGCCAAGCTCCATGAACGAGAACGAAAGTGTATTGCTGCGCCACGACTATTCCTTCACGTGAGTTCGCTCGCCAAAAAGAAATTCAATTATTAGGTCGAATGTGTTTACCGCTCTGCGGCATTGGGGACAACTACCAATTTCGTTCGAGGTGCCCTAGCGTACTGCCACAGCTTCGATCTCGACCAACATCGCCGGGTCGGACAGCCCGGTGGTCTCAGCCATCAAGCTGGCTGGTGAGCATTGGTAGGTTTCGAGGGCATCGAGAACGACATCGTAGTTCGAGGTTGCAGAAGCTATATCTCTGACGAAGATGCGGATCTGTACTACGTCTCGGAAACTGAAACCCGCAACTTCGAGGGTGTGGTCGATATTGACAAAGGTCGTTGCAACTTGGGCTCTGAAGTCGCCGACGCCTCCGTGTGCATCCACGCTGCTGCGTCCCTCATGACCCGATACGAACAGAAATTCCGAAGGTGCGCTGATTCTGACCGCCGAGTTGTATCCGAACCTGCCCATGATGAGTTGTGGGGCAATGTTTTCGCGCTGCATGCCGAGTCGCGTCCAATCTGAATTGTCAGTGGTTTCGCCGTTGATCGAGTCAGCGGTCGTAGGACAAGATCTGCTTAGCGACCGCTCGGGGAGCGGAGATCATCCCGTCGTGCCCGGTATTGATTCGATCGAGTTGCCACTCGCGCGAGTTGTTCAGCACCCGCTGCTTCGACGCCTGGATGTCGGTGAAGGCGGGCTCAGTGAAGTCGATGTAGTGGCGTGGAAGTCCCGCCCCGGCCGGACCGGCAAGAGTGACTGTGTCTCTCCAGGTCGACCACGGGTGTGCAGTGAGTTGTCTTTTCGCCCACTCGATGTCATTTCGATCGGTAAGACCGAACATAGTGGGATCTGTCGGTGCGGGTACAGCGTGCCCACCGGTAGCAGCGACAAGCGTTCGGAGGACCTCCTGGCTGCCGAGTGGCATTGTGGACAGCACTGTCTCACCGTTTTCGATGACCACGGCGTCGAGGTAGACCAATCGACGGATTTTCTCACGCATCCGGTCAGCCACCGAAGTTATGTATGCGCCACCGATGCTGTGGCCGACCAGCACGAAGTCAGTGAGCTCCTCTGCTTCAATCGTCCGAATGATGTCGTTGACAGCGTCGTCGTAGCTCAACTGTGCATGGAGGAGGTGGGATCGGTCCCCTACGCCGGTGATGGTCGGGGTGATCACTCGGTTCTCACCTCGTTGCAACATCGGCGCGAGTTTGCGCCAACACCAACCTCCATGGCTGCCACCGTGTACGAGAAGGTAGTCCGGTCGCGTGGGGGAAGCTGAAGAGATGCCGGTGCCTGCAGTTGCAGGGGCTGAGGCTGCGGCTGCGGCTGCGAGTGCCGCCGCCCCGGCGAACATCGTGCGCCGGTTCACTCGCGAGTGCATCCTCGACGGCTGGCCGGTTACAACTCGCTCGGAAGCATCTGACATTCTGCTGCGGGTTCGAGTTGCTTTGTTCGGGGCCGTCCAGGTTCCGAAGGGCATGGGAGTTGTCATCCATCCAGCCTGCCGGTCTACGCACCCTGCTGAACATGTTGGTCAAGCCACAAAACATGTCCTTGCGTTCGCTTGCTTCGCCTATCGGTGGACGGGCTTGGACGCTGCAGGCTCGAGACTCACTGTGAGCGTGACTTACGGCTCGCCAATCCGTCGGACTCCCGCAAACGATCACACAACGAAATCAGCATCTCCTGAGAATCAGACGACAATCCGTTTGCCAGTCCGAGAAGATGCTGCACCGTGTCATCCGACAACTGGGCGATGAGCAAGGCATCCGAGTGTCGCGAATCTTCGGTTCCGAAATCGACACGGCTGTCGAAGAAGTGGCTGACAGTGACACCGAAGAACTGTGCGAGGCCACGCACCACCGTTTCTGACGGCGCGCGGCGGACCCCGGTGCGAAGCTGAGAAAGGTAGGGAGTCGATATGCGACACCCCTGCTGACGAAGCGCGTCGCAGACTCGGGCATTGGTCAATCCAGGTTGGCGGGTTTCGAAAAGAGCGTTCAATCTGATGCAGAAAACGCTGTATCCATGCTCACTCAGCAATTCTCTGCTCTCCGTGCAACGTAGCGGTTCGGTCCGACGCCCCCCGAGCGGACCGGGGATCTACCGCTCGGGGGGTGAGTAATCGGGTGGTCAGACTTGAATTTCGCTGAGCGCGTCGACGATCAAGTCGGCAACGGCTGATGGCTGCGACGCCAAGGACGCGTGCCCAGCCGGCAGTTCGACGAGTTTGCGGGGGTTCATTCGCCCAGCCATCATTCGCTCGTTGTCGGGATGGATCATTCGATCTTCACTGGAGACCTGGTACCAGGTCGGCTTGACCTTCCACGCCGGTGCAGTAACCGCGTCACCGAAAGCGCTTGCCAATGGCGCCTTTTGGGTTACTGCCATGATCAATGAGTCGCTGACGTCGAGATCCTGACAGAAGCTTTCGCGATACTTTTCCTGGATGATCCACAGGTATCCGTCGGAGTCCGGTGCCAGGTTTGCGGCGGCGGCAGGCGGGTTCTGTTGGGTGATACCGCCAGGGCTTTCGCCGGCGTCGGGTGCAAACGCTGCGATGTACACCAGCCCGACGACGTTGGGGAGGTCCCCCATTTCGGTGATGACTGCACCGCCGTAGGAGTGCCCGACCAGCAGAACTGGGCCTTGAATCTGCTTGACCATCTTGCGCGTGCGTTCGGCATCGTCAGCGAGTGATGTCAGAGGCAGTTCGACGGCACGGAGTTTCGAATATCCCCGGGCGTCCAGATCGACGATTACTTTGCCCCAGTGGGCCGCGCCGCCCCAAAAACCGTGTACCAAAACAATAGTTACGTCACTCATGCCGTTCCCTTCGGTTGATGATCTTTGCTGTCGGCAGTAGCCAGGCCACTGGTGTTCGTGGTCAGCCCGTCAAGCACCGCACGCGGAGTTGACGGGTGCCTTGTTGATTCGGTCCCACAAGAATTTTGCCGCAAGCGGCATTCCGGTCACTGTTCCGAAATCGTGACTGAGAGTTGATCCCGGTAGCAGAGGCGGTGTGATGTCGTCCTGTGTGAATTCGACTTCCGCTCCCAATGCACACCACCTGTCTCTCAGTGCTGCAACGGAATCAGCGGGAACGATGTCGTCGTTAGTGGACGTGTGCAGGTATACCGGGGCGGATGGGGCCGTGCGTCCGATTTGTTGATCGTCGACGACCGCCGCGAGTTCCGGCTCCTCGGACAGGATCTGAGAGAAGGATTTTCCGTCGACGGTGTAGTCGGTACTACGAGTACCCAACGATGTCAGCCCGGTATCCGGCACGCATTGCGTTGCGCTGGTCGTCAGCCATTGCTTTCCCTTGTCGTTGAGTCGCTTGTCGAAGATCGGCCCTAGCTCGGGGTACCTCGCCATCAAGCTGTTGAGGGTGTAGCCGACCGCTCCGGTGAGCAGGGACCCGTCTGCCTTGCGGAGAACCTCACGCAGGTCGGGATCGGCTGCCCCCGCGTAGGTTCCGAGCACGTTCAACTCGGGCGCTCGTTTGCCGACGATTTCTGCCGCGGACGCGCTCGCGCCGCCACCTTGGGAGTAACCCCAGAAGGCGATCGGTGTGGAGTCAGGCAGATTCCACAGTTGATTCGAGGCGCGCGCGGCATCGACGACGGCGTTGCCCTGCTCAACTCTGTTGACGTAGGTGTGGATTCCGGGAGTGCCGAGCCCGATGTAATCGGGCATGACTACACGAAACCCTGCGGTGAGCAGCAAGCCGGCGTCTGCGACGTTGTAGTTGACCGGCAGGCTCAACTGAGGGCTGATCTGAATGTTGAAGGCCCATGCAAGGTTCTTCGAACCGGCGCATTGATCGCCCTGACCGAACGTGCCCGGAGCAACGACGACGGTGGGCCGTTCACCGGGTCCGCGCCAGGGAAACGCCGGGGTGATGGCTGCGCCCGTGGTAGCGACGGGAGTCCCGTCCACGAGTGTGGAGGTGTACATGATCCTTTCCCCGTTGCCTGGCCACGTGCCGGATATGCCGGGTATCTGCCCGAGGAGGGCAGTTGTCTCGGACTTGATCATCGCTCCCTCCCCTGTCGGCAACGTCGCGGGTGGTTGATAAAAGTCCTGCGATTCCGCTTGTGCGAGAGCAGGAGTCATAGAAACAGCTCCTGCAGCGAGGAAGCCCACTGCCGCGAGACGGAGTAGTGCAACTTTGTGCATTTCTTCTCAGATCTTCCGTGTAAGACATTGTTGTCTAACTTTCTTTCAAAGTAGCGCACTTGTGACGGGACTCGCAATGGTCATCGCTCACCGGGGTTCGCCACAGCGGGCGCCCATGAGAGTGTCTGCAGGGTGAGCTTCGGCCGCAAAAGATCTCTGACCTGCGAGAAGTATCGGAACGCCGAACGGCTCCGGAGAGATGAGGGAGGTCGGATCAGCCGATCGAGGTGTCGGTGCCGATCAGAGCGCTCAGAATCGTGGACATGACTTTGACAAGACTGTCGACGGGCGGGCGAGTGGGCGTAGTGCTCCACTGATGCACGAGAGCTATGAGTGCGCCGATGAAGGCCGTCGACGCCATGTCGTATCCGCCGGGAGGAACAAAATCCTCACCCACGGCATTTTGCACTGTCGATTTGAAGAACGCGGCCCATTCTGTGCGCCGCTCTACTCGGTGTGCTTCCACTCGGGGGCTGACCCCGACGATGTCTACGTACGAGATCTGAGCTCGCCGAGGATCGCTGCCGATCGACTCGACGAACGCCGTCATCGCCGTTTCTGCGAGATCGGTGAGTGTGACGGGCTTTTCGTCAGCGATCGCAGTCAACATCGCGTCCCGCGCATCGCTTTGAATCTGGTCGTACAGAGCGATCAACAGATCTTCGCGGCTGTCGAATTCGTCGTAGAACTGTCGTCTTGCAAGGCTCGCGGCGGTGCAGATGTCTGCGACCGAACTCGATGCGTAGCCCTTGTCCGAGAAGACTTCCAGCGCAGCCCAAATGAACTGCAGCCGCCTTTCGGCACGCCGAGCCGATACCGGTCGACCACCGTAGTTTCGAGTCTCGTCGCTCACCTCCTGCACGTCGTACATGATAGTCCCTCGCTCGGTGGGCGACGCAGAGACCTCAGGCGTAGATCGCCTCCACGTCGGAAGCGTAATTTGCGAGGACGATGTCACGCCTGAGCGACAGCTTCGGCGTCAGTTCCCCGGCATCCTGAGACCATTCGGTGTCGAGGATGCGGAACTGTTTGATCTGTTCCGCCTTCGAGACCATCTTGTTGGTTTCCGCTACAGCACTGTCGATTTCGGCGTGCAGGCCGTGAACGAGCTCGAGATCGGAGACAGTTACCTCCTGGGGTAGGCCTCGCCGCTCCCGCCACGCCCGAAGTGCGGTGGAATCAAGAGTGATCAGCGCACTGATGAATGGTCGTGCGTCGCCGAGCACCATTGCCTGATTGATCAGGGGGTGAGCACGGAGGGCATCCTCGAGTGGGGCCGGTGAGACATTCTTTCCTGCAGCAGTGACCAGGATTTCCTTCTTACGGCCGGTGATGAAGACGTAGCCATGCTCGTCGATGGTCCCGAAGTCTCCGGTCCTGAACCATCCGTCGTCGAAGGCCTCCGAAGTGGCGTCCTCGTTGTGCCAGTATTGGTCGAAGACGACGGGACCCTTGACGAGAAGTTCTCCATCCTCGTCAACTTTTGCCGAGTGCCCGTCGAAAGGTCTTCCCACTGAACCGATCTTGTGGTGGCTGGGTGTGTTCAAGGTGATCGCGGCGCTGGTTTCCGTCAATCCGTAGCCCTCGAGTACGGGGACGCCGATGCCGTTGAAGTAATGCCCGAGTCGCGCCCCCAGGGGTGCGCCGCCTGAGACGACGTGGGTGCACCGGCCTCCGAGCACGGTCTTGATTCTCCGGTAGACGGCCCAGGAGAAGATCCGGTGTTTGAGCGCGAGTCCTGGCCCCATGCGCTCAGGCGACTGACGGCAGCGGCTCCATTCGATGGCCACATCTGCCGCTGCGTCGAAGATTTTGCCTCGGCCTGCGTCCTGCGCATTCTGCCTGGCACCGTTGTAGATCTTCTCGAAGACGCGCGGTACGGACAGGACGAAATGCGGTTTGAATTCCGCGAATTGGTCAACCAACGTGGTCCAATCAGACGTGTGCCCGACGGTGACCTTTGCATCGAAGGCGCTGAGCGAGACCACTCGCGCAAAGATGTGCGCCAACGGGAGAAACATGAGTGTGCACTTCCCGTCGCGCAGAGCTGCCGAGAGTGCATTTCGTGCAGCCATGGATTCGGCGAACAGGTTGCCGTGTGTCAACACGACCCCTTTGGGGCGTCCGGTTGTCCCGGACGTGTACACCAGGGTGGCGGGCGTCGAAGCTTTGACGGTTCGGCGCCTGGCCTCGACTTCTTTCCGGTCTGTCACCTTGCCGCGCCGGACGAGTTCGCCGATGGCGCCCGCATCGATCTGCAGCGTTTCGCGGAGTTTGTCCAGGGAGTTTCCGATCGTGTGCACGAGTTCGCGGTGAGCGGGGGTCTCGACGACGAGGAGGACGGCCCCGGAATCGTCGAGAATCCACGACACCTGCTCGGCGGACGAGGTCTCGTAGACGGTGACGGTGCATGCACCAACGGTCCAGATCGCGTAGTCGAGAAGCACCCACTCGTAACGCGTCGATGCCATGATCGCCACGCGATCCCCCGGCGTGATACCTGAGGCGATCAACCCGGCAGCAGCAGCTGTGACCTGCTCCGCGAATGCTGCCGCCGTGACATCAGCCCACTGCCCGTCCTCGCCGCGTTTCTTGAACGCGACGAAGTCCGGTGACTCGTCGGCGTAGCGAAACACGTTATCGGTCAGAGATATCCGGCTCGGCACGGTCAAAGTGACTGGTGAGGTGAAAGCGCGCATGTCTGTCGATTCCCTTCGAGGGCAGCTCGATGGCAGTCTCCCGCCGAGTTCGACAAATGTTAGACACACGTATCTCACTTTGTCGAGTGCTGCCTCCGCGTCGCGCGCAACGTCCGGCCCCGCCGAGCCTAAGAAGTGCGGGGTTCGTCGACGTCGATCAGGTCGACATCGTCCAACTCCCATTCTTTCGACATCACTTCGGGTCCGACGCCGTAGAAGCGGAACATCAGCTCGAACGTGACCGAGGCTCCGGTTGCAATGAAGTTCGACTCCAGTCCGGGAATTTCCTTCGGTCCGAAGTACACGTCGAGGGATCCGTCGTCGTTGACTTTCACTCCGGGAGTTTGAGAGGAAACCGAGAACTTCGTAGCGTGACGGATGAAGGTGTGGTCGTTGCCGTCATACATCGTGACGGACCAGTATTGGGAGACAGGTACGCCGGACGGTACTCGCATCCGGTACGTGCGATCGGAGCGGAACAGATTGCCTGCGCGATCGCGAATGTTCACAAGGTAGAACTGCCCGACGCCCAACCGTTTGAGACCGATGAAGGCCATGTGATAGACGACGGCGCGGTCGGTGTACGGGTAGACCTCGCCGTTCGCGAAGTTGCGATTCTGTCCTTCGATGAAATCGCGCCCGGCCGGAAAGAACCATTGTCGGCCTTCGAAGAATGCAGGCTCGTGCTCGTACAGCTCCCGCAGCCACTCGTGTGCTTCCTGTAACGCTCTCTCCAACAGCGCGATCCGCTGGGACGACGGCGTAAACGGCCGTCCGCGCTCGATGCCGATCGTCTTCAGCATCTCCGCAAAGGCGCGATCACGTGGAAGCCAGGGCTCGGCCTGCACCGTGCGGTCCAACGCTTCCCAATATCGGATGTCGTAGGGAATCCGTGTGTCGACCAACTGGCCGCGCAGGTCTCTCCTCGTCGTCGACCGCGGATTATCCGCCTCGGCGAGCGGATAGATGCCAATCTTGCTGCAGTACTCCAATCCTGAGTCGAGGGCAGCCTGGGTCGGGGCGGGGAGTACCGATCGCAGCAATGCGTACACCCGATTCGTATCGGATTGCAACACAACATATCCTTCGGGTATCGGGCCGTCGTAGCCAGGCGGTAGGACGAGATAACGGGCGCCCCTGCCCTCGTCGGCGCCGAACCTTCCCACGTCTTCGAGCGGTACCTGCCAGACGTTGCACACACTGCCGTTGAGTACGTGATGGTCGGATCCTGCCGGGATGTCTATGACCATCGGCCCGTCCCGCCCCGGGTCTATGAAGGCCATGTAGTAGATCAGGTCCGGATTGGGCGTCAATGTTTGATTCTGCCAGTCCAAAAGACCTGACCAGAAGAGGAATTCGTTCTTTCCCTCGGGCGCCATCTTCGAGCGCATGATTTCGTAGTTCACTGCGGCCATCCCCCAGACTGCCGCCTCGACGGCACGTCGGTGAATCACGCGCTCGATCGCATTCCCATCTGATCGATTCGACATCCTCGAACCCTCCTCGTTCCACCCGCCGTATTGACGCTCCCCATAGCCTGGCTGCTCCCGGCGCATCGCGACTCACTCGAAACGGGTGATGTGCAGGTCGGGATTATTCGGTCCGAGCTCGAGAGGGGTACTGAGAAGGTGACACCCCGTAATACGTCTTGAACGCAGTGCTGAGATTGAACGCATCCGAATATCCGGTCTTCTTCGCCAAACGATCCAACGTGAGCGTTGGATCGACGATCAGCGAGTCCGCGACCAGCGCCAGCCTCCACCGTCGCAGATGCTGCATCGGGGGTTCACCGACGGAACTTTTGAATTCAGAGACGAACATGGATCGAGACATGCCGGCGATGGCGCTCATCGCCGGCAGGGTCCATTTCTTCTCAGGATTCGAGTAGACTTCCCGCAGTACTGCGCTGATCGATTGACGGGGATCGTGTGACAGGTTTCCCACACTCCAACCTGCAGACCACTCCGCGAGCATCAAGCAGACAATCGACTCGAGGAGTCTGACCGCCGCGGACGGGAAACCTTTCCCATCGGCCCAGTTGTCGTGTTCCCGAGCAAGCGACTGCAGGGCATGGGATACCGAGCTGACCTCTGAGGTTTTGGACGTCAAGAGATTCGGAAGGTGATGCTCCAGAATCGAATACAGATTCCCCGCCGACTCGAAGGAGAATATGAGGGCGGATGGATGGCTCGACTTTTCCGCTCGATCCGAATCGCGATACGGTTCGGACAAACGAAAGTTACCTTCGCCGGACAGGCACAAGATGCCGACCCCACCAGCGTGGATCACTGTAACTTCTCCGCGTGAAGTGGTGGATGTAATCTCCAGTGATACTTCAGTATTGCTGAAAATGAGGAACTTTCGCGAGGATCCCATTTCGAATGTCGACGACTCTGGAGATGCACTGAAGTCCTCGATGCCGGGCTTCAGGATACCGAAGTTCACGATACGAAATGCCGAGAGTGCGCTGTCTACGGGACTGAGCATCTCCTGATCCTAGGCACATGGAGAGTGGGAGGGGCGAAACGCAATCACATGGATCCTGAACTCGCGCGCATGGTGAGTTGACCGGTCACGAACCTAGCGTTCAACCATGGCAAAAGGTAGAGAGATTCTGGTACTCGGAAGCACTGGCCAAACCGGCCGGATAGTGGCGGATTCACTGGAGAGTGAAGGATACGCCGTACGGCGAGCCTCCCGTTCGTCTGTGTCCACGCCCTTCGATTGGTTCACGCAGGGCACCTGGCGGCAAGCAGTCGAAGGCGTCTCGCGAGCGTACGTGGTTTTGCCCGAAAGATTGGTGGATTTTGTTGCCTTCGTGAACCTTCTGGAGAATTGTGGAGTTGAGCATGCAGTTGTTCTGACGGCTAGAAACCCATCCGTCAGCGGTGACGGCATAGCTGTCGGCGCCGAATTCGCGTTTGCCCAGTCGGCGGTCAAGAGCACTTTCCTTCAGCCGAGTTGGTTCGCGCAGAATTTCACGACGGGTATGTTCGCGGGACAACTTCAGGCCACCGGCGCATTGAGGCTCCCAGCGGGAGCCGGTTCTGAGCCGTTCATCGATTACCGAGACATCGCCGAAGTGGCCTCCGCCATCCTTTCCATGGACGACCCGTCACCGAGCGGTCCTGTGCCGCTGACGGGTCCGAAGTCCTACTCATTCGAGGAAGCACTCCGGGTCCTTGCTGATGTAACCGGCACGGATGCAGGGAGATTCGAATCGATCTCCGTTCTCGAATGGAAATCCGATGCAGCACGTATGGGAATTCCTGAATCCTTCGTGCAGTCGCTGACAAACCTGTTCGTTGCGATATCCAAAGGTCGTGACGACTACATTTCCAGCGGTGTGTACGAGGTGCTCGGGCGGGAACCTCGTACACTTTCCGACACTTTCAGTGATCACTCGAACGTGACGAGTTGAGCAACTTGTGTCGCGAGACGGAGGTACCTTCCTCGTGATCATCTACCCTTGGACGGTCTGCTGAATCGAGCGCGCCTACCGGGACGCTGACGAGCACGAAGACCCGACTAGCTCTGTGCTAGTAGAGATTCCAGGGACGTTTCGGTAACGACGCGCTGATGCGAGTGTTTGCCAGTCCGCATTCATCACTGGAAGTCGCGTGTAGCACCCCTCCAAATGTCCTCGCGGCACATCAACGTCTCGCCACCACCGTCCACGAACAGGGTCTGCCCGGTGATCCGCGTATTGGCCGGACTGAGGAAGAACGAGATCGCCGGTGCGACGTCCCTTGACTCTCCCCGTCCACCGAGCGGCATAGGACGTGCCGCCATTACGCGAGCGACCTCCGCCGGAGTCCGATCGCGGTTGGTCATCGGCGTGTTGACCCATCCAGGTGCAACTGCATTGAGTGGGATGCCTGCACCCGCCCACTCCGCGGTCGGAGCAGTGCGTCGTAGCCATCGGCCCGCTGCTCGTTTGCTGCTGGCATATGCCGTGTGCTCGGCGTCGCCGGGTAGCGCGTCGACCAGGCGGACGGCGAGCCCCTCATTTCCGGCTAAGCAAGCTTCGACCACACCGTCGTCAACGGGGAGGAGGACAGCACGCGACGTGATCAGCACCGCGCGGGGTGCGTCGCGACGCAACAAGGGGCGCAGTCCCTCGAGGCTCGCGATCGCGCCGAAGTAATTGATCCGCACCGTCATACTGTCCTGACGATGGACACCGGCATTGGCGACGATACCGTCGATGCCGGTCGGTGCGAGGTCATGAATTGCATCGAACAGAGAGGTGCGGCCGGTGAGCGTCGCGAGGTCCGCGATTACGTCGACGTCGGCCAGGTCGACACCGATGACGCGGTCTCCCTGGGCGCGGAGGTGTTCCGCTGTGGCCGCGCCGATGCCACTTGCGGCACCGGTGACGACGATGGTGCGTCCACCGTTGGATTCGTTGTCAGACATAGAGGGCGTCTATCTCAGCGGCATACTTCTCGTGTACGAGCTTGCGCCGTACCTTGGTTGTGGCGGTGAGCTCTTCGCCGTTGGTGTCCCAGTACAACGGCAGTACCCGGTGTGCACGCACCTGCTCCACGCGAGACAACTTCTCGTTGCCACGGGCAATGCCCTCGGCGATCTCGTTCATTATCTGTGGATCCTGTGAAAGCGTCTCCGCGCGAAGGTCCGTGATACCGCGGGTGGCCGCGAATGCGGCGACCTGCTCGCGGTCGAGAACCACCAGTGCCGCGATGTGTGACCGGCCGTCGCCGACCGCGACGACCGAACCTGCAAGGGGACAAGCAAGTCGGAGGGCGTTCTCGATGTTCGCCGGGGCGAGGTTTTTACCCGACGAGTTGATGATCATGTCCTTTTTACGGTCGACGATCCGGACATAGCCGTCCTCGTCGAGGGTGGCGATGTCGCCGGTATGGAGCCATCCCTCCCCATCGACCGCCTCGGCCGTTCTCGTCGGGTCGTTGCGATAGCCCCGCATCACGCCGGGACTACGGAGCAGTAGTTCACCGTCGTCGGCGAGCTTCACCTCGACACCGTTGCGCGCCTGGCCCACGGTGCCGATCCGTATCCGACGAGGGTGGTTGGCGATGCCCGATGCCGCGCTCTCGGTGAGCCCGTAGACCTCGCAGACCGTAACGCCGAGCGCGAGAAAGAATTCCAGTGTTTCCGGCGCGATCGGTGCTCCGCCGGAAGTCGCGTAGTACAAGGCATCGAGGCCGAACCGTTGCCTCCACCGGTTCAAGACGTTCACGTCCAGCGCGGCGTGTTCAGTCGCAAGCGCCTTGGAAACAGATGCGCCGGCGAGCTCCAGACGGATCTTTTCCAGCCCGACTGCGAGCGCTCGCTCGGTCATGTCCCGTTCGGCGGTGGACTCCGCGGCGATCGCATTTTCGATCATTGCCTTGAGCTTGTACCAGATCATCGGTACGCCCATGAAGGTCGAAGGGTGCACCTCCAAAAACGCTGTCAGTACCGATCTTCCATCGATTACGTCTGTCACCGTTGCCCCGGTCACCATCGGTAGGTAGTGCGCGGCGAACCTGTTCGCGAGGTTGGCGTCAGGCAGATACGACAACACGCGCTCCTCCGCATCAGGGGTTGTGAATTCCTGTTGCTGCGCCGCCCTGGTCGACGCGGAGTAGAGCAAGTTGGCATGGGTGATCTCGACGCCC
This sequence comes from Rhodococcus sp. NPDC055024, assembly GCF_053608585.1. NCBI lineage: Bacteria > Bacillati > Actinomycetota > Actinomycetes > Mycobacteriales > Nocardiaceae > Rhodococcus > Rhodococcus sp. NPDC055024. The sequence continues at coordinate 813,570 of NZ_JBSGVT010000001.1, forward strand.
TTGGGATCCCCTGTTGTGCCCGAGGTGTAGATCAATGCGACCAGATCGTCGCGCGCGACGGCGCGCCAGGACGCCTCGAAGTCGAAATCCGGATCGGAGAGCGCGTCGAGCGCGTCCAGTGAGATCTGGTCGGCGGCAGTGCCGTCGACGCAAACCACGCTAGTACCCGGGTACTGCCCTGCAGCCGGGCGAATGACCTCACTGAACTGCGCCTCACACACGACCACCTGGCTGCCGGCAGTGCCGAACAACGACGAGACCTGATCGGCGGTGAACGTGTTGTAGATCGAGTACGACACCGCACCGAGATGCATCACTGCTGCGTCGACGAAGTGAAATTCCGGCCGATTTCTCAACATGATCGCAACTGTGTCGCCAGGGCGCACCCCGAGTCCGGCGAGACCGGCGGCGATGCGTCGAACCTGTCCGTCGTACTCGCGCCAGGTGAACGCCCGCCCGCCCGCCCAGTCATGCAGCGCGACGCGATCGGGGTGAGCGGTGACTGTGGACTGGAATACGTGGCAGAGGCTGGGCGCCTGAGCGACCTGTTCCGTGGTCAGATGAGTCGGCACGTGAGGCCTTCCTTGGTCGAGGGGTCGGGACTCACAGGGCATTTGGGGGCCAGAGTTGGAGCACCTGTCCCGACATGTGGGTCGTGGCGGGTGAGACGAGATAGCACACGGCCTCGGCGACCTCTTCAGGTGTCCCGAGACTGTCGGCGATCTCTTTCTCGCGCTCGGGCTGTTCGCTGAGTCGCTTGCGCAGCCTGCCGGTCGAGATCAGACCTGGAGCAACGCAGTTGACCCGAATTCCCTCGGAGGCCAGCTCGTTCGCGAGGTAGCGGGTGTAGTGCATGACGGCTGCCTTGGTAATTCCGTAGTGGGCGTAAGTGCCCTGCGAGTTGGCGACCACCCCGGTGACCGAACCCATGGTGACGATCGCGGGATTGGTTGCCTTTCGCAGTGCCGGGAGACATGCCTGCACGGTCGTGATGGTGCCGTGAAGGTTGCGACGCAGAACGTCGTCCAATGCATCCAAATCTATTGTGGTGGCGGTATTTTCGGCAAGTCCTCCACTCCCGCCGCCAGCGTTGCACACCACGGCATCGAGTTGTGACCACTCCCGGAGGATCTGTTCGCCGAGCGCATTCATCGCCTCGACGTCGGTGGTGCTGGCCTCGAGTGCGATGGTCGGCGCGCCGATCTCGCTCAGTTCGTCGAGGACCGAACCGGCGGCCTCGCCGAACGTGCGGTATCCGTCGAAGTCGGTATCGACGACAGCGACGGCGAACCCCTCGCGTGCGAGGGAGAGGGCGATCTGGCGGCCGATGCCGCGAGCGGCCCCGGTAACGAGTGCGGTGGTGGACATTATTGCCTCCTGCGAGTCAAACGATCATTTACTTGTATGTGCCCCGACTGCGCCCTGTCAAGGGCCGAGGAGGAAATTGATGTAACAATCTGTTCGGGATGTGGCATTGCTTTTTATCTGATCAGCAGGATAATGATGTGAATAAGTGAATAACAACTAGAGTTCAATCGAACACTCAGCCTCTGGAGATTGTATGACACACGCAGTCGATGTCCCCTTGTATCCGATGCCTCGAAGCGTCGAGCGCTGCCCGTTCGATCCGGCAGAGGGACTGTTCGCGATCCAGCGTGGCGACGGGCTACGCCGGGCGCGGATCTGGGATGGCAGCCAGCCCTGGCTCGTAACACGGCACGCTGACGTCCGGGCAGTGATGGCGAGTCCGCTGGTCAGCGCCGACACCGACAACCCGGCATATCCACACAGCTCCGCTGCGATCAAGGCGCGCCGGGCACGGGCGAAAACTTTCTTCACCGAAGACGGTGCCGCTCACGACATCCCGCGCCGCGCGCTGGCCAGGGACTTCACGGCCAAACGCATGCAGGGAATGCGCGAGGTCGTCCAGACCATCACCGACCAGTGCATCGACGAGATTCTCGCCGGCCCGAAACCGGTGGACCTCGTCGCGGCGCTGGCTCTCCCGGTGCCGTCGGTCATGATCTGCGAACTGCTCGGAGTGCCGTACGACGAGCACGATCGTTTTCAGGTGCTCACCAAGGTGTTCACGGCGGCGACATCTACGGCGCAGGACACAGTCGCAGCGGCGGAGGAAATGATCGAGATGATTGCCGTGGTCATCGACGGCAAGATGGACAATCCGGCTGACGACACGTTGAGCCGACTCGTCGTCGAGCAGCTGATTCCCGGACACATGACCGTCGAAGAGATCGCACGGATGGGGTTGCTACTTCTGACCGCCGGCCACGAGACGTCGGCGAACATGATCGCCCTCGGGACTGCAGCTCTGCTGTCCAATCCGGCGCAGGCCGCCTTGATCCGCGACTCCGACGATCCCGCGGTCGTCGCAGGCGCAGTCGAAGAACTACTGCGCTATCTGACCATCGTCCACTCGGGCGCCCGGCGCGTCGCGATTGGTGATTTCGAGATCGCCGGGACACAGATTCATGCCGGCGACGGTCTGATCCTCGACTTCGGTGCCGCCAACCGTGACGCCGACGCCTTCACCAGCGACGACCACGCCGAACCTGACGTCCTCGATATCAACCGACCCGCACGTCACCACCTCGCATTCAGCTTCGGTGTTCACCAGTGCCTCGGCCAGCAACTCGCCCGGGTCGAACTGCAGGTCGTGTACTCGACCCTGCTCAAACGAATCCCCACCCTCACACTTGCCGAACCGCTCGAAAATCTCGAATACAAAACCGACATGTCCATCTACGGCCTGCACAGCTTGCCGGTGACCTGGTAACCGAAAGGACCGATCTGATGAGAATTCACATCGACGAAGACAAATGCGTCGGCGGTGGGCAGTGCGTGCTAGCCGCACCCGAAGTGTTCGACCAGCGCGATGAGGACGGCATCGTCGTCCTTCTCCAGGACGCACCCTCGACGGACCTCGCAGCGCAGGTACACGAGGCCGCACTACTGTGCCCGGCACTTGCAATTGTGGTCGAAGAATGACCATCGACCAAGTTGTGGTCGTCGGAGTCTCGGCAGCGGGTCTGACTGCCGCCGAGACACTGCGCCGCGAAGGCTACGCCGGCCGACTGGTGCTGGTCGACAGCGACACGCGGCCTCCGTACGATCGGCCACCGCTGTCGAAGCAGCTCCTTCGGGGGGAGTGGGCAGAGGAGAAGCTCACATTGCGCCCGCCCGCCGCGCTCGAAGGCCTCGACGCCGAGTGGCGACTTGGAGTACGGGCCGAGCAACTCGACCTGGTGTCCCGCGAGGTCGAGCTCTCGGATGGCTCCCGAGCGCCATTCGACGGTCTGGTCGTCGCGACTGGTGTGCGTCCGCGGACGTTGCCGTTCGCGGCTGGCCGTCAGGGTGTACACGTACTGCGCTCCGTTGAGGACGCGCTTGCACTGCGACTGGGAATGGTGCCTGGCGCCGAGGTTGTCATCGTGGGCGCGGGCTTCCTCGGTACGGAGGCAGCCGCGGTGGCTGCTGGACTCGGCTGCCGAGTGACTGTGATCGATCCACTGGACCTACCGCTGGAACGCCAACTCGGTCCTCGGATCGGCAAGCGGGTGGCTCAGCTACACCGCGACCACGGCGTCCAGCTTCTCTGCGGGAACGGGGTTACCGGTGTCCGTGAGATCGGCGGCCGCGTGTGCGGCGTCGTTCTGAACGACGGTGCGGAAGTCGCGGCCGACGTGCTGCTCGTTGCGATCGGCGCCGAGCCGGTCACAGACTGGCTGAAGGATAGTGGACTCGTCATCGAAAACGGCGTTCACTGTGACGAGTTCTGCCAGGCCGCGCCAGGGGTCGTCGCAGCCGGTGATGTCGCGTCGTGGCAGCACCCGACACTGGGCCGGCTCCGGCTCGAGCACAGAATGAACGCCACCGAGCAGGGGATGGCCGCCGCCCGGACTTTGTTGGGGCAACGGACTCCGTTCTCGCCGGTGCCCTACTTCTGGAGCGATCAGTACGACGTGCGGATTCAGGTTTACGGCCGTCCCACAGCAGCCGACTTCACCGCTGTGGAGGGATCCCTCGACGACGGACCCTTCGCCGCAGTGCAACGCTCCGTATCGGGTCGTATCACCGCCGTCGCCGGGTGGAACATGCCCCGCCAGCTACGTGGGCTCCGTCAAGAACTCGTGAATCAGCAGGCTGTCCAGTGCAGTGCTGATCGGACGGATTCGAAGTAGTTTCAATCGGCGAAGAGATATCTGGCCGGGCGGTGTGGCATCGCCACCGCGCCCGGCCAGATTTCACATCTCCGAGATTGTCAGCCGAGGGCGGAACTCGTCAGGGATCGGCCACGGCTTGCGGGTCTCCTCGTCGACGAGCACGATTACCGCCTCGGCAGTCACTGCAGGATCGGCGGCGGTGCACGTGCGAATTGCGCTGTGCACGCGGAAGGACGTCGTTCCGACAGCGGATACCCACACGTCGACGAATAGCGGCGTGGCCTGGTACCAAAGTTCTTGGTGATACTCGAATTCCTGCTTGCGGACCAAGTGCCTCACAGTGGTGGGCAGCGGCTCGAGCAACCCACGTGCGGCGTGCAACGTCACCGGTCGGCCGAGATAGGTGCGCCGCGCCTCTTCGATGATCCGCACCGACGCGACATTGTTGATGTGGCCCTCGGGGCCGAGGTCGTCGTACCGGACCGCGACGGACACTGTCCGTACGGTGTCGAATTCAGTTGACGACATAGGCAGCACGCAGTTCGTCGATCCGTGTCGGTCCAATTCCCGCAGCGAGCAATACCGTCCCGGTGTCGGCTCCGACGACGGGCGCAGCGACCGGTCGCGGCAGTGGCGTCCCGGAGAATCGCGGCATCGGTGCAGGTTCGATGCTCCCGGATGGACCGACGAGAAAAGTCTGACGCGCCCGGTTGTGCGGGTGGTGCGGTGCCTCGGTCATGTCGAGAACGGGGGAGAAGCTTGCGCCGCGGCCGTCGAAGGTCGTCTCCCACTCGTCACGTTCGTGCTGGATGAACAAGGCGGCGAGAGTCTTACGCATGAGCGGCCATGCGGCACTGTCCGTTCGGTTCGCGAACGTCGGATCCCCAGCAAGGCCCAGGACGCCGAGCAGCGCGCGGTAAGAACGCTCGTCTCCGATGCCGAGAGCGACATGGCGGTCGTCGGCGCAGCGGTAGATGTCGTAGCAGGGGTTGCCGCCGTCGATGCCGTTGGTGCTTCGTTCGACATTCCATCTGCCCGCGTTCCGGAAGTCGTGCACCATCGCCATCATCGTGGCGCTTCCGTCGACCATCGCAGTGTCGACAACCTGACCCTGGCCGGAGGTGCGGCTGTTCAGGACCGCACCGAGAACCCCTAGCGCGAGGAACATTCCGCCTCCCATGTCCCCGACCAGGTTGAGCGGCGGCACCGGCTCGTCGCGGGTACCAATTGCCCCGAGAACGCCGGTGAGTGCAATGAAGTTGATGTCGTGACCAGGATCTTGGGCGAGCGGGCCGTCCTGCCCCCAGCCAGTCATCCGGCCGTACACGAGAGCGGGATTACGCGAGAGCAGCTCCTTCGGCCCGACGCCGAGCCGTTCGGCTACCCCGGGGCGAAAGCCCTCGATGACAGCGTCTACGCCACTGACGAGATCCAGAACGAGATCGGCCCCGCGAGGGTCCTTGAGATCGACGGTGATCGAGCGTTGATTGCGGTGCAGCACAGGGAATGGGTTGTCCCGGCCGGCGTCGCTCGGGCGGTCGACTCGGATGACCTCGGCTCCCATGTCACCGAGGAGCATTCCGGCGAAGGGCGTCGGACCGATGCCGCCCAGTTCGAGTATTCGGACACCGGTGAGCGGACCCCGTGAGGTGGCTGATTTGGTGGTCATAGGGTCAGCTCACGAACTTCGGGGCGCGCTTCTCGACGAACGCCAGCCGGGCTTCTTCGGCGTCCGGCGACGCCAGGCAGGTTGCGAACTGCTCGGCCTCTAGCGACAGGTAGTCGCCGAGAGACAGGGTCGCAGCGGCCTTGAGGTTTCGCCGCGCAGCGGCAAGCCCGCGAGGCGATTTCGAGGCGATGTGGGCGGCGACCTCCCGAACCCGCACCGAGAGTTGCTCGGGCGGTAGTACCTCGTTGGCCAGCCCCCATTCGACGATCTCCGCGCCGCGGATTTTCGGCGAGAGCAGCATCAGCTCTGCTGCCTTGGCCGGGCCGAGCATCCGCGAGAGCTGCCACGGCCCACCGAGATCGCCGCCGAAGGCGACGTCGACGAAGGCCGTGCGCATCACCGTCGTCGTCGAGACGTATCGCAGGTCGGCACTGAGGGCGAACGACATGTTCGCACCGGCGCAGCCGCCCCTGACCTCCGCGATGACCGGCGTGTTCATGTCGTGCATCTGGGTGATCAGACGGGTGTAGCGCATCAATCCGGTCCGACCCGAGAGGTGGTCCCCGGGAGGGTACGGTGCCGGATCGGTGCCGGAGTTGTCACGGCCTACGCCGAAATGGTCACCCGTACCGGTGAGAACGACGACTCGGACGGACGGATCCATCTCGGAGCGCTCGAGCGCGTCGAGAAGTCCGTCGGCCATTTCGAAGTTGAAGGAATTGCGACGCTCGGGACGGTTCATCGCGATAGTCGCGATGCCGTCCTCGATTGTGAACAGAACGGTGTCGGTCATGGTTGTCCTCCAGGCCTTACAGGCCCATGTCCTTCGCGATGATGGTCTTCATGACTTCGGTGGATCCACCGTAGATGCGGTTGACTCGCAAGTCGGCGAACATCCGGGCGATGGCGTACTCCCGCATGTAGCCGTAGCCGCCGTGCAGTTGCAGGCACTTGTCGACAACGCGGCCGGCCATCTCCGTGGTCTGCAACTTGATACGCGCCGCATCGGCTGCGGTTAGTTCGTGATCGCTTTCCAGTTCGATGCCACGATCGACCAGGGCCTGACTCGCTGCTACCTCGGCGTCGCACTCGGCGAGCACGAACTTGGTATTCTGGAACGCCGCGACAGGCTTGCCGAAAACCTTCCGTTCTTGAACATATTCGCAGGTCATATCCACTGCGGCACGCGCACGCGCGACGGCGTCGACACCGACGATCAGCCGCTCCCGGGGAAGGTTCCGCCCGAGATAACTGAAGGCCGCCCCCTCCTCGCCGAGCAGATTCTCGACCGGAACATGCACGTCGGTGAACGACAGTTCGTTGGTGTCGCTGGCCTTGAGTCCGATCTTGTCGAGGTTGCGGCCGAACTCGAAGCCATCGGCGTCTGTGGGAACGACGATCAGGCTCAATCCCGCGCGTCGGTCGGTTTCGCTCGGCGTCGCCGTACGGGCCGCGACGACGCACAACTCGGAGTTTCGGGCACCGGAGATGAACGTCTTCGCGCCGTTGATCACGTAGTGGCGGCCGTCGGGGGAAAGCCGGGCCGAAGTCCGGATTCCGGCGAGATCGGAGCCGGTGCCGGGCTCGGTCATCGCGATGCACAACAGGATGTCGCCTGATGCGATACCTGGCAGCCAACGCTGCTTCTGCTCGTCGGTGGCAAGGCCCAGCAAGTACGGCAGTACCATTCCGGTGCTCAGGCCGTAGTGGCCCAAGTGCACGCACGCTCGCGCGACTTCTTCGGAGATGATCGCCTGGTATTTGAAGCTCACCTCGCCTGGCCCGCCGTACTCCTCGGGGATACCGAAACCGGTGACGCCGATCTTGCCCATCTTGCGGAAGAGATCCCGCGGCACCATCCGGTCGTGCTCCCACTCCGTGTAGGAGGGTGAGACCTCGGTTGCGATGAAGCCGCGAATCATGTCACGAAACGCATCGTGGTCGGCGTCGTAGATCTTGCGTTGCATTGTCGAACTCTCCTTGTGTCGTCTGGCTCAGCTAGCCGCGATGGTGTCGCGCAGCTTGCCTTTGATGATTTTTCCGGTGCCGGTCATGGGCATTTCGTCGACAATCGTCAGACTGCGCGGTGCCTTGTACCCGGCGATCCGGTCCTTGACGAAGGCCCGTACTTCCTCGATCGACGCGTCCTGTCCGGGTCGTAGAACGACGACGGCGTGTACCCGTTCCCCCCAGTCCGCGTCCGGGACGCCGATCACGGCGCAAGCCGCGACGGCGGGATGCCCTGCGAGCACGTTCTCGACTTCGGCGGGGTACACGTTCTCGCCGCCGGAGATGATCATGTCCTTGAGACGGTCGGCGATCCAGAGGTAACCATCCTCGTCGAGGTAGCCTCCGTCGCCGGTTTGGAGCCAGCCATCACGGATCGTGGCTGCCGTTTCGTTGGGTTTGTTCCAGTAGCCCGCCATCACATGGTCACCGCGGGTGACGATCTGGCCGACCGTCCCCGAGGACACCGGGTTACCGTCGGGGTCGACGACCTCGAGTTCGATGCACGGGGTCGCCCGACCGACCGATCCGAGCTTGCGGCCGGCCCGGTGGTCGGGCCCGTTGAGCATTGTCAGGCAACCGGTTTCGGTCATGCCGTAGACGTGGACGAGCTGCGTGTGCGGCAAATTTTTCATGACCAGCGCGAGCAGGCTGTCGGGGGTCGCCGACGCGCCGTATCCGATGAATTCGAGGCTGCTCAGGTCGTACGACGCGAAATCCTCGTGCTCGCAGATTCGTTGGATCATCGTCGGTACCAGTGCGCATCCGGTGACGCGGTGTTCCTCGATCGTGCGCATTGCGTTTTCCGGCGAGAATGTCGGTACGAACACGAGCTTGCCGCCGAGCAGTTGCTGGGAGTACCAGCCCAGTAGGGCGCCGATGTGAAAGAGCGGGCCGGTCAACATGGTGACGCCATCCGCGCGGACTGCCGCCCCGGACATCTGATAACTCAGTAACCCGGTGAGAAACGAGCGGTGGGTGATCATCGTGCCCTTGGCAGCGCCCGTGGTGCCGCCGGTGTAGAGCACGAACGCGAGGTCGTCATCCGATCGGTGCGCGTCGGCGACCGGTTCAGCACCCGCGATCAACTCGTCGTAGGCCGCGGCGCCCTGGGGCGCCTCACCGCGTCCGATGTAGACGATGGTCGCGAGGCCGGGGACCTGCTCGCGTATCACCGGCACCATGGGGGCGAAGGCTTCGGGAACGAACACTACCTTGCACCCAGAGTCGTTGAGCGCGTATGTGATTTCGGCTGCCGACCACCGTGTGTTGAGCGGGCTCGGTACCGCCCCCGCCCACCAGCTTCCATGGAAGACTTCATGGTGCCTATCGGAGTTGAGCGCGACGATCGCAACCCGGTCGTTGTCGCCGACGCCGAGCGCGTGTAACGCGCCCGCGAGCCGGGCGACGCGATCAGCCGACTGCGTCGAGGTGAAGACGCGGTCGGCGTCGATGGTCAGGACGTCATCGGCCCAGTAGCGAACCGCGCGGTGCAAGGCATGGGTGAGGTACATCGGGTCAGACCTTTCAACTCATGATGTTCGGGCGAACGATCTCCAGTGCGTGGGGAAACGACTCGTCTTCCATGATCGCGGCGAGTTCGGTGACGCTCCAGCTGTGGTCGGCCTCCACGACGTGACCGACTGAGAACCCGCGATAGAGGCCGACATGACCACCGGTCACGGAAAAGACCTGCCCGGTGAACGGGCAGTCTGCTTTGACGAGGTATGCGACCAGTGGCGAAGCGTTTCGCGGGTGGAACTTGTCGAACGCATCTTCGTCCTTCGGCGCGGCGACGGCTGCAGCGAGTCCGGGCGACGAGGTAACCATCGCGGTCCGGGCGGCCGGCGAGATCGCGTTGGCGCGGACGCCGTAGTGGCCGAGTTCGGCCACCGCGAGGAGTGCCTGCGCGGCAAGACCGGCCTTGGCCGCGGCGTAGTTCCATTGTCCGACGTTTCCGTGCAGGCCCGCGGCCGATGTGGTGTTGACGATCGAGCGGTCGGCCTGACGGCCTGCCTTGCTTTCTGCCCGCCAGTGCCGTGCGGCTGCCCGGGTTACCGAAAAGGCGCCCTTGAGATGGACGTCGACAACGAGGTCGTAGTCCTCCTCGGACATGTTCCAGACCATCGCGTCGCGAACGACGCCCGCGTTGTTGACGATTGCATGCATGTCACCAAAGGTGTCGAGCGCAGCCTCGACAAGGCGCTCGCCGGTCGCCATCTCCGCGACGCTGCCAGCGACGCCGACCGCTTTGCCGCCAGCTGCGATGATTTCCGATACGACGTCGGCCGGGTCGGCCAGGTCGTTGACGACAACCCGCGCCCCCTCACGTGCCATGAGGAGTGCGTGCTCGCGACCGATGCCGGCGCCTGCGCCGGTCACGATGACGACCCTGCCGTCCAGTTGTCCTCTGTGTTGACTCACTTTTCGTCCTTTGTGTTGGAAAGAAGCCGGACCACCGACTCCTGGGCGGCGCTGGCAACCATCGTTCCGTTGGGGGACCAGAAGGAGCCCTGGTTGAATCCCCGCCGAGACGCGATGCTGATACTCGCCTGACGCAGAAGCAGCCAGTCGTCGGCACGCAGCGATCGATGAAACCAGACGGAGTGATCGATCGAAGCCAACCCGACTCGACCGGGCTCGCGGCGCAGCGGATACATCACCTCGTGCTCGATCGCCGAGGACTGCGCGAGTGTGCTGTCCGACAGATATGTCAGAGCGCAGGCGTGCACGAGCGGGTCGTCGGGCAACGGGTGGCGTGAGCGCAGCCAAATGTCCTGACGGACAGCGCCATCGCTGTCAGGTGCGGTGGGACCCGTCGGCCGCGGCACGATGCGCGCCTCGATCGCGCCGGCGTAGACCGCCTCGGCATATGCCTCGGGATGTAACGAGCGCCACACGTCGTACATGTCGGGTGCAGTGTCGGGAGCGGGCACGACCGGTGCGACCAGATGTCGCTCGCTGTCGGCAGTCGGACGCACGAAAGACGCTGTCATCACGAATATTTCGGAACCGTCCTGAACTGCAGCCACCTGGCGTGCGCTGTAGGTGCGGCCGTCTCGGCTTCGTTCGACGTGGTATTCGATGACCTGGTCCGGTCGGCCTTCGCGCAGGAAATATCCGTGTAGCGAGTGTGGAACTCGATCGGCATCGACGGTCGCTCCCGCGGCGGCGAGTGCCTGGGCGGCGACCTGGCCACCCATTACTCGCTTCGGTGCGCCCGCGTGGCCGAGTCCGTGGAAGGTGTCCGTGCGGTGCGGCCGAACGGAGACGAGGTCGGCCAGTGGTGCGGCCGTGGTGAAGTCAGGGTTTGGCTCGGGACCGTCGATCGAAGCGTTCGTTTCGAGCTTCGTCGGACTTGTCTGATGGGCCACGGCATCCTCCTTTTCGCTGGCGAACAGCCCCTACTTGCTACCGTTCTGACTCTAACGATAATTCACTTTACCCTGCTGGTGTCAAGATGGTTCCCGAATCGTCAGTTACTTTGCGGATCGCAGCCCCTTCGTTGACGACCTGGATCCGACTCCGCCTCGCGCAGTCTTGACAGTGCGCCTCTCGACGTTTAAAAGTTAATAGCTATTAGGCGAGGAGGCCAAAATGAAATCTCGAGTGCTGATAGCCGGCGCAGGGATGATCCCTTTTACCAAACCCAGTGTCGGTGCACGGTATGACGATATGGGTGTCGCAGCTGCCCGAGCAGCCCTCGACGATGCCGGCTTGAGTTACGATCAGATCGGCCAGGTCTACGCTGGATATGTTTACGGTGACTCGACTTCCGGCCAAAGGATTGCGTACCAGCTGGGGATGACTCGTATTCCCGTCCTCAACGTCAACAACAACTGTGCGTCCGGGTCGTCGGCACTGTGGTTGGCCCGCCAGGCCGTCGCGAGTGGTGCAACCGAATGTGCGCTAACTATCGGTTTCGAGCAGATGCCGCCGGGCGCCCTCACCGCGAAGTGGACGGACCGGCCCGCTCCGCTGTCGGCGTTCCAGTCCTCACTCGAGGACATCTACGACGTCGACCCCGCACTGCCGATGACGCCGCAGTACTTCGCCGCCGCAGCGCAGGAGTACTTCGACATCACGGGCGCCACCGTCGAGACGCTGGCCGCCGTCGCTGTGAAGGCTCGTAGGCACGCGGGCAACAACCCACTCGCCGTCTTCCGCACTCCGATCACCGTCGAGGACGTGCTTGCCTCGCCCACCGTCGCTGGTCCGCTGACCCGGCTGCAGTGCTGCCCGCCAACTTCCGGCGCAGCCGCTGCCGTCGTGTGCACAGAGGAGTTCGCCCGCAAGCACGGCGTCGACCCACAGGTCGCGATAGTGGCGCAGGCGCTGGAATCCGACGACGCGGACCTCTTCGACACTCGGAGCGCGATCTCCCTCGTCGGGTCGGACGTGACCCGTCGAATTGCCGAGCGCGTGTACGACGAGGCCGGAGTAGGCCCAGCCGACATCGACGTCGTCGAGCTGCACGACTGCTTCACCATCAACGAGGTGCTCACCTACGAGGGGCTCGGTCTCTGTGAAACCGGCGGCGCCGAGAAGTTCATCGCAAACGGCGACAACACCTATGGCGGCCGCGTGGTCACTAACCCGTCCGGCGGTCTGCTCTCCAAAGGCCATCCCCTCGGTGCCACCGGGCTCGCGCAGATCGTCGAGCTCACTCGACAACTGCGCGGCACCGCAGGCGACCGGCAGGTGCCGAACGCCCGGCTCGGCCTACAGCACAACCTCGGCCTGGGAACGGCCGGCGTCGTAACCCTTCTGGAGAGGCTCTCGTGAGATGACTATCCCTATCGATCCCTCGCTCGTCGGTACCCGCACCGAGGAGTTCTCGACCTCCGCGGAGCGTGGACGGCTCCAATTCTTCGCCGAGGCCACCGGCCAGACCGACCCGCTCTACCGCGACCTCGACGCGGCACGAGCCGGCGGCCACCCGGATCTCCCGATCCCGCCGACCTTTTTCTTCTGCCTGGAGATGGACAACCCCAACCGCAGCGACTTCCTCACCCAGCTCGGCGTCGATGTCCGCACCATCCTTCACGGCGGACAGAAGTTCACCTACCACGCGCCCGCGCACGCCGGCGACGTACTGACCTTCTGGACCGAAGTCACCGACGTCTCCAGCAAGAAGGGCGGCGCGCTGCAGTTCATCGTCCGCGACACTCACGTCGGCGTTGCAGGAAAACCCGTCGCGACACTCACCAGCACGATCGTCGTGCGCGATCCCAAGGCGGCTCGATGACCTCGCCAACCACCACCGGCACCGACCTCGTCCACGGCCAGGAGATCTACCTCGCCTGCCCTCGGATCACCCGCACCGCGCTGGCCCTCTACGCCGGCGCCTCTGGCGACCACAACCCGGTGCACATCGACACCGACGCGTGCCGTGCGGTCGGCATCGACGACGTCTTCGCCCACGGGATGCTCTCGATGGCCTATCTCAGTCGGCTGCTCACCGACCACTGGGCGCAGGAGCAGATCGTCTCCTTCGAGGTCCGCTTCAGCGCGATCACCCCCGTCAACAGCGCGCCGACCTGCACGGGCACCGTCACGAGGGCCGACGACAGCGTCGCCCATCTCGACCTCACCGTTGCTCTGCCCGACGGCACCGTCACGCTGCGTGGCGCTGTCGTCGTGCGGCTCGGCTGAACCAGACCCTCTCTCACAAAGGAAGAATTGACATGCCCACACTTCAGGACAAAGTAGCGGTCGTCACCGGTTCCGGTCGCGGAATCGGACGCGCCGTGGCGCTCAAGCTGGCAGCCGAAGGAGCCAAGGTCGTCGTCAACGACCTCGACGACGCGCCCGCCAAGGAGACCGTCGAGGACATCGTCAGGGCAGGAGGGCAGGCCGTCGCTTGCGTCGGCTCGGTCACCGCGCCCGACTTCGCTCAGCGCTTCGTCGACACCGCAGTCGAGAACTTCGGCGGCATCGACATCATCGTCAACAACGCCGGCTACATCATGGACAACGTCATCCAGCGGATGACGGACGAGCAGTGGGACAGCGTCCTCGAGATGCACCTGACCGCGCCGTTCAAGATCCTGCGGGCGGCCGCCCCGTACATCAAGTCGAACCCGACCGAGTACCACCGCAAGGTCGTCAACGTCTCGTCGGTCTCGGGCGTCTACGGCAACCCAGGCCAGGTCAATTACGCTGCCGCGAAGGCCGGCGTCATCGGTTTGACCAAGACCCTCGCCAAGGAGTGGGGCCGCTACCGGGTCAACGTCAACGCTGTTGCCTTCGGCTTCATCCTGACCCGGATGACCGAAGCTGTTGCGAGCGAGGACACCGTTGTCGAGATCGAGGGCCGCAAGATGAGGGTCGGTGTCAGCCAGGCCGCAATGGACAGTGTGCAGAAGACCAGCCCGCTCGGACGCCCGGGTACGCCCGAAGAAGCAGCAGGGGCGATCTACGCATTGTGCCTGCAGGAGATGAACTACGTCTCTGGTCAGTGCGTCACCGTTGATGCGGGTGCCCGATGATGCGTGACGCCGTTATCGTCGAGGCTGTTCGGACTCCGGTCGGGAAGCGCAAAGGTTCACTCTCCCAATTGCATTCGGCAGATCTCTCTGCCATCGTCCTCAACGCGCTCATTGAGCGCACGGGCCTCGACCCCGCGCTTGTGGACGACGTGGTTTGGGGCTGCGCCATCCCCATCGGCATGCAGAGCGGTGGCATCGGCCGAGCGTCGGTGCTCGCCGCGGGCTGGCCCGAGTCCGTCCCGGCTGTAACGGTCGAGCGCCAGTGCGGTTCGTCTCAGCAGGCGGTGCACCAGGCCGCTGCGGGTGTCATCTCGGGGCAGTACGACATCGCCGTGGCCGGTGGTGTGGAGATCATGAGCGCCGTTCCGGCGCAGGCGGCGCTCGGCGACGGTTCGTGTGGAGAACCATTTGGTCCTTCGGTGTTGCAGCGTTACAACGGAATGCGCTTCCATCAAGGTGTGGGCGCACAGATGATCGCCGACGAGTACGGCCTCACCCGCACGGACCTCGACCAGCATGCGCTCGATTCTCACGCGCGTGCCGCGCAAGCGATCGACGAGGGGCGATTCAAGAACCAGATCGTGCCCGTCGAGGTCGTCGAAGAGGACGGCGCAACAAGACTTTTCGACACGGACGAGGGCATCCGTCGCGGCTCCACGATCGAGGGGCTCGGTGCACTCAAACCGGCCTTCGGGGGCGACGGAACCATCACTGCCGGCAACGCCTCGCAGATCTCCGACGGTTCGGCCGCACTGCTCGTCACGACCAGTGAGATCGCACAGAAGAAGGGCTGGCGCCCACTGGCGCGTATCCATACTGCTGTGGTCGCGGGTACCGACCCGGTCACCATGCTCAAGGGCCCGATCCCCGCGACCGCCAAGGCGCTGGCCAAGGCGGGTCTGGACATCGACGACATCGGAGTCTTCGAGATCAACGAGGCTTTCGCACCGGTAAGCCTCGCGTGGCTGCGCGAGACCGGCGCGTCGTACGAGCGGATGAATCCGAACGGCGGTGCGATGGCGATCGGTCACCCGATCGGCGGTTCCGGCGCCCGACTGATGACAACAATGGTCCACCACATGGTCGACCACGCCATTCGATACGGGCTCCAGTCGATGTGTGAGGGCGGCGGGATGGCCAACGCCACGATCCTCGAACGCCTCTGACCCCCGAAGAAACCGAGCAGGAGTAAAAGCTATGGACGAGCTGCAGAAATACGCGTTCGACAACCTCGCCACCACCCGTCGCGGTGCGGTCCTCGAGGTCCGCATCGACCGCCCCGACGACTTCAATGCGATCAATCACGCCACGCATCGTGACTTCATCCGACTGTGGCGCGAGCTGCGCCGCGACACCTCGGTGCGGGCCGTCGTGCTGACCGGAAATGGCAAGGCTTTCTCGGCCGGCGGCAACCTGAAGGGTCCGCGGATGTCGGCGGGTCAGGAGCTCGACGACTTCTTCCGCGACGCGCGGTCGATCATCGTCGACCTGCTCGAGGTGCCGCAGCCGATCATCGCCGCCATCAACGGCCCCGCAATCGGTTTGGGTGCGACGATTGCCTTGCTCTGCGACGTCACTTACGCCTCGCGCACCGCCATTATCGCTGACCCCCACGTCAACGTGGGTGTCGTCGCCGGTGACGGCGGCGCGATCGTCTGGCCCTGGCTGGTCGGCATGGCCCGGACCAAGGAGTATTTCTTCACCGGCGACAAGATCGACGCGACGGAGGCTGAACGCATCGGCTTGATCAACCACGTCGTCGAACCCGACGAGCTGCTCGACGCCGCGCACACGTTGGCCCAGCGGCTGGCCGGTGGGCACACTCGGGCCATTCAGGGAACCAAGCAGGTCCTCAACGCGATCCTGCGCGATACCGCCAATACGGTCCTCGACTTGGCACTGTCTGTGGAGAAGGAGTGTTTCGCCTCGGGCGACCATGCCGTAGCGGTCGAGCAGTTCTTTGCCCAGCGAGCGATGGAAAATCAGAACGCTTGAACTGCAAAAGGTTTCGTTGTCTGCCGCCGAATTTCGAGTGGCCTTGACGTACCCCGGGATCCGGCCGTGCTCCTACGGTCGGATCCAGATCGGGTTGCAATGGCATCACAGACAAACGTATTTCGGCAGCATCACGTGCCGCCGACCACCTTAGATCTGACTCCTCTCAGACCAGCAGGTTGGCGGTGTCGAACTTCTCTTCGATGCCGAGGACGGCGTGCCCGAGCCGCCGAAGAGGTTGGCGCTGCTCGGTTTTCCGCAAGGGAAGGTGATGTCGCATGGAGTCGATCACGCGCTGCGCCGACCGGACCAGTGCTTCTGTGTCGGCCTGGCTCAAGTCTTGCCGGCTGGCTGCGAGCAATACTGCCCACTCGTTGATGTAATCCTGCTGCGCCCGCCGGATCGGGGTGCGCTCCTCTGCAGGGACGTTGACGATCCCGGTTGTCAACGCCACGAGTGCGTCACCTTGAGCGACATTGATCCGGACGAATGACGCGAGCGCCAACTCGAGTGCCTCGGCGGGGTCGTCAGTACTCGACAGCACCGCTGCCAGGTCGAAATTCAGCGCTTCGAGACAACGCAGGATAATGTGCGAGAGTATCGCCGACTTGCCCGGAAAGTGGTGGTAGAGAGTCGGTCCCGAAATGCCGGCCGCAGCGCCGATATCGTCCATGCCGACTGCCTGGAAGCCGCGTTCGGCGAATAGGTGAACGGCAGCAGCCAATGCGGCCTCACGCCGGGATGCGAAGCTCAGCTCGCTGGACGGCGGTGGAGGCAGCGGTGCCGGTGCCGCGGGCAGCAGTCGGGGCATCTCGGTTACCGCGGTGGCGGCGGCGACCATGAGCTGTCGACCTCGCTCGCGGTCGACCTTTGCGCGCTCGAAAGCTCGGGCACTGTTCATCACTGCATGGACGGCCCACGTCAGTGCGTCGGCGTCGGATTCGGTCAGATCGGGGCGCGCCTCGACGAGCGCGGTTCTCAACGGCTCCAGCGCTGCGAGATGGCGTTCGGTGAGCTTCGACTGTATCGCCGGCTCGAGGAAGGGGCTGGTGCGTTCCCACAGGGTATTGACACGGCCCGGACGCAAGAGGGCCTTCGCGGCCTCGTCGAGGATCGCGGGTAACTCCGTTGCGCTCGTGTAGATCCGTTCGATCTGTTCGATTTCGAGTTCGATCGCGGCCGTCAGCAGGTCGGCCTTGCTGCGGAAGTGGCGATAGAGGGCTGGACCGGTGATACCCACCTCGGCGGCAATATCTGCTACCGAGGTGTCGTGGAAGCCCTTTCTTTCGAACTGTTGCGCGGCGGCCGTTACGATCAGTTGTTTGCGATTGCGCGGGCGGCGCTGAGGAGACCCCTCGGACATTTAATGGCCCTCTCGTGGCGGAACGCCGATCGGCGTAGCGCAGATGTTAGCAGGCGTTCGAATTTCTCGACGTGATTCTCGACCTGCTCGGAACTCGTTCACGAATCGATCGAAGGCAGCACTCATTTTCGTAAAGTAAATGACTTCGTCATTTTTGAGAAAACTGAGCTCTCCTCAAAAAATGCTCATATGCACTGTTGACGTGGGGGACTCTAGGTGCAATGTTATTAATGACTCGGGTCGCGTACGAATTCGAGTTCTGGCGTCGCGGAGCGTAGGCCCGCCGCAACTTAGGAGCCCTCATGTCGCAAATCACTGCCGACGAGCAGTCGATGCATCGCAAGGACGACGTGCCGCCCGGCGCGCCGGTACCCGCGCCGGTGAAGGACCGGCGAACGCGAACCGCGCGGAGATCGACGCTGTTGATCCGCGGAGCGCAACTTGCGCTCGTGGTCGTCTGGCTCGGCGCGTGGGACCTGACCGCGCGCTACCAGTGGATCACTCCGATTCTGGCCAAGTCGCCGAAGCAGTCATGGGACTACTTCGTCGCGGCCGTGAAAAACGGGGAACTCTGGTCCAACGGCCAGGCCACGATGCTTGCCGTCGTGATCGCCTGGGTCGTTGCCAGCAGCGTCGGCGTTGTCGCTGGTATCACTCTTGGCCTCCTGCCGACCTTCGAGCGCATTCTCGCGCCGTTCCTCGACGCGGCCAACGCAATGCCCCGAATCGCTCTCGCGCCGTTCTTCATCGTTGCCTTCGGCATCGGCACAGAAGCCAAAGTGGCACTGGCCAGCACGCTCGTGTTCTTCATCGTGTTGTCAGCGTCACGGGCCGGAGTCCGGTCGGCCGACTCCGAATGGCTACGCCTGTCGGCAGTTCTCGGCGCGAAGAAGCACCACCTGTTCTGGAAGGTCATGCTGCCGGTAGCGACTCCCGCGATCATCGCCTCGCTCCGACTCGGTCTGATCTACGCATTGCTCGGTGTCGTCGGATCCGAGTTGATCGCCGCCGAAAACGGCCTCGGCCAGCTGATCGCCAAGTACTCGTCCCTGTTCCAGCTCGAGGCGGTCTACGCGATCCTGATCTTGCTCGCCGTCATCGCCGTCGCTCTGAACCAGGTCATGGGATCCATCGAGAGGCGTCTCCTCCGCTGGCAGCCCCCGGTCGACCACTGATCCCAAGGAGACAACCGCCATGAACAGCACCACCGTCAGAGCCGCTACCGAGAAGGTCGAGCGCGGCGACACGATGATCCGCCTGCACCAAGCCCGAGTTACCTTCGACAAGCCCGAGGGCGGTACCCGCACGGTGCTGCACGACATCGACCTCGACATCGCGGCCGGACAGTTCGTCGCCCTGGTCGGGCGCAGCGGCTGCGGCAAGACCACCCTGCTGAATATGATCGCTGCGCTGGTAGAACCGTCGTCCGGCTCGATCGAGGTCCATGGCACCACTCCCAGAGAGGCCCGCCGTCATCTGGGTTTCATGCTCGCCCGAGACGCGCTGCTCCCATGGCGTTCCGCGCAGGGCAATGTCGAGTACGGGCTGGAACTACGCGGCATCGACCGCACCACCCGGCGCAAGGTTGCCCGTGACTGGCTGGGGCGCGTACACCTCGGTGGCTCCGAACGGCTGTGGCCGTGGCAGCTGTCCCAAGGCATGCGCCAGCGGGTCGCTCTCGCCCGCACATGGGCCCTCGATCCTGACGTTCTGCTGATGGACGAGCCCTTCGCAGCTCTCGATGCCCGAACTCGGATCTCGGTTCAGCAGGAGTTCCTCGAGTTGTGGCAGTCGGGACCCCAACGCACGGTCGTCTTCGTCACCCACGATCTGGGTGAGGCAATCGCACTCGCGGACCGCGTCGTCCTCCTGGGCGAGGGCAAGATCCTCGACGATGTCGAGGTTTGTATCGAACGACCTCGTGATCTGGAGAGTGTGGCCGCCCACCCGCGTTACCAAGAACTGTACGAGCGATTCCGAGCATCCCTTTGAATTTTCGGTCCCTTCGAATCCAGGAGATCCAGGCGTGATGAAAACCAAGATTCTGTCCCTCTGCGGCGCGCTTGCGCTGCTTGCGGGAGCCGTTGCGTGCGGCTCGTCCGACGCTGACAGCGGCAATTCCAACAAGATCAATGTCGGCTCGTTCCCCGGCACCATTTACACCTACCCACTCGGTGTCGCCGAGACGAAGGGCTTCTTCACCAACGAGGGCCTGGATGTGACACTGATCGACGGCAAGTCCGGCCCCGAGATTCTGTCAGCGATGATCGGCGGCAGCACCCAGATCACCTTCGGGCAACCAGGCGTCATCGTTCCCGCCGGAGCCCAGGGCCAGGAACTCAAAGTGCTCGGCCCCTACTCGCGCGGCAGGGTCGTCATGGTGGCGACCGAGGAATCCGGCATCACCTCGCTCGACCAACTCCCGGGCAAGAGGTTTGCGGTCCCGCAGCGCGGCGATTCCAACGAACAGCGAACCCTGAACGTACTCGACGAGTTCGGTATCGACGGCACGGCGATCACCTTCATCGGCACCGGTTCGCCGGCCACGACGGCTGCCGCTATCGCGAACGGTCAGGCCGACGCGAGTGTCCTCGGCCTGACGACGTACGAGTCGCTACTTGCCAAAGGCACCAAGCTTCGCATCATCGCCGGTTCCACCGAGGGCACGATGGGTGAACGAGGCAAGAATGACGTGACCGGCATGTTCGCCACCACGAAGCAATTCTGGGACAAGAATCCCGACGCTGTCGGCAAGTTCTGCCGAGCGATGAGATCCTCGATCGAGTGGATTGCAGACGACGCCAACTCCGATGAGGCCACCAAGATTCTCGTCGAGTGGACCGGTCTGTCCGAGGACACCGCCCGCGGCGTTTGGGAGAGCGAGCGCAATACCTTCAGCATGGATCTGAGCGAGCAACTTTGGGACGCCAATGTTTCCTACGTCGATCCGAATATCGACCCGAAGTACAACGCTATTGTCACCAACGGATGCCCTTCGAGCTAACCAACGCGAACAGGGGCGATTATCCCGTCCGTGACAGGCCTGTTCGGACTCGACGACTTCAACCGTCCTTCGAACCCCCAAACAGGTCATCGCATCTGATCGAAGTTCAGGTGGCGGCCGGATCAGCCCTTGACGAAGCTCTCGACTGAGTTGCCAGTGCGCTACGTTGCCAGCATGGACGTGCGGCAAATGGAGTATTTTCTTGCGGTTGTCGACAACGGCGGCATCAACCGTGCCGCATCGGCGCTCCATGTGGCTCAGCCGTCGTTGTCCCAGTCGATTCGCAAGCTCGAGAGTGAACTGAAAACGGAGTTGTTTCACCGCGTCGGCCGGGGTCTCGTACTCGCCCCGGCCGGCGAGGCGTTGGTCGGCCCGGCGCGCAGAGTACTGCGCGAAATGGACGCGGCACAGGTCGCTGTTCGTGAGGTTCGGGCGCTCGAGCGAGGCCGCATAGACATCGCAGCTCTATCCGACATGTCCACCGATCCACTGTCGGTCTGGGTTGCGCGCTTTCGGGTGAAATACCCCAACATTCGTATGCGCATCGAGGAGCGTGACGACCTCGCCGGGGTGCTCGAGTTGGTGAAGTCCGGCGCCTGCGAACTTGGCGTGACCATGTTGCCGCTTCCCCGAGAGGAGTTTGCGAGCGCAGACGCCGTCCGTCAACGATTTGTTCTCGTACTACCGCCGGGTACTGGTGACGATTTGCCCGACCCCGTCCCCCTCGAGATGCTCGACCGTATCCCTTTGGTCATGGGTGGACGTAACACCGCCAATCGGGATTACGTCGAGAGAATGCTTCGCGAGAGTGGTGTCGAACCTTATGTTGCCGTCGAGGTACCTCAGCGCGGCGCTGTGGTTCCGATGGTTCTCTCCGGTGGTGGTGCAGCGATCCTCTCGATGCGCGTCGCGGTTGAGGCAATGCAGCGCGGTGCAGAGGTCAAAGATCTGACTCCATCTCTCAGCCGCGACATCGGGTTCGTACACCGCGTCGGTCGAACCACCGAAACTGCTACGGCATTTCTGGACTACTCGAACCTCCTGGTCGGACAGTGGGACCGAGCTGTGGACCGACAAATGGCCCTAGGACATTCACGGATAGAAGCAACCTCGACGATCGTCGCGGCAATGGAGCGCCGCAATGTGGCGGCGTTTCGCAACGAATCCCCGGTCGAGCGGGTTCCCGACGATCTTCTGCCGCCCGACCTATAGGCAATTGCAGTCGATGCAGCCCGAATTGCGTCTTTGACGCTGTCGATATCTCGTCGTTTGATGTGATGAATGCCGTTGCGAACAAGGATCTTCGGTGGCTCACAATCACGAAAGGCAATCGATGACAAACAGGGGTGCACGCTCGGTCGTCTCATGTTCGATCGAGAACGGTATCGCGACAGTCACACTCAGCAATCCTGAACGTCGAAACGCGCTTTCGCTGCAAATGTTCGGCGAATTGTCCGAGACGCTCTGCGAGTTGGAAAAGTCGGTCGATGTGCGCGTTGTGGTTCTCACCGGTGAAGGCTCGACGTTTTGCGTCGGTGCCGATTTGGCCGCTGAGCCTCGACTACGTTCCCTACAAGGGGATTCCGTCGAAGGGGACACCTCACGCCTGCGAGCCTCCACACGCGTTGCGGAGCAGTTGTATGAATTTCCGCGCCCGACGATCGCGGCGATCAATGGTCCGTGCGCCGGCGCCGGGCTTTCCCTGGCTGCAGCCGCCGACTTCCGTATCGCTTCGGACACAGCGGTCTTCAATACCGCATTTCTTTCTGCGGGATTGTCCGGCGATCTATGCGGTATCTGGTTTCTGATGCGAATGCTCGGTGGTGCAAGAGCGCGTGAGCTCTTCTTGACGCCGTCCAAGTTCGATGCGCAGTCTGCCTACAGGCTGGGATTGGTGAACTCGGTCGTGTTCTCCGACGAACTTGACGCAGCAGTCCGGCAGCTCGCTGATCGGCTGGCTGCATCTGCTCCGGTCGCGCTCCGGGCGATGAAGCAGAATCTCATTGCAGCCCAGACGATGTCATTGAGCGAGTACGCGGGTGCCGAGGTGGCCGCAATGGTCCGATCGTTTCACACCGAGGATGCGCGTGAGGCAGCGTGTGCATTCCTCGAGAAGCGTGCCCCCGTCTTCATGGGTCGATGAATCCAGCACACTGACCACTTACACACTCGTTCAGGAGAATTCATGTACAGGGATGTCTACACTGCCGATCACGACGCGTTCCGAGAGACTGTCGGACAGTTCATCGACAAGGAAATTGTTCCCAACATCCGAGAGTGGGAATCCGCCGGGGTGGTTCCGCGGGAGTTGTATCGCAAAACAGCGGAACTGGGCATCAACGGGCTGCAGATTGCCGAAGAATACGGCGGCGGCGGTGTCCAGGGATTCCGTTTCAACGCGGTAGTGCTCGAGGAAACCGGTTATGCTGCTGCGACAGTCGGCGGATTGCAGGTCCACCTCAACACCGTACTTCCCTATTTTCTCGAGTATGCGAATGACGAGCAGAAGGCGCGGTGGTTTCCGGGTTTCGCCAATGGTGATCTGGTGACTGCGATCGCGATGACCGAGCCCGGAACGGGTTCGGACCTCGCTGGGATGTCAACCACTGCTGTGCGCGACGGCGACGACTACGTGCTCAACGGTGCCAAGACATTCATCACCGGTGGAATCAATGCCGATCTGGTCATTGTCGCAGCGCGGACAGAGAAGTCGAGTAGTAACCGACGGAAGGGCCTGTCACTCTTGGTGGTCGAGGCCGGTATGGCAGGCTTTCTACGCGGCAGAAACCTCGACAAGATGGGCCTCAAAGCCCAGGACACCGCGGAACTCGTGTTCGACAACGTCCGGGTTCCTGCCGCGAACCTGTTGGGTGTCGAGGGCGACGCATTCACCATGCTGACTGCGAACTTGCCACAGGAAAGACTCACCGTTGCGATCGCCGCTCAGGCAACTGCCACCGCGGCTTTGAAATTGGCGATTGATTACGTCAAGGACCGCAGGGTTTTCGGGCAACGAGTTGCAGATTTCCAGAACACCAAGTTCGTTCTCGCCGATTGTGCTACGGACCTCGAGGCAGCGCAGGCGCTCGTCGACCGAGCGCTCGTTGCACTGGACGACGGACGACTTTCGGTTTCCGACGCAGCCAAGGTAAAGCTTTTCTGCACGGAGAATCAGGCCCGCATCATCGACAAGTGTTTGCAGTTGCACGGTGGATACGGATACATGAGCGAATATCCGATCGCCCGCCTTTATACCGACGCCAGGGTGTCCCGGATCTTCGGCGGTACCAGCGAGGTGATGCGAAGCATCATCTCGAAGTCGTTGAATCTTTAAGACATATGGTGGCCGATGTTGCCGGGTAGGCAGTTGCCGACGAACTGAAACGGAGTGGTGGGCGGCGGCGCCGATCTTGGTCGTGGCGTCGTTGGTGTTCAATGCCTTTCGCGGCGGCGTCAAAATGGGCGCGCACCCGAGTTCTTGCCGACGTATTCCCGATCGTGACCCCTCTCGCTCGACGGACCCGCTGCGGGAAGTCAGAGCGCACTGGGCAGGCGCAGCGACAATTAACGTCTTTGTCGGTAATCCCGCCGTTCTCGTGGTGCGAGATCCGCTCGAGTAGTCCGGGACACCGCTGCCATCCGGCGGGGGAGTGTCCGGGTACTGAACCGACCTATCGGTGAATCTGTTTGCCGAGCAGACATATTCAGAGAATCTACACCCCGATCAAGAAGTAAGCTCTCGCCAGATAGACCAGGGTAAGTCCTGCCAAGACCCACGCCATGTAAGGACGGATGTAGAGGCGCCGCAGTCGGTGCATTCGCAGTGAGGTTCGCAAGAACGCGCCCACGGTCCCGAGCAACAACATGAGGCTCGGGACGAAGACCGCCAGTCGGCGATCTTTCGGCGAGCACAGCAAGGTATCGGTGGCGATGCATTCGCCTCGTCGGGAGCCCAGCCACACGATCGCGAGAACCAACACCGCGCTGGCCAGAACGACGGACAGGCCGTAGGTCAGGGTTCGCCTGTTGATCTTTCGCTCTCGACGCTGAATTACATCTGATGCGTCAGAACTGTCGGTCATCACACCCCCTCCTGAACATCGCACCTCACTTAGCGGATCGACGGTGGCAGAGGGCGTACATAGATACCGGCGCCCAGAACGTCTCGAGGATGAACACGAAAAGGAGTGGGCCGGTTATCGCCCGGGTGAGAACGTTCGTACCGCATGTGCAAGGGTTCATCCTGTCTTCATGGTGACATGCCGCCACCTCAGGACCAGTCACATACCCATTGGCCGACGTTTCAAACGTAGGTTGCTCGCTTTCCCGTACTTTGCTTGTAGGTGAATTGCAGAAGTAGAGACTGGAGGACGAAGTGGCCCAAACAACGGTTGCCGCAGTGATGGACGAGTTGGCTGCGCTCGAAGATCCGAAGGCGCGTGCGGTGAACGAGAAGCACGGCGACGATCACGGCGTGAATCTCACAAAGCTGCGCGCTGTTGCGAAGCGATTGAAGACTCAGCAGGAACTCGCACAACAGCTTTGGGCGACAGGCGACACCGCGGCCAGGTTGCTGGCCATTTTGATCTGTCGCCCGAAGGCGTTCGAGCGTGACCAGTTGGACGTCATGTTGCGTGAGGCTCGTATTCCCAAGGTGCATGACTGGCTCGTCAACTATGTCGTGAAGAAGAACCCGCACGCCGAGGAGTTACGGGTGGCCTGGACCGCTGACCCGGATCCCGTGGTCGCGAGCGCCGGGTGGGCTCTGACTACCGAACGTGTTGCGAAGAAGACTGAGGGCCTTGATCTTTCAGGACTGCTCGACGTCATCGAGGCGGAGATGAAGGACGCCCCTGATCGCCTGCAATGGGCGATGAATCACTGCCTGGCCCAAATAGGGATCGAACATGCCGAGTACCGCGCCAGGGCAATCGACATCGGTGAGCGGCTGCGAGTGCTCGAGGATTACCCGACGCCCCCGAACTGCACCTCGCCGTTTGCGCCCATCTGGATCTCGGAAATGGTGCGACGACAGGCCGCCGAGTAGAGAGGTCAGCTCTTCCCGCGGCGGCCCGGTGACGGCAAGCGTCAGTTACGCGATTATCGGCGTTCGGAAGCTATCGGGTCGCAAAAGTGTTCGGCGTGTTGTCCCTTCCTGTGGCTACCTCGACCGTGAAGCCTTCATTTCGAGGATCGTTTCGCGGAAAGCGATGTGCCACTACGGAGCCGAGAATCTCCCCTGCACGGACGGCCACGTTCGACAGAAGTGACGCAGTCAAACCGTGTGTCTTTTCGGTGCCGCCTTGCAGGTAAATGCCGGCCCGGACTTCCGGTTTCGTGGTGAGGCGGTAATCCCGCGCCACTTCCGTCGCCGAATCACCCACGGGTGCGAGGTCACCGAGGATCTCTCGCAGCGGCATCGGCGTGAACCCGGTTGCGAGCACGACAGCGTCGCAGGAAAGCGTGTCGGTGACGCCGTCGAGAGTGCTGCGGACGCTGACGTCGATACCGTCCTGGCCTTCGATCACGTTCGTGATGTACGACGCCTTGCGCATGAACAAGCGCCGTTTGCCGCGGACAATCTCCTGGTACTCGGTCGTGTAGAGCTCGTTGATCAGCTCGATGTCGACTACGGAGTAGTTGGTTCCCTTGTGAAGGGAGAGTAGGCGCTCCCGTTGTTCCGGTGTCGTGGCATGCAATTCGTCGACGGTCGAGGGGTCGAAAATCCGGTTGGCGTACGGGCTGTCGTCGGCGGGGCTGTAGCCGTAGCGAGAGAAGACGCTGTGCACCTCGGCATTCGGATAGTGCCGGTGCAGGTACTGCACTACCTCTGCGGCGCTCTGTCCGGCTCCGAGCACGACGAAACGCTGATGGCGCAGTTCGGGAAGGTTCTGGAGGTGGAACAGGAACTGGTGATTGTGGAAGCACCGGGGTGACGGGGCTGCCCATTCAGGCAGCCGCGCACGCAGACCCGCACCGACCACGACGTTGCGTGTCCGCAGGATCTCACCCGCGGACGTCTCGACGCTGAACTCGTCGACGGTGCCGCTGGAGGATCTGGATCCGGTGATCCCAGTCACAGTGGCGCCGTATTGGACGTCGGCGTCGACTCGATCGGCCGCCCACCGGAGGTAGTCGTCGAACTCGTGGCGAGTGGGGAAAAAGGTTTGGTGATTGACGAAGTCCACAAGTCGACCCTTGTCGAACAGGTAGGTGAAGAAACTGTAGGAACTCCTGGGGTTCCGAAATGTCACCAGATCCTTCGGGAACGCGATCTGCATCGTTGCTCCGTCGAGGAGCATGCCTGGATGCCAGGCAAAGGCGAGTTGTCGTTCGACGAAGCGGGCGCTGATGCGATCGGCGGGGATACACGTCGCGTTGTGCTCCTCGATCGCAATCGCCAGAGCCAGGTTCGAAGGTCCGAAGCCCACCCCGACGATGTCGAGTGCGCCTGGTGTCGAATCTTCTTTCGCCCGAGTCGAAGTCATGGCATCAGTCCATCCTCGCCGTTGGCGGCGGTACGAATATGTCGTCGGCCCGGTCTCGGCCAAGTAGTAGTGCAGCCTAACCTGATTCTGCGTTGCGGTGGGGTCCGCGTGCTTCGTCCGGTCCGCGTTCCGGAGTCTCGGACGTTTGTCCATGACGGTTTCACGAAAGGCCCTGTGCAGCACGGATTGTCTCTGGCCCTGGGGGTTCGCCGGTGGGCCCGGCAGATCGCACCGCACCGGTCCCCTTTGGTGGAATTGCTACAACCCACCGATTGCTTGGGATAGGCTACCCTTCTGAACGTGAATCGAATCATGCTCTCAGGGAAGATCCACCGTGCAACCGTCACACAGGCCGATCTGCACTACGTCGGATCGGTCACGATCGACGTAGATCTCATGGAGGCGGCCGATCTACTCGAGGGGGAACAGGTCCACATAGTCGACATCGACAACGGCGCGCGGCTGGAGACCTATGCGATCGCCGGCGCACGCGGTTCTGGCGTAATCGGCATCAATGGCGCTGCTGCGCACCTTATTTCACCAGGTGACTTGGTGATCATCATGTCCTACCGACACCTCGACGATCGCGAGTTGGCCGATTTCGTGCCCCGAGTAGTGCACGTCGACTCGGCGAACACGATCGTCGAGCTGGGATCCGACCCAGCTGAGCCGGTTCCCGGCGCCCAGGACCAGTACGCCAGTCGCTGACAGCCGGGTCGCTGAATCTTTCACGCGGGGTTCGGAATCAAGTCATTTTCTTTACATTTTCATGGGGATTACGAGGGATCGAAGGGTTGGGCTGTGCAGCGACAGGCGACAGGGATGGACGACGTTCGAGCAGTCGTGGCGGAAGCGATAGGTGTCGCGCCGTCCACAGTCGGTGACCATGTCAATCTCTTCGAACTCGGCCTCGAATCGCTGGTCGTCATGCGGTTGGTGGGGCGCTGGCGCCGCAGCGGGCTGACCGTGACGTTTGCCGATCTGGCCGAGGTTCCGACTGTTGCACACTGGTCGACGATTCTGACCGAGACGAACGAAGTCGAGGCAGCCTCGGCGGCATCGGACGACCGCGCGGGCAGCGACGCTGCCTTCGATCTCGCAGTCCTACAGCACGCCTACTGGGTGGGCCGCGGTCACGACCAGTTTCTCGGCGGCGTCGCCCCTCACCTCTATACCGAATTCGACGGTCCGATCGTCGATCCAGAACGGCTTCGAAGCGCCTTGGCGACGGTCACCGCGAGGCATGGAATGCTGCGCGCCCGGATTACCGACAACGGGCAGCAGGTAATCCTGCCGAGCCTCGATCGCACCCTGCTCACCGTCGCCGATCTCACGGCAGCTGCTGAGTCCGAGATCGACGCCCACCTCGACGCCACTCGTGATCGACTTTCCCATCAGATGCTCGACATCGAAGCTGGGCAAGTCTTTTCGGCCGAGTTGACCGTCCTGCCTGGTGGCCGGTCGAGATTGCATCTCGACGTCGACATGATCGCCGGAGATGCCGTGAGCTACCGCATCCTTCTCGACGACATCGCCCGGGTGTACGGCGGAGAGACGCTGCCGCCCCTCGGCTACGACTACGGTAACTACCTCGCCGACCGCCCGACGGAGCGCCGCGAATCCCGTTCTGCTGCACAGTCCTACTGGCGGGCACGCCTCGACGATCTGCCGGGCGCGCCGACTCTGCCGCTGGTGGACGGGGATTCCGGTTCCGCCACTGCGACCCGGCTGTCGTTCCACCTCGACGCTGACGGATACGACCGGCTTCGCATTGCTGCCCGAGCCAACGGAGTGACGCCGGCAGTCGCGGTGGCCACGGCGTTCGCCGAGGTAGTCGGCGCGTGGTCTCGTGAATCCCGTTTCCTGTTGAACGTTCCGATGTTCGACCGCGCCGACACCCACCCGGACGTCGCAGCACTGGTCGGCGACTTCTCCAGTTCGGTGATGCTCGACGTCGATCTCACCGAGACCGTGTCCTTCCTCGAACGGGCCAAGGCCGTTCAGGCGACCCTCCATGCGGACGCCGCCCATGCCGACTACTCCGGTGTCGAGGTCCTGCGGGATCTGAGTCGTTCACGGGGAGAGCAGGTTCTGGCGCCGGTGGTGTTCACCAGTGCACTGAGTCTGGGGGAACTCTTCCATCGCCGGGTCCGCGAGACGTTCGGCGATCCGGTGTGGATCATCTCCCAAGGCCCTCAAGTGGTTCTGGACGCGCAGATCACCGAACTGGACGGCGGACTCCTCGTCAACTGGGACATCCGCGCCAACGAGTTCCTTCCTGGAGTGCCCGAGGCGATGTTCGGCGCCTTCGAACATCTGGTGTCCTCGATCGTCGACGGAGGGAAATCATTCTGGGACAACGCAGTTCCCGCACTGACTGCGCCTGTCGGCGCCTGGAACTCTGACGTCATGAACTCTGACGTCATAGAGGCGCCGGTACCGGAGGTCCCGAATACGGCCTCGTCGCTGCTGCATGCCGCATTCTTCGAGAGGGCCGCAGCCACCCCGGATGCGGTCGCGCTGACGTGGGCGTCGGGCACCACGATGACATACGGCGTACTCGCCGACAGCGCTCTGCGGATGGCGGCAGCACTCGTCGGGGCCGGAATCGCGGCTGGTGACACCGTCGGAATCACCCTGCCCAAGGGTTCGGACCAGGTCGTCGCGGTCCTGGGCGTCCTCGCGGCTGGGGCCGTGTACGTACCGGTGGGAGTGGATCAGCCACACTCGCGCGCAGATCTCATCGCCGACGCCGCAGGATTCCGCACGGTAATCGGGCGGGACTTGTCCGTAGCTGCGGCCCTTGCACACGATCCGATCGCCCAGCCGCATCTCGGATCCCCCGACGACCCGGCGTACATGATCTTCACCTCGGGATCGACCGGTCGCCCCAAGGGCGTCGTGGTTCCTCATGTCGCGGCGATGAACACGATCGGTGACATCGTCGACCGGTACCGCTTGGACGAGTCGTACCGTCCACTGTGCCTGTCCGAGTTGGACTTCGACCTGTGCACCTTCGACTTGTTCTCGTGCCTGTCCGTCGGAGGCACCGCCGTGCTGATCGAGGAACACGAACGGCGCGATCCGCAGCGCTGGGCCCGGATGATCGTCGAGCACCGGGTCAGCGTCCTCAGTTGCGTACCTCCGCTTCTCGACATGATCCTGTCCACCGGCATCGATCTCGGAGCCACGTTGCGAGTGGTGATGCTCGGTGGGGACAAGGTGACAACCGATCTGTACCGTCGGCTGACTGCAGCGATACCTGGATGCCAGTTCGCCGGACTCGGAGGCGCTACCGAGACTGCGATTCACAACAGCATCTGCGAGGTGCGGACTGTCGATCCGCGATGGCGCACGGTCCCTTTCGGAACGCCACTGCGGAACATGAAGTTCCGCGTGGTCGACAGGCACGGTCGTGACGTTCCCCAGTGGGTCGGCGGCGAACTGTGGGTGTCCGGCATCGGCCTGGCCACCGGCTATCTCGACGACCCGCAACGCACGGCAGAACGGTTCGTCCAAGCATTTGGTCGTCGCTGGTACCGCACGGGCGACCTCGTTCGCTACGTCGAGGACGGCATGGTCGAATTCATCGGCCGTATCGACAACCAGGTGAAGATCAACGGTTTCCGGATCGAACTCGGCGAGGTCGAGTCCGTGATGAACCAGGATCCCGATATCGTCTCCGGTGCTGCTGCTCTCGACGTCTCCGGTTCGCCGAGTCTGGTTGCTGCCGTCGTACTCGAGGACGGCGCTACAGCATCGGGCGCTACGGCATCCGTCGACATGATTCTGGAGCGTCTGTCCACTGCACTTCCGGCACACATGGTGCCCGACCGGATCGTGGTCACCACTGCACTGCCGGTCACGATCAACGGCAAGATAGACCGGGACGCAATCGTCGCCGCCGCCCGCACCTTGTCCGACACACAGCGCCGCGCCGCTCACGTGGCTCCCCGTACTCCGTTGGAGGAGAACATCGCCGACGTGTGGCGATCGGTGCTCGGTGTCGACCGTGTCGGTGTCACCGACACCCTCTTCGCGCTCGGTGGAGACTCGGTCCTCGCCACCACGATCGTCGCGCGACTGCGCGATCGTCTGAACACGGACGCGATAACCGTGCGGATGGTGTTCGCGGCGCCCACCGTAGCCGGCCTCGCCGCTCGGATCGAAGCATCGGGCGGGCTCTCGGAACGGGCAGCGACAGTCGCATCGGATGCGCCGCTGCTCAGCCTGACCGACGACGATCACGCTGCGATCGCCGACCGGTTCGGCGACGTCGAGGACATCTGGCCACTCTCACCGCTCCAACGTGGGCTGTACTACCAGATCAGCCTCGACCCGGCCGCGGCCCTGCTGTACACGGTGCAGAACGTCGCCGCCCTCGACCGGCGCCTCGACGACGCACGCATCGACGCGGCAGTGTCCACCGTGATCTCCGAAAACCCCACCTTGCGAGCGGCATTCACGGTCACTGCCCTCGGCGAACCGGTGCAGGTGATCCGTCGCCGAGTCGACGCCGCCGTCCGTGTGGTCGACCTGACCACACACACCGACGTCGATCGACAGGTGATCCGCGAGCTCGCTGAGGACCGGGCGGCAGGTTACGACGTCGACGCACCGCCACTGTTCCGGGTGACCCTCCTGCATTTGCCCGGCAACGAAGACCGGCTGGTCGTCAACTACTGGTTCGGGGCCTTCGACGGCACCTCGTCGTGGCTGCTGGCAGACCGTATTCTCGATCTCCACGACAACCGCGCCGCGCCGGCACCCGAAACGAGCTACCGAGATCATCTCGCGTGGCTGACACGTCAAGACCGCGGCGCGTCGTCGGCGGCGTGGCGAGATATGTTCGCAGACTTCGATTCTCCGACACTCCTTACCAACCGCACCGCTGATCGCGCAGGGGCAGCGTTGCCGCAGCGCCTCGAACGGCTCCTGCCCGGCGCCACCTCGGCTCGTCTGGCCGACATCGCCCGGACCGCCCAGGTCACTCCGTTCACCCTTCTCGCCGCTGCATGGGGAGCGGTCCTGACAGCGGTCACCGGACGCACGGACGTCGTATTCGGCACCGCGCTGTCCGGACGCCCGATCGAGGTCGCCGGCAGTGACCGGACGATCGGCGCCTTCATCGACACTGTTCCGGTGCGCGCGTTCGGTCGTGGATCCGACACTGCGGCGACGCTGGCGAGACGGATCCAGGATCAGCGGCTCGATCTGATGCCTCACGATCACCTCGGGCTCGGCGCCGTCCAGAAGGCGATCGGACTCGGAGAGTTGTTCGACACGCTGCTGGTTCTGCGGAATGCGGCCGCGCAAGATTCGGGTACGGCACCGCGCCTGCGGCATCTGTCGACCGTCGACGGCTCGGAATTCCCGATCTCCATCGCCGTCGACCCCGGTGACCGACTCAATCTCAGCGTCACCTACCTGCCGGATCTGGTCGACGAGTCCACCGCCCGCGATCTGCTCGACCGATTCCACGACGCCCTCGAGACGATCGCCGACGAACCTGATCGGCCGCTCGCCCGGTGGGCAACCAGTCGAATTCCCAGTTACCCGAGCCTGACCGGCACCCCCGACATCACGATTGCCGAACTACTTTCCGAGCGGGCCGAACTCGATCCGGATCGGACCGCGGTAGTTCTGGGCGAGGAGTCGGTGACCTTCGCCGAACTCTCCTCGCGTATAGACTCGTTCGCTGCTGCACTGATCCGCCGGGGAGCCGGGCCCGAACGTATCGTGGCGCTCGCTCTGCCTCGCACCGTGGAGACCGTGGTGGCCTTGTTCGCAGTGCTGCGTACCGGGGCGGCCTATCTACCGCTCGAACTCGATCACCCCACGGATCGGCTGAACGTGATACTCGCCGACGCACAGCCGAGCATCCTGGTGAGCACCAGTGCCGTCGTGTCGCGGCCGTTTGTCACTGACGCCGATGTAATGGTGATCGACGACGCAGAAACCGTGGCAGAACTACGCGCCGATCGGGTGCTGACGGCCGCCGACCAGGTGGCATTCGCCCCAGGCGTCCCGGGCAGGCTCGAGCATCCCGCGTACGTCATCTACACCTCCGGGTCGACGGGGGCGCCGAAGGGTGTCCTGACGCCCTATCGGGGCCTGACCAACATGCAACTCAACCACCGTAGCAAGATCTTCGAACCCACGATCGCCGCTGGTGGTGGTCGGACATTGCGTATCGCCCACACCGTCTCGTTCTCCTTCGACATGTCGTGGGAGGAACTGCTCTGGCTCGTCGAAGGACACGAGGTACACATCTGCGACGAGGAACTACGCCGCGACGCACCACGTTTGGCGGCGTACTGTGCGCAACGGAAGATCGACGTCGTCAACGTCACCCCGACCTACGCGCAGCTCCTCCTCGACGAAGGCATCCTCGACGGTGACCGCCGGATGCCGCTCGTGCTGCTCGGCGGCGAAGCCGTCCCGGACTCGTTGTGGTCCAGGCTTCTTCACGAACCGGGTGTAGAGGGCTACAACCTGTACGGGCCAACCGAGTACACGATCAACGCGCTCGGCGGAGGGACAAGCGACAGCGAGACGGCGACCATCGGTTCGCCGGTCACCGAAACCCACGCCTACGTCCTCGATCCCTGGCTGCGCCCGGTTCCGGAAGGCACGATCGGAGAGCTGTATCTGGCCGGAGCTGGTCTCGCACGCGGATACCTCGGCCGGTTCGGCACCACCGCAGCTCATTTCGTGTCGAACCCGCTGGCGGACGGTGGCCGGATGTATCGGACCGGCGACCTGGTACAGGTGCGTCCGGACGGTCTATTCGACTACTGTGGCCGCGCCGACGACCAGGTCAAGATCCGCGGCTACCGCGTCGAACTCGGCGAAGTCGAGGCGGCGGTCACGTCCTGCCCGGGCGTGGGGTCCGCAGTGGTCCGAGCGATCACCGCACCGGCAACGGGGACCCGCCAACTGACCGCGTACCTCGTCCCTGACGGGAGCGTCGAAGCGGAAGGGCTGTTTGCTTCCGTCCGAGACCGTCTCGCGTCACGGTTGCCGGACTACATGGTGCCGACGTCGTTCGCGCTACTCGATCGAATTCCGATGACCGTCAACGGGAAGCTCGACGTCCGTGCCCTGCCGGAACCCGACTCCAGCGGCAGCAACCATCAGCCGCCGCGCAGTCCGGTCGAAACCGTCCTGTGCGAGATCGTCGCCCGCATCCTCGGCGTCGACCGGGTCGGCATCGACGACGACTTCTTCGGGCTGGGTGGGGACAGCATCACCTCCCTCGCCGTGGCATCTGCGGCTCGAAGCGCCGGCATCGGCCTCACCCCTCGCGCGATCATGCAGAAGCGCACGGTGCGACTGTTCGGGACCGAGTTGACCGTCGAAGAGAACCCGGCGGCTGAGGAACGTGCCGCCGTGACGAGCGTCGAGGTGACGGACCTCAGCGCCGACGAACTCGACGAGTTCGAGAACAGCCTGTGAACGCACAAGCCCGGGCCGAAGCCACAGCAGGCCGATCGAAGATCCTCGAAGTCCTGCCGCTGACGGCGCTGCAGACCGGAATGTATCTGCAGTCCAGCCTGGCGGCGGCGGAGAGCGATCCCTACCTCTCCCAGACGGTGGTGACCTTCCGGTCGGCGGTCGACGCCCGGATCGTCACAGCGAGTATCACCGCGATGCTCGACCGCTACCCGCACCTGAAAGCTGTTCTCCGACAGCGGAGCAACGGAACCCTCGTATGGGTCGTGCCACGGGCGACGGTGCCACAGATCTCGCTGTCGGCGGCGGGAGCAGACCTCGAGGAAGCCAGAGCGGTCGATCGCGCCGCAGGATTCGAATTCCTGCGGAGCCCGCTGATCCGGTTCACGGTCGTCGATCGTGCACTGGTGATCACCTACCACCACAGTCTGATGGACGGATGGTCGGAAGCACTGTTCGTTCGCGAACTGCTGAGCGTTTACGAAGCGGGCGGCACGGCCGATCGGCTCGAGCCTGCGGCCGAATTCGGAACCTTCCTCGGGTGGATGGCGAAGCGGGACGCCGACGCTGCCCGCACGGGCTGGGCCGGCTACCTCGACGGTCTGGACGCGCCCACCCTCGTCGCATCCGGCACCGAGGTGGTGGAGAGTACCCCGGTTCGGCTCGATGTCGTTCTCCCACCCGATCTGGGCGAGCGGGTCACGTTGTGCGCCAAGGACGCCGGGGTGACGGTCAATGTGGTGGTCCAGCTCGCCTGGGCGCTGGTCCTCTCCTCCTTGACCGGCAGGCGCGACGTCGTGTTCGGGATGGCCGCATCCATCCGTCCGTACGACCTACCCGGTGCCGCCTCGATCGTCGGTCTGCTACTCAACACCGTCCCGGTGCGCGTGCGGGTCGATCGGACCGTCACTACCCGTGATCTACTCGCCCACATCCAGTCCGGACACCTCGACCTCGACGACCACCGACATCTCGGCCTGTCCGACATCGCCCGCACCGCCGGTCATTCGACGCTGTTCGACACGACAGTGGTCTACCAGAACTATCCCAGCGCAGTCCCGGACGACGGCGCCAGTGTCGACGACGTCACCGTGCTCGGTGCACCGATGAGTTTCCCCCTCGCTCTGGTCGCGGGCCCCGATCCCTCGCTGTGGGCGTTTGTCGTCTACCGACCCGAATCGATCCCGGCCGACGTCGCATCCACCGTGGGAAAGCTGTTCACGGACCTGCTCGACGAGCTGACTGCCGATTCGGACGTACCCGTGTCGCTGGCGCTTGCGAACGCGCGGACAAGCACAGAGGTCCACGACACAGGCCAGATCGTCGCCGTACCGAGATTGGAACAGCAACTGGCGCACAGGTTCGCGGAGTCCGCAGCCGAGGTGGCGATCGTGTCCGGTGCCGACACCGTGACCTACGCCGAGTTGGCAACCCGGGTCGCAGACTTGTCGGCGGCACTGCGCGATGCCGGGACAGGGCCGGAATCCACTGTTGCAGTCGCTGTCCCACGCGGACCCGACATGGTCGCTGCACTCCTTGCCATCCTCGACGTCGGTGCGGCGGTGGTACCGATCGACATCCGGTACCCGCGGGATCGCATCGAGTACCTTTTGGCCGACGCGAATCCCCACACGATGATCGTCGACCCGGACACCAGCACCCTTCTCAGCGCACTGGTACCCGCGACCACGCGCATCACGACCTCCGAGATCCCTCAGGATTGTGGGCCGGCGCCTTTCGTCTCCGAGTGGACCGGAGATCTGCCCGCGTACCTCGTCTACACATCCGGCTCGACCGGCGCGCCGAAAGGTGTCCTCGGTACCCGAGACGGGCTTGCGAATCGTTTGCACTGGGCCGTGAATCGATGGGGTCAGCCACGTAGCCGTCTGGCCAAGAGTTCTCTGAGCTTCATCGACGGAACCACCGAACTCTTGACCGGTCTACTGGCTGGGCAACGTGTGATCCTGGCCCTCGACGACGAGTTCACCGACGCCTACGCGCTGGCCCGGTTGGCCACCACTCATCGAGCGGAACAGATGACGGCAGTCGGATCCCTCGCCGCCGCGCTCTGTGATGCAGCTGCAGCCGACGTCTCGACGGTTAACCACTGGATCGTCAGCGGTGAAACGCTGACGTCGGGCGTGATCGAGTCGATCGCACAAGCCTGCCCTGCAACACATCTGACCAATTCCTACGGGTCTTCGGAAGTGGTCGGCGACGTCGCCACTCATGACGTGTCGATTCCGCGCAACGATTCCTCGGCGGCCAGCGTCGTCGGTTCGGCAGTGCCGAACACGACAATCCGGATCCTCGACGAGTTTCTCCTTCCCGTTCCTCGCGGTGTGGTGGGCGAGATCTACGTCGCGGGAATTCAACTCGCTCGCGGCTATCACCGGGCGCCGACGGCGACAGCGACTCGATTCGTTGCCTACCCGGACGGCGCCACGGGGGAGCGGATGTACCGCACCGGGGACCGCGGGCGACAGCTGCCGGACGGCACCCTCGACATCGTGGGACGCACTGACCGGCAGGTCAAGATCCGGGGACATCGAATCGAGCTCGGGGAGATCGAAGCTGCGACCGCCGCAAGTGGACTCGTCGACGACGTGGCCGTAATTGCCGTATCCGACGCTGCCGGACGACCGCGACTGGCCGGGTTTGTTGTTCCGAGTAGCGGTGAAGCCGAGCGGGGCACCGAGGAATCACACGTCGCCGACACGATCGGCGACGAGATCAGCGTGCGACTGCGTCAGACATTGCCGGAGTACATGATTCCCGCCTCGTGGATGGTATTGGCTGCGCTGCCGGTCACTCCCAACGGAAAGCTGGACCGGCTCGCTTTGGCTCGCATCGAGATCCCCACGACCTCGACGGGCGGCGCCGCGCCGCAGTCTGCGACCGAACTGGCGCTGGCGGCAATCATTGCCGACCTCGTGGGGATCGACGTCGCCGAGATCGCCGCTGCCGACGACTTCTTCGCTCTGGGGGGCGACAGCATCGCGGCCATCACGTTCGTGCACCACGCCGCCCGTGAGGGGATCGTGCTGAGCACGGCGGACGTATTTGCCAGGCGCACCGTCGCGGCGATCGCTGCGTGCGCGGACGCCGCAGTTCCGCGTAGCGCGCAGCCGGTGGGCGGCGGAGCCGCTCCCCTGATCGCGCTCGACGACACCGAACGTGCGGAACTCGCAGCCTCGGGAACCGATATCGACGACGTTCGTCCCGCGACCGCTTTGCAGCAGGGTATTGTCTTCCAATCGCTGACCGCGGCCGAGGATTCGGACGAAATATACATAATTGCAACACAATTCGAAATCGACGGCGTGCTCGAGAGTGCCCGACTCGAAGAGGCGTTGCACGCACTCCTCGATCGGCATCCGAGTCTGCGATCGACGTTCACGACCCTGCAATCGGGTCGCACAGTCGCAGTACTCCGACCACATCGCGACATCGAGGTGCGCCGATACACCGTCGACTCCCTCGACGGTCCGAACGCAGAGTCCCTGATCGCAGCAGACCGTCGAACCTTCGACGTCGAGGATTCTGTCTTGATCCGCGTCACCGTGCTCGACGAATCACCGGTCCGCCACCGGGTGGTCCTGACGATGCATCATCTGCTCGTCGACGGATGGTCGATGGGGACCGTCGGCACAGACCTGTTCCGCCTGTACCAGGGTCGAACCCTCACTGCCCCGGCTTCGTTCGACGACTACCTACGGTGGTTGACCTCTCGCGAGAGCGCTGCGGCGACAACCGCGTGGCGGAAGGTGCTCGGTCGCGATCCCGAGTCACCTGGAAGCCCGGTCCGCCCCTGCCTGGTGTCCGACTCCGACGGCCGTGCCTCACGAGTGGCTGCCGAGGAGATCATCGTCGACCTGTCCGAAGCATGGACCGGGAATCTCAAATCCTTTGCTGCTCAATCCGGGTCGACGCTCAGCGAACTGGTGCACGCGGCCTGGGCCGTGGTACTCGCGGCCGTCACCGGGCAGAACGACGTCGTGTTCGGATCGACGGTCTCGGGTCGACCTGCCGACCTCGACCGCTCGGCCGACATGGTCGGACTCTTCGTCAACACTGTTCCGGTGCGCGTGGACGTTCCTGCTGCCGCGACAGTGTCCGACGTCCTCGGTCGCCTGCGCGAGCAGACCGTGTCCGTCCTGGATCACCACCACGTGGGACTCGCCGACATCCAGCGGATCGGTGGCGTCGGCCGGTTGTTCGACACCCTCGTCGTGTTCGAGAACTTCGCCGAAGCAGACACTGCCGGTATCGATTCCGCCGACTTCACGGTCCGCGTCGGAGATTTTCACACGATGACGCACTATCCGATCACCGTGACCGTCTTTCCCGGAGACCGCTTGCGGATCGTCGTGGAGTTCCGGCCCGATCTGGTGGACACCCGCAGCGCCGCCACGATGAGTGACGCCCTGCATGCGGTCTTGGCGTCGATGAACACCCCCGAAGCCCACCGTGTATCCGACCTGGCGCTCGTCGACGCCGCAGAGCGCCGACGCATCCTTGGTGAGTTCGCCGGAGCCGAATTGCCCTATCCGGGTGGCACGTTGGTGGAAGTCTTCGACGCGCAGTGCGTCCGAACGCCCGAGCTTGTCGCAGTCACCGATGCCCGGACCACTCTCACGTTCTCCGCGCTCGACACCCTCGCGAACCGTATCGCCCGAGCACTGCTGCGTCTCGGAGTGGGAGCCGAGGACGTCGTCGTCGTACCCGCGACGCGGTCTGCGCTCACTCTTGCCTCCATCGTCGCGGTGATGCGGTCGGGGGCTGCGTACCTGCCGATCGAACCGGATGCGCCCGCCTCACGCACCCAACGCATTGTCGACAGTGCCCGACCCGCCGCGATCGTGACGACACCGGACGACCGCGCTGTCGACAATGCCTTGCTCGACGGATCGGTGACACTGGGGGCGTGCACGATCGTCGACACTTCGACGCTCGCCGAATCCGACTACGACCACCGCGTCGTCACCGACGCCGAACGACGCACCCCGCTGCACGCTGACTCGCCGGCGTACCTGATCTACACCTCCGGCACCACCGGCGTCCCGAAAGGTGTCGTCGTTCCGCATCGGGGGTTGGCGAACCTGTACTTCAGTCATCGTGATCGGGTGCATGATCCAACGGTCGCACGCACCGGACGCTCTCATCTCAACGTCGGTCACGCCTGGTCGCTGGCATTCGACGCCTCCTGGCAGCCGCAGCTGTGGATGTTCGGCGGCCATGCGGTCCACGTGTTCGACCGTGACGCCGCGGCGGATCCGACCGCGCTGCTCCGCGAACTGCGCCGAGTGTCCGCCGATTTCGTCGAAGTGGTGCCATCGGTCCTCGAACACCTGATTCGCGCCGGGCTCGGCTCCGAGATCAGTGCGCTCGGTGTGGGCGGAGAAGCCGTGACCCGGGAGCTCTGGGACAGGATGCGGTCACTGGATTCGGTTGTGCTGCACAACTTCTACGGCCCGACCGAGGCAACTGTCGACGCCGTCCACACCTCGACGGAACGCTCCGGAGAGCCTCTCATCGGACGGCCCGTCGCGGGTCTGCGTGCCTACGTCCTGGATGCCGGCCTGCGCCCGGTGCCCGTCGGGGTGGTGGGCGAGTTGTATCTCGGTGGCCCCGGCGTTGTGCGCGGCTACCGTGCTGCCCCGGCGCTGACAGCCCAGCATTTCCTGCCGGATCCGTTCGCCGCCGACGGGACCAGGATGTACCGCACCGGCGACCTGGTGTCGTGGACGGACCACGGATTGCTCGACTACACCGGCCGCGCCGATCACCAGGTCAAGATCCGCGGGCACCGGGTGGAACTGGGCGAGATCGAACACTGCCTGCGCGCGCTCGACGGCGTGGCCGATGCCCGCGTCGTAGCCCGCACCGATGGCACTGGCACAGAACGGTTGTCGGCGCACGTCGTGCCGGAACCGCGGCGCACGCTGGACATCGGAGAGTTGCGTGCCGGCGTCGCCGGCCGGTTGCCGTCGTACATGGTGCCTGCCACCTACACGGTCCTCGACCGGTTCCCCTTGCTGTCCAACGGCAAACTGGACCTCGCTGCGCTCCCCGAGGGCAAGGTTCCCGACCGAGTGCCCAGCCCGCCGGAGACCGACCTGGAATACCGGCTGTGCGCCGAGATCTCCGACCTGCTCGGCATCCCCGACATCGGAGTCGACGACGACTTCTTCGACCTCGGCGGCGACAGCATCATGTCGATGGAACTGTCCGCCCGTCTGCGTGCGCGCGGACTGACGGTCTCGCCCCGAGACGTCTCGACGGGGCGCACCGTACGCGCTCTTGCTGTATCCGCCGAGGCATCTGTTGGTGCACAGGTTGATTCGCGCTATTCCTCACTTTCGCCGTACGGCGAAGTACCGCTCACTCCCATCGTGGCCTGGCTAGCCGGCGTAGACGGGCCGATAGACCAGATCTCTCAAGCGGTGCTGCTTCGGATCCCGGCCGAGTTCACCGAGCAGAGGATCGTCGCGATGATCGACGCGCTCGCGCGGCGGCACCCGATATTGCGGGCACGATTCGACGGTACCCAGTTGGATATTCCTGAGCCCGATGGTTTTCCCTCCGAATGGCTTTCGGTACTGGACATCACCGGTGAGCGCGACGATTCCGCCCGGGAGGCGGTTCGCGCCGGGTCGCGGGCA
This sequence comes from Rhodococcus sp. NPDC055024, assembly GCF_053608585.1. Classification (NCBI taxonomy): domain Bacteria; kingdom Bacillati; phylum Actinomycetota; class Actinomycetes; order Mycobacteriales; family Nocardiaceae; genus Rhodococcus; species Rhodococcus sp. NPDC055024. Next base: position 854,888 of record NZ_JBSGVT010000001.1, read on the forward strand.
GCAAAGGCACGACTGCGTCCGACTGACGGGCGCATGATCGACCTGGTGTGGTTCCGGCGTGACGAAGAGCCCGGCGAACTGCTCATCACCTTGCACCACCTGGTGGTGGACGGAGTGTCGTGGCGGGTGCTGTTGCCCGACCTCCACGTCGACGGTTGCGGCTCCTCCACGACGCCCGCGGCGGCACCAGCCCCCGACTCGTTCCGGCGGTGGGCGCATGCGGTGCACGATCACGCGCATTCGGCGTCGATCCTCGATGATCTCGACCGGTGGGCAGCCATCGCCGCACCCGGCGCTCGGATACCGCTGATCCGCCCCCTCGATCCCACTGCCGACGTCGGCGCCACGTTGGACCGGGTGTCGTTCACGTTGACCGAGGACGAGACGGCCGCGCTCCTTGCCGGTGTGTCCACCGTGCTCGGGGGGTCGGTGGACGACGTTCTGCTCGGCACGTTCACCGCCGCGCTCGCGGCCTGGTCCGAGGCCGGAACAGAAGGTGCGGACGCCGAATTCGTCGTCGACGTCGAGGGGCACGGCCGCGGAGACGTCGGCAAGAACTCTGTCGACGGATCGGGGGTCGTGGGTTGGCTCACCGACGTCCATCCGATCAGGATCACCGCACGCACCGATCGATTCGACGCGGTGCTCGCCGGTTCGGTTGCCGCGGCGCGTGAACTCGTCGCCGGGGCCAAGCGCGCACGGTCGGCGGTGCCAGGGGAGGGGATGTCCTACGGGGCGTTGCGTTACCTGAATCCGCAAGGGCGGAAGGTACTCGGTGAATATGACTCGGCAGCAGTGGAATTCAACTACCTGGGTCGATTCGACCTCGGCGGTCACGACGACGGTGACGACGGCGGCGGCAGGTTCAGGGCAAGCCCGCTGCGCGACAGTATGGATTCCGGACTCGGTGACGCCGTGCCGTGTTCTCATCCCGTGGTGGTGGACGGTTACGTGCACGATCGCCGTGGCGTCGGCGGCCTGACCACCTCCACGCTGGGCGCCACCGTTTCCTGGCCGCCTGCGGTGGTGGCTGAGGTGCCACGGTTGGTCGACGCGTGGGCAGCGGCGTTGCGATCCGTCGCCGCGATCGTTTCCGGTGGTGACGGGGGCTAATGAATCTGAGGCAAGGGTAACCTTCGTGCTACGTTAGGCGCCGTCACCCGCTGGGGGTGTATGAGCAGATCGATCGGTCGAGAGGTGTTGGAGTGAAAAGGATTATGGGAAGAGGGCCGTCAGAGCGGCGCAACCGGAGCGGTGGCAAGCGCGTCCGCGGAATGGTAGCTGTACTGGCGGCATGCGGCCTCGTGGCTGGAATGGCAGCCTGCAGCAGCAACGACGACAGCGGTAGCACCGAGACTTCGTCGGCAGCGAATGCCGCGTTCCCGGTGACGATCAAGTCTGCTCTCGGCACGGCCGAGATCAAGGAGGAGCCCAAGCGGGTCGCAACCTGGGGATGGTCCAACCAGGACGCCCTCCTGGCGCTCGGCGTCGTCCCGGTTGCGATGCCCACCTTCGCGGGACCTCAGTACGGGGCCGACGACAAGGGCATTCTGAAGTGGGACGCCGAGGCGCTCGACAAGCTCGGTGGCGAGCAGCCGACCTTGTTGTCGGGTGACGGAACCGGTGAGGCACCCGTCGAGCAGTTCGCCAAGGCAGAACCGGATCTCATCTTCGCCCCGTACTCCGGTATCACTCAGCAGGAATTCGACGCGCTGTCGAAGATCGCGCCTGTGGTGTCCTTCCCGGACGAGCCGTGGACCGCGTCGTGGCAGGACCAGGTGACCATCGCCGGTCAGGCGCTGGGCAAGCAGGCCGAGGCCACCGCACTCATCGACAAGACCAATGCCGCGATCAGCGCGACAGCTGCGAAGAACCCTGCGCTGCAAGGTAAGACCGTGACCATCGCACTCCCGAACAGCCCGAGCACGTTCGCGGTGAGCAAGGACGCCGACGTGCGCGTCGAGTTCCTCGAACAGCTTGGACTGAAGAACGAGCCGTCGATCCAGCAGGCAGATCCGACCAAGGACCCTGAGGCCGTGTACTTCGAGCTGAGCACCGAGCAGGCGCCCCTGATCGCGGCCGACGTGCTGTTCGTGGTCGCTTACGACAAGGACTCTCTCAACGCGTTCCTCGCCGAGCCTTTGGTTGCCGCACAGCCGGTGATCGTCGACGGCCGCACTGCATCCACCAAGGACTTCAGCGTCGACAAGAACTTCGCCTTCGGCGGACTGACGGTCCTGACCATCCCGTACATCCTCGACGACGTCGCCACGGTGCTGAACACCGCCGCAGGCAACGTCAAGGGATAGTCGAGGGACAAGGGCCGGATAACGGCCAGGGAGGAAACACCATGAGCGGCAAGGCTCTACTGCTGGACCTGTCGCCACTGCGCGAGAGCCCACCGTTCCGGAGCATCGTCATCGCACGCACCATCGCGGTGTTCGGAATCGGCATGCTGATCGTCGCAGTGCCCGTGCAGATCTTCGCGTTGACCGGATCGACGGCACACGTCGGATTCGCGTCGACGGTCACGGGCGTCGCCACCCTGGTCGGTCTGCTCACCGGGGGCGTACTCGCCGACCGGTACGACAGACGACGACTGATCGTATGGACCCGAACATTGTGCGGCTTGGCGTTTGTCGGGCTCGCGCTCAACGCGGCGTCGGCGGACCCGAGTGTATGGGCTATCTACGCACTCGGCGCCGTCGACGGCGCGATCGGTGCGATCAGCATCACCGCGCTCCTCGCCGTGACTCCGGCTCTGATCCCGGAGAACTCGTTCGCCGCGGCCGGAGCCATCAACGCACTCACCGTCCAGCTCGGCATGATGGCGGCCCCCGCGCTCGGTGGCGTGGTAATCGCCACCGGTGGGGTGACCTGGAACTACTGGGCTGCCGCAGCAGGCACCCTGCTCACTGTTCCACTTCTGGCGACTCTGCCGGAATTGCGGCCGGACGAGACGGACGAGGAGTCGCCGTGGGCGTCCCTCACCGGAGGGTTCCGGTTCGCGTTGAGCCGGAACATCGTTCGGTCGGTTCTCATCGTCGGAACCATTGCTTTGCTCGGCGGCGGTGTCGGGGTACTGATCCCGGCCTTCGTGGAGCAACGCTTCGACGGAGATCCGCGCACCGCCGGCCTGCTGTATTCCGCGACCGCAGTCGGGGCGGCCCTGGGATCGGTGGCCAGCGGGTGGATCAGCAGGGTGCGGCGCAAAGGCTACGTACTCGTACTCGCGCTCGCGGCCAGTTTCCTGGCGCTCGCCGGAGTCGGACTGGCACCGATGGTCTGGGTAGCGCTCGTCCTGTTGGCCGTGGCCGGGGCATTCGGTGCCGTCCAGGAGATCGTGGCGTACACCGTGATCCAGACCAACACGCCGGACCGGCTGCTCGGCCGCGCGAACAGTTTGTGGAGCGCACAGAACGTATTCGGACTGTCCGTGGGATCGGCGGTCGCAGGTCTGATCGGCACCGTGTTCGTCGCCTCCACCGCCTTGATCGTGTACGGCGTCATCATGGTGTCTCTGTCCGTACTCGCACTGATCTCGTTGGCGTCACTACGTGACTACGTGGACCACACCGTCGACCACGCTGTCGGCAACATTGTCGACCACATTGTCGACGGCAGCTCGCCGGGCGTCACACCCGAGCATTCCGGCACAGAATCACTCGAACGCGAGGAACTACGATGACCGCAGAGCTCTCCACGAACATCGACGTCGTACCGTTTTCCGTCGAGCGGGCCCAACGGTACGCCGACGCCGGCCTATGGCGTGGACGTGCCATACCCACGGAATTCGACACTTGGGTTGCCGACCATTCACGTCGCCGAGCCGTCGTCGGTAGCGATGGGGCATTGTCCTACTCCGAGTTGGGAATCCGGGTACGTGCCACCGCTGCCGGCTTCGCCGAACGCGGCGTCGGTGCTGGGGATCGGGTGATTGTTCAACTGCCCAACACACCCTCGTTCGTCGTGGTGCTCTTCGCCTTGCTCGAATGTGGCGCCGTTCCGGTATTGACCCTGCCCGCCCATCGTGCCCGAGAGATCGTGCACCTCGCCGGCTTGTCCGAGGCGACGGCATACGTGATCGCCGACAGCGACGGGGGTTTCGACTACCGCGACCTCGCCCGTGAGGTCGTCGGGTCAGTTCCCAGTGTGACAACGGTGTTCGTCGACGGTGACGCAGCGGAATTCACCTCACTCGCAGATGTTCACGCCGAGCGACGCGCCTTCGATCGGGCCGATTCACGGGACGTCGCGGTGCTGCTGGTGTCCGGCGGAACCACCGGATTGCCGAAGCTGATTCCCCGCACCCACGACGACTACGCGTACAACGCCCGAGCCAGCGCGCAGATATGTGAACTCACCGAAGACGACGTGTATCTCGCGGTCCTTCCCGCGGCTCACAATTTCCCCCTTGCCTGCCCCGGCATTCTCGGTGCGTTCGGTGTCGGCGCCGCCGTGGTCCTGACGCGCGATCCCAGCCCGGACCACACGTTCGGACTGATCGAACAGCACGGCGTCACCGTGACCGCTCTCGTACCGAGTCTGACCCATTTGTGGTGTGAAGCAACCGAATGGGAGAGTGCAGATCTCTCCAGCCTTCGGTTGCTGCAGGTCGGGGGAGCCAAGCTCACCCCGGAGGTCGCCAAACTCGTCCGGCCCGCCCTCGGATGCACCCTGCAGCAGGTGTTCGGCATGGCCGAGGGATTGCTGAACTACACGCGCCTCGACGACACCGACGATCTGGTGCTGACCACGCAGGGCCGTCCTCTCTCCGAACTCGACGAGATCCGGATCGTCGACGAGGCCGGTGACGATGTCCTACCGGGCGAGGTGGGGGAACTCCTCACCCGTGGGCCTTACACCATCAACGGCTATTACCGTGCCGCCGAACATAATCGGACCGCGATCACCGCCGACGGGTTCTACCGAAGTGGCGACCAGGTCCGCATGCTCGCGACCGGCCACCTGATCGTCACCGGCCGGATCAAAGACGTCATCACCCGGGGCGGCGAAAATGTCGCCGCAGACGCTCTCGAAGACCTGTTGCTCACCCACCCGGCGGTGTCCAGGGTCGCGGTGGTCGGCATCCCGGACCGTGATCTCGGAGAGAGCGTGTGCGCGGTGATCGTCACCCGCGCAACCGAACCCACACTGGGGGAGTTACGATCCTTCCTCGTCGGTCTCGGATGCGCCGCAAACACCCTTCCCGATCGTGTGGTGACTCGCCCGTCGCTGCCGATGACCGCAGTCGGGAAGATCGACAAGAACGCGTTGGTCGCTGCCGTCGGGAGCCGTTCGTGACATCATCGACCGTCGACGATCTCGATACCGATCTCGATCCTTCCCGTCTCCCGGCAGGGAACCTACTCGACCGAGACCTCGCCAAGGTCGTCGCCTTTGCCGAATCCGGCCTGTTCGAGGAATACGTGGTCTACGAGAACCACGGGGACTGGGTGATCGCGGCAGGCATTCTCGGCTCCGTGGTGATGACAGGCCGGACCGTGACCACCACCTGGGACGGCGTCGACAGCGTGTCCGAGTGGTCGGACGACCCGGCGCTCGCGCTGCAGGACTCCCTCGCGGCGCTCCCGGTTCAGCACTGGAATGCCTACGGCTGGGTGAGTTTCGAGTTCTCGGCGTACACCCATTGTGTGCCGGCCGGCCGGCCGCTGGGCGAGTCCACCCTGGCGCACCTGATCATCCCGCGCGTCGAAATCACCTTCGGCCGATCCCTGGGCGACGACATCGTCGTGACCGGCGGTACGCCCGCCGACGCGGCTGCGCTCACCGATGTCCTCCGGCGTGTTACCGCCGTGGCACCACCTTCGTCAGGTGCCGTCGACGTTTTCACCGACACCGATAGCTACCGAGAACGCGCCGCCGCGGCGATCGACGAAGTGCGTCGTGGCGACTACACGAAAGTCATTCTCTCCCGGACTGTTCCGGTTACTTTCGACGTCGACCTGCCCAATACCTACCGTGTCGGGCGACTCGCCAACACACCGGCCCGCTCCTTTCTGTTGAACCTCGGAGACATCGCAGCGGCAGGATTCAGCCCCGAACTCGTCGTCGCCGTCGACGGCCGGAGACGCGTCTCGGCCGAACCGCTTGCCGGGACCCGTGCCCTCGGTGTGGGACCGGAGGCGGACGCGGCAGCACGCAATGATCTGGAGGAGGACCCGAAAGAGATTGCCGAACATGCAGTGTCGGTCCGCACCGCGTTCCGGGAGGTCGCCTCCGTCTCTACCGGCGACTCGACCACGGTCACCGACTTCATGAGTGTTCGTGAACGTGGCAGTGTGCAGCACCTCGCCTCGACCGTGCGCGGCCTGTTGCGCGACGACCTCTCACCCTGGGATGCGTTCGCGGCCGTCTTTCCCGCCGTCACCGCGTCGGGAATCCCTAAACGCGAGTCGATCGACGCGATCGCACGTCTCGACAACGGTGAACGCGGCCTGTACTCGGGGGCGGTGGTTCGCGCCTCGTCGACCGGGACGCTTGAAGCCGCCCTCGTTCTCCGGGCCGTCTACCAGCAGCAAGGACGCACGTGGTTGCGTGCCGGGGCAGGGATCGTCGCGCAGTCCACTCCGGACCGAGAGTTCGACGAGACCTGTGAGAAGCTCACGAGCGTTGCACCGTATCTGATTCGGCGGCAGCATCCCAGTGCTGTCGAAGTGAGCGGCACCGAAGTGAGCGGCGCCGACGCATTCGATGTAAGCGCATTCGACGTAGAAGGGTAATAGCGACACATGGCCAGATCCCACCGGCAACAGTTGGTGCATCCCGAGGTGATCCGGCGTGCCACGGTCGTCGAGACGTCCGACATCGACGCCGGGATGCGACGCATCGTCCTGCGCGGCCCGGAACTTGTCGCGTTCGAGAAGGACGGGTTCGAGTTCCCGGCGCTGTGCAGTTCCGGATTCGACGACTTCGTGAGACTGTTCTTTCCCACCGAGTCCGGCGAAGTGGTGCTTCCGCAGCAGCGCGCACGCACGGTCGAGTGGCCACGCGACCCCAAGCCCGTCACCCGCAACTACACCGTGCGCAAGTTCGATCCCGCTGCCGCCGAGTTGACGCTCGATTTTGTCACCCACGAGACCGGAATCGCGTCCACCTGGGGACGACGATGCTTGCCGGGCGACTCCATCGACCTCCTTGGTCCGGTTCGTTCGGGGCGTGCGCCGGAAGATGTGGACTGGGTACTCGTCGTCGGAGACGAAACTGCGATACCGGCAATCGCGCGTTGGCTCGAAGAGATGCCCGCCGGTCTGGACGCTCGCGTCGTTGTCGAGGTCACTTCAGCCGAGCACACACTCGATCTGCCCAGCGCGGCTTCGGTCTCGCTCACTCGGGTAGGCCGAGACGACAGTCCGGCCGGTGAACTGTCAGCGCTCGAGCAGGCCGTGCGCTCCGTACCGTGGCGTGACGGCGCCGTGTTCGCCTGGGTAGCCGGAGAATCCACCTCGCTCAAGGGGATTCGTCGGTATCTGCGTGAAGAGCGTCAGTTGCCGGCGGAGATGGTGGACATCACCGGCTATTGGCGACGTGCCGAGGTCGTCACTCTCGCCGACGATCCCGCCGTGCCCGATCTCGCGGCCGCGACGACCGAACCGTTCGACAAGCTCGCCGAGCGGGCAGAGATCGTCTCCCCGTTCGCGATCAGGGCGGCAAACACTCTGCGTATTCCTCACCACGTTGCCGAAGGTGCCGACAATCTGGGCGAGTTGGCCTCTCGCACCGGAACCGACTCTCGAGCCTTGGCGAAGTTCGTCCGCTACCTGATCGCCACCGAGGTTCTCGCCCGGGGAGCAGGGGAGACGCTGACCCTCGGCGAAGTGGGTGAGGCGATGCTGGGCGACGAGTGGGTCTCGAGCTGGCTCGACCTCGAGGGAATCGAGGCACGGGTCGAGTTGTCCATCACCGGGTTGGTCGGCGCCGTTCGATCCGGAACGGCCGCGATCAGTGCCGTTACCGGCCGCACCCTCGACGAAGACTTGGACGCCCATCCACTGCTGGCCGACAAGCATCACCATCACATCGCCGACGAGGCAGCATTTCTGGGATCGGCCCTCGCAGCCGAATATCCCCTCAGCGACGTCACGCGCATCCTGGTCGCGGGCAGCGGTTCCGGCGTCGTGATGAATGCCGTGCTCGGTGCCGAACAGCACCTCGCGGCAACGGTCCTCGGTTTGCCCAGTGAACTCGAACGGATCGACAAGGACGTCGACCCCGCGGTGTCGGACCGGATCAGCCATCTGACGCAGAGTGTTCTCGCGCCGGTGACTGCCCACCCGTTCGACGCGTATCTCCTCCTCGAAGCGACTGGGCGTCTTCCGGACAACGACCTGAGCCTGCTGCTCCGTACAGCCAGTGAGGCTGTTGTGCCCGGTGGCAAGATCATCGTTGTCGAGCGGTTGCTCGACGAAGGTGCCGCCGGAACCTCGATCAGTGAGGACGCTGCCGAATTCGATCTGCTGATGCTCTGTATGCACGGCACCGGAATACGTACCGAATCCGAGTTCGCAGCTGTCGCGGAAGATGCAGGTCTGGTCGTGTCTGCATCACGACTCGTCGGCTGGGGAATCGCAGTTCTGGACCTGCGCCGCCAGCTCTGAACTTGGCTACGACCTTCGCCGGCTTGACCTTGACACAGTGACAAGGACTCCAATGGTCGACGAAGGAGGTGGTTGTCGTGAACACAACCAACCACGGTGGGCAGAATGCTCACCTCGTCGACGCATTGGCCGCAGCTGATCCCTCGGTTCGGCTGCGCGCCGCGCTCGCCGCCGGCACACGCCCGGACCCTGAGCTGACGGTTGCCCTGGTCGATCGGTGTGCCGTCGAGCCGGATTTCTTCGTCCGCGACATGCTGACCTGGGCGTTGTGCCGCCTGCCGGCCGAAATCACGGTACCGAAGCTGATCCGTGAGCTCGGGTCCGATGGTTCGCAAGCCCGCAGTCAGGCGCTCCACACCTTGTCCAAGATCGGCGATCCGATCGCGTGGCCCGCGGTCTCTGCGCTGGTTCACGACCAGGACGACGAGGTCGTGCGCAGTGCGTGGCGTGCGGCTGTGGCCCTCGTGCCGTCAAGAGACGAGGGCGCGCTCGCGGCCGAGCTGGCCACCGAACTCGGGCGGGGTGAACTCCAGATGCAGCTCAGTCTCAGCCGAGCTCTGACAGGATTGGGCGAGGCTGTACTCCCGGTGCTCGACGCGGCCGGTGCAAGCCCGAATCCGCATGTTCGGGCGCATGCTGATGCTACAAAGCAACTCTGGCACGACCCTGACGGTGGGTTCGCTCTCTCACACGAGTTGGCGAAGCGCGTCGCGGCAATCGGCCCGGACGCGTAGGAAGGGGAGACGGATGTTGATCGGCGAGGTCTCGCGGCGTTGTGGTGTCAGCACACGGATGCTGCGGCACTACGACACGTTGGGACTGGTGAGGCCGACGGGCCGCACGTCCGGCGGTTACCGCGAGTACTCCGCCGACGACATCCGTCGGCTCTTCCACGTCGAGAGCCTGAGGACGTTGGGGCTCTCGCTGAACGAGGCCAAGCGTGCACTGGACGAGCCCGACTTCGCCCCCGCCGATTTGGTGGGTGAACTCATGCAACACACTCGGCAACGGATCGCGGCGGAGGAAGAATTGCTGACCAAACTCGAAAGGGTCGACGCGTCCGCCCCTTCGGAGTGGGATGACGTCCTGCGCATGGTCTCGCTGTTGCGTGCACTCGAATCCGAGTTCGCCGCCCACCGTCAGCAAGCGATCCTGTCGCAGGAGCTGAATGCGGCGCTGCCCGTCGACGCACTCGTCGAAGCCATCCTGTCGGAGAAGGATGCCAACGTGGCAGGCGCGTTGCAGTGGGCGTTGGCGAGGACTGAAGGTGCGGGACTTGCAGGCCTCGCGAAGGGCCTCGAATCGAAGGACGTCGAGGTTCGACGCCGTGCGACGTCCGCCATCTCCGGGATTCACACCGAGGAGGCAACTCGGTCTCTGAAGCGAGCTCTCGATGATTCGGACGAGATAGTCCGCGCCGACGCTGCCCTCACCCTTGGATCTCGCGGAGAGGCCGTCGCGATGCCCGCTCTCCTCGAGATGGTCGCCGACGGGCGACGCGACGTCGAGGCCGGCGAGGTACTCGGTCTTCTGGCGGAGCGCTCACCAGCAAGCGGCGAAGTCGTCGATGCAGTGCAGGACAGGCTCGACAACACCGCCGACGTGCCGACGCGGTTGCGGATCACGCAGGCGCTCGCCGAGATTCCCGGCGCGGCAGCACGGGAAGCGCTCGCCCGGCTCACCCACGACGACGACAAGACGGTCGCGTCAACGGCAGCCGCGATCCTCGAGATGCGGGACCGTGGACCCCGCCGACGCGAACGACCGCGTATCGGGAACTGAAATCGGAGAACGAGGGCACGTCTGACAACTGCGGCCCAGGCTGTCAATGCCGCAACGATTTTGCTGCGGCGTTGCCCTTCAACGCCGCACAGAGCAGGACGACGAGCACTGCTAGAAACACGACCGTTGAAGTGACAGCCGAGCCCACAGATCCGAAACCCGTCACGACACCGATCGCGACCTGCGTGCAGAGTCCCACTACGGCTGTCCACACCGTCCGGCGCAGAAGCGGCCGCGCAATCCGATGGGCCAATTGCCACGCCTCGGGGCTCGAGATCGTTGCCCTCGTGCGTATGCCGACAACGGGATTCGGTTCATCACCGACCAGTCGCGGCATGAGCCCAGCAACGAAGGCGAGGATAAGCGTCGACGACGACAGTGAGGCCGTCAGACCCAGTAAGTCAGGCGATCCCACCCGTCCAGCCCCCTGTCGGCAGATTTTGAACACAGCGGACATTCCAGTCTGGGTGCCGCTGGACACATCCGACTGTATGCGAACGAATGTATGTACTGCTGATCAGGTGACGCACTTTCAAGCTTTGTCGGATGAGCAGCGGACTCGATCTCGGACGGGTTGTCAGACAGACCCTAATGCGGATCACCTACGCAGAAAAGGTTTCCCGCCGGATCCGCCAACACGTCCCAAATTGATCCGCCCGACTCATGGCGCTCGACGTGGGCTGCTCCTGCCGCGACGAAGGTCGCGACGACCTGGTCCCGCGGAGGATCCTGCGGTTCGAGGTCGAAGTCGAGGTGAACCGTATTCCTTTGGCTGCGAGCCTGATCGATCCGTTGGAAACCGAGAGTGAGTGGGAGGTCCGGGGCCGTCACCGTCAGGAAATCTTCGTCACCATCGATACTCGCCTCGCTGAATCGCTCCGACCACCAGGTGGCAAGTGATCGGGCATCCGTTGCATCGAACGTAACCATGGCCAATCGCACCATCGCACACCAACCTCTTTACACGTGACTGCCTTTCGATCGATCTTAGGCAATGCCCTGCAACTGATGCGCACCCGCTGCGCAGTGATCAACGGATATGGTTTCTCACGTGGTGGATCAACGGCGAATGAGTTTGCGACGCAGGTACCTGAGCCTCGGTCTTGGCGAACTGGCCGCCGCGGGAGTGTTTGCTGCTGTGGCTGTCGGCGTCGTGGTGCCTCGGCTCGAAGGTCCGCACGACTCCGCGGCGCTGTGGTCGGCGCTGGCCCCACTGCTCGTGGTTCTCGTGCAAGCGGGTGTCTATTGGCTGCTTGCCCGAGGCTGGGTCGAGCAGGCGCCGATGCCGGCCCGCCTCGCGGCGCTCTACCGTGCGTTTCGAGTCCTCGACATTGTCGTCTTGGCAGTCGGTCTCCTCGGCGTGCTCATTTGGCTACCAGATCATTTCGTCACTGCGGCGGTCATCATGGTGGTGTGGGCTTTCGGCGTCGTCGAATACGTCAATTACTTCGTGGCCCGTCTCGCTTATCCGCTGCGGCGGTGGCCGTTCGAGGTCGGCAAGTGGCGGACACCTCAACTTGTGCGCGACCTGCATTCGGCGCGGTGATACCGGCAGTAAAGCCGGCCTTTGCCGCAACGGCAAAATTTGATGCGGGATCGGCGTGAGTTCGGAAGGATCGGTACTGCCTAGCCAGGAATGAAGCCTCTTCGTCGTTCTTCACCGAGGAAGGAGATCCACCATGGCAACGTCGCGTCGGAGCCGCCGTGATGTCCCACCACCCCGGACAGGGAATAGCGAGACCGATACGCTGCGCGCGTTTCTCGACTACCTGCGTGATTCGATCGCTGTCAAGGTTGAAGGTGCTCCGGAACCTCAGGTGCGCACCACAATTGTTCGGTCGGGAACAACCTTGCTCAGGCTGGTCAATCATTTGACCTTTGTCGAACGATCGATGTTTCTCGCCGAAAACGTGACGGATTGGAAAGCGACGTTTCAGCGAAGAGACCGGACGCCATGCCGGGCACGCTGACATCCTCCGCGAGCTGATCGACGGTTCGACCGGTCGGTGACATCGCAACATCGATCACAACAGTGGTTCGAAGTCGTCCATCTCGCCGACAGCTTCCGCGCTTCATCGAGGCGAATGTCCACGACTGAAATCGGGGCCCACAGGTATCGGGTCGGTCGCTCCGTCGGGAGTTGTTACTTCCCAGTGCAGTTCGGATGCAGTCGGGGGAACGAGCGCGCCGATCCACTCGGCGACGACACCGACGATAACTTCCTCGAGTTCCGTGCGTGACCACTCTCGCGGACGAGTGGGAACCGGTGGCTCCCAGCCTTCCTCACCCCAGATCACGCCGAAAAGCTCCCGCTCGTCGCCGATCTGCTGATTCAAACTGAACGCATCAGGGTCGTCGAATCGCGCCCAGACGCCGAAAGTGCCCTCGCCGTCCTGGTCCACGGAGACGTCGATGACAATGCCTTCGGTTTGTGCTGTCGCCGCGGCGCGCATCGCCGCCAGCCGGCTTTCGACTACCGACGATGCGGTGTCGAGGACGGACCTCAGCGCGTCACGGTACTCGGCAGGTTCCATCGGCACAGGATATAGAATTTCAGGCAATCGACTTCGAAGTCAGTGCCCCCGACATGGCAGCCCATTGAAGAAGAATGACCGTCTTACCGTCGACGATCTCTCCGCCGGCGACCATGTCGAGTGCCGTGTCGAACGGCAACTCCAGGACTTCGATGTCCTCGCCTTCGTCTGGCACCCCGCCGCCGCTGCCGGTTCTGTCCGCCGGACTGTATCGAGCGGCGTAGAAATGCACTCTCTCGGTGACGGATCCGGGGCTCATGTACAGATCGAACAGATGCTGCACCTCACCGATCGCGACGCCAAGCTCCTCGCTCGTCTCTCGCCGAATGGCTACTTCCGGGGTGTCGTCGTCGAGCAAACCGGCTGCGGTCTCGATCAGCATTCCGTCGGGGTGCGCGTTGACGTAAGCGGGAAAGCGGAATTGCTTCGTCAGCAGGACGGTGCGCCGTTCGGGGTCGTACAGCAAGATCGTCGCGCCGTTCCCGCGGTCGTAGGTTTCACGTTGCTGCGTCTCGCGAGTCCCGTCCCGACGCCGGTACGTGAAGGTGCTGCGACGCAACACATGCCAACCGTCTGAGGTGACCTCGACTCGTTCGACTTCGACATTAGGATTACCGTGCAGCCCGAAGCCTGTTCGGTCGAGGCCGGTGCGACCCCGGCTGTCCGGTATGTCGACGCCGACACAACCCTCGGTTGAAGTTGGGTGTACCAGCGGGTCGCAGTCGGGTTCGGTCATGTCATTCACCGTAGCGAAGATCGGCCCCTCGCCGTTATTGGGCAACAACAGTTTCAGAGGTTGAGCGCTGTAATGACAGAACCTCTCAGCCCAACTGAGAAGTCCCGCCCCCGTCCGGAGACGTGAGCGGGGCTCGGGTATCAGCGAATTCGGCAGCGCGTCAGACAGCTTCCTTGCTCGCCTGCGCAGCAAGGGTGAGCGCGATATCGACGATCATGTCCTCCTGGCCACCCACCAGACGGCGACGTCCGGCTTCGAGCAGCAGTGTGCGAACGTCGATTCCGTAGCGCTCCGACGCAGCTTCCGCGTGGCGCAGGAAGCTCGAGTACACGCCTGCGTAGCCCAGTGTGAGGGTCTCTCGATCGACGCGGACCGGCCGGTCCTGCAGCGGACGGACGATGTCGTCGGCAGCATCCTGCAAGGCGAACAGGTCGCAGCCGTGCTCCCACTCCTCGATGTTCGCAACGGCGATGAATGCTTCGAGGGGGCAGTTGCCGGCTCCGGCACCGTGTCCGGCCAAGGAAGCGTCGACGCGCGTGACGCCGTTCTGCACGGCCACAACAGAATTGGCGACCGAGAGTGAAAGGTTCTCGTGGGCGTGGATACCGATTTCGGTACCCTCGTCGAGAATGTCGCGGTATGCGCGAACACGATCCGCGACGTCGTTCATCACCAGGCGCCCACCCGAGTCGGTGACGTAGACGCAGTGCGCGCCATACGATTCCATCAGCTTGGCCTGCTTCGCCAACTCCTCGGCCGGTGCCATGTGGCTCATCATCAGGAAGCCTGAGACATCCATGCCGATCTCGCGGGCGGTCTCGATGTGCTGCGCGGAGACGTCGGCCTCGGTGCAGTGGGTGGCAACGCGAACGGAACGTACACCCAGGTCGTAGGCATGCTTGAGTTCACTGATCGTGCCGACACCGGGCAGAAGCAGCGTGGTGAGGCGAGCGTGCTCGAGTACCTCGGCTGCTGCTTCGATCCATTCCCAGTCGGTGTTGGAGCCGGGACCGTAGTTGAGCGAGCCACCAGCGAGGCCGTCACCGTGCGCAACTTCGATCGCGTCGACGCCGGCAGCGTCGAGAGCTGTGACGATCCGCTTGACGTCGGTCGGCGAAATGCGGTGGCGAACAGCGTGCATGCCGTCGCGAAGGGTGACGTCCTGGACGAAGATCTTGCGGTTGCTCACTTGGTTGCTTCCTTCTGCTGGGCGATGCGCTCCGCGATCTGCATTCCGGCGGACGTCATGATGTCGAGATTGCCGGCGTACGCGGGCAGGTAGTGCGCAGCACCCTCGACCTCGAGGAATACCGACACCTGGTGGGTAGGGCGATTGCCGTCGACGAGCAACGTCTCGACCGGCTGGTCGGCCGGGATCTCGGTGATCTGGACTTCCTGCTTGAGGCGGTAGCCCGGGACGTATGCCGAGACGTCGCCGACCATCTTCTCGATCGACTGACGGATCTCGTCGTGAACAGCCGTATCCGGCGCGTCGACGAGGCAGAAGACCGTGTCGCGCATGATGAGCGGCGGCTCAGCGGGGTTGAGGATGATGATGGCCTTGCCGCGACGAGCGCCGCCGACTGCCACGATCGCCTCGGACGTGGTTTCGGTGAACTCGTCGATGTTGGCGCGCGTTCCGGGACCGGCCGACTTGGAGGCGATGGACGCGACGATCTCCGCGTACGCCACCGGAACCACCCGAGAAACAGCGGCAACCATCGGGATGGTGGCCTGGCCGCCACACGTCACCATGTTGACGTTGGGTGCGTCCAAGTGCTCGTCCGCGTTGACGGCCGGTACGACGTACGGTCCGATCGCGGCAGGCGTCAGGTCGATCATGCGCTTGCCGAGGGGAGCCAGACGCGCGTTGTTGGCCACGTGAGCCTTTGCCGAGGTGGCGTCGAAGACGATCTCGATCTCGTCGAAGTTCGGCAGACCGACCAGGCCTTCGACGCCTTCTGCCGTGATCGGCACGTTCAGACGTGCCGCACGAGCGAGCCCGTCCGACGCGGGGTCGATACCGACCATCGCGCCCATCTCCAGGTAGTCGGAGTTACGCAGCACCTTGATCATCAGATCCGTGCCGATGTTGCCCGATCCGATGATCGCGACCTTGACCTTGCTCATGCGTTGTCCTCTTCGCTGGAAAAACTGGTGGTGACGGAACCGAGCCCGGAGACGGTCACGGTGACTTCGTTGCCTGCGGTGACCGGCGCCATGGGGCCGAGTGCGCCGGACAGGATCACCTGGCCTGCGGTCAGCGGCTGCCCCAACTCGCGCGCCGTGCGGGCGAGCCAGACGACGGCTTCGATCGGATCGCCCAGGCAGGCGGTTCCGACGCCGGTGGACACCTCGGTGCCGTCGACGGACATCGACATGACGACGCCGGCGGGTTCCACCTCGTCGAGGGTGCGGCGTTCGGTTCCGAGGACGTAGACGCCCGAGGACGCATTGTCGGCGACGGTGTCACCGAACTTGATGTCCCACGACTCGATGCGGCTGTCGCAGATCTCGATCGCCGCGACGGCGTAGTCGATCGCGCCGCGGACCTGGGCGCTGTCCAGTGGCCCGTCCACAAGGTCGGCGCCGAGCACGAAGGCAACTTCCGCTTCGACCTTGGGCTGGATCAAACGACTCATGGGGATGGCGCCGCCGGCCGGGAACTCCATGTCGGCGTACAGCACGCCGAGGTCGGGCTGGTCGACGCCGAGCTGCTGCTGGACTGCCACCGAGGTCAGGCCGATCTTGCGGCCTACGACCACGGCCCCGCCCTGCCGACGGATTTCGTCGACGCGACGCTGGACGGCGTAGGCGGCGACGAGGTCGTCGGCGCCGATCAGATCGCGCACTGGCGCGCAGGGAGTACCGCTCGCGATGGCGGCTGCGAGGCGGTCCGCAGCAGCTGCGATGTCGGTCTCGCTAGCTGTACTGGTATTCGTGGGCTGGCTCATGGCCACTACTTTCGCCGCGGCGCCGAGATTGCGCCAGGGAACTGTCTCACTCAGCGATACGCTGGGGAGGTGACTGGCAGCGCAAACCTCGACACCGTGCTCGGCAAGGCGGTGACGATCCTTCGTGCCTTCCGGGCCGACGACCATGTGTTGCCTCTGGCCGTCCTGGTCCAGCGGACGGGACTGCACAAGGCAACCGTGCACCGCCTGGCCAACGAACTGGTTGCGAACCGGTTACTCGACCGACTCGACGGTGGTTACCGACTCAGCGGTGGTCTCTTCGAACTCGGAATGCTCGCCTCTCTCGAAAGGAGCCTTCTGGAGATGGCGATGCCGTTCCTCCAGGACTTGTACGAGCGGACCCACGAGACAGTCCACCTGGGGGTCCGTGACGGCCACGACGTCGTCTATGTGGCGAAGATCGGCGGCCATCGACAAGCCAACTCCCCTTCTCGGACCGGCGGCCGGATACCGCTGTATTGCACCGCAATCGGAAAGGCGCTCCTCGCTTTCTCCGACAACGAATTTCGTCGCGAAGTGTTGTCGGAACCGATGACGCGCCGAACCCCGCACACGATTGTCGCGCCCGGCATTCTCAACACCCAACTGAACAGAGTGGTCGAGACCGGCATTGCGTTCGAGCGCGAGGAATCGGCGCCGGGTCTTGCGTGTGTTGCGGCACCGGTCTTCGGAACCAATGACAAACCCGTCGCGGCCATCAGTGTCACTGGTCCCACCAGTCGCTTCGTCCCCGAGAGCCAGGTGTCCTACGTGCGCGCTGCTGCCGAAGGCCTACACAGCACGATCGCTCGTCGCGAACGATTGCGGTGACCTCGCCGTCCCGACCTCGACGAGTCCGGTCAGGGCCTGCGGCAACGGACCCTCGTGCAAGACGCCCAGACGTTGGGTGGCGCGGGTGAGGGCGACATAGAGTTCCGACGCACCGCGCGGGCCGTCGGCAATGATCCGCTCCGGTTCCACGACGAGCACGGCATCGAACTCCAAACCCTTCGTTTCCGAAACCGGCACAGCGCCTGGCACATCCGCAGGTCCGATGACGATGCTCGTACCTTCGCGTCCGTCCTCGTCCTGATTGAATTCGTCGACGGCGGACGCCAGTTCGTCGGCGGAGATTCGCTTGGACCACGGTTGGCCCCCGCAGGCGCGAACGGACTCGGGTGGTTGGACTCCCGGCGCGAACTCGGCGAGCAAGGCGGCGGCGACGCTCATGATCTCGGCTGGAGTGCGGTAGTTCACCGACAGTGATCGGTAGATCCAGCGACCGGGGACATACGGCTCCATCATCGTCGCCCACGAGCGGGCACCTGCGGGTGAACGTCGTTGCGCGAGATCGCCTACCACCGTGAATGACCGGTCCGGGCAACGGCGCATCAGGACCCGCCAGTCCATCTCGGACAGTTCTTGTGCCTCGTCGACGACGATATGCCGGTACGTCCAGTCTCTGTCTGCAGCAGCGCGTTCGGCGAGTTCCCGGGTGTCACGTTCGACGAAACGGTCGGCCAGGTCCTCGGCGTACAGCATGTCCTGGGCGAGAAGATGGTCTTCGTCGTCCATCAGGTCTTCGCGACTGATCATCATGTCCAGCACACCCGCCGCATACGCGGCCTCGTCCTGGCGTTCGCGTTCGGCGCTCTGATCCACAGGCTTGTCCCGGCCGAGCATGTCCACCAATTCGTCGAGAAGAGGAACGTCGGACACCGTCCAGGCATCGCCATCTCGGCGCAACAGTCTCTCGTCCGCACCTGCCGCCCGTAGGCGTTCCGGAGAAGTAAACAGCTGTGTCAGTAGCTCTTTCGGTGTCAGGATCGGCCAGAGTGCGTCGAGCGCTGCGGCAAACGCGTCATTCTCCGCCAACTCTGCGGTCAGATCTGCGCGCACTTGCTCCCACGCTTCACGGTCACTGCGGGTCAACCATCCCTTTCCGATGCGCGCTATCGCCCGTTCGGTCAGTGCCCAGGTGAGGATTTCGGTGAACACCGTGCGAGCGTCGTTGTGGGGGAGCTTGCTGGCGCGGGCTTCTTCTCGGGCCCACTCCGCGGTTTCGGCTTCGATCCGCACTGTGACGTCCGCCAGTTCGATCGACAGCGGGCTCTCGGGCAGTCGCTGATGATCGGCGATTGCCGCGCTGAGCACATTCAGGATCTTCAGTGAACCCTTGAGTTCAGCGGCGCCCGGGATGTCCTCGGCGGTGACGCGTAGGCCGGGGACAAGATCACCGGTGGTCATGAAGACCACGTCGGACTCGCCCAGTGAGGGCAGTACGCGGCCGATGTGGTTCAAGAACGCCGGGTTGGGCCCGACCACAAGAACTCCGTGACGTTCCATACGTTCTCGCTGCGTGTAGAGAAGGTAGGCGACGCGGTGCAAGGCGACGACGGTCTTCCCGGTGCCCGGGCCACCTTCGATCACCAACACTCCAGGGTGCTCGAGACGGACGACGTCGTCTTGCTCGGCCTGGATCGTGGCCACGATGTCCCGCATGCCCTCACCTCGCGGTGCGTTGACCGCCGCGAGCAGGGCGGAGTCCCCGCGTGCGTCGCGTTCACCACCCTCGGGGCGCCCGAGTACCTCGTCGGTGAAATCGACCACGCGTCGACTCCGCGTGTGGAACTGACGGCGTCGACGCATGTTCTCCGGGTTCGCAGCGGTGGCGACGTAGAACGGGCGAGATGCCGGCGCCCGCCAATCGAGCAGAACCGGTTCGTAGTCGTTGTCCGCGTCCAGAAGGCCGATCCGCCCGATGTACGAAGTCGCACCCGACAGTGAGTCCAACCGGCCGAAACACAGTCCGTTGTCGGCTACATCCAGCCTTTTCACCTCTTTGGCAAGCGCGCGTACCTCTGCATCGCGTTCCATTAGTGCTTGGCCGTCTCCGCGCAGAGCGGTGCTGTACCGACCCTTGACTCGGGCCCGTTCGGCGTCGAGTCGCGCGTAGAGCGCCTCCACATAGTTCCGCTCGGATTGAAGTTCGTCTTCGTATCCCTGGATTGGCACATGCCCTCACTTCCGCTGGCTGTTCCGATCCGGTAGTCGGTCGTACGGGATCGGAAGAGCCATTCTGCGGCACTACCCGGGCCTTGCCGCAAGCCCCCCGGTGGGCTATATATTGGTAGTGGAAGGGAGTGTCGATCCTCCCCCGCTTTCCCACAAATCCTCTCGCGACCCCCAGACTGATGCACGGCTCCCAGCCTGGTCGATGTTTGGACCCCGAGTGCCACGGGTACAAATCCAGTGACCGGTGTTCCAAAATCGGTTCCCCTCATGAACTTACGTGGATCGAGGGATTGTGAAGGCGATACTGGCAACGGCCGCGAGCATCCTTCTGGTGGTTGCCTTGGCCGTCGCCGTCTTGCTTCTCCTTTCCGGATCACCGCGCGAAGGTACTTCGCACGAACTCGCCGACACGGTTCACACGATCGGCGGGCAACCGACAACCTGTACCGAGTTGTTCGGTGAAACATGCAGCTTTACTTTGCAGTCCGACTACAACCAGTGGGGACAAAACCTCGAGAGTTTTGTCAATGCCGGGACTCTCGGACCTTTCGCCCGCAGCATCGGCTTCGTGGCGGAGGCGAAGCTGAGCTTGCAGGCATGCGAGGTCAGCGCTACCGCGGGTAGGACGATCCTCGATTTCTACAATCTTGCGGGGATCGACCACCCCACGGCCACCACCACCGACCTCTTTCCCTTCTGGAACGAGTCACGCCAATTCTTGTGCCCGGTAAACAGTTTCTGAGACTGTTGTTTGCTACTTGAGACCGGACTGGACGAACGCGTCGCGCACGTAGCGCTGAAGGAACAGATAGATCAGGAAGATCGGCAGACACGCCAGTCCGGACGCCGCCATGATGGCACCCCAATTGTTCCCTTCGGCACCGAGGAAGCTGCGGATACCGATCTGTAGCACCGAATTCGACTGGCGCATGATGAGCGCGGGCCAGAGATATTCGTTCCAAGCAGAGATGAACAGCATGATTCCCAGCGCCGCGAGAGCAGGCTTCATGTTGGGCAGCACAACCTTCCACAGCGTTGCCCACGAGTTCTGTCCGTCGATCTGACTGGCGTCCAGTAGCTCCCGCGGAAACGCCTCCATATGCTGTCGCATCAGCAGGACTCCGAAGGCCGAGCACAAGTTCGGGATCACGATGCCTGCAACGGTGTTGAGCAAGCCCATCTGGGAGATCAGCAGGTAGTTGGGGATCATAGTGACCTGAAACGGAACCAACCACGACCCGACGAAGAGTAGGAACAACGCTTGCTTGCCGAAGAAGTTCCACCGGGCGAACCCGTACGCGGCGAGGATTGCGACGAACAGCTGGCTGACCGACATGGCCAACGCCATGGTGAAGGTGTTCACCATCATCGACGCCATCGGGATCGTGTTCCACACGTATCGGAAGTTCTCGAGGCTGAAGGGCGAGGGGAGCGGGCTCGCCGACAGCGAATCGTCAGGGCGACGAAAGGCCGTGGCAAACAGCCAGTAGATCGGAAAAATGCTGAACACGGTCACGGCCGCGAGGACAACGTGCCCGACCACCCGTCGCGTTCGAGACCGGGACCGTACCGGTCCGTCGTTGCTCTCACTCCGGGCGTTGAGGTGCTCCACCACCGGGATCGCATCGGAACCAGGTGGATGGCCGGGTGCGTCGACCAGAACAAATGCCATGTCAGTTCCTAATTGTCGTAGAAGCTCAGCCGGTCCGACAGGCGGACGAAGATGACTGCGATGATTCCGAAGCCGAGGAAGAAGAGAGTGCCTGCGGCAGCTGACAGTCCGGCGTCGAAGTTCTGGAAACCGAACTGGTACAACAGGTAATAGATGTTCGTGGACGCGCCGCTCGGTCCACCCTGGGTGAGAATGTCGATCACGGGATACGCCCACTGCGCACCCAACAGGATCGTCATGAGGGCCAGGAACACCAGCGTCGGGGAGAGTAGCGGCAGTGTGATCTTTCGGGTGATCGTCGCCTCGGACGCCCCGTCGAGTGATGCAGCAGAAGCATAGTCCGGATTGATGCCCGCCAGCCCAGCTGAAATGACCAGCACTCCGAAGCCGAGCATTTGCCATCCGACGATCACGACCACACCGAGTAGTGCGAACTTCGGATCACGAAAGATGTTGCCCATCTCGATTCCCCACGTTGCGGCCACCCTCGGGACAGCACCGCCGTCGGGATTGAAGAGCCAACGCCACACGGCACTGCCCGCGATCGGTGTCACCAGGAACGGGACGAAGATCAGAGCCTGATAGATCGTCTTCGACCGTCCGGATATCCGTTTGGACACCAACGCGATGAGGATCGGCAGCAACAGCGAGAACAGCATGAAGGCGAGTGTGTAGACCACGGTGTTCCGCAGCGCCTGATGCAACTCGGGCAACGAGAGAACCCGCATGTAATTATCCAGTCCTACCGACACTTTGGGAGTGGTAGGAACCATGTTCCACTTGTAGAACGACAGGTTGACAGTCTCGCCGAGCGGTTTGTAGATCCACACGATCAACAGCACCACTGCCGGCAACAGGTACAGGTATGGCACCCAGACACGGGGTGCCCACCCGGAACGGGCCGGGCGCGCCGCTATGGCACGCTCCGACCCGACGGTACTTGGAACTTCGACAAACATGTTCGTGGCTCAATTCGCCAGTGCAGTGACTGAGCTGGACGACTTGAACGCTGGAACGAGCTTGTCTATCGCCTCCTGAAGGTGATCAGTGCTCATCTCGTACACAGTCGCCGACTCCTCCACTGGAACTACCGTGTGCAGTACTCGATCTCGGTAGACATGGACCATGTTGAATGCCTGTGCACCGTTTTGGCCACGCAGAATACCTGCGCCCGCGAGAACATCCTGTGTGTAGCAGGAAGCCGAGGCGACCGAGACGGGAATTCCCGCGAACGTGCAGGTGGTCGAGTAGTGCAGGTGGCCACCGAGGATGCCGCGGACATCGGTGCCCTCGAGTACCGCGGCAAGTTTGTTCTGTTCCTTGAGTTCTACCAACGAGAGCACATCCAGAACCGACGGGACTGGCGGATGATGCAGTGCAAGAAGGGTGCCGTGTGGTGCCGGAACGGCAAGAACCGATTCGAGCCAAGCGAGTTGTTCGTCGGTGATCAACCCGTGATGGCTTCCGGGAACAGTGCTGTCCAACACGATGATACGGAGGCCGTTCACGTCGACCACCGAGTCGACGGATTCCTGGGTCGGAGCGGCGTCCAGCAGGCCGCTGCGGAATGCCGGGCGTGCGTCGTGATTACCCATTACCCAAATCACTTTTGCGCCGAGCCGTTCGGCTGCCGGCTCGACGATCTTGCGCAGTCGGACGTATGCCTCGGGTTCTCCCACGTCGGCCAGATCGCCGGTGAAGACAATAGCCTCAGGACGCTGGCCAGTCCTTTCCAGTCGCTCGAAGATGCGTGCCAGATTGGCATCACTGTCCACGGAATCGTGGAGAAGATCTCCGTCGGTGACAAAGTGAGTGTCGCTGAGGTGCAGGATGTAGTGATCGGGTTCGCCGTACTGGGACATGAATAATTCTCCTGTGACGTGTGGGTTAGTTGACCAGTGCAAGGTGTAGGCGATCGAGTTCCGCGGAGCTCAATCCGTGGGCAAGAAGGTATTCGGAGGCGCTGCCGTACGAGTTGTCGACGGATTGCAGACTTGTCCGCATGAGTGCGGCCGGGCTTGCCCCGACCAGTTGGGCAACGTCGGCTCCGTCGCCAACGCCGTATTCGCGCAACTTGACGGCCATCGCCGATGCCCATTCGCCGGCCAACATGACCTCGGAGAGCGAATAGTCTGCGACGATGTCGCGGTAATCCACACCGACTGCCGCCAATGCAAGCGCAATGACGAGACCGGTACGGTCTTTGCCTGCCGTGCAGTGCACCAGCACTGCGCTGTCGTCGGATTCTGCGATTGCGCGTACTGCGCGAACCAGCCGGACTCCGCATTGATCGATGACCTTGGCGTAGATTGCTGCAAGGTCCAAACTCGTTTCGCGGGTGTTTATTTCACTCTCGAAGATGGGCAGATGGAACTGCGTCAGGTCAAGACCTTCGAGCGCGTTCGGCGCCGTGTCCAACTCCTCCTGCTCGCGCAAGTCGATGACGAATGCCAGTCCTCGACCGCGGAGAACCTCGCGATCCACCTGGTTGAGACGGTGAAGAGCGTCTGATCGAAAAAGCTTGTTCCACTTGGTGGTAAGACCGTCACGAGTGGCGTATCCGCCGACGTCGCGAAAGTTGTAGGTACCGTTCAGGTCGAGACGACGGTTGGCTCGCTGAACCGGAAGAGCTGTAGTCATAGTTGTTCCCGATCCGGAAGTTGGGTTCGCTGGGATTGGATTGGGCAGAATCAGCCGATCATGTCCTGAGCCCGCTGCTGTGCGGCTTGCATCGTCGACTTCGGATCCTTGCCGTAGAACACGGATTCCTCGATGGCTTGCGCGAGAATGTCGTCGACCTGGACGTAGCTGTTACCGGGGTAGGACTGCCAGGGCTGGAGTGAGTCGAGCTGCTTGAGATTGGGTGCCAGCAGTGGGTTGCCGTCTGCCCACGGCTTGAGTGCAGCGGGATCCTGCGTCAGCGACGAACGAAGGGGTAGGTATCCGATCTTGGTGGAGATCTGCGTGTACGCATGATCACTTGTCATGAATTTGATCAATTCCCAAGCAGCGCGCGCCTTCGCCGGGTCCTGCGAGAAGACAGACAGGACGGAACCTGAGTTCGTGGGAACCGCTGCACGTCCGTCGAAGGCAGGCATCGCGGTTGCTCTCAAGTCCCAACCGGCCTTTGCCGCGGAACTGACAAACATTCCCTGCAACGCCGACGTGTTGAGATCGATAGCGATGTCACCCTTCGCGAAGCTCTCGTACTGTGTCGCCGCATCTGCGTTGACCAGGACCCCGTCTTCGTAGAGTCCGCGGAGCATGGTGACAGCCGAAACCGAGTCAGGCTCGCCGAATTCGATGGTCTTGCGATCTTCGGACAGCACACCACCGCCGGCCGATTTGAAGAGCGCCTGCATGCACCAGCTGCCGCCCTTGACCGAACAGCTGACGCCGAGCGACGGCTTTCCGGTCTTGGCGGTCACTGCCTTCGCGGCAGCGGCCACCTTGCTCCAGGTCGAGAGGTCGGTGTCTGCCGGGAGGCCGGCTTCGATCAGTGCAGTGGAGTTGTAGAACAATGTGGGAGTGGAGAACACATACGGAACGCCGTAGGTGTCGCCATTCCAATCGCCGAGTGTTGCAGCTCTGGGGTGGAAGGGATGGTCTCCGCCGAAGTTGGCCTGGACTGCGTCCTTGCCGACCAGTTCGTCGAGATTTCTGGCTTTCAGTGCTGTGACTGCGAAATCGAGAGTGTCGAAGGTCAATTGAGCGACATCGGGTGGTGACCCGGCGAGCATTTGTGTCTGCACACTGCTTGCGGTGCCGGAACCGGCCGCGCCACCGCTTTGCGGCGGCTGTGCTTTTACGTGAATGTTCGGGTGGGCGGCCTCGAAGTCGGAGATGAGACCGGTGATGGTGTCTGTCCACAAACCGGCCTGGGCAAGGTTGTAGGACTCGAAGACGATGTCGACCTGCTGGTTCGGGTCGAGTTCCGGCACCTGTTCCGCGGAATCCGAGCCGCCGGTGGTGGCGCCGCCCGTGGCACAGCCGGCAAGGGCGAGGGATGCCGCTAACGCTATGGCGATCTTCCATCGTGTTTTGCGCATGACAAAGCTCCTCGTGATGAAATTTTCGTGTGAGAGGGCGAACTGAAGGTTCAGCTGAGAACTGATGAATCGAGATTCAATGTTGCTGGTATGTCCAGCCATTCGAGGCGACGCCCGCTGGCTCGGTCGAAGAGGTGAAGGTGGCGCAGCTCGGCGGACAGTACCGCGGGCTGTCCTTCGTGGAGGGCGATCGGTCGCGGAGCGCGCACGCAGATCGTGGTCGAACCGACCAGGCAGTAGGCCACCTGCTCGCTTCCGAGATTCTCGACCGACGTGACATCGACCGTGATACGTGCGCCGGGGCCGGAATCCGTGCCTGGATGGATCGGTGTGAGATGTTCGGGACGAATGCCGAGTACGACGTCGCGGGAATCGGACTCTCCTGGCCAGAGTGAGGCTTCGATGCCTTCGGCCGTAACCCTCACGCTCCCGCCGGACGAAAATACCCTTGCATCAACAAGATTCATTGCAGGGCTGCCCAGAAATCCTGCAACGAATACTGATGCCGGGCGATCGTAGACATCCTCGGGGGTGCCGAGTTGCTCGAGTCCGCCGTTGTTGAGCAGCGCGATACGCGTCGCCATTGTCATAGCCTCGACCTGGTCGTGGGTGACGTAGACGAAGGTGGCGCCCAACCTTCGGTGGAGGTCGGTGAGTTCACGACGAGTTGCTGTTCGGAGCTTCGCATCGAGGTTGGAGAGTGGCTCGTCCATCAAGAACGCCTTCGGATTTCGGACGATCGCTCGGCCCACCGCTACGCGCTGACGCTGACCACCCGACAGCTCCTTGGGCTTGCGCTCCAGCAGATGTGCGATCTCCAGTTGCTGTGCTACTTCCTCGACACGTGCTACTGCCGACGCCTTGTCGATCTTTTTGACCTTCAAAGGGAAACCGAGGTTCTTCGCGACGGAAAGGTGCGGGTAGAGGGCATAGTTCTGAAACACCATGGCGACGTCTCGCCGACGGGCGGGAGCCGTAGTGATGTCTTCGTCGTCGAGCAGTATTCGGCCACTTGTCGGCTCGAGGAGACCGGCGAGCATCCTGAGCAACGTAGTTTTCCCGCAGCCGCTCGGTCCGAGGAGGACCAGAAAATCCCCGTCACGAACATCGATGTCGATGTTGTCGACTGCGGTGACATCTGCGAATTTCCGACTCAGATTCTCTATTCGAATCCTGCCCATTGGCTTCTCCCGATGAAATGACGTTACCCAATCGCGTCGGATTGGGGATTTTCGTTACATCAGAAGTTAGCCAGTCGAAGATGAACGGTGACCGAACGCCGTCGTAATTGTCCGTAATTCTCAGGGCAACTATTCGAACCGAAACGTGCGACGAACCCGAATTTCAGGTGGTGGAACCGTGATTGAGGATTCCGATGACGTGTTCGAGGGACT
This sequence comes from Rhodococcus sp. NPDC055024, assembly GCF_053608585.1. Taxonomy (NCBI): domain Bacteria; kingdom Bacillati; phylum Actinomycetota; class Actinomycetes; order Mycobacteriales; family Nocardiaceae; genus Rhodococcus; species Rhodococcus sp. NPDC055024. The sequence goes on from NZ_JBSGVT010000001.1 coordinate 881,642, forward strand.
GAGCTGCAGCTTCGGCTGACCCGCCACGGCGTTCACTGACCGCGATCTGGAGACCGATCAGAAAGGTCAGTTGAATGACGGTCGCGGAGGCGCCGTGTGCGCCCCACGGCCCGGTTCCGCCACCGAGAACCAACCCCATGTCGGCCAGTTCCACCAGCGGGGAACGCGCGTAGCCGGTGACGCCGATGACGGTTGCGCCGGCGTCTTTTGCAGCTTGGGCGGGCTGGAGAGTCAGTGAGTTGAGCCCACTGTCACTGATCGCCAGACAAACGTCGCGCGAAGTGAGGTGCCGGGCTGTGAGTTGCTGCATCACTGCATCGGTGGGCGCTTCAGCTGTGCGGCCGTTCAGTATGAACCGAACAGCCACTGCAGATGCCGACGGCCCGGACACCCCGTTTCCCACAACGAGTACGCGTTCGGCGTCGGCAATTGCTTCGACAGCCCGGTCGAAAGCGTCGCGATCCAGAGGTGTGAGTGCGGCGCCGAGATCGGCCGCCACTTCGCCGAGTACTGCCTGCAGCAGTCCGTTGCTGTCCTTGGTGTGCGCCGCGTCCTGCACCCGTGATTCTGCTGCGCCGAGATCTCTGAGCAGCAGCATGCGCAGATGCTGAAATCCTTTGAATCCGAGATTCTGACAAGCCCGAATGACAGTTGCCGTCGACGTGGACGCGTGCTCGGCCACATCTGCCGCCGACCACCAGGCAAACTCATTGGGCCTGGCGATGCAGATGTCGGCGACACGTCGCTCGCTCGGGGCCAGGGTGGGCGCAAGCGCGCGAATCGTGGACAGGGTTCCGCCCACGGGGGGATCGGTCTGTAACTGGCTCATCTGCACTGAATAACACACGAGAGTGAACGACACTCCCCTCGGCAGTCGGTGCATGTCTGTGCCACGTGTTGTCGATGCGCGAATGTTTATGCGAATTACGACCGGGTAGGGCTTCTGTGTGGGAATCCTGCGCGGCAGGAATCTCGAGCGCGAATCCGAAACGACCTGGAGGAACAACGTGACAGATGACAAGAGCGGCCCCAGCGAGGGCATCAAAGGCGTCGTAGAGGACGTCAAGGGTAAGGCCAAGGAAGCCGTTGGTGCGGTCTCCGGGAACGACAGTTTGACCCGAGAGGGTCGCGCCCAGCAGGACAAGGCCGAGAGCCAGCGAGAAGTGGCGAAGAAAGAGGCAGAAGCCGAGAAGGCTCGCGCGGAAGCTGCTGCGGACGAAGCGCGGCAGAAGTCCGAGCAATAGCCCCGACGCACTCGTCGCCCTCGGCCTGGGATTGATCCCAGTCCGGGGGTGAGTCGTGGCTCCGCGTTCAGAGAAAATCTCTACTTCCTTACGGCGTAACAGAATTCGTGCGCCCAGCATCACGATCAAGAGGAGCTGTTCGATGCCTTCATCCCAGTCCGTCCCAGGTGCACCGGCCCCGAAAACGCCGGACCTGACAGAGCCGGTCAAGCCTCGACGGCCGTTGCCTCCCAAGGACGACCAGAGGCAGCCGGAAGTGCGTACCGTAGCGGGTGCCGAGGAAAAGGTGAAGGGAAACGGTCGCGGCCAGCGGGGTGAGTACCTCACCACCGCAACCGGAACGCGACTCTACGAAACCGACCACTCGCTCACTGCGGGTGAGCGGGGACCGACTCTTCTTCAAGACCACCACCTTCGTGAGAAGATCACGCATTTTGATCACGAGCGAATTCCGGAGCGAGTCGTCCACGCTCGCGGCGCGGCCGCACACGGTACGTTCCTGGCAAACGGTGCAGCCGAAAACATCTGCAAAGCTTCGCTTTTCGCTTCAGGTGCTCGAACACCCGTATTCGTGCGATTCTCGACGGTTCTGGGTTCACGCGGTTCTGCGGACACCGTCCGTGACACACGCGGGTTCGCCACCAAGTTCTACACCGACGAAGGTGTCTTCGATCTGGTCGGCAACAACATCCCGGTGTTCTTCATCCAGGATGGAATCAAATTCCCGGACATCATCCATGCCGCGAAACCTCACCCGGACCGCGAGATTCCGCAGGCGCAGAGCGCTCACGACACCTTCTGGGACTTCGTGTCGCTACACACCGAGGCCACCGCGCACACATTGTGGAACATGTCCGATCGAGGCATCCCGCGCTCCTATCGCATGATGGAGGGCTTCGGCATTCACACATTCAGGCTCGTGAACGCCGACGGCGAGACGAATCTTGTTAAATTCCACTGGAAGCCGGCTGCCGGAGTGCATTCACTCGTGTGGGAGGAAGCTCAGATCGCAGGCGGTGTGGATCCAGACTTCCACCGACGCGATCTTGCCGACGCCATCGAGGCAGGCGCATATCCGTCCTGGGATCTGGGCGTGCAGGTATTCCCCGACACCGAAGACGAAATGTTCGAAGGTATAGATCTTTTGGATCCCACCAAGATCGTGCCCGAAGAACTCGCGCCGGTTCAGGTCATCGGAACGATGACGCTCGATGCCAATCCGACCAACTTCTTCGCCGAGACCGAACAGGTGGCATTCCATCCAGGCCACTTGGTTCCGGGCGTCGACATCACCAATGATCGGCTCCTGCAGGCACGATTGTTCTCCTACCTCGACACCCAGATCACGCGACTCGGCGGTCCCAATTTCGATCAGATCCCGATCAACCGTCCTCACTCGCCCGTCAACGACATGCTTCGCGACGGCTTCCACCAGGACGGTGTGCATACCGGGATCGCGCCGTACCATCCCAATTCGTTGGACGGTGGCTGCCCCTTCTTGGCCACGGCAGACAGTGCCGCCTATATCGAGGTGCCCGAGGAAGTTTCAGGGCGCAAGGTGAGGCAGGCGCCGGCATCGTTCGACGATCACTTCTCGCAAGCTCGACTCTTCTATCGCAGTCTGTCCCCTGTCGAACAGGAGCACGTCGCACAGGCGTACACCTTCGAATTGGGGAAGTGCTACGAGGAGAACATCAAGATACGGAATCTGGGCATTTTGGCCAACATCGATGCGGCTCTCGTATCGATCGTCGCAGGCGGGCTTGGCCTTCCGGTCCCTGAACCGACTGAGCCGTTGAGCGATCCTGAGCCCAGCCCGGCACTGTCCCAGGTGGGTGAGGAATGGCCCGTCGAGGGAAGGATCATTGCACTACTGGTCGACGAGAACTCCGATCTCGACACGGTTGTCGCCGTTCGAGACAAGATCTTCGACGCCGGTATGGTGCCGCTGATCCTCGGCCCGCACGGCGGAACCATCGGGGACGGTGACGACGCGGTGACGGTGCAGCGGACTTACCTCACAGCTCGTTCGATCGAATTCGATGCAATCCTGCTGAGCGGCGACGTTTCTCGGATCGGCGAGGGCAAGTTGGATCCACGGGTGGAGACTCTGCTGAACGAAATGTATCGTCACAGCAAGGCGATTGGTGGTTGGGGTGAGAGCATGAGTGCGCTGGCCGCGGCCGGTATCGACGAGTCTGCATTGGGAGTCGTCGTCGATGCCGACGCGGAAGGAGCCCTCGCCTCACTGGCTCAGCTTCTGAAGACGCACCGCGTGTGGGGGCGTTTCGAGGTGCCGCCCACATCCTGAGTGCCGACGTACGTTCGAACTTGCGGTGTGGCCGAATTGCCAGTTCGGCCACACCGTCGGAGTGAAGACGAGTGAAGGGACGAACAGTGGCTCGCAAGGACTCACAACCTCAACTCAAGGATCAAGAACTCTACGAAGAGTTACGCGAGAAGGGCGATTCCAAGGAAAAGGCGGCCCGAATCTCCAATGCAGCCGCCAATCGAGGGCGGTCGAATGTCGCCAAGTCCGGTGGTCAATCCTCACCGTACGAGGAGTGGACGGTGGACGACCTGAAGCAGCGCGCCAAGGAACTCGATCTGCACGGCTATTCGAAGCTGAACAAGGGCGAGCTGATCGAGAAACTCCGCAATCACTGAGCTGTAATTCTGCTCGAGTCGTACTCTGCGTGTGCAGAATACGACTCGAGCGTTCGGTTCAGTGCCCTTCTTGATCGAAGAGTTCCTGACCTTCCAGTCGCTTGACCCGACGGTGTTCCATCAAGATGGCCAGTGTTCCGACGATGAAGGACACCACGCACACGGCGCCGGCAATGACTGCCCATCCACGAAATCCGTAACCTGCTGCCACCAAGGTCAATCCGAGTGTTGCCAGGCCCAGCCCGATCAGCAGGTATCCGGGATAGTTGCGGCCGTCGCTGATTGCCTCCCCGACATGCGATCGATTGGTGTGTTCGTCATCTACCGGTGAACTTCCGCTCGCGTTTGTCACGGCACACTCCGTCCTGATTTCGTGAAGACCTGCGATTTGCCGCTTGTCGTCGGCTCACAGGGCACTACCCGATCGGTGAGTGGGTGAAACCGATGGCGTAGTGCCGAAAGGCGAAGAAGGTCGTAGGCTCGAAGTACCGGATGTGGAGGAACACCGGTGCAAGGAAGTGCTATGAGTGCGAAGCCGACTCCCGACCTGTTCTCCTTAGGTACACCGACTCTCGGTGTGGAGGAAGAGTTCTTGCTCTGCGATCCGCAGACCGGGCATCCGAGTCTGCGCAACGTCGAAGTTGCGGCCGCCGGGCGAGAACTCGGTATCTCGCTGCAACTCGAACTCACGCGCTGTCAGGTGGAGACGTCCACGTCGATCGGAAACCATATTCGTGATCTTCGTGATCAACTCTGTGAATCTCGTGCCGTCACCGCCGATGCCGCTGCTCGCGTGGGTTGTCAGCTCATCGCAGTCGGGACGCCGTTCTTCGATCCGCCGGTCGACGAGATCACTCAGAAGTCGCGATATCAGCGGATGGCCGGACAGTTCGGTGCGATCACCGAAGGTGTGATGTGTGGCTGCCACATTCATGTGGGTGTGGAAGATCGAGAACGATCGGTCCAGATCGTCAATCATCTGCGCCCATGGTTGCCGACCTTGCTGGCGTTGACGGCGAACTCCCCGATCAGCAGTGGGCGCGATACCGGCTATGCGAGTTGGCGTTACGTTCTGTTCGGCCGATGGCCCAGCTCGGGTCCGCCGCCCTACTTCGAGTCTGTCGGGCACTACGAAGATGCTGTAGCCGCGATGCTGGAGACAGGGGTCATTCTCGATCCGCACATGGTTTATTGGGACGTGCGCATGTCGGATCACCTTCCCACCGTGGAGATTCGGATCAGCGACGTGCCGGCCACCGTCGAGGAGACGCTGACTCTGGCCGCGTTGGTGCAGGCCCTTGTCGGCACCGCATCCGCCGCGATCACCAAAGGTGAGGTGGCGCCCGCTGTGGATCATGAGTTACTCCGGGCGGCTTGCTGGCGGGCGGCACGCGACGGACTCGACGGGAGGTCGCTGGACGTGGAATCCGTGCGTTTGCTGACCGCTCACCAGGCGGTTCGGCGATTGGTGGATCATGTCGAACCTGCTCTGACCGCATTCGGCGAGTTCGAGCAGGTCACGGCTTCCTTGGACAAGGTCTTCAGCAATGGAAACGGAGCGATCGTGCAGCGCCGACAACTCGCGCGTCGGTCACGTGTGGCTGATGTGATCGACGAGTGCGCCCGACGCACTTTCGAAGGGTGCAGTTCGCAAGGGGGGAGTGAGCTGTAGGCAACAGGGACAGGCAACGGGGAGGCGTTGACTTCCAATTTTGTGCCGAGTTCACTGGAAATGAGAACTTGTCGACTCCCCCGTGCAGAAATCATCCCGTCTGTAGGCCGCGTCGCGAGTTGCATGATGGCGAAGGGTTAGTCATGAAAAACGAATCTGGCGAACGGGCGTCCGAAGAACCTCAGTCTGCGCGTGGAGCCCCGGGCTCCCGAGGCACAGGCTCGAATGAACCCGGAGGCGGTCCGGTAGATCGCCCAGCCGGTTCGTTCGATGACGAGGAGACGATCTCGGGGGTAGAAGGAACCGAGACAACTCCCGCCGAGCCCACCGCATCCGAACCGGCCGTGCCGCCGTACGAGGGACGTCAGGAGGCCGCAAAGAAGTCGGCCTTCAAGGAGGCCGAGAGTTCTGGTGGACCGAATACGGGTGGGGCCGGCAAACCTGTCGTCGATTCTGAGCTCAAGGCACCACCGGCGGAGGAGACTCCTGGTGGTGGACGAACTGCATCTCCTGCAGACGAGCAACCCGCCGCGGAGGCGGCTGAATCAGCTTCCAGCGAAAGCGGAGTGGGGCCGGCACATCAGACCGGCGTAGGGAGGAGTGAAGACAAGAAAACGTGATGACCTGACAGATCCATTGTGTTCGCGTTCACGTCGGTGCGTCGGACGTGTTTTCTTGCTGCATCGGCCATCCGTGTCGATCAGTCGGCCGGAGGGACTACATATGAATGACGATCCACGCCCCACGCTTCTGTCGGACAAGGACCTCGACGCGCTGTGCAGTCGGCTCGCCACCTTGGTCGAGGAGCGCGGCCTGACAGTCGCTACCTCGGAATCGCTGACTGCCGGGAATATCGCCGCGCACCTGGGGAAGGCCCCGAACGCCGGATCGTGGTTTTGTGGTGGGATCGTCGCGTACACCCGTGCGGTCAAGCATTCCCTACTTCATGTTCCGGACGGGCCAGTGGTCTGTGAGGAAGCTGCCCGGGTCATGGCACACAGCACTGCCACGCTGATGGGCGCGACTTTGACGCTGGCCGTCACCGGCGAAGCCGGACCGGAAACACAGGAGAACGATCCACCCGGAACTGTGTGGTTCGGAGTCGTGGACCACGGGACCGCTGAAACGGAGAAGCAGGTGTTCTCGGGTACCCCCGAAGCTGTCCTGGGAACAACTGTAGAGCACGCGATTCAACTACTTCTGCGTCACGCTTCCGCTCGCGACAGAGCGAGTTCGAGAGTTGTGAACTAGTCGAGTATTCAACTCTTCGAACGGTTCTTCTTGTGACGACCCGTGTGTTTCGCAGGCGCCTGAGAGGTTGGAACCAGATGACCGTCGGCCGTGTATTTTTCGACCACGAGATTCTTGCTGACCCCTCGGTTGGCATCCACTGCGCAAGTGATTGCTTCCTTGTCGGAGTTGAAAGGTTCCTCGGTCGAAGAGCCGTCGGGCATCGTGATCTTGTACCGATCCATACATCGACTATTGCGGGTTGATTCGCCTCCGACAACCCGAGCTCACGGAAATTCCGGTCTGGCGGATCCTGCGGATCAGCGAGTCCAATAGTCTTCGGGCCTTTTACCTGAACGGAATCCGTAGTGCTCGAGCATCGCTGTCGCTTCCGGGAAGTTGGCTGCCAGAGCTTCGGGCACATGGGCATCGCTTCCGAATGTCACCGCTTTGCCTCCCTCTTCGCTCCACCACTGGGGTATCCAAGGCCACAGCCGACGGGTGTTCATCTCTAGGGCTCGGCCGCTGTCGGCGATGGCGCGCATGGCATTTCGGAATCCGTCTTCGAATCGGCGGGGATCGAAAGGTCCGGCGCTTTCGGTCGGCCATGCGCGCACCGCGTAGTCGATGTGGGTGAACACTTCGAAGACGCGGGAATCAGCGACCATGCGCGGAATCTCTTCCAGGTACGCCCACATGACCTCGTCAGCGCCCCAAATTCGGAACAGAGTGTTCGGTTCACTCCGATCTTCGCCGACTTCTAGCGTGTGCAAGGAACCCAATACTCGGTCGATCCCGTCGAGATCGAGAAATTGCGACGCGTGCGCTTCGTGCAGGTGGGGTTGTCCGAACTCGACTCCGGTGAGTATCCGCAATTCAGGAAAACGGTGGCGGCATCGTTCGATGCTGTCGAGATAGCCGTCGACGTCGAGGATCGGTACGCGAACGTAGCCGTCAGCGGTGAGGAGGTGACGTTGGTGGGGCATCAGGTCTGCGGCGTTTGTGCGCCAGCGGTCGTCGAAGTCGAAATGCTCGGTGAACACCAACGCCGGCAATCCGATTGCTTCGGCACGCGCGCAAGTCTGTTGCATTCGCCCGGAAGCGTCGGACTGGGGTCCGCCGGTGTCCCACGACCACTCGCTGTGAACGTGACTGTCCGCGGGTAGTTGCATGTCCAGTTCGTACCAGAGCCCGGGAGTTCTGGTGTGATTACAGTTCGGACTGGCGTACGAAGTCGCCCTGTGCGTGGGTGCCCCAAATTTCGGAGGACTGAGTCTCAGGTTCGCTGTCCAACTTTCGAACGTCGTGAATGAATTCCACACCGTGCAGTTCGTCTGAAGGAACCGACAGAAGCTTGCACGTGGTGCTGACGAAGAATCGTTGGACATCTTCCAACTCGAGACGCCCACCTGGCCGGTACCAGTGCGCGACCCCCGTGCACATCTCGAGTATCGCGAGTCGGCTCAATGCAAGATCTTCGATATCGAAGGCACCCACGCGTTGGCCGCGTTCGAGGATCTGTCCGAATAGTTGCTCGTACTCGTCGCGCAGCGTCTGCAGCTCGATGCGGTTGTCTCCGGTCAACCCGCGCATCTCGTACTCGGCGACGCGGGCGGTCAGTTGGTTGACGGCGGTAATGCCGACGTGTGACGACACCAGACCGGCGAGCTGGACTACGGGGTCGGCGCTGCGGCGCATTGCCTGCTCTCCCGACTGCGTCAACTCGTCGAGGCACGACCGAATGATCGAAGCCAACAGCGACTCTTTGCTGCCGACGTAGTGGTAAAGCGTTGCCGAGTTGATGCCGGCTTCTGCTCCGAGTTCACGAATGCCGGTGGCGGCAAACCCTTTCGTCGCGAACAGCGTGACTGCCGCCCGTTGTACGCGCCCCAGGTCCATGATCCTCATTTCGGTTGGTTGCCCAATCATGCTAGCATCGCCGCCGAAATCGACTGGTCGTCAATCAATTGATTGATAGCTATCTGTGTACTGGTCAATTGGAATCCAATTCATCAATCGATCGATTGAAAAAAGCTTGACTGTGCTGTGGGTCACTGCATATTGTCCTAGTCGAGCCTCCCTCTCGGTGCGCGAGCTAACAGGGCACTCCATACAAGGAGCAATGACATGAACGACGCGAATCCCCCATCTCCCGCAACTGTCGACAGGCCTGCCCTACGGCGGGTGGCCGGATCAGTTCTGGTCGGCACCACGATCGAGTGGTACGACTTTCAGATCTACGGTGCCTCCGCCGCTTTGGTCTTTGCGCCGCTGTTCTTTTCGGGCGCAGATCCCGCGCTCGCGACGATTCTCTCCTTCGCCACCTTTGCGGTCGGCTTCCTGGCACGGCCGCTCGGCGGCGTTGTGATGGGCCACTTCGGGGACCGCATCGGACGCAAGAAGGTCTTGGTTCTTGCACTTCTTCTGATGGGAGCCGCGACGTTCCTGGTCGGCGTTCTTCCGACGTCCAACCAGATCGGTGTATGGGCCCCGATTCTTCTCGTATTGCTGAGGCTGATCCAAGGCTTCGGTGTCGGCGGCGAGTGGGGCGGCGCAGTTCTGACTGCTGTGGAATATGCACCGAAGAATCGCCGAGGCTTCTACGGCAGCATGCCGCAGGTCGGTGTGCCGGCCGGTCTTCTGCTGGCCACGGCAGTCATGTTCGGCACCAAGGCGCTCACCGGAGACCAATTCCTGGTGTGGGGGTGGAGAATTCCCTTCCTGCTGAGTATCGCGTTGGTCGCCGTGGGACTTTACATTCGCACCGCGTTGGAAGAGACTCCCGCATTCGCTCGCGTGAAGCAGCAGAACACCGCGGTCAAGATCCCGATGGTCGACGCGTTCAAGAACTATCCTCGTCAGATCATTCTTGCCGCCGGTTCGATGATCAGCACGGGTGCCTACTTCTACATCCTCAACACGTACAGCCTGACGTACGCCGACCAGTTCGATCTGCTGTCCGGAAACCTCATGCTCGGCGCGGTCATGGTGTCTGCACTCGTGGCGGTCATCTTCATTCCGATCTTCGGTCAACTGTCCGAGAAATTCGGCCGACGCCGGATCCTGATGGTCGGCATCACCGGCATGGGTGTGTGGGTCTTTGTTGCCTTTGCCGCAATAGATACCGGCAACTTCTGGATCACCACCGGGGCACTGGCCGTCGGCGCCTTCATGCTCAGCATCTCCTACGGGCCGCAGGCGACGTTCATCGCCGAATTGTTCGACGCTCGGGTGCGGTACAGCGCAGCGTCCATCGCTTTTCAAATCGGTGTGCTCTTGGGTGGTGCAATCGCGCCGATGGTTGCCGCCATGTTGGTCCGTGCAACCGGCGGATCGTTTGCGGTCGCTGTGTATATCGCTGCCCTGTCGGTTATTTCGCTGATCAGCGTCTACTTCGTCCGTGACTCGGACCTCGACGAAGGAAGCCGCGACATGTACATCGATGACAACGGGGCCTATCTGCCGCCCGTCGAACAACGCTCCACGGTTGTCAACTAATAAGGGAAACTTCAATGATCACAAAGAGTTTCGAAGAGATCTCTGTCGGAGACATTGCGGTAACGGACCCGCGGGTCGTCACCGAAGACTATGTGCGAAGCTTCGCGGACCTCACTTGGGACCGTCATCCCCTTCACCTCGACCCCGACTATGCACAGCAAACACGCTTCGGTCGCCAGATCGCCCACGGCGCCCTCATGCTGTCCACCTTGCTCGGCCTCGTGGAGTTGGATCCTCGCTACCTCCAGTGTTTCTACGGACTTGACCAAGTCAGGTTCCACCGGCCGACGTACCTGGGTGACTCGGTGCACGCAGTGTCGGAAGTGCTGTCGGTGCGCCCTCGGTGGGACGGTGAGACCGCGATCGTGACGTCCAAGGGCTCACTCGTCAACCAAGATGGAGACCTTGTCTTCTCGGGCGACTTCTCCTTTCTGGTAGGCGCGACGCATTCGCTCCATCTCGAAGTGGGTGCTCGGTGAGCTCTCGGCCGCACTTGTCCTGGTGGCAGGACCTCGAGGCAGAACACTTCGAATGGTCTGTGCCAGAGCACTTCAACATCGCGCACGCATGTGTCGATGTGCAGAATCCCGATGATTTGGCCCTCGTCGTAGACACCGGTGGACACTGGGCGCGGTACACATTCGGTGAAGTCGCCACGATGAGCCGAAAGTTCGCGACCGTGCTCGCAGATCTCGGCCTGGTCTCGGGCGATCGCGTCGGTGTGATGGTCCCACAGGGTATCGAGGTTCTCGCGACACATCTGGGCGCCTTCCGATCCGGAATGGTTACCGTTCCGCTCTCGGTCAAGTTCGGGTCCGACGCATTGGTGCATCGAATGCGTGACTCCGGTGCGAAAGTTCTTGTGGTCGAGAAGGACTGCTATGAAAGAGTTGCCGACGGAATCGGTGAGATCCCGGGTCTCGAAGCCGTAATCGTGGTCGGAAGGCTCGATCAGCTCTCCGATTCGACGCCCGTGCAAATCCTCGACTTCCACAGCCTCGTCGACGATGCCGCAGAAAGTAGTGAACTGGTAGCCACGGGCCCCGATTCACATGCCATCATCATCTACACCTCGGGAACGACCGGGAATCCGAAAGGCGCGCTCCACGGGCACCGAATCCTTCTGGCACACATGCCCGGTATGCGGACGGCATTCGACGATGCGCCGCAGCGGGAAGACGTCTTCTGGACGCCTGCAGACTGGGCCTGGATCGGTGGTCTGTTCGACGTGCTGTTCCCCGCACTTGCGTTGGGGTGTCCCGTCGTTGCGACACCCGACAAATTCACGCCGGCGCGTGCGGTCGAGATTCTGAGCCGTCACAAGGTGACGGGCGCCTTCATTCCGCCCACTGCGCTCAAGCAGATGCGAAGCATCGGCGTCGACAAGACTGCTGCGCGTGGTATTCAGCTGCGGGCATTGGGAACTGGTGGTGAGGCACTCGGTGACGCGCTGCAAGCCTGGGTTGCGAGCACTCTCGGCGTAGCTGTCAACGAGTTCTACGGGCAGACGGAAATGAATCTGACCATCGGCACGTCGCGGTCGAAGTGGAGTCCCGCGAGCGGCTCGATGGGTCGCGTCTTCCCCGGCTTCGAGGTCACCCTTCTCGATCCGCTCGGCGAGCCGGTCGAGGTAGGTGAGGTAGGCGAGATCTGTGTGAAGGCAGGCAATCCCGGACAGTTCCTCGGATATTGGAACCAGCCGTCGAAGACCGACGAAAAGGTGTACGACGGTTGGATTCACACCGGCGATCTGGGTCGGACTGATGACGCCGGGAACTTCTGGTACCAGGGACGTGCCGATGACGTCATTTCGTCCGCGGGGTACCGAATCGGCCCCGGAGAGATCGAAGAGTGCCTGCTCTCGCACGACGAGGTAGCCATGGCAGGCGTCATCGGTGTTCCGGATCCGTTGCGCGGCGAGGCGGTGCACGCTTTTGTCGTACTGTCTGAGGGATCGAACTCCTCGGAGGAGCTCCGTCAGGAGTTGCAGACCCACGTGAAAAGTCGCCTTGCTTTCTACCAGTACCCGAGGGAGATCACGTTCATCGACAGCTTGCCGCTCACCACTACCGGCAAGATTCTCCGACGTGAACTCCGAGCGTTGGCCACCGCCGCGAACGGACTTGGCTAGCAGAGGGCTACATGTTGGGTAGGACCACCACGAAGAACCAACCGCTCAGCGCAAGACCGATGAATCCGGTGAAGAGGCCGACTATTGCATCCCAGGGCAGCTGGCGGGCATTCGAGAGCAGATGCCCGCCAGTCCTCCTCGGGTGACGTCGGAGCGCAAAGATCCCTGTTGTAATCGCGCCGGCACCCAACAGGATGCCGAAGCCGAAAGCCCAGAACAGGAGCACCGACAGCGCACCGAGCATCTCCGATCTTTCACTCCAGCGCGCGACGCGCTGTGTTTCGGTAGGAGGAGGCCACTTGTGAGAAGGCGTCAGCGCTGCTCCGAAACGGCGGGTGCGGCGACGGATCGACTGGTCGCTGAGAAACATTTTTCACCACCGCAGGAGTTGAGTTGACGTGCTCGGTCGATGAGCCGTTGGTATCTACTCGTCTACCCCGTCTTGGCGGATGTATGCCGCTGAATTGAGGGCTAGATGGTCGGCGCTTCTTCCCAGGAGTTTCCGTTCCACACGATGGAGATGGGGTATTCGTTGTTGATGCCGTTTTCCCAGTAGTCGATGACGCCGTGGCGCTCCGATTCGAGTTCGATCCAGCCGATGCTGAATCCCCCGCGAAGTACGCGTTGAGCCAGTTGGTCGATGTTGTCCAGCGAACTGCAGAGCCCTCGGACTCGGGACTCGATCCAGTCTGCACAGGGGTCGGGGATGGTGATCTCCAAGATGCTCGCGTCGCTCAACGGAATCTCGATCAGAAGCTCACCGGAATCTCGTACCTCTCGGGTCGACCGATTCTCGTAGGCGTGCAACAGCTCTCGCGGATCGAACAACGAGGGGTTGCTACCGGACCGTCGAGACCAACCGAAGCGCAGCACGGACATATTCTCTCCCACGAATTGCAGGAATGTCATTCGATGTGAACAAGGCCCTCCAGGGCATCCAGGACCCGGTCCAGTCCGAACTCCCACGCCGCCTCGGGGCTGTACGGGGTGTTCTTGGCTTCGCCGGCAGCACCGCCGACTCGCTGCGCCAACGGGAAGTCGTCTCCGAGGTAGGCGGCCAGACGCTGGTTCCAGGAGGTCCACACCTCGGCCATGTCGGCTGCTCGAGGGTCGGGGCGCCGCGCTTGCGCCGAGGATCGAGCGAAGTCGGCCACGAAGGTCAGGGCGGAGTCCCGGTCGATGTCGGTCAGTCTTGTGCCGTCGAAGGCATGAAGTTCGTGGTCGTATTTCGCGATGGTCCCGGGACCCAACGCAGAGCGCTGGTCGGTGATGTCGAGGAGCCACCAATGCTCCGCATAGAGGGCAAACTCTTCCTCGGCGACCTGGCGCACACGTTGGCGCCAGGTCATGTTTCCGTACGGCAGGCGTGGGCTGTTTCCGTGTACGGCGTCGACCATGAGCACCAACAGATCGTCGCGGGATCCGACGTGGGTGTACACCGCCATGCCGGAGATTCCCAGTTCGGCGGCCAATCGGCGCACCGTCACCGCGTCCAGCCCTTCTGTGTCCGCGAGGGAGAGGGCGACCTCGACCGCCTGTGAGGTCGTGACCTTCGCCCGCGGGCCGCGGGCGCCACCCTTCGGCGCGAGGGGGTGATCGCGCCAGAGTAGGTCGATCAGTTCGCGTGCCATCAGTCGTCTCCAAGAATCGGGAATACCTCAACCGTGATATACCTTATACGGTGCATACTGTATGCACTGCACAAGGTTTATGATCATGGAGGCCACGATGAAAATCACCAGCACCGCACTGTCCTTGAACGTCGCCGACACCGGCGAGTCGGCGCGCTTTGCGAAAACCCATTTCGGTTTCACCGAGGCCATGGCCGACGACGGCTTCGTTTCCCTGAATCATCCGGATGCAGGGGTCAACGTGGTCTTCCTGCGCACTGGCCTCGGGACGTTCAAGCCCGACTTCGTCGCAGGTCCGGCCGGTCAGGGCATGCTCGTCGCATTCGTGGTCGATGACCTCGACGCCGAGTTCTCCCGAATCGCCGCCGAAGGTGCCTCCGTCGTCACCGAGCCGGAGACCGAACCGTGGGGCGAGCGCTACTGCCAGTTCGTCGACCCCAACGGAATCGTGTGGCAACTCGTTCAGTGGGTGTGAACCCGAGTGTTCGGCTCGGCGGCGCGCGGCACCGAACGTAACCAGAGGGCGCGTTCGACGGACTGAGCTTGGAAACGCTGCGGTGAGATCCCGTGCGCAGTGCGAAACGCGCGGCTGAATGCGGACAGGTGCGCGTAACCCAGGTTTCTCGACACCGTGCCGGGTGCAATCCCGAGTTGGAGTTGGGTGCGCGCCTGGGTCATCCGGGAAAGGGAGCGCCATTGCGGATACGTGGAGCCGGTCTCGGTCCGGAACTCCCGGCGCAGACGGGCCGCGTCGGTGCCGAACTCTTGCGCCCACTCGTCCAGTGTGCGAGGGTCGGCCGGCCGAGCGGCGATTGTCGCTGCCAGTCGTGTGGCAATCGAATCGGCGACGGATTCGTTCGAAACCGATTGCGCGAGAGGGCCGGTGGCGATGATGTCGAACACCGCGGTGCCGTCGTGGCCACGTGGCCGCAAGGGTGTGTATGCGGCGACGAATGTGTGCAACAGGGCCAATTCGTGTTCGGGGGAGAACTGGACTGTCTCGAGGGCGTCGGCAGGTACGGTCGACCCGTTCGAGGCACGGAAGCCGAGCGGTAGCAGCAGTGAGCCCGTCGGAACTGCGACGGTATTGCGGACGCCGGCAGGCAGGATCATTGCCTCGCCGGTGCGCAGTTCCCAGCTGCGGTCGGCGACATCCACCCGAGCTTCGCCTCGGTAGACCCACACTGCGACGTGGGCGCCGTTGACGCGCGGCCACGTCGCGTTGGCCGGGATCGGCGGCGCGGTGTCCCCGGATTGTTCGGGCTCTGCGAGCATGCGGACCAATGCCTGGTCATTGTCGATGCGCGCACTGCGTTCGGTTGGGCGGGAGAGGGCCCGTCGGCGATAGTCACTCGGGCTCTCTCCTAACTGGGCTCGGAACGCGCGAGTGAATCCGCTGCCCGTTTCGAAGCCGACTTCGTTTGCTATCCAACCGATCTCGCGGTCCTGCTTCAGATACTCCAACGAGGCGGCGATCCGCGCTCGAAGCCGCCAGCGTGTGAAGGTGAGGCCGGTCTCCTCCACGAAATACCGCTGGAGCGTTCGAGTGCTGATCCCGGCGCGCTTCGCGAACTGTCCCTCGGTGTCGTCGGCGCCAGGTGTTCGCAACAGGGCGTGCGCGATCTCGAACGCTTCCCGTGACTGCGGCAATCGCGGCAGCGACGTGCATCCGTCGTCCGCCCGGGCGATCATTTCGAACAGAGACGTCGGCCTTTCCGCGTCTCCGCGCAGATAGCCCAGGTTGTGAACGAACTCGTGGATCAGTCTGTCTTCCCACCCCGGCGGCACGCGCAGGCGAGTCACGGCCGTTGGTCCGTCGGTTACGCCGTCAGAGGGCGGAAGCAGGATGGGGAACGCGACGGAATTCGAATCCGTCTCCATCGCGTATCGCACGCCGGCCGGGATCCACAGCAATTCGCCTGCCGGTATCTCGTGGACGGCCGATCCGGCTCTGACGCGTCCGCTGCCTGCAAGAACCCAGAACAAGAGTGGTGAGCGGCCGGTGCTGAGTTCGGTGCTGCCGGCGCGGATCGGCCCCAAGTCGACCGTGTCCGACCCTCCCGATAGTGGTAACACGTTGGCGCTCCTGGACAACCCTTGCTACTTAAGTATGGCTAACTTTACCTCTCGGTCGGTCTGCGTTCGCAGCGGCAACTCTCGTACCGTCAGAAAGCCACATACTCATGCGCAGATCTCTACGCCCGGCGGCGGCAATACTCGCCGCGGTCGTCGCCCTCGCTCTAGCCGGCTGCTCGAATTCGTCAGGTAGTGACACCGGAACCGAGGGCACCCAGAAAACCTCCGGGTTCACCGAGGGATGGCCGCGCACCGTCGAGCACGGTGGCCGCAGCACCGAGATCACCGCAAAGCCGACTCGGATCGTGTCCACCTCGCCGTCCTTGACCGGCACGCTGCTCGCGATCGGTGCACCGGTGGTCGCGAGTGCGGCAACAACGCCGTCGGGAATGACTGACAGTCAGGGATTCTTCTCTCAGTGGTCGGACGTGGCGGCTGATCGTGGCGTCGAGGTGCTCTACCGAAATCTCGAGCTGGACCTCGACGCGATCGAGACCTTCGAGCCCGATCTGATCATCGGGTCCGCCAACGGCGGCGACTCGACGCTCGACGCCTACGCACAGCTGAGCGATATCGCGCCCACCGTTCTTCTCGACTACGGCGCCAGCTCCTGGGAGGAGCTTGCGGCTCAGCTCGGAGCGGCGACCGGACTCGAGACCGAGGCCGACAAGACCGTCGACGAGTACGACAGCTGGGTGACCACGCAGGCCGGGAAGGTGAAACTTCCCGAGCAGCCGGTGACGGCACTGGTCTACATGGGTGCCGACGGGGTCTGGACGTTCCGAGCCGACAGCCCGCAGGGCAATCTGCTGACCTCGCTCGGCTTCACTTATGCCGAGCCCTCCGAACAGTTTGTCGCCCCGGACAAGCGGGGCGCCTCCGGCGTCGCGATCGTCAGCTCCGAGAACATGTCTGCCGCACTTGACGGTTCGCAGACGCTGTTTGCCGTCTCGATGGGCCCCAAGGACGTGGAGAAGCAACTCGCGGCCGACCCGCTCCTTGCGAATCAACCTGCGGTCAAGGGCGATCGGGTCTACGCGATGGGAACGGCAGCTTTCCGTCTCGACTACTTCAGTGCAAAGCAGACAGTCGAGCTACTGGTGTCCACGTTCGGTGGATGATCGCGTGACCACTTCTGCGCAGTCCCGGACCGAAGCGCCGCTGCGGTCTGGGACAGCCGCGCGTGCGGGGTTGTTGGTCGTCGTCTCCATTGTCGTGATCGTGCTGGCATCCATCGGTGGACTCGTCCTCGGCTCTCGTAACATCCCGGCCTCCACTGTGATCGACGCAGTGCTTTCCTACGACGCCGGCAATGACGAGCACCTCATCGTGATCGAATCGCGGTTGCCTCGAACAATTCTCGGGCTTGTCGTCGGGGCCGCGCTTGGACTGGCCGGTGCGCTGATGCAGTCGATCACCCGCAACCCTCTGGCCGATCCGGGGTTGCTGGGGGTGAACGCCGGAGCGTCAGCGGCAGTTGTGATTGCGATTGCCTATCTGGGGGTGACCTCGGTCGGCGGTTATCTGTGGTTCGCGCTCGCCGGCGCGGCCATTGCCTCGGTAGGTGTGTACATGTTGGGGTCGGCGCATCGCAGCGCCGCGACCCCAGCGCGCATGGCGCTCGCCGGTGCCGCTGTGGCGACGGCGATCACGGCGCTCACCAGCATGGTTCTCATCAGCGACGAGGCCGCATTCAATCAGTTCCGATTTTGGGCGGTCGGCTCGTTGCAGGGCCGCGGCGGGGACGTGATCGTCACCATCCTGCCCTTCGTCATTGTCGGTATCGTGTTGTCGTTGTTACTGATTCGACCACTCAATGCGATCGCGCTCGGCGAGGACGTCGCCAAAGGGCTCGGCGCCCGCACCGGACCCGCCCGGGTCGGTTCCGCTGTTGCAGTCATCCTGCTGGCGGGAGCCGCCACTGCGGCCGCAGGCCCACTCGGCTTCGTGGGGCTCGCTGCGCCGCACATCGTGCGTGGCGTTGTCGGACCGGATCTGCGGTTGCTACTGCCGTGCGTGCTCGTCGTCGCGCCGGCGTTCCTGCTCTTGGCCGACGTTCTCGGCCGCGTTGCCACCGCACCGGGAGACCTCCAGACGGGGATCGCAGTGGCTGTGCTCGGAGGCCCGTTGTTTGTCGCGCTCGTTCGCTCGCGGCGGGTGGCATCACTGTGAACAATATTGCAGCGCAGCCGGTCCCACCGCTGTTTCGCGGCTGGGTGATTCGAATCGGGTCAGTGTCGTGGCGAATCGTCCCGCGAGCGCTGTTCGTAGCCATGACAATCAGTGCGGCACTGGCGGTACTCTCTTTTGCCACGCTGATGTACGGGACCCTGGACCTGTCCTTGGGTGAGGTGTGGCGCGCCCTGCACGGCGAAGGCAGCGCGGCGGCGGTTCGGTCCGTCCAGAATCGCCGTCTGCCACGGCTGATCACGGCGATCGGGGTGGGCGGCAGCCTCGGTGTGGCGGGCGCAGTTTTCCAGACGCTTTCGCGCAACGTTCTCGGCTCGCCGGACATCATCGGTTTCACGACGGGCGCTGCGACAGCGGCGGTGGTCCAGATAGTGTTCTTCGGCGGCGGGGTACTGCAGACCGCGGGCGCCGCTGTTCTCGGCGGCATGCTGACCGCCTTGCTCGTGTACGCCCTGGCACGTAAAGACGGGGTCAGCGGCGGCCTTCGCCTTGTCCTGGTCGGAATCGGAGTGGGCGCGATGCTGAGCGCCGTGATGTCTTTCCTGGTGGTGCGCGCGGATATCGACGACGCCACCGTGGTGCAGCAATGGACGGCCGGTTCGCTGACCGGGCGCGGTTGGCCGCACGCGGTCAGTGTTGCGATCGCCGTTGGTGTTCTCGTTCCCGCTCTCGTCGTGGTGTCCAGGCGCGTCACCATGATGGAGATGGGTGACGATGCAGCGTCTTCGCTCGGAATCTCGGTGGAGCGATACCGATTCGCCGGCATCCTGCTTGCGGTCGCGCTCACGGGAGCAGCGACAGCCGCCACCGGTCCTATCGCATTTGTGGCGCTCGCAGCTCCCCAGATCGCACGCCGGTTGGCGCGGCGCAGCGGTGTTCTTGTCGCAACCTCCTTCCTGCTCGGCGCTGTCCTGTTGGCGGGCGCCGACTTGATCGCGCAAGCGGTCGAGGTCGGTCTCCGCACGCCGGTCGGTCTTGTGACCAGTCTGCTCGGCGGTGCCTATCTGATCTGGCTGCTCGCCCGTCAGGCCTGAAAAAACCTCGTTACGAAAGAGATTCATGACCACTTCGACATCAAGGCTGCGCGCTGAGAAGATCGAGCTTCGGTACGCCGATCGAACCATCGTGGACGAGTTGAGTCTCGAGATCCCCGACGGCGGGTTTACCGTGGTCGTCGGACCGAACGGGTGCGGCAAGTCGACTCTGCTCCGAGCGCTCGGCAGAATGCTCACACCCCGATCGGGCCGGGTTGTGCTAGGCGGTAACGATATTCGGTCCTACCGCACCAAAGAAGTGGCCCGGCGAATCGCTCTGTTGCCGCAGTCCCCGCTTTCCCCCGGAGCGATCAGTGTCGCCGACCTCGTCTCCCGCGGCCGATATCCGTACCAGAGCATGCTGCGCCAATGGTCACCCGAAGACGAGCGAGTTGTCTCCGAGGCGCTGACCGAGGTCGGAATGCGCGATGCAGCAGATCAATTGGTGGACGAACTGAGTGGTGGGCAACGACAGCGGGTGTGGATTGCCATGACCCTCGCGCAGCGCACCCCGGTGTTGTTGCTCGACGAGCCGACCACCTTTCTCGACATCGCCCATCAGATCGAAGTTCTCGACCTCTGTTCCCAACTTCACCAGTCCGGTCGAACATTGGTCGCGGTCCTGCACGACCTGAACCTCGCGGCCAGATATGCCACGCATGTGGTCGCGATGCGGTCCGGAAAAATCATCATGCAGGGCAGTGCCTCGGAGGTCTTCACCCCCGAGTTGTTGCGCGAAGTGTTCGACCTCGAGGCTCTGGTTCTCGACGATCCGGAAACCGGACGGCCACTTGTTGTTCCGCGCGATCGCCGACCTGTCACCCCGCTACCCGTCCAAAGCTGAAACCACGATCAGGAGAAAACGATGACCACCACACCTAGACCTGAAGAATCCCGACCCGAAGAAACTGAAACCACTGCGTCGGCAAAAGCGCCACGCGGCGAAGATCATGACCGTGGCCTCAACGACGTGGTCGCCGTCGTCGAACGCGTCGAACGCCCGACCGAGAGCATCCTGCGCATCACGGTCCACTTGACCTCGTCGGCGGATGATCCGAATTGGTTGCGTCCCAACGTCGCATTTCGCATCCAGCTAGGTCCGCGATACGACGACGTTTCTCGTGTTTACACAGTGCGCACGTTCGACGCGTCGAGTGGTTCGATGACTTTCGACGTCGTGCTGCACGGGCACACCAGTCCGATGATGAGGTGGGCCGACGAGCGCCGTGTGGGTGACTCGTTCTCGCTCACCGGTCCTCGCCCGCACTTCCTCGTTCCCGAGATCGCTGGTCGTCGTGTCGCGCTGTTCGCCGACGACACCGCAATACCCGCTCTCTATTCGATTCTGCTTCAGTGGCCCGAGGGCCTGACCGGCGTCGGCTGGGTCGCCACCGGTGACGCCGAGGCGTTCGCGGAACTGCCCGTGATCCCCGGCCTCGAATTGCACCACGTCGAGGAACGCCTCGCCGAGTATGCTCTCGAGCTCGAGAATTCGGGGGACTACGCGGTGTGGGGAGCCGGGGAGCGCGACGAGATGCGTTCCATCCGAGCGCATTTCCGTAAGACCGTCGGCCTGGCGAAGGATGACGTGGTTGTTTTCGGCTACTGGAAGCGCGGGGTCAGCACCACCGAGATCGATCAGAACCGACTTCGGAACTACACGAGCATCCTCGAAAGCGGCGGCACGCTTGCAGATATCGACGATCTGGCAATCGGGATCTGACTACGCGGGATCTGACGACGCGGGATCTAACGACGTCGGTTGGATTGTTCAGCCCACCGCGTGCTCTTCCGGCGCCAGCGAGTTACCCGGTGCGATGTTCGAGCAGTTGTTCGGCGCTGGGTTCCCGTTGAAACGGTCGTTGAGCCAGGTTATGGCGCCGGGGAGCCACAGCGCGCCACCGGGAACGTGACTGATGGTGTCGTACTGGTCGTACTGGATGGGTAGACCTGCGTCGCAGTAACGAGTGGCGAGTGTGCGGACGTCCCCGGCAACCATGACGCCGTCGCCGGGGCCGACGCCGGGCCCACCTGGCTGGGTGCCTTCGAGAACTCCGTTTGCCGCCTGGGCAATGAACATTGGGATGGTGGGTATCGGCGCGCTGCCCATGTTGACCTTGTTTGCGACGTCGACGTACTCGGATACCGAGTTGGGATTGGCGTACTCGGGTTTGGCAATGTCCTGCCAGGTGACTCCCGGATACTGCAGGATCACGTTCCCGATCGAGGCGTCCTCGAGGCGAGGCAGGAGTTCACGTCCCCGATCGCTGATGTACGGATCGAAATCGATGTCGTAAGCACGGGCGAGTCCGACGACTGCCATCCCGACAACGCCTGCCCAACCGATACTTCCGTTCGCGTACCGGAGGTTGTTTGCCGGGTTGACCAACAGTCCACCCTGGGCCGCGCCGATCAGGTCTTCGTTGATGTCCGGGGCGTAGTCCGGTGCGAGGATGGACGCCCAATTGGTGGCTATTGCACCACCCGAGTACCCCATCAGGCCGATCTCGGCTGAGTCGGAAATACCTGTCTCGGGAGTGTTGCGAGCGGCGCGGATGGAGTCGAGAGTCATCATCCCGTACTCGGGTCCCGCCGCGAAGTCTGCGTTCGGGCCCTCGGTGTCGGGAATGACGACGGTGTAGCCCAGCGCCAGTAGAGGACCGAACATGACGGCTTCGCCGGAAGCGAGAGTCCCGCCGAAGGCGACATTGCGTCCACTGGTGGTCAGGCTGCCGATCGGGGTGTCCCCCGCGACGGCCCGTGACGGCCCGTCTTCTGGGTTCAGTGAGTCGTAAGCCGACTGGAACGAGACGACTTTGTCCGGCTGGGCGTTGGGCGGTCGAAGAATCGAGGTGACATTCGCAGACGGCCGGCCCAGAGCGTCGGTCGACCGGTACAGCACCTGTACGGCCTGAAGCGGGGTGGGGATGTTGACGACGTGATAGGGCAAGGTTCTCGTTTTGAGAACGGCCCCAGGCTGATACGAAGACAGCGGTGCCAAACCGTCGTACTGGTAGAAGGGATCTGCCGACGGTTGCGCGGCGACAGTTGGTGCTGTGATGCCCGTGAGTGCAATGGCTGTCAGTGCCACCACTCCCCGAAAGAGAATCCTTGATGCCACGGCCGACCCCTCGATTTCGTATGTCACTTTGCGCTTGACGAACTGTTGTGATGGCGCCCACACGTTATCTTACTTTTGAGTAATAAACGAGGGGGTTTGTCTTGTTCATTCGAATCAGATTTGGATGCAATGGCTTTGAGGGATGATCAGCTGCCGTGAGGCTCTCATTCTGCTGTCATGTGTACGATACGACTAGTAGCTATCGCATCCATCGGGTGCCTCGGGCCGTATGCGCTCGACATCAACAAAGCCCCTGTGCTGCAAGGGGTTGACGGGCAAAGGAGGACGCATGGGCAAACGCACTCCCAGCGAGGGGGTGTCTCGCAATCCCGGCAATACCGAGACGGGATTGCTCACTCCTCCAAGTGGCACACGTAGTGAAGTGGCCCACGAGAAGGCCCTCCGATCGGCGGAATCCCTTCTGAAGTCCGGTGGGATGAAGGCCGCGACCATCGATGCGATCTCCGAACAATCGGGCGTCAGCAAGGTAACTCTGTATCGGCACTGGCCGTCGCGCCAGGCGATCGCCGCTGAAGCGTTCGGTGTGCTCATGGCCCGGCACTTGACGTTTCGGGAGTCTGACAGTGCGCAAGCCGATTTGAACGACTACCTCGGGGACATCGGAAAGTTCTACGGAGGACCGCTCGGTTCGATCTTCGCTGAACTTGTCGGCGCGTGTGCCAACGATCCGACGACGGCAGCGTACTTCCGTACCTTCTTCCTCGACGAACGTCGTCGTGGCTTCGCCGAGCTGATTCGACGATGTGTGGAGTCCGGATACTTCCGCGACGACATCGAGATCGAGGAAGCGATCGATCTCTTCTTCGGACCCTTGATCTATCGGACGTTGGTGGGGCACGCGAGTATCGACGACAACACGGTGCGCTCGATCATCGATCATGCAGTTCGTGGGCTCCGGAACGGTATCTAAGGGGCCTATTCGTTGAAATCCTTTGTGCTGGAGAGGGTGAACTGCCCTCTCCAGCGTTGTTATGCGTGTCAACTCGGCACCGTCAGCTGAGCATTTTCAGCACGTTCTGGTACTCACCGTTGACCTCGGCATGGCGAAGTGGCTTGGCGGCCTCGACCACAATCTCCGTGGCGTTGTCGTCAGCTTTCAACAGCGCAATGGTTTCGGCGATGTAATCGTCAAGGGGTAGGGCCGATTCCGAGTTCTCCTGGTTCATCAGTGTGGTGCGGACGCCCGGTGGGATGAGCTCGATGCACTGGATCGAAGTATCGGCGAGTTGAACTCGCATGCTCTCGGTGAAGAGATGAACAGCAGCTTTCGTGGCGTTGTAGGTCGGAGTGATGGGTAGCGGGACGAAGCCGACGGCGGATGACACAGTAACGATGGTGGCTGTGGGCTTCGTCAACAGATGCGGAATGAACTGGCCGACCAGTCGAATGGTCCCGAGTAGGTTCGTCGTGATCGTTCGCTCGGCGACGTCGAGGAAGTCCGGGCTTTTCAGATCCTCCGGGTACATGATTCCCGACATTGTCACAAGGACGTTCAGGTCGGGAAAGTCTTGCGTGACAGACTCATACGCCTCTCGGATGGAATTCGTGTCGTCTACGTCGATGACGACGGTACTGATCTTCGGATGCTCGCTCGAGATCTCTTGCAGCAGAGTGGATCGCCGTCCACCGATGATTACCTTGTTCCCCTCGTTCTGCAATGCCAGTGCAAGTTCGAGGCCGATTCCGGAGGTTCCGCCGGCAATGAAGATGGTATTTCCCGTGACGTTCAACTTGTGAATCCTTGCTTTGACGGGGGAGTCGACGTGACTACAGTGATCGATTTGAGTTGGGTGTATTCGTTGAGCGTTTCGAGGCAGAACTCTCGCCCGAGACCGCTTTCCTTGAATCCCCCGAAGGGAACGCCGCCTCCCAGGTTGAAATACTGATTGATCCAGATACAGCCCGCCGCAAGACGATCGGCGGTTTCCATCGCGTTCTTCAAGTTCGACGTATAGATCCCGGCAGCGAGTCCGTATGGAGTGTCGTTGGCTTCTGTGATCACTTGCTCGTAATTGTTCCACTTGAGGACGCACAAAACAGGTCCGAAGATTTCGTCCTGCGCAATTCGCATCGAGTTCGTGACCTCCAGAATTGTCGGTTCGATGAAGTTTCCGGCTTCGAATCCCGGCACTACTGTTCGTTTGCCGCCGGTAAGTAGTTGTGCGCCTTCTTTGATTCCGGAATTGATCATCGAGATCACACGATCGGCATGTTCTTGGTGAATCAGGCCACTCAGTTCGGTGTCTTCGCTCAGAGGTGGCCCGACTCGCAACGATCGGAATGCGGCGACGAGTTTTTCCACGAAGGTGTCGTAGATATCCTCGTGGATGAACAGACGTGTTCCGGCTAAGCAGGATTGGCCATTGCACATCAGGACGCCAGAGGTTGCGTCGGCGACCACAGCATCGACGTCGTCGATGTCAGGAAAGACGATGCTCGGACTCTTGCCGCCGAGTTCGAGAGTGGTCGAGATCAGTCGGGTTGCTGCGGCGTGTGCCACCAGTCTGCCGACTTCGGTGCTCCCGGTGAAAGCGAGCTTGCTGACTTTCGGATGACTGATCAGGGCTGCGCCGGCCTCTTCGCCGAGGCCGGGTACAACATTGAGAACGCCTTTCGGGAACACTTCGGCGGCGATCCTCGCCAGTTCCATGACTGAAACACAGGCATTTTCATCAGGTTTGAGTACGACGGTGTTTCCGGCAGCGAGAGCGGGCGCAATCTTGAATGCCGTCATCACAACGGGATCGTTCCAGGGAATGATCTGTCCGCACACGCCCAAGGGCACCCGTTTCGCAACCAGGTACCCCGAGGCCAATTCGCGGCCGAAACCGTGGTGCGCCAACGAAACTGATGCAAAGTATCGTAGGTGCGACACTGCGGCCCGATAGTCTTCTCGCATCTCCCTGATGTGTCGCCCGGTGTCCATACACTCGAGTTGGGCAAGCTCTTCAGTTCGTTCCTCCACCAGTGCGGCAAACTGCAAGATTTGTGTGGATCGTTCTTCGGTCGTCAGGCCTGCCCACGCCGGAAACGCCCGTCCGGCGGCTTCGACCGCATCATTGATTTCTTCGGCCCCACATCGGGACAGTGTGGCGAGCAGAGCGCCGGAAGCGGCGTCGCGTGCCTCGAATGTGGATGTGCCCATGGCTCGGAACGATCCATCGATGAACGCACCGTATTCACGAACTGCTTGACCCTCCATGGAACCTCCTAGATCGGTCAGTCGCTGACGAAGATAACTGTACTGTACGTTTCGTACACTTGTCGATGGTTGGCTGTTGAACTGGCCTCTCCGTCAACGGCGGAGTCCGTTGGCTACTCTCACTTTGATCAAGTCGAGAATGCGGCGGTGAGAGGCGGGGCGGTGACGGCGAGAATTACCGAGGGCGTGTTCTTCACTACGCCGCCGGATTTGCCGCGAGGTAGGCATGAACTGAGTAGGGATGACGTTCTGACTGCGCAGCGTGAGCGGTTGATGATCGCTACGACGGAACTGATGGCGGAGTCGGGCTATCAGGGTGTCGGGGTTCGTCAGATCGCCAAGCGAGCCAAGATTTCGCCAGCCGCCTTCTACGAGTGTTTTCCCGACAAGGATGCGTGCGTCTTTGCCGCGTACGGCAGGTTCATCGAAGTGCTGCTCACTCGTATTCGGGGGATCTTGCCGGTCGGTTCTTTTGCCTGGGAGCGCCACGCCATCTCCGATGTGGTCGAGGGTTACCTCACAGCGTTGAATGCGGATCCTGTTGTGGCACGAGCATTTCAAGTGGAGATGGATGCGCTCGGGCGACGCGCGCGCGTGCAACGAAGGGCGGCGCTGGTCGGGATGTCCGAGGTGCTCAAGGCGGAGCGTGAGCGCGCCCCCGGTAATCCGCGAGTTCCGCTGAGTGCGTATGTCGGAGCCGTCTATGCCATTCGGCAGCTCGCGTCCGATGCGCTCGACGAGCCGGGAAGCGGGTCGATCGAGGCTCTGTCGGCAGAGGCCGGCGTGTGGGTCGAGGCCATGCTTTCAGCCGTGTCGAACTGAGCTGTGTCGAACTGAGCAGTGTCGAACTGAGCAGTGTCGAACTGAGCAGTGTCGCACTGAGCTGAGTCGACCTGTGCCTTGCCGGGTCGAGAAGTGCCTGGATGGTGCGTCTCGAAGAAGTTCTGCGTGACTTGCGTCATACGAACCTGTATAAAAGAAACGCCTGTAACTTTTATGGCTCGAACAGAAAGACTCCCTCATGATCCTTCGTAGCGTGATACCCGCGATTGCGGCATCCGCACTTCTCGTAATCACGAGCGTCGCCCAAGCGAACGCGGAACCATTCACTGGTTCAACCGGTTCCGCCGGCTCGTTCGGCTCGACGGGCCCTGTTGCGGCCTGCCCCGAGTCGATCGACCCGGCATCGTTCGCCACGGCTGAAGATCTGCGCGACCTCAATGCAAAGATTGCCGGCTTCGGTCTTCGATCGACGGCAAGCGCCGAGCACGAGAGCATGATCGACTGGGTCGAAGACAGCATGCGTGCTCTACCTGGCGTCGAGACCGCATCGGACGAATATCAAATCAAGCGCTGGCAGCCGTCGCCACTGGCGACAGGCGGCGCTGGCCGCGACCTTGTGGCGGCCGGCAAGCTGGCGGTGTTGCAGCCGGATACTGCACCCGAGGTTCTACGAACCGCAGGCGCAGTCCCGTACTCACTGCCTACGGGCGACGAAGGCCGCACGGCCCCACTGGTCTATCTTCCACCCGGCACCGCGATCACACCGGAGAACTCAAAGGGGCGCATCGTGATTCGCGACGTCCAGACTCCGGCAGTGCCCTATGCGACCTTTGCTGCATTCTCTCACTACATGACACCCGACTTTCCGCTGGCGGGTGACTACGAACGGCCGTTCACTGCCGAGCTCGGAAAAGACCCGCTGGCAGCAGGACTCGCTGGCGCAGCCGGGCTGATCCTCGCGTGGAACGTTCCTGCGGAACAGATTCAAGGCTACTTCGACCCGCACAACGGCACACACTTCACCGTGCCCGCGGTGTGGGCGGGTATCGACGAAGCTGTCCGGCTCAAGCAGTTGGCGGAGTCCGGAACCGAAGCGAAGATCTCAGTTCTGGCGGACGTCGATTCTGCTCCCACTCGAAACCTGATCGCCACGATCCCCGGGCAGAGTCAGGAAAGGATCGTGATCAACACCCACACCGACGGGGCAACCTGGGTACAGGAGAATGGCAGCGCTGCAGTTCTGGCACTTGCACAGTATCTTTCGCGTCTGCCGCTCGAATGCCGTCCGCGAACCTACGAGTTCGTCTTTGCCAGTGCACATCTACATATGTCGCGAGAGGGAACGGATCGGTACGCGACGGAACTGGACAAGGAATACGACAGCGGATCCGTCGCCTTCGACTTCTCCGTGGAGCACATGGGTACACGCGAGATTCTGCCCGTCGATCGAACTGATGGACCTGGTCAGAGGCTCGAATTTACCGGGGCCGGCGAACCGTACTCGTGGTTTGCCGGAACTGAAAGTCCAGCACTGGTCAACGCATTGGTCGCAGCGGTCAAATCTCATCCCCTCGATCGAACGGCAGTTCTGCGGGGCTTCGACCGGCCGCAACCGACTCGGGTTCCCATGTTCTGCAGCTTCGGTGGCCTCGGTACCAGCTTCCACAATCGACTGATTCCGACCATTGGAGGAATCTCCGGCCCGTGGTCGCTGTGGGCTCCGTCGTTCGGCGCCGACGCGATCGACTTCGAACGGATGCACCAGCAGACGCTGGTCATGGGCGACGCCCTGCTTGCGCTCGACAGCACTCCCCGTGAGGAACTCGCGGGTGGTTATCCGGCGGAGAGAGTAGCGCGTGCGGCCGGTGCAGAGACATGCGCTCACTTGCTGCCTCCGGAAGATGCACCGACTCGGTAGTTGGTATGACGAGTAGTTGGCATGACAGGATCGGCTGGGCGACAATGATTGTCGCTCAGCCGATTGCCAGTGCAGTCGTCATACCTTTCATCGCCGGCGAGACGTAACCGGTGCCGATCTTGACGCCGCTCAGCCACTCGGTGAGGCGCACTGCCTCGGCGTCGAGAGAGCGTCGTGCAGATGCCGGCACGGTCTCGAGCAATCGAACATGCACCGCACCCACTTCGTCCTGGATCCAGCAACCTACGACGCGACCATCGACCCATGCTGTGGTGCCGGCGTTACCGCGGGTGTCGAAGAGTTGGTTGCGGTGTGGACCGAGATAGAAGTCGCGGTCCTTCCAACCCATGATCGTGGGATCGAGCACCGGTAAGAGCGCCACCCAGGGCCCCGGATCGGATACTTCGGCGACATCATCCGGTAGCAACCACCCCGTGCCGCCACCGTCGAGTGAGACTGCAACGGCGTCGAGTTCGGCGAGGGCGGCCCGGACGACCGTCTTCGTCGAGCCCAGCCACCAGACGATGTCGTCTTCCGTTCCCGGTCCGAAGGTGTAGAGCCAGCGCCGGACTATTTCTCGGTATCCTTCCCCAGATTCGAGGTCGGCGGGGGCGTCGTCGAGCCAGTGTCGAGTGAGAGTCCACAGTGGGCGTGAGACGGGGAAGCGGGCAGTGTTGGTGCCCCGCATGATGTCTGCGGTCGCCCCGAGGTGCGTGAGAACCCTGGGTGCCGACCAGATTTCACCTGCCGAACCCTCGACCTTGACGTCTATCATCGGCACGGCCTGACGAATCTCTACCGCTGAAAGCCCTTCAGGCCTATCGGTGAGCAACTTCAGTACTTCCGTCCGTGCGCGATCGAGCCAGTCGTTGCCGTCGAGGGTGAGTCCGGCTTTGACCACATCCTTGGACATTCTGGCGCGCTCGGTGTTGGCGACGCGCGCGGATGCACTCGACCACGCGGCCGGTAGCAAGTCTCGGGAAAAGGTGAAAAGCGTGCGGCGCATAGCCAATTGCTTGACGAGACTGCGTTGGTCGTACAAGGCGCGGTCGACATCGGCGGCATCCAAGGATCGAACCCTCGCCCAGCAAGACAGATAGACCGTCGCTGACTCGGTGGCGTGAAGCACCGTCATCGCCCGAGTCGCAGCTTCCGGGGAATCGACACGGAACGAGGGCGCCAGCGCATGACGTACGCCCATGCGTGCACGGCGTTCGTCGTCGGAGACATGGCGCATCAAGCCATCGTGCCACAGTCCAGGTGCGAGGTATCGGCTAGCTGTGCGAGAGTTCGATTGCGCCAGTAGTCGTCGTGCTGGAGATGAGTGATTGCACCCGGTGTGGTCGCGAAAGTTGCAAACCCTGCGGCTTCGATGGGGATCTGCAGCCAGGCGGAGACTACGAATGTGTGTGCAAAGCCGTGTGTTACGACAATATGATCGTGGTCGAGATCGGTCATCAGTTCGCGGGTGCATTCGCCGACCCTCGATGCGACGTCGCGGCGGGTCTCGGCACCGGCAACGGGGCCACGGTGATCGAGGCGGTTGTTGTCGGGAGCCGGCACCTGGCGCTGGGCGAGCCACGAGTTCGGGCGTCCTTCGGCTTCTCCGAAGCTGATTTCGCGTAAACGTGAATCCGTTGTCACCGGAGTGTCGAGTGTCCGGGCAATAATCGTAGATGTCTCGGCGCAACGACGGAGGTCCGACGAGGTGATGCGGATCGGGCGCGAATTTCCTGTGCGTCGTCGCTTCAGGGCTTCCGCGATCAATTCTGCATCGCGGAGACCGGCAGGGGTGAGAACCGAATTGTGCCAACCGCCGACGACGTCCTGCGCTGTGTGTTCGGCATGAGGATGAGTGACGACGTAAAGATCCTGCACGCGACCGCCTCTTTGCTTACCCGACCTTTTCCGGCAACAGTATTCCAGGATTGAGGATTCCACGCGGGTCCCAGGACGATTTGATCAACTGCATCGCAGCGATGTCGGTCTTCGTGCGCCCCAGCGTTATCCACGGAGACTTCGCGCGACCTATCCCGTGCTCGGCGCTGATGCTTCCGTGGTGGTCGGCGACGAGTTGGAACACCGTATCGGTCAGTTCGTGCGCGACCCCTGGATCGGCGTCCAGAAGGTTCACATGAATGTTTCCGTCGGCGAAGTGCCCGAACAAGATTGGCCGCACGAGGGGGAATCGCTCGTCCAACGTCTCTCGAAGGTTCCCGATGAACATGCCCATCACGGACAAGGGCACGGAGATGTCCAGCTTTACAACCGGTGTCGTCGACGAAGCGCTGATGCTTTCGGTGTGACTCTCCCGCAAGGTCCACAGTTTTCGAGCGGGTCCAGGTTCGACCGTCGCGTCCTCGATGAGATCGGCAGAGTCGGAGAGAACTTCCAGGAGTGACTCTTCCGTCTCGCGCGGCGACGACACCTCGATGAGTGTGTACATCGGCGAAGGGGCGCCGAACGGACGACGGGCGTCGGTGTGTGCGCAGACGAGGTCGATGCCGTCGTCAGTCATGATCTCGGCGGCTTCGACGGTCAATCCGCTCTGCCGCACGCGATTACATAGATGCAACGCTTGCTCGATGTCGCTTACGCCGGCGAGTACAACCTGGGTGTCGGTCGCCGGGGTGACCAGCTTCATCAATACTTTGGTGATGACGGCAAGAGTTCCCTCGCTGCCGGCAAGAAGGCCTGGAATGTCGTAACCGACATTGTCTTTGACGAGTGGCGTCCATCTGCTCAAGACGGAACCGTCGGCGAGCACTGCCTCGATACCGAGGATCTGTGCCCGCGTGTTTCCGTATCGGACCATGCGCGTACCACCGGCGTTGGTAGCGACGATGCCGCCGAGTGTCGCGGATTCCTTTGATGCCAAATCGATTCCGAACCGGAGACCGTGTGCAGATGCGGCCAGGTCGGCGCGGGCAACGGTCACGCCGGCGCCGGCTGCGATTGTCCGGCCGATGGGATCGACGGACTCGATCGTCTCCAACCGTCTGGTACTCAGCACCACGGACCCGGCCGAGGCGATTCCGCCACCGACCAGTCCGGTGTTGCCGCCTTGGGGCGTCACAGGTACCCCCGCATCGAAGCATGCTCGAAGGACCGCAGACACTTCGGCGGTGTTGACCGGACGAACTATCGCGATCGCGTCGCCGATCCAACGTCCCGTCCAGTCGCGCGTGTAGCCCTCGATCAGTTCGGGATCGGTGAGGACATGCGTTTCGCCGACGATCTCCGCGACGGCGTCGAGGAGTCTCGCGTCCGTTGCGGGTTCGCGCGGTTCGGCGAGTGTTCGGGGGTTCATGTGCAACCTTGTGATCGTTCGGGAGACAATATTTCGGGAGACAAGCGGTAGAGCAGCGTGACCTCGATCCTCCGACCTCAGGTGATGCCATGTCCAAGACCAAGTAGTGACACCACCATCTGTTCTTCTTATAATCGCCGTATGAACCTGCAGCGCGCCCGTTATCTGATCGCTCTCTCGGATCATGGCAGCTTCACTCGCGCCGCCGCGAACGTCCACGTCGCGCAGTCGGCGCTCAGTCAGCAGATCAAGGTTCTCGAGCGCGAACTCGGAGTGCCTTTGGTGGATCGTCGAGGTCCGCAGTTCACCTTCACTGATGCCGGCCGAGTAGCGGTACGAGAGGCGCGCTTTTTGCTCGGGTGTGCGGACCGGGCGGTCGATCGAATTCGATTGGCTGCGCGCGGCGTGGACGGAGAACTGCGCATCGCTTACACCCGCTCGTGGGCCGGCGGCGCAGTAGCGGATCTGGTCAGCACCTATCGAAAGCTCTACCCGGGCGTGGAGGTCGTCGTTCATCGTGGCACGTCGGCGCAGACAGTTGATCTCGTCCGAAACGGAGCAGTCGACGTCGCGGTCGTGCGGCCGCCACTGGAAGACGGTGATCGCGAACTTCCCCTGATCGTCCTCGACACCGAACCCATCCTGGTTGCGGTGCCCGCAGATCACCCGTTCGGGGGTCGAGCGAGTCTCGAACTCGGAGATCTGGTGGGTATCCCCGTCGTGTTCTGGCCCGAGGCAAACGCTCCGGGGATGTATTCGCGTACCCTCGAACAGCTTTGGCCGAACAGCACCCCCAATATCGTTCGATCCGAAGCTGACGACGAGCAGGTTTTACATGCCGTATCGGACGGAGTGGGAATTGCGCCGATCCCGCAGGGTCGGGCACGGATGCTCCGCATTCCGGGTATCCATCTGTGCGAGATCGATGGTGAGCAACCAACTCTCGATGTTGCTGTCACCTATCGGCTGGATAATCCAAATCCGGCACTTGCGCCGTTCGTTGCGCTCGCCGAACGAGAAAGATCGTCAACCGCTTCAGGGTGACTGATCCGGGGCAGGATTTATCCGGCGTCGAGGACCAGCATCATTGCAGTTGCGCGCGCACGGTTCTCGATGGTGTCGACGTGAAACCCGACGTACCGAGATAGCTTTGCCAATCGGTGCGCGACGCTGCTGTGATGAAGATGCATGGCATCGGCCGTGGCTCTCAATGTTCCGGATCGTAGATATGTCCTCAAGGTGCCCAGCAGCTCTGATCCCTGCTTGGTATCGCCAATCTCTTTGGCAAGAACCAAATCCGGGATTTTCGAATGATCGATGTGCGATCCCGGCGCCAGGAGGTTGAGGGCGCCGAAGCCGTCAGCGTTCACGATCGGTGTGGTTGCCGAGGTCTGGGTGCGAGCGAATCGTGCTGTGCTGGTCATCATGTGTACTTCGGAGGCGGCGGCAGCCAAAGATACTCCGGCGCGGAGGGATGACGACAACGCTGCCTCGGACAGTTCGGTTGTCGGCGCGAACGAACTCGTCACGAGATTCAGATACTCGCTGTCGGCTTCTATCC
Organism: Rhodococcus sp. NPDC055024; assembly: GCF_053608585.1. NCBI lineage: Bacteria > Bacillati > Actinomycetota > Actinomycetes > Mycobacteriales > Nocardiaceae > Rhodococcus > Rhodococcus sp. NPDC055024. Next base: position 914,931 of record NZ_JBSGVT010000001.1, read on the forward strand.
CAACGGCTCTGCCAGGTGTGCAATCGTGCGAAATAACAAGGCGTGCAGCGACGTGGACCATATCTGAGACTGTCTTGGTTGCCATTACACGGACTGGGGTGTGGGGTGCGATACCGAGACCGGCGCAGGAGGTGAGCACCGCGAGTTCATCCATCGGGAACAACAGATTTCGAGTGTGCTCGGCTTCGGTAGGCAAGCGTCGGGGTTGCAGGATTATCGAGGCAGTCAGAGCCATTCTGTCGACGAGCATCTCGTCGAGCGGCAAGTGGGCACCAGGACGCTCGATCCATACCTTCCCGAGAACGTCATCGTCGACCGCAATCTCCCTGGTAATGCTGGGGGCGAGACAAGGTTCGGGTGACCATCGGCCGCGCTGATCACAACGACGTGAACTCTTCTTGCTGCCGTGTTCGACGATCTCGATGCCCACAACGCAGTCCGCCAACTGTGCGCTCGCGCGTAGTAAGGATGCTGTGTCGGCGCCGTGCCGCACGAGGGTGTCGAAGTAGTCGATGACACGTACCAGGCCTGCCGAGTCTGCTTCGAGCTCGGCAAGCCGGTACATCAGTCCTTGCATCTCGCAACGCTACGAGACGCGTGCCAGCTAGCGCAACCCTCTCTGGATCGCGGTGAGTGCTTCGGCGGCACCTCGTTTGCTGACCTCTGCAGTCGCGACAAGTGCCGACCCGTGAAAGGTGCCGGAGAAGGAGTGCAGCTCCACGCTGACGCCGGCTTGGAGTAGACGAGCGGCGTACTCGATTCCTTCGTCGCGAAGTGGATCGAGTTCCATAGTGCAGACGTAGGTCGGGGGCAAGTTGCTGAGATTGGTTGCGCGGGCGGGCACGGCGTAGACCGAAACATTCGGGTCTTCGGGCCCTGTATACGACTCGCCGAGGTAGAACTTCCACGACTGAATCGCGTTGGGTCGGTGCCATATCGGAGTGTCGATGAAGTTTGTCATCGACGTTGATGTCAGTCGGTCGTCCAGTGCCGGGGCCTCGAGAAATTGAAACGCGACGGGGACGATGCCCTCATCTCGGGCTTTCAGTGCTATTCCGGCGGCAAGTCCACCACCCGCACTCTGACCGCCGACTGCGATGCGACTGGGATCGATACCCAGTTCTCCTGAATGGGCGTGTATGTACGTGAGCGCGGCGTAGCAATCGTTGAGGGGGCCGGGAAAGGGAGTCTCGGGGGCAAGGCGGTACTCCACGTTGGCAACGGCGAATCCGAGTTCGCGCGCTACCTCGATGCAGAAAGGATCAGAGCCTTCTGCTGTGCCGATGGCGAATCCGCCGCCGTGAATCCAGAGAAGAACCGGGACTGGACCTACTGCGGTGTCCGGAGTGAAGAAACGTACCGTGATCTCTGGATCGTCATCGAGTCCCGGGACGGATATTTCGCGAAGCGTGACTCCGTCATATGACAGGTCCGCCAGCGAGGCGCCTACCTGCGCGTCGTAGGAGGTTCTCGTGGCGGGGAGGTCCGAAAAGTCGACCTTCGGGAGCATTGTGAGTGCCACAGCGAATTCGGGGTCGAGGGTGGGGAAATTCGTCATGTATTCATCATCGAGCCTGCAAGTGGCTCGCGGCATCAGTAATTTGTAGGGAATTGGGGAGCCTTTATCCGACGCCTGTCGGATATCTCTAGGATGACGCCGGTGGACAGACTACAGCTCGGAGTGGATTCGAGCGATTCGGCGATCGGGGCGCGGATCGGTGGACGGCCCCCGCAGGTTTTCGATGGTCAGCCGATTCTGGAGTCGCACGAATACCTTCTGACGCTTGCGGCACACACGGCTGCGTGGCTCGGTGAGCGAGAGCTTTCCGTTTTCATCCGTCGCGGCTTCTCTATCAGCGACGACGACCTCGAATACCCGAACATCGGGGTTCGCGCAGTCCCGCATGCGCCGTCATCGCGAAGTGCGGAATCGGTCGGGAGGCATGGGAGCTTGGGGAGCGCGGCGTTGATCAAGACTCCAACGGATGACGAGGTGATGCCGTTGGTGTTGATCGCTCCGCAACCCGTGCTCATCCAGAACGAGCCGTCCTATGCCAATGCCGTCGAGTCAGACGGACACAATTTCCTGTTCCAGATCAATGAGGAGGGGTGGCCGGTGGGTTCGCAGTCGCAACCCGAGTTCGTAGAGGAGTACCTATTCGGTTACGGGTCGGTGTATTTCTACGGGAGCACTGACGCGAACGGCCTCGTTCGTGACGTTGTGGCGGGATTTCTCGACTTCTGACCTGCCAGACGACCCGTCTGCCGATAGCGTGAGCAGCGCATCACGGCCGACGGTTTTGTCCTCGGAAAAAAACTTTCGGAAGTGTGTCGATCGGTGGGTGCGCCGTTCGACGTGTAGGCAGAGGGGCCGAACGGAACGGCCCACAAACGAAGGAGATTCTCATGAAGTACATGCTGATCATGCGTTCCACCGACGAGGCCATCGAAGCGTCCAAGGACATGGACTTCAACGAGATCATTGCCGCGATGGGCCAGTACAACGAATCCCTGATCAAGGCCGGTGTCTTGTTGGCCGGTGAGGGATTGGCCATGGAGGAGGGGTTCATCGTCGATTTCGAGTCCGATCCTCCGCTGGTTTCCGACGGCCCGTACGGGGAGACGAAGGAGTTGTTCTCCGGCTTCTGGATCATCCAGACGTCGACCAAGGATGAAGCCCTGGAATGGGCAAAGCGCTGCCCGTTGGGGCCGGGCAGCAAGCTCGAAGTGCGCCGCGTGAGTGAGATGTCGGACTTCGATCAGGACAACGAGTACATCCAGAAAGAAGCCGGCTGGCGCGAAGAGCTCGGCACCGATCGTCCGGTCGCAGGCTGAACCATGACCGACGAGGCGGTGCGAGAAGCAACGAGAACGGCTGTCGACGCGGTCTGGCGTATCGAATCCGCGAAGATCGTCGCCACGTTGACTCGCACCGTCGGGGATCTTGATCTTGCCGAGGACCTGGCTGCGCAGGCTCTGCTCGAAGCCGTCGAGCAGTGGCCTGCCACCGGGGTTCCGCGAAATCCAGCTGCCTGGCTGACGTCTGTTGCGACGCGACGGGCAGTTGACGGGTGGCGACGACGCGAGAGGTTGGACGAACGCTACGCCCACTTCGCGCGTGAACTCGAGAACGACGCTTCGCACTTCGATGACGTCAGCTGGGATCCGGATCGGATCGACGACGACGTTCTTCGGCTGATATTCATTGCCTGTCACCCTGTGTTGAATCGAAAAGCGCAGGTAGCCTTGACTCTTCGGGTAGTGGGCGGGTTGACCACAGAAGAAATTGCCAGAGCATTCCTGACGCCGACGGCAACAGTGCAGCAGCGGATAGTGCGCGCTAAGAAAACGTTGACTGCCTCGAAAGCGGTATTCGAAGTTCCAGGACGAGAAGAGTTTTCGAAAAGGTTAGGCGCCGTACTCGGAGTGCTGTATCTGGTGTTCAACGAAGGCTATGCGGCCAGTTCCGGGGACGAGTGGATGCGCGCGGATCTGAGTGCTGAAGCGCTGCGGCTGGCTCGAATACTGGCCGAACTGGTCCCGGGGGAATCCGAGGTGCACGGCCTCGTCGCATTGATGGAACTGACGGCCTCGAGATTCGGTGCCAGGACAACGTCGACGGGTGAGCCCATCCTGCTTGCGGACCAGGACCGGACTCGGTGGGATCGCCTTCAGATCGCACGGGGGTTTGCCGCGCTGCAGCGGGCCGACGCCGTCGGGCGCGGCCGCGGCCCGTACGGTTTGCAGGCCGCGATAGCGGAATGTCACGCGCGGGCTGCAACTTTCGATGACACCGATTGGAAGAAGATCGTCATACTCTACGAGGCTTTGGCGCAAGTGGCGCCCTCGCCCGTGGTCGACCTCAATCATGCGGCGGCGGTATCCATGGCATACGGTCCGGCCCCGGCGCTCGAATTCGTCGACAAGCTTGTCGCTTCAGGTGAATTGGCGGGTTACCACCTGCTTCCGAGCGTTCGGGGTGAGTTGCTCAGTCAACTCGGCCGATCCAAGGAAGCTCGAACCGAACTCCTCGAAGCGGCCCGGCTGGCTGGGAATGAGCGTGAGCGTGCAGTGCTGGTCGCGAAAGCAGATGCGCTTCTGCCGGATCAGTAGTCACGCGATTTGTAGTCAGGACTCAGTCGGATCGTCATTCGGCACCATGGGCGGCATTCCGACTCCGTATGGGTCGAGCATGTCCGAGACGCGACGACCCCATCGTTCGTGCGCGGACTGTCGGGTCATTCCGGCCGCGCGGCCGATGGTTGCCCATGTTGCGCCGAATCTGCGCAGGCTCATGACGCTTGCCGTCGAATCGATGCCCGCGGCAAGCTGGATCCGGAAACATGCCAGCTGCCACGCCATCTGACGCTGCGCCGGGATATCGGTGTCTTGTTCCGCCTCCCACTCGGGGCTGCCAGGGAGGGGATCCATACCGACAATTTTGTCCGCCTGAGCGCCGGCCTCAGTGATCGCGGCGTTGGCCGTAGTAATAGCGGCAGCATCGATCTTTGCGGTCAGAGCGTGCTCGATCAGGTCTTCCATAAGAAGTTGTCCTTTCGTCAGGTTTAGCCTGACAGTTCTAGTTGAATGTTGTCAAGACATGCCTGACAAAGCGCCATTTAATTAATGCACGATCTATTTGTGTACTATCTAAAAAGTCTCCGGTCTTGTTGGCCGACGTCGAAGGGGTTGCTGGTGAAGATCGTGGTTCTGTCATTCCTGTTGGCGCTGACCTTGATGACGGTCGGAATCATCGCGGCACGCAACCGCAGTACTCGACCAGCGGTGACTGGGGTAGTTACCGCCGCGTCGACGGTTCTCGCAGCCGCCTGGACACTCTTCGCCGTGGCCTTCGTTTTGGCCTGATCGCGCTGCTCGACCTAGATGCCCGAGCTGGAAAGTGGGTATGACGGATTCCATGCCCGTTGGTGAGAAGTCGCACTGGAACCGGCGATGCGGAATTCCCTCCCGGTGAGTGCGTTTCATCCAGGGGAGCGTTCTCCGGGGTTTCGTGTCCCCGGGTTCCTGACTACGACGAAAGGTTGCGCGATGACAAAGCTGTTGTTTGCAGTCACTTCTGCAGATCACTGGACGCTGAACGACGGAACAGCCCACCCGACTGGGTACTGGGCGGAAGAACTGGTCGAGGCGCATCGCGTTTTCGTCGATGCCGGCTACGACATCGTGATCGCGACGCCGGGCGGTAAAGCCCCCGTTGTGGACGAGGGGAGCCTGGCGCCCGAGGTCAACGGCGGGCAAGAAGGCGCTGACCGTGTGCGCAAGTACATCGCCGATCTGAAGCCGGTGCTCGATTCGCCGGAGATTCTCGAGAACGCAAACGCCGCCGATTACGACGTGGTCTTTGTGCCAGGTGGACATGGACCGATGGAAGATCTTGCGGTGTCGGCATCCTTCGGCGAGCTTCTCGTGAACTTCTTGGATGCGGACAAGGTGGTCTCGGCGGTCTGTCACGCACCGGCGGCACTCCTGCCGGCCCAGAGATCCGATGGGAGCTGGCTGTTCGATGGCTATCAGTTGACCTCGTTCACCAATGAAGAGGAGACGCAGGCTGGTCTGGCGGACAAGGCTCCGTGGTTGCTCGAAACTCGACTACGCGAATTGGGTGGCAAATTCTCGAAGGCTGATGCCTGGTCGCCTTATGTCGTGGTGGACCGGAAGCTCTACACCGGTCAGAACCCGGCGTCGTCGAAGCCACTCGCCGAGCGGATCGTCGCCGACTTGGGCTAGGCATGGCTTTTGGCACCGCATCGAGATCTCCTCGGTGCGGTGCTGGGCCGTATTCTGTTGTGCCTGAGAAGCTGTTCTCAGGTTTTGAAGGTGGTGTTCGCCGGACGCGGGTGCCGCTGCGGGTCGATCGAGGGTGGTGGGATGAACCACGGTTTGTTGTCGACACCGATGCGGATTTCCCACTTTCCGACGAACCCGGTTTTGCGGTGCATCAATCGGTGATGTGAACGGCACAGCAGGACAAGGTTGTTTATCACTGTCGGGCCGCCGTTGGCCCAGTGCCGGATATGGTGTGCGTCGGTCCACGCCGGTACGCATGAACAGCCGGGGAACGCGCAGCCTTTGTCTCGGGCGATCAACGCGACGCGTTGTTCAGCGGCGACCAACCGTTTTCCCGGTTTCGCATCCAACGGTGCGCCGTGAGCGTCCAGTAGGACCGTCGACAGGAAGCAGTCGCACCCGAGGAGTCTGGTCTGCGACACCGACAACGGTCCCAGCCACGGCATGTGCCCCACATCGAGATCCGACACTGACTCTTCACCATTCGAGGGCGCGGCCGCACAATCCCGATGCTCAGCGAGATCACGCGCGTTGATGTGCACGTTCACATGCGGACGTTGCCCACCATCGGTGCCGGTCTTGGCGCAGTCCAGATACCGGCGGATCAGTTCGGTGAACCCGTCCGCCGTCCGCTTTGCTGCGGACCGGGCATCAGGGGTTCCATCGGGTGCTGGGGTGGGCATCGTCAGATTCGACAACGCCGACAGCAGCATTTCGCCGGTGAGGGCGTCGAAATCACCGCGCACCACCACCCGACCGTTCAAGGTCGAGGCGATGCGGAGCTCATTGCGATCCACGTCTTCGGCAGGTGGAATCTCATCGGATTCGAACAACCGCTCCAAGGTTGCGATGACGTGCCGCACCTTCGTCGTCGTCGCTTCCACCCCCGACGCAGCAGCGAGCAGCAGGTCGATGCACTTCGGTAGCGCTTCCTCCGGCATCCCCTTCGGCGGCGACTCGCAGAACGTCACGATCAAGACGGCGTGATCGAACGAGCAATCCCCAACATCGAAGCCTGCTGCCACGGCCGGGAACGCGCGCAGCGCTGCACCCAACGCGGCGATCTTCTTACCGTCACGAACCTGCAGCATCGTGTTCGCCGCCAACCACGCACCCACCCCGCGGCTGGCGATCACCTGATCGTCCGGACGCATCGAGAGTTCGTCGACTACCGCCACCCGCACGGCTTCCAAGCGCAGAATCTCCGCACTCGCCGACACCGCAGCAGCGCGTAACTCAGCAGCGGTCAACCGCCACAGGCGTCCGCGTAACCCCGCCGCAGAACCCGAAACCACTTCCGACAATAAGACACTCATTGAATCCCCCGATCCCCTGCACACAACAATACTCGAACATGCGTTCGAGTCAGGAGGGAATTATTCGAGGCCGCGAATGAGTGGAGCCAAGTCGACAACTACTGCGGAGTCGCTGGGTGGCTTGGATAGCGCTCCGTTGCCGCGAGCCTTGCGCCGGCCATACGGGGAGCCTGGCTACCGGCAATGTGCAGCGCAGATACCAGCTTTATCCTGCGTCGCAATGTATCTCGCGGCGCCCCGAGGCGTCACGTTGCGCTTCCTCGCTGCGCGATCGACGCCACACCGTCCAGGATGAGAGTGACTCCGAATTCGAATCTTCGGGCGGGATCGTGATGAAGTGCGAAGACCGATGCATCGCGTCGATCAGCGGGTGCACTGTCGAAAGCTCCGCGTCCCAATTGAATTGCGACGTGTCCGGTTACAAAATCATGCAGGGCGCCGTACGCGTACGTGGCCTGTTCGTCCTCGAGGCCGGCCAGGGAAAGGGCGCTGACGACTCGGTGGGCAGTGTCGTCGGCGCCGGGTGCTTCCAGTGATGCCTGTCGATGGGCTTCCAAGACCAGGGGATGGCGCATCAGGAGATCGTGGAGTCCGTAGGCGAACGTGCGGGCAACCTCGCGCCAGTCGGTCGGCCAGTCGATCGACGAGACCGCTTCGCCTACGAGGGTGGAGATCAGGTCTCGCCTCAAGGCGTCGATGCCGCCGGTTGTGCGGTGGACGGACATCGGCGATATGCCGAGTCGCTCGGCGAGTACCCGAAATGACACCGCATCCAGGCCGTCCGTATCGGCAATCTCTGCCGCGGCATCGAGAATCTGTCTGTGACTCAATGCTTTTGGTCGGCCGGCCCTTGCGGAGCCGGCGGATTCGGATACCATGCTGACAACAATAACGATACGCGTATCGAAATTACAAGTGTCTATCGACCTACAAGGAGTGTTGCCAGATGACTGATCTCCATCAACTGTCCGCCGTCGAACTTGCCGGTGTGATCGCCGCCAAGCAGGTGTCCATTCCCGAGGTGACCAGGTACTTCGTCGACCGTGTGACCACTTCCGACGACGTGGGCGCGTTCACGACGATTGCCGGGGAGCACGCAGTTGCACTGGCCGAACAAGCCCAGCTCAGGCTGGACGAGCGGGACGCCGGACCGCTTCCGCGCCTGTTCGGAGTTCCGACGGCAATCAAGGATCTCGACGCTACTCGCGGCATCCGCACGACCTTCGGATCGGCGCTGTTTCGGGACTTCGTGCCCGATGCCGACGACGAGATCGTCGAGGCGATCCGCGAAGGTGGGCTGATCGACATCGGAAAGACCACAGTGCCCGAGTTCGGGGCGGCGTGTTATACCGAGCCGGAAGTTGCTCCGCCCGCTCGCAGTCCGTTCGATCGCACACGAAGTGCCGCCGGCAGCAGTGGTGGTGCGGCGGCCGCCGTCGGCGCTGGTCTGGTGCCGTTTGCCCAGGGAAGTGACACGGCAGGGTCGTTGCGTTCTCCGGCGAGTGCGTGCGGTGTGGTGGGCCTCAAGCCGAGCCGCGGTTTGATCACGATGGGAGTGGCAGGGCACGATAACTTCGGATTTGCGAGCAAGGGGCCGATCGCCCGGACAGTTCGCGATACCGCTGCGCTGCTGGACGTTCTGGCAACACGACCTGGCGCAGGCACTATCCACCCGCCTCGGCCGAAGTCGTTCGAAGAGTTCGTTGTACAGGCTGGGGGAGTGCAAGCTCGCCCCTTGACCGTCGCTCTTGCTCATGGATCGGTCTCCGGCGGAGCCGTGGATCCGCAGCTCTCGGATGCTGTATCGAAGGTTGGTACTGTACTGGAGGGGCTGGGACACAACGTGTTCGAGCGACCGCAAGCCCGCGATGACGTCTTTGTTGATGCCTTCACCAAAATGTTCTCATCCTTGGCCGGAACCAAGCCGATCCCGGAAGAGTACGAACACCTTCTCCGTCCGATTGTGCAGCACTTGCGAGTTCAAGCAAGCGAGGTGCCGTCCGGCGATCTGGCAGCGGCCATCGGTGTGGTGCAAGCATGGGCGCGGCGATGGAGCCTCGACTACGCCGACGCCGATCTTGTCGTCACCCCGACTGTGACCAAGCCGCCATTGGCGATCGGGGAGCTACGCAACGACGAAGACCCCGCGACCGAACTGATCGACATGGTCGCATTCACCGGAAACACCATCGTCGCCAACGCAACTGGATTCCCGTCGATCAGTTTGCCGCTGGGTTGGACGGAAGACGGTGTTCCGCTCGGCGTGATGATCTCCGCGAAGTGGGGGTGTGACGCGGAATTGCTCTCTGCCGCTGCACTGCTCGAGGCCGCGATGCCGTGGAAGGATCGGTACCGATTCGACCGCGCAACCGTGCTCTAGTTCGGGAGCGGTACCCGGTCGCTCGCCGATGCAAAGCCCAACCACGTGTGGCGGTTGCCCCACCAACACCACCCGACTTTCGGGGCGTTGCGGTTGTCTTTGCCATCCCGACCGGTTCCGTTGCTGATCCACACGGCGGGAGTTCTGGTGTCGAAAGATCCGTCAGGCTTACGCAATCGGGAACCGATGGTCATGAAGCACTTTCCGCGTTCGAGAATGTCGGGACGCTGCAACAACCAATGGATGCCTTCGGTAAGCGTCAGCGGCGTACGGTCTGCGTCGACGATTGCAGGCAGCGCTTCGTCCGGGCTCCAATTGGCGAGGTGGTCCCCGCGGTCGACTCCACCGAGCAGATGCAATGCGCTTTCTGGCAGCGTTGCCTGCTCGGTGGGTGCGAACAAATCAACATCCGCCATGTCGACGACAACGAATCCGCTCTTGTTCTTATGCTCGAGCAGTGGAGTCAGAACTGAAGCTGGAGCTAGTTTTTCGTGCACCGTAAGCAGTCCCGCATCACCGTGTCCGGCTGCGGCCGCCCTGACGTCGCCGGCGGAAAGTCCGGCCATCTCGTGTATGCCGAGTTCGATCAATCGCTCGGCCTGCTGATCGATGGGCGGGAGGTCGAAGTGCATACCTGCGATCCTACCGATCGTGGGCAGGCCGATCGGCGGGTTCGGCGGCGAGGGAAGTCGGCCACGCAACGCCCAAAGCGCGCATGATGAACGGGACGGTCGTCGCTACGACGGCGTCCACTCGGCCGCCGGCCATGAGTATCGGTCGCCGGCTTTCCACGCAAGCGAGAATGAGTTGCGCGGACGCGGCAGCATCGGAATCGACAAAAACACCGACGTCGATACCTTCCCGGACGAGTTGTTCGACCAGAACCGACAGCGGGACAATACGTTTGAGAAAGCGCTCGCGATCCTGCGCGGACAACAATTCGACCAACGCGATTCCCGTGAATCGCTGCAGCGAGAACTCGACGAGCGTCAGTTTGACGAGGATTTCGATACGGTCGACAGGATTCTCGCGATCCGCGAGTTCACGCTCGGCCAGGAGTAGGAATCTATCCATCTCGCGGGTGGACCAGGCGAGCAGTAACGCAGATTTGTCAGGGAAGTAGTTGTATACCGCTGTCCGCGAGACGCCGGCTGCCTGGGCCACGGTCTGCAGCTTCACGTTCTGCCAGCCCTGCTCGTGAAGTTCGTGTATGAAGGCGTCCAGCATGGCTTCTCGGGTGGCGATCTTGTGTTCTACCGTTGTCGCGCCACCGGTCAGCTTCGGCATGGTCGATCCTCCTGGGTCTGATTCACGGTCACGGGGAGGTCGAACAGATCCGCAACAAGGCGTGGATCACCTTGCCACATCGAGACGGGTACGAGCATCATCTGCTGCGCGATCGAGCGTACGGATCGGCTGACCTCCCGCTCTTCGGCGGGGGTGAGCGTCGTGCGTTTCCGCAATCGCTCCATCTCCGCGGCAGTCAGGCCAGTGATCCATTCCTCGGCCGCAAGCGAGAGGGGTGAATCCGGTGTCACGACCGATCCAACTCGGCACTGGAGAACCGCGAAGTCATCACTGACAGCGTGATGACGGCGACGACCGAGACGGCGTGTGCCGCCGCCAGCCAGAGCGACTCGGGTGCATGTTTGTGGAGTGTCGGCGCCATCAGCATGGCCATGAGGAGGGCGAGAGCAGACAACATTGCTGGACCGTTGGGTCGGCCGACAAGCAGGGTGACCAGAAGAACGAGCGCGACGACGCTGCAGGCCACATCTGCAGGCGGGTACGTTGCCGGAACGATTCCGCGGACAGTGTCGGTGAAGGTCAGCCCGATCGACACCAATTGCGTGAGCCCTGTCGCGCCGGCCAACCACGCTGTCCACCGCAAGCCGTGGAGACCGGCTTTCCGAATCCCGGTGAGGGGTCCTTCCACGGACTCCCACGCTTCGGGCGTCGGTGTTGTCACGGGCCTTCTCCTTTTTATGACGAGGTGTCGTCATAACGTAGCAGTGCGCGATCGTGAGATTCCTGCGGGTAGGTGACTCGCCTGCGTCGAAGGGATAGCGTCGAAGTGCCGGCCGAAATGACAATCGCGGGGAGGTGGCTCGATGACGACCCCTGTCCGCACGGATCGGCCCTCGTCAAAACAGCGTTGGTTGGCGCGCGCGGCATTTGCGGCGTTGGCCTTGTCGGTTGGGATGCTTCTAGTCTTCGCCGGCTTGAAGACCCTGACGATGCTGCTCCTGGGGATCGGCGGCGTGATTGTGTGCGTCGTAGCGATGTACTGGTTTCTGACGACCCGCGGGTTTCTGCGCTGGATCTCGTTGGCGGTGGCGGTACTGACGCCGATCGTGGTGCTCACCTTCCTGGTCCGAGAACGCCTCCTGTGGGTGGTGCTGCTCGCGATCGGGTTGTTCGTCGTAGCCGGTATCTGTGCCCGCGCCGCCTTGGAAGGGGAGGAGAAGGAATTGCCGGTGGTCGAGCGACCGGCACCGCCGCCCACCAAACCGTTTCTGGTCATGAACCCGAACTCCGGCGGTGGCAAGGTCGAGAAGTTCGACTTGAAACGCAGGGCCGAGGAATTGGGTGCCTCGGTTGCCCTGCTCGAGGGGCCGGAGAAGATCGACGTGACGGCATTGGCCAGGGAGGCGGTCGCGGACGGCGCCGATCTGCTCGGCGTTGCCGGCGGTGACGGAACTCAGGCTCTGGTTGCCGCTGTCGCGGCCGAACACGACCTGCCCTTCCTCGTTGTCAGCGCCGGGACGCGCAACCACTTCGCAGCCGACCTGGGTCTCGACCTTGAGGATCCGTCACGGTGCCTCGACGCACTTGTCGACGGCGTCGAGGTCACGGTCGATCTGGGGAAGGTCGGCGGTAGAACCTTCGTCAACAACGCATCGTTCGGTGCATACGCCGAGGTCGTCCAGAGTCCGGAGTACCGCGACGCCAAGACCAGCACCTTCCTGCAGATGCTCCCGGATCTCCTCGCCGGACGCGCCGGAGCGGTACTGACTGCCCGCTCCCCGAGCGTGTCCGCGATCGGGCCCCAGGCGGTGTTGATCAGCAACGGACCGTATGAGATGAACGACTTGGCGGGGCTCGGCCATCGCCCGCGTTTGGACCGGGGCACTCTCGGGATCGTCGCGATCTCGGTCGTCAGCGCCCGTCAGGCCGTCGGGTTGCTCCATCGGGCGCATCAGCACGGGCTGGCTCAGGGCACCGGATTCGAGGTGATCATCGACGCCGACACCGACGAGATTCCGGTCGGCGTCGACGGCGAGGCTCTCGTGATGCCAACTCCAGTCAGGTGCACAGTCAGCCCACAGGCACTGCGGGTCAGAGTCCCCCGAGATCGTCCGGGCGTCCGTCGACCCAGGCATGCCTGGGATCTGGTCCGGTTGCGAGAGTTGGCGAAGTTCACGAAATCCGGCGCATGACCTGGCCGACGGCCAGCACCCCCTGTGGATCATGCGTGTTCGCCAAAGCGCTGAGCCAGTGGGCGGTGTCCTCGTCGTAGGTGCGGGCGATCTTCTCCGGGTCGACGCTGGGCGCGAAGTTGGGCAGAGCATGCCCGTTCGTCCATGGCGCCATCGCTCGACCGAGAGCCTCGGCGTGCGGGACTACAGCGTCGATCATCGGCGGGGCAAGAACTCCGACGGTGAACAACGTGAAGGCGGCATCACGATGGCAGAAAGCGCTGCGGTGCTTCGGTTCCCGAGCGAGGGCGCCACCGAGAAGGCGCAGTTCGACGACGGTTTGAGGTGAACCGGATCCGGAGCCGGCAGCGGACAGCAGTGCGTCGACGGCCTCGTGTGACAGCTCGGTCGTCAATGCCGTGGATTCGTGCGTCGGCATCGGGTCGACAGGATCGGCGTGCACTGCCCCGATGGCGGCATACGGCAGTACGCAGACTGCGTCGATCAGTGGTGTTGCGACTGAACGGATTCGGTCGAGCAGTGCCTTTGCATCGGATTCCTCGGCAAGACTTGCGAATCTGACCGCGAAGGTGAGTCTGCCGGCCAGCGGCGGCGGAACCTGTGGAAGCGGCGGAAGTTGCAGAAAGGCGATCGAGGTCGAGCTGTGCTCAGGCAGGTCGGCGCACCAGTCCAGCCAGGCGTGCGCAACCGCGCTTGCGTCTGCGCCGTCGAAATAGAGCGCGCCACCGTAGAAGTGGGTGAGGGGTATCAGGTCGATCTCGACGGCTGTGACGATGCCCAGAGTGGCTTTTCCGCCGCGCAGCCCCCAGAACAATTCGGCGTGTTCATCAGGGGTGACATGAATGAGTTCGCCACTGCCGGTGACGATGTCGAATGACCGGACGTGATCGGAGGACAGGCCGTACGTGCGCACCATCGGGCCGATGCCGGCGCCGGTGAGGAAGCCGGCGACGCCGACGGTGGGTGAAGAACCCGCCAGTGGCGCCAAGCCGTGGGGAGCGGCAGCGTCGATGACGTCCTGCCAGATCAAGCCCGCGCCGATTCGGGCAGTGCGGTTTTCGGGGTCGATGACACACTCCGTGAGCTTGCCGGTGTGGACGAGCAGAACGTCATTGCCGAGAGGGACAGCGCCGTGGCCGGTGCGCTGAACACCGACGCGCAGGCCCAGCTTCGCCGCGAATCGCACAGTGGCGGCAATGTCTTGCGCGCTCTCGACTGCCACCACAGCGCCGGGAGCGACCGGAACCGCAACATTCCACGGAGTCGCCAACTCGTATCCCGTCCCACCCGGCAGGGCAACAGAGCCAGCCACCTCTGCGCGCAGTGATTCGACAGCTGCGTCGAGCATGGGGGTTTGAAGGTTCATGGTCTTCCTTCCTCAACCGTGTTTCGGTTGTAGAGGAAGACTGCCCGAACAGGCTTGGCTGGTTCTTGACGTGCGTATTCGAACGGATCCAAGTTTTATCCAAGTGCAGATGCGCAGCTCAGAGCGATATCGATCGAGCCCGTGCAGCTACGCCGAGCATGCCGAGTGCCTCCGATTCGGTCGCCACTTCCGCCAGCTCCCGTTCACGTTCGGTCGACGGCTCTCGAAGTTGGGCCCGAAGCAGTCGGCAGCGCAGCAGTGTTGGTGCTCCGCCGGAATCGGTGGCGATCATTTCTGCCTGTCCCAAGAGAGTCGATGCCTCTTCGGCGCGATCCAGAAGTGCATGGAGTCGCGCGGAGGCTTCGGCGACCGAGCCCAGCTCACCGACGTGGCCTACCGTTGCGATGCAACCGATGTGTGGAGCGAGAAGGTCGATGAACGTATCGGCATATTCGATCAGTTCCAGATCTGCCACGACGCGCGCAAGTAGTGTCTGGTGCCCCAGCGTGGTCCACGTCTGCGGCCCTCGATTGATCAGCCACTTCTTGATGCCTTCGGAAGCGGCCTCGCGCTCACCTCGGGCTGCATCGATGGCAATGACCCACGAATCGGGTTCCACGACACCGGGATCAGATTCGGCCAACACACCTCGCTCCCATTCCAAAGTGTTGAACGCCAGGTCGGCGCTGCCAGCCGTGTACAACTCCGTTTGCAGATGGATCTGCCTGGCCGTCTCGTACTGTCGCCGAGCTTGCGTGAAGTCTCCGTGCCACTCGGCGAGAGTTGCTTCCATCCAGCGTAATTGGACCCGGACAACCGGGAGCCTCAGTAGTTCGCAGCCGATGATCCCCTGCCTGACGTGTTTGACGGCGGCATCGACATTTGCCAGATTCATCTCCGTCATGCTCGCGACGGCGTGTGCGACGACGCTGTCGACACGCGATTGTTGGTGCGGCAGTTCGAAAAGCTCGTGCAGTAGACGCATCGACTCGGCGCTGTGCACCGCGACTCCGGAGAAAAGCAGAATCCGTCCTAGTAGGGCGTCGGCGATCACATCCGGATTGTCCAGAGCGCGAGCGCTGTCGAGAGCTCGGGCGCTCCATCGATTCGGGATCTCGGCATCGGGGTGGTAGCAACTACCTACCGCCAGGGCGGCAAGAACCCTTGCGTGAGCGGCTCTGTCGTTCTCGACCAGCGGCTCCACCGCCGCGAGCCGTTCGAGCAATGGTCCCGGATCGGTACCGTAGGAAACCCACGGCCAGGCACCGGCTGCCCGAAGCAATGCGCCCGCCAATCGTCCGACGGCGGAGGTCCGTCCTTCCCGAACAGCCTCGAGGAGACCGGCATTGACGACGTCGAGAACTGTCTGCCCTCGACCGGCCCGGGCGAGGGCCTCGACTCTGGCCACCAACAGGTCGTCCCGATCGTCAGCGGATTGCCGGGACGTCGGAAGCGAGTCGAACGCGTGGACAGCGGCCTCCCACCACTCGGCCGCGGTTTCGGAGCTCCATCGATCGGTCGCGTCCTGCGCTGCAGCCGTGCACGCCTCCAGAACGGCGAGTGGATCGACCAGGGGAAGGGCCGACATCAGATGTTGTGCGCGACGGCTCAGTCGGTCCGGATCGGAAGAGTTTTCAAGCACTTCGGCAACTCGGGCGTGTATCCGCTGGCGCCGAAGCGTGGGTATCGCTTCGAGTACTTCGTCTCGGAGAAGTCCGTGAGCAAAGACGTAACCACCGATTGCCGGGTCCGCGACGATGATTCGTTCATCGGCTGCCGCATCGAGATAGTCGGCGAGAGTGTCGACATCGAGACGGGCGGCCGCGGCCAGCGTGTCCATCTCGATGGCGTCGCCGATAACTGCGGCCACCCGAAGGCACTGCAACACTACCGGTTCGACGGCGGATAGACGTCGGCCGAGGACGGATCGAACCGCGACGGGGATGCTGTCGCCGAGTCGCTCGTTCCTCGGAAGCCTGGCGTACTCCGAGACGAACAGCGGGTTGCCGCCGGTTCGTTCCGCCAGGGTTCTTGCCTCCGCCTCGTCGAGTGTGTCCCCGGAGACGCAACTGGCAAGGGTTGCCACCTCGGCCTGGGCGAGCGCGGGCACAACCATGGTTCGATTTCCTTCGCCGTGGAGTACGGCATCTTCGAACTTGCGCACCGCCGGAACGACTTCCGAGTCACGGAGCGTCGAGACGAACCAGACTCTGGCACTGGACATTGCGCCGACCAGGTAGGTCAGACAACGAAGGGACGTGGGATCTGCCCATTGAATGTCGTCGATGACGACGGTCAACGGTGCATCGGTCGCCGCAGCTTCGATGGTGGTGCGAACCCGTTCGTAGACAGCAAATCTCGCTTCGTCCGGATCGATATCGGTCGGCGGCGTCAGTACGGCGTCTGCGTCGGCGCCGAGTTCGCGAATCAGTCTGCGAATCGGCCACCATGGCGGCGTTCCGTCGTCTTCCGGGCAACGTGCCCAGACGGCGGCTCCTTGGATGGACGTTGTTCTCGACGAACACTCTTCGGCGAATCGGGTCTTGCCGATGCCGGCGGGACCAGTCAAGATCAACCAGCGGGGCGAGCCCCGGCGGACGTCGTCGAGCATCTTGTCGGCGACACCCGTCTGTGCCGCGCGCCCGACGAACAACCGTGAGGAATTCGTCTCGGGCATGGCTGTTACGGCAGGGGGAGAAGTCGGGACCGGAACGTCCTCGGCCCCCGTCCATCCCGGAGTGCGCGGCCAGGCGACCAAACCCGGCTCGTGGCGCAAGATCGCGCCTTGCAGTGCTGTCAGCTCTCCGCCGGGCTCCAGTCCCAGCTCGGCGTCGAGCCGAGACGCGTGTAATTGAAACTGCTCCAAGGCTTCCGGTGATCTTCCTGCCCGGTGCAGGGCAACCATTCTCAGCCAACAGGTCCGGTCGCGGAACGGGTATTCGCTACATAGTTGAGCGGCTTCGACCAGTGCGGGTGCCAGGCGGCCGAGAGCAAGAAGTGCCGTTATCCGAGTCTCGCGACATTCGGTCCGCACTTCCTCGAATGCCGCGGCCTCCATCTCCACCCAGTGTGCGTCGTTCAGATCGTCGAGGAGTTGCCCGCGGACCGAGTCGAGGGCTCGGTTCGCGGCTGTCAGTGCGTCCTGCCATTGGCCGTCCTCCACGTTTCGCCGTGCGGCCTCGGCGTCTTCGAGAAACACCGACAGATCGACCTCTGCGGGAGCGACGTCGAGAACGTAGCCGGGTGGTTGGCGCACTATCGGCGACGCCGCGCCAGTTTCGACGCGCAGTGCTCGGCGCAGGTTGGAGATGTACGCCTGGATACTTACCATCGCGCTGGCCGGCGCGTTGTCGTGCCAGAGAGCGTCGATCAACCGGTCGGTGGAGACGACGCGTCCACGGTTGAGCAGTAGGACGGCGAGGACCGTTCGTTGTTTTCGTGGGCCCAGATCGATCACGTCGCTCGCCGCTGGCCCCCGCACGACCTCCAACGGCCCGAGCAGTCGATAGATCATCCGTATCCCCTCGTACCTGCGGATGCAGGACGGTTCGATTCTAAGGAGTGAAATTCATACATGCAGGACAAAACGGTCAACTAGTTGTCGACAGCACCTGCTCAGATTCCTCGGAAAGCGTCTGGTTGACGCTGGTTGTGCGCAGCGTCGCCGCACAGACCAACGCACCGAGCGCGGCGACGAAGGCTGCGACAAACAGTGCCAGCCGAAGTCCACTGACAAAGTCGTCCGGTGATCCGCCGGGCAGCATCGACTGCGCCGGAAGGAAGGCCCCGAGCGCAGCAACACCAACTGCGATGCCGGTCTGTCGGAACGCGTCGTTGATCCCTGCAGCCAATCCTGAATGGTTCGAAGTACTTTCGCCCAGAACCAACCCACTCATGACGGGGTTGAACACCCCGGCTCCCACGCATGCGACAACAAATCCGGGAAGTATCGCGTACGGCGAACTTGTCACGTCGACGACGGTCATCATGACCAGCCCCACGGAGACGAGTAGAAGCGAACACGTCAACGAGATCGAGACGGGGATGCGTCCGTCCAATTTTGCGGTGGCGCCAGCGACGACGAACATCGCGATCGTCGCCGGCAGATAAACCAGGCCTGCGTTCACGGGGGACAGATGCAGCACGTTCTGCAGGTAGATCGTCGTGTAGACGAAGACGGCGAACAGGGAGGCGGAGATCGAGAACGCTGCTATCTGCGCTCCGGCGAAGGCGCGATTGGCGAGCAGATGCGGGGGCAGCATGGGCTCGGCAGCTCGACGTTCGTGCAGGTAGAAACCGATCAGGGCGGCCCCGGCGATCACCGCGGCGATCATCGACTCGGGTTCGAACCATCCGGCCTCGTTGCCGCGCAACAATCCGAAAACCAGAGCTGCCAGACCCGTGGACACCAGAATTTGCCCGAGTACGTCCGCTCCGCGAGGTCGAGGATCGCATGATTCGGGAACCCACCGGACAGTCAATGCCAGGGTGATCAGCCCGATCGGAACGTTGATCAAAAAGATTGCGCGCCAATCCAACATCTCGGTAAGCAGCCCGCCGACCAGTGGGCCGACCGCAAACGCGCCGCCGATCGTGGCGCCGTAGGAAGCCAAGGCAGTTGCGCGCTGGGGTCCCTTCTCGAACACGTCCGCCAGCAAGGCAAGTGAGCAGGCGAAGAGCACTGCGCCGCCGATGCCCTGAGCCGCCCGCGCGATGTCGAGGACCCAGATGTTCGGTGCCAATGCGCAGATCAGAGATGCCGTGGTGAACCACAGAATGCCGACGACGAAAACGTGGCGTCGACCCCGTCTGTCCGCCCACGACCCGGCACTCAGCACCGCCGTCGCCAATGCCAGCGTGTACGCGTCGATCACCCATTGCAGGGCGCTGACACCGGTATCGAGATCGGATGCGATCGACGGCAGGGCGGTGTTGACGACGGCGATGTCGAGCATGAGCATTGCGGTGCTCACGCATACCGCCACCAGGGTTGCTCGTCGTACTGCGGTGTTTCGTACTGCGGTGTTCGGTGCGGTCATGGCCCGTCCTGATGTGTCGAAGGAGTGTGTACTCGTAACACCCTGCGCCCCGGCACTTGGGACATACCGGGCGAAATGCTTGGAGCCCGCATGGTCGATAACTGCCGTGTTACTCGGAAACCGTCACCACCCGCTCGGTCGAATGCGCACTGTCCCAACAGTTAATCTCTGGTCATGGAGACCAGCCAGTGGGTGCGACGGGTGTTGGTGGTGGAAGACCAACCACTCATGCGTGCACTCGTCGGTGACGCGCTCACCCACGCCGGGTTCGTGGTTCATACCGCCGGATCGGCGGTCGAAGCGCTCACGGAGTTCGACGGATTCGATCCGGATCTCTTGGTCACGGACATCGACCTGGGTGTGCGGCCGAACGGCGTCGATCTCGCGAACATCGTCACCGTGAAGGCTCCGCATTGCGCGATCGTGTTCCTGACCAACTACCCCAACGCATCGACGGCGCCAGGTTCTGCGGGTGTGCCGCCGAAATCGCTGTTCGTGGACAAAGCGGCTGTCCAGTCGGCGGATCAGTTGATCGGTGTAGTGGAGGCGGCATTGACGGAAACCGAACCGCCGACAGGCACCGGCGATAGGGATTCGCCCTTGTCGAGCCTCACGCGATCACAGCTCGATCTTCTGCGGTACATCTCGCTCGGCTGGTCGAACAGTGCAATCGCAGCCCATCGTGGGTCCTCGATCCGCGGGGTGGAGAAGCTCATCGCGCGCACCCTCGAGAGCCTGGGGTTGGCGCACGATTCGTCCACCAATCCGCGAGTGCTTGCCGCGAGCATCTTCATCCGTCATTTCGGTGTACCCGAAGAGATAGGTGTTCCCGAAGTGACCGGTGTTCCCGAAGTGACCGACTCGGCGTGAACCTGCGCGAGTGGTGGCTTCGGCTCGGTGATCGGAACATAGTCACCAAGTGGTCGTGGATTCTGACGCTGCCGTTCGCGGTGACCGTGATGGCCAATTACTACCTGTGCACCGGGGTCCGCGAGGTCGGTGCGATGGCGGTCGGCGCCTTTGCGACCCACTGCGTTGTCGGGGTGATGCTGCTGATTGCGAGGGCCGTCCTTACAACGCACCGATCGCAGTTCACAGCCCTGGCCCTGTTCACAGTGATCGGTGCGATCCGCCCGTTCGTCCTCGACGCGATCACCCGCGCGCTCGAACTCCCCGTCGACCCCAGACCGATGCTCGTCCGGGTTGCGCTCAACGTCGTGTGCAGCGTTGTTTTCTTGTCGTTGACCGCCGTATTGGTAGGTGCTCTCCGTGACCGCATCGCGCTGCAACGGAGTTTGAAGGTTGCCGGGGCCGCCGTCCAACTCCAACAGACCCGGGATCGATTCCGTCTCGACCAGACCCGTGCGCAGTGTCGGCGAGAGCTCGAGCGCAGCATCGAAACAGTCATGCACACGGTTGCTGAAACGGAACTCGAGGGAGTGCGCGGGGCAGCGCTCTTGAAGCGAATCTCCGACGACGTGGTTCGCCCGATGAGTCATCGGCTGTTCCGGGAGATTCCACAGATCGAATCACCGACGCCGATTGTGCGGCTGACGGCGAGGGATCGATTGATCGGCGTCGTACGTAGCGTTGAACCGGCGCCACTGTACGGACCGGTGTTCGCATACACGGCACTGGTGACCGTCTACCTGCTCGGAACGTACGGCGTGACGTTCACGGCGGTCCAGATTGCCGTCGGTTTCTGGATCTTCGTCGGTGGCAATGTGTGCGCTCGCCGAGCCGTTCGCAACGGAGGCGGCCCTCTGAGACGGATCGCGACTCTTTTTGCGGTGTACTGCTCGAGTGCGCTGATCAGCAGTACCGTGACGTGTCTGCTCCTGACAGTCTTCGGCCGTACCCCGACTTTCTATCTCTCGTCGATGGCCGTCTACCCGTTGGTTGCGCTGTCCGTCTGTCTGATCAGGGCTGCGGATACGCAGCGTCAGGACGAGGAGCGTCAACTCCGCAGTGCCCTGAGCCGGCAAGCGCGCGATGCAGCTCGTATCCATGCTGAGCTCATGCACACCCGACGTGGACTGGCCAGGCTGTTGCACTCGTCGGTGCAGGGTGAACTCGTAGCGGCCGCATGGTCTTCGGGCACCGTTGCCGGTCGTCGAGTCGATGTTGCGGCAACCATTGCCCACATTCTCGACGGCTTGGAAAGCGACCTGTCTGCGTCATCTGATCAGCCGGCTGACTCCGATGCCCGAAAGCATATCGATGATCTTGTCACGGTGTGGCGCTACGCAATTCCGATCGTCAGTCACGTCGACGACGAAGTCTGGACGGTGATTGGATCGGGCTCTACTCGGCTCGACAGTGTGGTGGAGATTCTGTCGGAGGGACTGACCAACGCCGTGAAACACGGTGCAGGAGGGCCCGTCTTCCTCGAGGTGGCACTCTCGGATGCTCGGGCGGTAGTAGTGCGGATCAGTTCGCCGGGTCGGTTGCCGGTGGCACGGGACTCAGGGATCGGGTTTGAATCGCTCGCCTGTACGGTATCGTCCCTCGAGCTTGTCGAGGAGGAAGACCGGGTGGTCCTCACGGCTGTGCTTCTGTGACACTGTGAGTGGCAATGTCGTGGAGGCCGAACATTTCGCCAGTGGCCGGATTGGCCGCTTGTACGGTCGCAGAAATGGAATCGATTACTGCGCAGCTCATCCCACTCGCCACCGGCGTCGTCATCAGCCCGATTCCTCTGGTTGCGATAATCGCGATCCTGCTGTCCACTCGGGCGAAGGCAAATGCTTTTGCGTACACCGCGAGCATCGTCCTGGCCGCGACTGCGATTACAGCAGCGACAGCACTTTCGACCACCGGAGTGGAATCGAAGTCCAGCGGCAGCGCGCATACCGTCCAGACGGTGTTCGCCGTTGTGTTCACTGTCGGTTTTCTGGCGCTCGCATGGTCGAGTTGGCGTGGCCGTCCGAAAGGCGATGCCGAGCCGGCGATGCCGTCGTGGCTGGCGCAGATCGACTCGATGCAACCGGCAAAAGCTGCGGTCCTGGGACTGTTGTTGACCGTACCCAACGCGAAGAACCTGCCACTCGAACTCAAGGCAGGTTCGATCATTGGTGGCGCGCACCTCGGCTGGGTATCCGTGGTCGCGTACTCGGTTTTGTTCGCGGTCGGGGCGTCCATCGCCTTGATCGTTCTGTCAGCCTTGGCTGCTGTGCCCTCGGCGAAGGTGACTGATGCACTGAGCGCCACCAAAAGCACTCTGATCCGCCACAATGCGGCAATCATGACCGTTTTGTTCCTGATGCTGGCAGCATTGGAACTCTCGCACGTTGTCGAAGCCCTGTCGAAGTAGCAACTTGTTTTCGAGGAGAAATCGAATGACGATCACACCCAGCGCGCCGGTAGTCGAGACAACGTACGGGCCGGTTCGAGGATCGACGAAAGGCTCGGTATCGAGTTGGAAGGGTATCCGCTACGCGGCGCCTCCGGTCGGTCCACTGCGATTTCGCGCACCGGTTCCGCCGCAGCCGTGGACCGAGATCCAGGACGCAACAAAATTCGGACCGTGCGAACCGCAAAGTCGACTCGCGATGATCCCGCTCGGCGAGAACGTTCCGATGGACGAAGACTGTCTGTTCCTCAACGTGTGGGCGCCGGGTCCCGTCGGTTCTGATGCGCCGGGTAAACCGGTCATGGTCTGGATTCACGGCGGCGCGTACTTCCGCGGAGCAGCGAGCCAACCGCTTTTCGACGCAACCACATTGGTTGAAAACGGTGACGTAGTCGTAGTCTCGATCAACTACCGGATCGGTGTGTTCGGCTTCGTCGATTTCTCGTCCTTCAACTCGAGTGAACATACCTTCGAGCCCAATGTCGCGCTCCGCGACATGATTGCAGCACTGCAGTGGGTTCAGGACAACATCGCGGCCTTCGGTGGCGATCCGAATCGAGTGACGTTGTTCGGTGAGTCGGCAGGCGGCGGCGCTGTGACGACGCTGATGGCCGTGCCGTCCGCGCGTGGCCTGTTTCATCGCGCCATCGCCGAAAGTTCCCCCGCTACTTCGGTATACGGGAGTGAACGTGGCGAGATCGTCGCGAAGCTGTTTCTCGAGATATTCAGCGGCGGCGGCGATCTGGGCCTGTTACGGTCCACGTCCGCCGAAGACTTGGTCGGGCCTTCGGACGAGTTGTTTGCTCGTGTCCCTCAGGAGACGCCGGGAACTCTTGCGTTCGCGCCTATCGTCGACGGTGATCTGCTCCCCGACTACCCGGTGCGAGCGTTCCGACACGGCAACGCACACCCGATTCCGCTCATCATCGGGACCAACAGGGACGAGTCTTCGCTTTTCCGGATGATGAAGTCGCCGTTGATGCCGATCGATCCCGTCGTGATCACGTCGATGTTCGCGGAGATCGCCGACGAGCACCCCGGGCTCGAGTTACCCGATCATTCCCAGATCGAAGGGGCGTACTCGGGGCTGTCGAAGTTGGGCGCCGGCCTCGGTCTGACCCGAGACTTCGGATTCCGTCTGCCGACACTGTGGATTGCCGAGGCGCACAGCAAGATTGCACCGACGTGGTTATATCGCTTCGATTACGCGCCGCCGATGCTCAAGGCGCTGAAGATCGGTGCGACCCACGGCACCGAACTTGCCTACGTCTTCGGCAACATCAATCACGGAGCGCGGGACATCACCTACAAGTTGGGTGGGCTGAGCGCGGCGCGTCATGTATCGGAGCGTATGCAGGCGAGGTGGTTGGACTTCGCCAGAGCTGCAGGCGATTACGCCGACGGGACTGATTGTGAACTGGGTACAGATCCAGGGTGGCCAGCGTACGACACTGACCGACGTGCGACGTTGTTGATCGACAAGCACGATGCCGTCGTCGCTGACCTCGACCGCGAGATCCGGGAGGCATGGGGTGACACGGTGATCGCATTCACCTGATGGTTTCGGTCTGCCCTAGGTTCGCCAGATAGTGCGAGACAGGTCCCGCAGTGAGCATTCCGCTTCCAGCGCCGGCAATTTCGGATGCGGCAGACAGGAGTGCCGCTCGGGCTCGCTCCTTGACTCGGCTGTCGCCGACTGCAGTCGCCGCAGCAGCAGTCAGGCACCACAGTGCCTCGGAGAGTAAATCTTTAGGCGGGTCTGGCAATGCGTCGACTGCCTGGGCGGCCTCGTTCACCTCTCCGTGTGCGAGAAAGAGGTGTGGCCGGGCCCAGGCTTCGTACGGGCCCCACTGCGTCGTGGCGTCGAACCTTGCCGGCAAACCGCGCCACACTCGGAGTGACAGAATTGCGAGAGGGAGTATTCCGTCCTCGAGTCCGGGCATGCCGGAATCGGAAAGGTTCACCGCCGCAGCTTCGTACAGCTTCTCGCAGTGCGCGGTTTCCACGCCGGTAGCGGCCGTTCGCATTGCGCGGAACCAGGTGGTGAATACCGCTGCCAACGGCCGTTCGTGACGTCCAGCTAGTCGATCAACTGTCTCGGCATGTAACGCTGCTGCATCGAATTGCCCCAGTGCGCCGAGGGCTTGCATGCGGATCAGACGGCCGAGGATCTCGAAGGTGGCCAGGCCGTGTCGAACGGAGAGGTCTACCAGTTCACGGCCGATGCTGTCGCGCTCGGAGGCCAGACCGGTAGTCCAGAACGTCTGCATGAACAACCCGTTCAGGGCGAACGCCAAGAGTCCTGGATCGTCGAGAGCGCGACCGATCTGTACTGCAGCACGGGCACATTCGATCCCGCGATGATCGGACACTCCGCGCGATTCGAGTGCGATCGTCGCCAACAGTCTGGCCCGAGCGGGTTCGTTGCCGTCCGGAAGGCGATCGAGGGTGCGCTGTGCGGCCTCGACGATCCGCGCAGCCTGCCGAGGATCGTCGGATCGTGTCCAGATTCCGGGCACGTCGTAGTTGCCGATGATCCGTGCGGTGAGTTCGACATCGTCCAATTGTTCAGCGGCGCCGATGACTGTCAGTCGCTGGTTTCGGGCAGTCTCGAGTCCGCTTCCGCCGGCAACTGCCAAACTTCGGAGGAGGCCGACGGTTGACTCCAATCTCGATTTCGATCCGGCCGCTACGGTCCTGTCGTACGCTGCCGAAACCTGAGTGAAGATCTGTTCTGCCCCTACAGGATCCAGGTGCGTCTCCCGGCGGAGAATGTCGGACTCGAGGTCGTTCAGTCGTGGACCGGGGTCGATGCCCAACTCTTCGGCGAGTAACTTTCGTGCGCGACGTAGGACTGCCAGAGCATCGCCCTGACGGTCGGAGCGGTACAGTGCGAGGGCGAGTAGTCGCCAACCCTCTTCTCGCCAAGGGTGTTCCGTCACGTGGGCATCCAGATCGGGAATCGCTTCGGCTGCTCGCCCGAGATCGAGTTGCGCGGATGCCAAGCGTTCGACGGCAGTCAGACGCAGTTCCTCCAAGCGCGATCGCTCCGTTCGGACCCAAGGCTCGTCGGCGAACTCCGCGTAGGCCGGCCCTCTCCACAGCTGCAGCGCGGTTCGGAGCAGTTCGAGTGCTTGCGCCGACGTCGAATCGGCGGCCTCACGCACCAGCCTTTCGAATTCCCAAGCGTCGACCGCGTCGGGTGCAGCATGAAAGGCGTAGCCACGCCCTTCGGTGACAATGACTTTCGGCTTCGTTCGCGGCGCACGATCCGGTTCGAGCGCGCGTCTCAGTGCGGAAACGAACGTACGTATTGCGCTGGTCGCCCCGGCCGGAGGATCGACCCAGAGGTCGTCGACGATCACGTCCACCGGAACAACACGTCCGCGGGCGACGATCAGACGAGCGAGGACCGCTCGGTGTCGTGGGCCCTTCAGATCGATCTGGTGTGAAGACTCGTTCCACGCGACCACGGGTCCAAGAACGCCGAAAGCCGGGCCCTCAAAAGTGTGGTCTCGCATTTGCCCACGCTATCGCGCTCATCGAACGCTCATCGACTCCGGCGAGGCTGATTGCCATCACCCCGACTTGCCATCACCCCTACAAACGAGAGCGACCGATGACGATCACCATTCCAGGCTTCGAGTACCAGCAGATTTCTACAACAGACGGGGTGCGGCTCAACGTCGCGGTCGGCGGAAGCGGGACACCACTCGTGCTTCTCCACGGCTTCCCCCAGACTCACCTCATGTGGCGTCACGTCGCGACCGCATTGGCGTCGGATCACACCGTCATCTGCCCAGATCTGCGCGGATACGGAGCCAGCGACAAACCGGTCGAGGAAAACGCCGACACCTACTCCAAAAGAACAATGGCTACCGACATCGTCGAGGTGGCGAAGAAGCTGGGACACGAGAAGTTCGCCCTCGTCGGCCACGATCGTGGGGCACTGGTTGCCATCAGAGCGGGGCTGGATCACCCAGATGTGATCACGCATCTCGGTTCGTTGGACGTGCTCCCCACCTTGGATATGTGGGACATCCTGCACGGATCGAATGCCGCTGTTGCATTCCATCTGTATCTCATGGCTCAGCCACCCGGTCTCCCCGAGCAGATGATCAGCGCCAGCGCCGACGCGTTCTTCGAGTACTTTCTCGACGCATGGACGCAAAACCGCGAGGCGATTCCGGATGACGTGCGGGCGGAATACCTGCGCGCCTCACGCGAGGCAGTGCCGTCGATCGTTGCCGATTACCGGGCGTCGGCAGGCATCGATATCGAACACGATCAGGCGGATCGCGATACAGGCAACCAACTGCACATGCCGGTCACGGTCATCCAGCAGGACTGGGGTTCGATGCTCGGTTACGACGCCGAGGCCCTGTGGAAAGCGTGGGCGCCCGATCTCGAGCACCGCACGCTGTCCGCTGGTCACTTCATGGCAGAGGAGGCGCCTGCCGAAGTGGTCGACGCGATCCGTGCCCTGCTGAAGAGGTAGTCAGCGCTTGACCCCGGCAGCCAAGTCGTCGACGAGGACCTTGGCAGTCAAGGCGTATCCCGCGGCCTTGTAGTAGTCGAACGGAATCACGCGACCGGCCTGTGCGGCGGGCAGTCGCTGCCACGTCGGCGAGGTGTACACGCTGCCGGAGGCGCTGCGATCCAAGGCGAAGATGACGTCGGCTTCTTCGAGACGATTGAATTGCTCCGACCCGAGCATGACGCGAAGGTCGGGGCCTTCCCGGAGCACCTCGAACCCGAGGTCCTCGGCGACGGCGGTGCGGAAATCGTTCTGGAACCACGCGATCTGATCCTCCGCGGCAGCCACGAAGGCAACCTTCTTGCCGGCCATCAGCGGTTCGACGGTCGGGCGGACCTGAGCTACATGGGCGTCGTACTCGGCGAGTACTTCTTCGGCGCGATCGCTGCGCCCGATGCCGGTGAGGAAGTCCACCATGACCTTGCGCCACTCCGGGGTGAAGTCCTTGCCGACGGGCAGGACCGGTGCAATCTGCTGCATCCGGTCGTTGCCGTACGACCCGGTGTCCCACCAGCCTGCGCTGAGGACGAGAAGGTCGGCGCCGAGGGTCGAGATGTACTCGAAGTTGGGATCGGAAGCACCTTCGGCGAAGATCTCGACACCCGTGGCATCCGGGACCTCACGGCGCAGGTGTTCGGCTGCGCCGGTCGGGTAGGCGGTCACCGGGTATCCGGCGAGGATCGACAATTCGAGGCCGTCCCGCGGGTCGAGGGCGACGACGTTCTGTGGGTCCGTCGGAATGATCAGCTTCTCGTCGCCGCGAGTGAACTCGAAGTTCTCCGCGTTCTCGGGCGTCGAACTTTCCGTGCTGGCGCAGGCGGCGAGAAACGCGGTCGCAGCGACGCCCGCGCCGATGCCGAAGAAACCGCGTCGCGTCAGGTTGTCCACGATCGCCCAGTAGTCGTGATCGGTCGTGGAGGGAGAAAGGAGTCGAGTCATGCTTGTTAGGTTAGCCTTAGTGGCTGGCCTCGGGAATGCTGAAACAGCTCCCGCGAGCGCCAAGAAATACGGCGAACACGCCAGCGTGGAGAGTGTTGTCGGCGTCACCTACCTGTCTGATTCACAACCCACTTTCGACCTCTGACGTGCATGACGTCACAACCGGCCGCCTCCTCGATCGCGATTTGGCCCTGATCGCGCCGACTATGCTGGGTTGACCAGCAGTACGATTTCGGAGGTTGCAATGCAGATCACCAGCGTCGGCCACGCAGGATTTCACATCCAGACCGAGGCCGGATCCATCCTGTGTGATCCATGGGTGACCCCGACGTATTTTGCGTCCTGGGTGCCGTTCCCCGACAACACCGAGTTGGACTGGGACGCTCTCGGCAACTGCGATTACCTCTACGTCTCGCACCTGCACAAGGACCACTTCGATCCGAAGAATCTGATCGCGCACGTCAACAAGGACGCCACCGTCCTGCTCCCCGATTACCCGGTGCCGGACCTCAAGCGTGAGCTCGAGAAGCTCGGCTTCCACAAGTTCTTCGAGACCGAAGACTCCGTCAAGCACACCGTCAGCGGTCCCAAGGGCGACCTCGACATCATGATCATCGCTCTGCGCGCTCCCGCAGACGGTCCGATCGGTGACTCGGGCCTCGTCGTCTCGGACGGGGAGACCACCTGTTTCAACATGAACGACGCCAGGCCCGTCGACCTGGACCCGCTGACCGACGCCTTCGGGAAGGTCGACATCCATCTGCTGCAGTACTCGGGCGCGATCTGGTACCCGATGGTCTACGACATCCCGAAGGGCACCAAGCGCAACTTCGGCAAGCAGAAGCGTCAGCGTGGCATGGACCGCTGCCGCAACTACATCTCTCAGGTCGACGCTGCCTGGGTTGTCCCGTCGGCCGGCCCGCCGGTCTTCCTCGACGACGACCTGCGCTACCTCAACGACGATCACGGCGACGAGGGAAACATCTTCCCCGACCAGATCACGTTCCTCGAGCAGATGCGCATCAACGGCAACGATCGCGGCCTGCTGATGATCCCCGGCTCGGCCGTCGAACTTCGCGGTAGCGAGAAGGTCGCGCTGACGCATCCCATCCCGGACGCAGACGTCGACAAGATCTTCTCCAACAAGGCCGAGTACATCGAGAAGATGGCGCAGAAGATGGCCCCGGTCATCGCCGCGCAGAAGGCCACGTGGGCTCCGGCCGAAGGCGAGTCGCTGCTCGACGGTCTCAAGGCCAAGTTCGAGCCGATCATGGCTCAGTCCGATCTCATCTGCGACGGAATCGGCTACCCCGTCGGACTGGTGATGGGGGAGGAGACTGTTGTCCTCGACTTCCCGAAGCGGATCGTTCGTGAACCCATCGACGGAGAAGGTAAGTACCGCTACGGCTTCCGCATCGCTCCCGAACTGGTTCGCACTGTTCTGCGTGACGACGAGCCCGACTGGGTCAACACCATCTTCCTGTCGACGCGCTTCACCGCGTGGCGCATCGGTGGCTACAACGAGTTCCTCTACACGTTCTTCAAGTGCCTCACCGACGAACGCATCGCCTACGCCGACGGCTGGTTCGCCGAGGCCCACGACGACAGCGCGTCTATCGAGCTGGGCGGGTACGAGATTCAGCGTCGTTGCCCCCACCTCAAGGCTGACCTGTCGAAGTTCGGTGTCGTCGACGGCACCAACCTCACTTGCGATCTGCATGGCTGGCAGTGGGATCTCGAAACCGGCCGCTGCAAGACGTCCAAGGGTCACGAGCTGCGCACCACCAAGCTGAGCTGAATCGAGCTCGTCGGGTGACGGGATACAGCAGGTCGCTGATCGGCCTGGCGACAGCGCTCGCCGGGCTGGCCGGTTACGTCGACGCGCTCGGATTCATCACGCTCGGTGGGCCTTTCGTTTCCTTCATGAGCGGCAACATGACGCAGGCGAGCGTCGCATTTGCCGACGGAGTGTGGGCGGCCGCGCGGGTGGCCGGCGGGATCATCGTGCTCTTCCTCCTGGGAATCGCATTGGGAACCGTCGTCACCCACTTCACGGAGCGGTACTCCGTCCGGACCCGCAAGGTCACGGTGCTCGCGGTTGTGGCTGGGCTGCTGGCCATCGGTTCGGTGATGAGCAGCCTCGACGTCACCCCCGGCGCGATCTCGTCGATGGCCTTGGCGATGGGAGCCGTCAACTCGGTGTTCCAGCGCGACGGCGAGGTGACGATCGGTGTCACGTACATGACCGGTGCGCTGGTCAAGATGGGCCAGCGTCTGACCGGAGCCTTTCTCGGCGGCCCGAAGTGGGCGTGGCTGCAGCACTTCGGGATGTGCGCGGGTTTGATCGCCGGCGCGGTAATCGGTGCGTTGGTTCATCGGTGGATCGGCCTTCACGCTCTGTGGCCTGCGTCGGCATTCACGGTTGTTCTGGTCGCCGTTGCCTGGCGGGTCTCGCCCCCGGCGCCGGCACAGGTGTAGAAAGAGCCAGACACACAAGCCGGGGGTACAGGGGGAAGCAGTGGATGCTCTGATCATCGTGGTGCTCGGTCTGCTCGGAATCGTCGCGGCCTCGACGCTCGGAGCGCGTATCGGAGTCGCAGCACCGCTGATTCTGGTGATGGCCGGGATCGTTGTCAGCCTCCTACCCTTTGTCCCAGCGGTGGACATCGACCCGGAATGGATTCTGGCAGGCGTGCTTCCGCCACTGCTGTACTCCGCCTCGGTCTCGATGCCGTCGATGGAGTTTCGGCGTGAGTTCGGTGCCATCGGTGGGCTTTCCGTTCTGCTCGTTGTCGTGAGTGCGCTTGTTCTCGGTGTGTTCTTCTCTTGGGTGATACCAGGACTGGGCATCTGGTGGGGCATTGCACTCGGTGCGATCGTGAGTCCGACGGATGCCGTCGCGACATCTATCGTCAAGAAGCTCCCGGTCTCGCCGCGGGTGGTGTCGATCCTCGAAGGCGAAAGCCTGCTCAACGACGCCACCGCTCTGGTTTTGTTGCGTACTGCCATCGCCGGAGCCGCCGCGTCGGTGTCACTGTGGAGTGTGTTGGGCAAGTTCGCCTTTGCCGTGGTCGTGGCCGTGGTCATCGGTGTTGTCGTCGGCAAGGTCAACCTGATGGTTCGTGCCCGTGTCACCGATTCGACGGTCAACACGGTCATCTCGTTCACGGTGCCGTTTCTGGCGGCGATCCCCGCCGAAGAGTTGGGTGCGTCAGGGTTGGTTGCTGCCGTCGTGGCTGGGCTCGTCACCGGCTACGACGCTCCTCGGAAGCTGTCACCGCGACATCGGTTGTCGGACTCCCAGAACTGGCGCACAGTCGAATTGGTCCTCGAAGGCGCGATCTTCCTGGTGATGGGCCTCGAACTCTCGTCGATAGTCGACGATGTCCGGGTCGACCACGAGGGCATATCCACGGCGGTCTTCGTGGCGGCGGGGGCTCTGTTCCTCACGATCTTGGTGCGGGCTCTGTACGTAGCCCCGCTCCTGCGAGCGCTCCAAGCGCGGGCGAGATTTCGTGAACGTATGAAGCCCAGACTCTCCGACATCGCGAATCGACTCGACAATCCGGAGGACTACCCGCCAGACGAACGACGCCGCAGTAGGCGTCGGGAGCCTTCGGCGAGCCAGATGGAACGGTTCAAGATTCGGGTGCGGCGCACGGTTGCTGATATCGACTACTACCTTGCTGCGCCGTTGGGATGGCGTGAAGGCACGATCGTCATCTGGGCCGGCATGCGCGGGGCGGTCACTTTGGCTGCCGCGCAGACTCTGCCGGAAGACACCCCGAGTCGATCGCTCCTGATCTTGGTTGCGTTCCTGGTGGCAGCAGGCTCGTTGATCCTTCAGGGCGGGACGTTGAAGCGCGTCGTAGTGGCGGTCGGTCCGGCAGCACAGGACCTCACCGATTCCGAACTAGACGAGCATCGCAGGTTGCTCGAGCTTCTCGAAGATGCGTCGGCGAGTGTCGTTCCGCCAGAGGGTCGGTCGAAGAAGAGGATCCGTCTCGACGTGATCGACGCGCAGCGTCAAGCGTTACTCGACGCGCGGGACGACGGCCTGTTCGACGCACGGATGCTCGGATCGGCACTTGCCGCGCTGGATGCCGATCAGATCAGTCTCGAACTCAAGGGCGGTCCGGACGGTTGATCACGTGCACAGCCTCTTTCGCGCCGACGTCATCATCGCCCGAGTGATGACGCCGTGCAGTATCTGAACGGGTGCGAAGTAGATTCGGCCCGCTCTACTCTTCAGCTCCACGGCAGTGACGACGTGCAAGAGGCCGGCGTCGTTGTCGGCCTGAACCGAGGCGACAAATCGTAGGTGTTTCTCGTCCGCTTCGATGAGGGCCTCGCCGTCGGCGATTTTGTCGACGGCAAAGGTGTCGGGGCGTCCCTGGGCGATACCGAGCAATCCGACTACCCGCTCCCTCAACCAGAACATCGCGAGAACTGGAGCGGGGACATTTCTGACGTCGAAGACTGCCTGTGCCCACTCCTCGGAAGTATGGGTCGGAACAGGCGGGATGGTGATCGTGGTGGCCTCTGCCCAGTCCGGCGCAGGCATGGCCTTGAAAGCGAGTGTCATTTCGTCCTCCGTACGGTGCCGTATGGAACCTGCCCATACGGTACCGTACGGAGGTGACGAATGCCCGCGCCCGACTTTCTCGCGACCAGTGGATCGATGCAGCTTTCCAGGCTCTGGCCAGCCATGGGCCTGATGCAGTTGCCGTGGAAAAGGTGGCGCGCACGCTCGGATCGACCAAGGGTTCCTTCTATTGGCACTTCGCCAACCGCGACGAGTTGCTGCAGGCTGCGCTCGATCGGTGGGAAGTTGTGGCAACCGAGAGACTGATCTCGTCCGTCGAGTCCTCTGGTGAACCGGCGGAGGCGCGATTGCGTCGTCTGGTGGATTCGGTCACGACCGGATTGGCCGATCGCCGTGCGGAGTTGGAACTACTTGCCGGGATCGACCATCCATTGGTTTCGGCGGCGGTTCGACGTGTCACCGAGCGTCGCGTTGCGTACATCGTGACGTTGTTGGCCGATCTGGGTATGGACAGGCACAAGGCGGAACATCGTGGCGTACTTGCATATTCGATGTACCTCGGGCAGATGCAGCTGGTGCACAGTGCACCCGATGCGGTTCCTCGCAGCGGTGCGGGCCGTCACGCACTCGCTGACGAGTTCGTGAACATGGTTCTAGCCAGGTAAGTCCGCCGTCGAAATCGGCGTGATCTGCGCATCACCCTGCGCTTTCAGGTGAGGGACCACACATTGCGCGTAACCCATAGTTACATATACTTTGAGGTCAGCTGAAGTGGGGTGCCGGATATGTCGACATTTCCCGGAGGCGCAAAACCGTTTCACGACAGGAAGAAAGGTGACTCACCATGAGCGTTGTGCTTATTTCGTTGCTGGTCGCCGCTGGACTCACCGTGCTGGCCACCAGTGACGGTGCCGGTCTGGACTTCGGGAGTCGGCAGCTGAACCGCCAGTTGAAGACCCGCACGCACCGGTAACCCCGGAAAACGGCCGGCTCCACGCGATCCTTCGCGGAGCCGGCCGTTTGCGCTGTCCGGTCAGTTCACCCCGAGATCTGTCAGCCAGGCCTGGGTGTTGCGTGCACTGATGCCCAGGACAGCGGCAGAACCCGTCGCAGAGTCGAACGCGACGTTGTCGGCAGTTGCGAGTCCTGCGTAGAGCTGAGCAACCCCGGCCGCCGCTCCCGCTCCGATGATCGGCGTGATCGACGCACCGAACTCCTCGGGTGTCACGGCTTCGAAAGTTACCGCGTGCGAGAGGTGTTCGGCGAACGCCTCGGCCAATTCGACGCCGGTGATCGCCGGAATCTGTCCGATGTCGACTGCGTCCGGTGCTACGTCGAGGGTCAGAGCTGCAACGGCTGCATCAGCGACATCGAGGTGCGAACCCCATGCGACCGCGAGATCTGCACGCAATGGGTACCGCAGGACACCTTCGTCTTTCACTCCCGACAGCACGGTAGGGAGAAGCAAATTTTCGAGGAACAGTCGCGGGGTCAGGACTGTCACTGCGATTCCTTCGGCACGAAGCCCGTCGACGAGTTCGGCGAGAACGGGTGTGTTGGGGCCGGTAAGCGGCGAAGTAGCGTCGCCGATCACCGTACCGCTGGTCGAGATCACGAACCTCGAAGGACGTGCCACTTTCGCTGCTGCCAGAACGTTTCGGGCGTATCCCGCGAGCGTCTCCGTGTCACCGGCGAGTGGCAGATGGAAGAACACCCCGTCTGCCGCGCGATACGCGTCGGCGAGAGAGTTGACGGACGTATTATCCGCGACGACGGTGTTCGCGCCCTCGAACGTCTGGTCAAGGTTGCGGGTGATTGCTCGGACCTCGGCGCCGGCCGATCCGGCGAGGGCCGTAACCAATCTCGTGAGGACGGGAGAACCTTGGGCGCCGGTGGCGCCATGCACTGTGTAAGTCATGACGCCTATAGTTCACATCGGGAACCAGTTACTTCAAGTGAACTAATGGGGAATCGATGAGTGAATCAGGTCACGTACTTCCGGAGTGTGGCGTTGCGCGCTTCCTGCTGGTCCTGGACGGACCGTGGGCGACCCTCATCGTTCGTGAGCTCACGCACGGCCCCATGCGCTTCACCGAACTACGACGCGCTCTGCCGGGTATCAGTCCCAGGACACTCTCAGCCAGGCTCAAGCGATTCGAGGAGTTCGACCTGGTGACCCGGACCGCCTACGCCGAGGTACCGCCGCGGGTGGAGTACGAACTCACCGCGACGGGGATGGAACTGCGCACAGTGCTCGAAGCGATGGTCGAGTGGGCGGATCTGGCACTCCCCGTTTCGTGACCTGCCTTCAGTGCGGGCCCGAAAGTCCCACCCGCAGAGCACCGCAGGCCTCGAACATCGCATCTTGACCGGTATGGCCGACACCGGTGGTGTTTACGAAGGCATGGATCAATCCACTGTGACGCCTCAGTGCGACCGGAACTCCGGCCTCTCGCAGCCGGTTCGCGTATTCCTCACCCTCGTCGCGCAGTGGGTCGAAACCGGCGACGGCAACGTAGGCCGGCGGCAGGCCGGCCAGATCCGGAGTGAGTAGCGGGGAGACTCGCGGGTCGTGAGCCGAAGTGCCACCCGACAGGTAATGGGCTGCATACCAATCTAATTGGGCATCGGTGAGAAAGAAGTCCGTGCCGAACATCTTGTGCGACGGACGCTTCGACGAGAGGTCCACCCAGGGAAAGAAGAGCAGCTGGAATGCCGGCTTGACGTCGTCTTCTGTTGTGGACTGCGCGACGACAGCCGCCAGGTTCCCGCCGGCGCTGTCTCCGCCCACCGCAATGGATTTCGGATCGATGCCAAGTTCCGCGGCATGCTCGACGCAGTAACGGAATGCGGCGACGGCGTCGTCGACCCCGGCGGGGAACGGG
Organism: Rhodococcus sp. NPDC055024; assembly: GCF_053608585.1. NCBI lineage: Bacteria > Bacillati > Actinomycetota > Actinomycetes > Mycobacteriales > Nocardiaceae > Rhodococcus > Rhodococcus sp. NPDC055024. Next base: position 950,539 of record NZ_JBSGVT010000001.1, read on the forward strand.
AACTCCGGCGCAAGCCGGTAGTCCACCGACAACACGCTGATTTCGCCGTGACGGGCCAGGAAGCGGCACACACTGTCGCCGCTCTCGAGGCTGCCGAGGACGAACCCGCCGCCGTGGAAGTACACCAAAAGTGGAGCGGGCGTTGGCACCCCGGCCGGTCGATACAGCCGTGCGGGAATGGTGTGGTCCGCAGCCGGGATCTCGATGTCTCGAACCGTCTCGATGTCGATGGGAGTACCGCCGAACAGCCGCGATTCGGCGTCGATCTGGGCTCGCCCCTCTTCGACCGGAAGATGCTCGAAGCTCGTGCCTTCGACTGCGGATAGCAATCGCAGTGCAAGTTGGATCTCGGGGTGCAGAGTCTGCCCGTCGATTTCCTTCGGCTTGCCACCGAGAATGCGCTGCGCGCCGGTCGGCAGGGCACCAACGACATCGAGAACCACCCGCGCAACACGATCTTGGACAGACATCTTCTCCGTGGACATACTCGCCTTCCGTCGGCTGATCACCCGTCGCTTGTACGTTACGAAAGAACTGGACAAATATCCAGGAACTCTGACACTCGAGATCAGGCTGCCGGAGTGACCGTGACTGTGACCGGACCCGTGTCATCCGCGGTTTCCACTGTGAGAAGGCGGCGTTGGGGGTTCCAGTTCACTATGTCGGCGCCCGCGACGTCGACGCCGCCGGGAAAGCCGCTCTCGGGTAGATAGATCTCGGTTGGTGCCATCACTGCGGGGTCCGGATTGAACGTCAACTGAAGGTGGTCAACGGCTGACGACCATTCGGTGGGTGTGCCCGCGACGGCACGCGGATAGGGCTTGTTCAGAGTGTCGACGAGGAGTGTCTGCGTTCCGTCCGGCAGGTACGGGCCCCAAGGTCCGGGGTCGCTCGACCAGTACGAGACACCCGCGCCGAGTTCGCGCGCGGTCGTGTAGACGCGGTTGATGTAGTCGGCTGCGCCGGGCAGTGTTGTGTCGAGCCCGAATTCGCCGAGGATGATCGGAGCGCCGCCGAGTACGTTGCCTGCGATGTGTTCGACGCTGTCGCGCCAGGTGTCGATGGTCGCGTCGGTGAGAGTGCGCGAGATGCCTGAGTATCCGTCACCGAGGTCGAGGGGCAACGGATACAGGTGCGGGCAGTACGCGATTCGCTGTTCGCCTGCTCGTGGGTCGTTGATCTTCGTGAGCCCGCTGGGGACACCTTGGTTGACGCCGACCGCTTGCGGGGCCACACATACCCAACTGTCCTGATCCACTTCCCTGATGGCGTCAGTGGTTCGCTGATACAGGGCGGCGAGGGGTCCACCTTCGAATGCAGGTCCCTGCAGGGAACCGCCCCACGGCTCGTTCATCAGGTCGTATGCCACGACGGTGCCATTGTCGGCAAAACGCTCGGCCACTGCCTGCCAGGCGTTCGCGTAGTGCTCGACCAGTTCGGGGTGTTGACCGGTCGTGTTCCAGAAGTTGTCGAAGGCGCGCATCACACCGGGTTGGATGTAGTACAGCTCCCACCGGTCTTGAGGGCTGACCGGAAGGCCGTCCATGTAGGTCGCCCAGGCCGGTGCGCCGTTGCCGATGTTGCCGGCGCCGTTGCCACTGTTGCCTTCTGGAGTGATCGCGCCGGAGTAGACGTCTTGATGCATGTCGAGCATGACCTTGTAGCCGCGATCGGCGTACCAGCCGACTCGGTCCTCGACACGGTCCAGATACTCCTGGTCGTACTGTCCAGGCTCGGGTTCCACCGAACGCCAGGAGATCAGGAAACGCACGAAATTTGTTCCCATGTCGGCATGTTCGCGTTCGAGATCCGCTTCGGTGAACTCCGGCATGCCGTCCGGTGAGCTTTTCGCGCTCGACGCCGTGTTGAACCCTCTCAGGATCAGCGAGCGGCCCGCGTCGTCGGTCAGATACGACGGTGGCACATCGGTGCCGCCGGCACTCCCTGGCATGGGCAGGCTGCTCTCGGCCGCGGCAACGCCGCTGCCCAAAACCAACGAGCCAGCGATGATCAGTGCTGAGAGCGGGATTCGACGCATGGAGCCTCCTACGGGAAGTGTGACTTGATTGACCTGTCCCACTGGGAATTCAGATCTGGGCTTGTTTACTCGGTGCAGACTCACGTCGGTTGGCTGACACTGGTCCGCCCGTTCTCGATGTGTCCGACGAGCAGTCGCCGGAAATTCGGATCTTCGTCGACCGTCACGGCGGCCTGATACCAACCGTCGACTGACGGCACCGTCCACCGACCGCGTGCACCCGCTCCGAGCCTGCGTCGATCCCCGTCCACATCGACGGACAGTGCGCGGTTACCGGAATTGGTCGCGGACAGAACAAGCGTGCGTGACCCCGTGTCGACGGTGGTGTAGACGTCGAGCGAAGCTGCCGCACTGTCGCTCGCTCCGGCGAACTCTCGTCTGAAACCATTGGGACCCAACAGGGTCAGGCTGTAGACCTGGTCAGCGAGCGCAACGACGTCGTCGACTTCACCGACGACGTCGTAGTGTCGCGGCTCGTCGAACTCACCCGCATACGGGTACAAGGCCAGGTGCGTTGATGCGGCACCGGTATTGGCCAGATGGACCGTCAACGAGCCGGCGCCCGGATCCACCGTCGCATAGGCGTCGGGCTGATAGGGAAGTGCTCGCGCAGGTCGAGTTCCCCCTTCCTGCACGGGCATCCTCTGTTCGGTGGGAGGTGTTGGCGTCCATCGCGGTTCCAGCGGCGGTGTCGGTTGCGGGCGCGCCAACGTAGGCCGGCTACGCGGGTTGGCGAAGTCGAACGCCGACGTGAGGTCGCCACTCACCGTACGTCGCCACGGGTCGATTTCCGGTTGCGTGATTCCGAACCGCTTCTCCAGAAACTGCGTGACGGACGTGTGGTCGAATACCTGCGAACAGACGAAACCACCGACGGTCCATGGCGAAATGATCGTCATCGGCACCCTCGGACCGAGGCCGAGCGGCTGATTGCCGACCCATTCGGTTTCGATCGAGCGCGGTGGTCTGGGCGGCGGTACGTGGTCGAAGTAGCCGTCGTTCTCGTCGAAGTTGACGATCACGGCCGTCTTCGCCCATAGATCCGGATCGGAGGCGATGGCGTCGAGCACTTGGTAGAGCAGTGTTGCGCTCGCCGCTGGTGACGATCCCGAAGGATGCTCCGAATCCACTTCGGACGGAACAAGATAGCTGACTCGAGGCAGTGTCCCCGACTCGACGTCTTTCCTGAACTCGGCGGCCAGCGTGCCGGGCCGGGATCGGTACAACGCGCGATCGTAGAGTTGGCGATCAGCAGGGGACAGTTGATCTGCAGCGGTCTCCAGCGCACGCACCGCTGCGTCCTGGGCCGGTGGCGGCATCGACGGCAGAGCGAGATAGAACCCGGCCAAGGTCTGCAGTTCGAAAGGGAGCAGGCTAGGCCGGCCGAGCAGCCCTGCCGCCACCTTCTTGAAAGCAGTGAAGTATTCGAGGTTGTTGTCGCCGAAGTTGTCCCACTCCTGGTAGGTCTTCCAGGAAATGCCGGCGGACTGCAGCCGCTCGGGGACCGTCGTCCATCCGTAACCGGCGTGCCAGGGGTTGTAGGCCGCATTGGTTACGGCTCGCCCCTCCGGGCCCGGTGGATCCGAAGGAATTACCGACTCTGTTGGATTCGGCGAGAGTGGCTCGTATCCGGTGTATCCAGAGACCCAATAGTTCCGGTTGGGGCTCGTCGATGTCGGCACGGAGCAGTGGTAGGCGTCGCAGATCGTGAACGCGTCCGCCAGTTCGTAATGGAACGGGATGTCTTGCCGGTCGTAGTACGCCATTGTCGTACTGGTTTTTGCCGCGATCCAACCGTCGTGCCAGCCGTCGGCGAGTGCGGCATGTCCGCCCGACCAGCCGTGGTCGAGTCCGGTCACGTTCTGGGTGTCCATGCGTTGTGCCGCAGCGGAATCGCGGATGGGGAAGGGGAGCACAGGACCGGTAGGACCGGGTTGTTCGAAGACGCTGTGGCCGCTGCGTAGACGCAACGCATTCGGATCACCGAAGCCGCGAACACCCCTCAGCGCGCCGTAGTAGTGGTCGAAAGATCGGTTCTCCTGCATGACGAGGACTACATGCTCGATCGAATCGAGCCCGCCGGAGTTTGCGGGTGTCGCCAGTACACGTTGAAGCGACGGCGGCAGAAGGGAAGTAGCGGCGACTGCAGTCGCACCGACCCCGGCGGCGAGAAACGACCGTCGAGAAAGAGAATTCCTGGACACTTGTGCTCCATCGATAAATCAATCAGTTCTATGACCACGGCCGCGACATGCTGCTGCCGCTGCTCCGAATCGGTGCAGCGGCAACAGTGTCGAGAAGAATTCGATCAGGAACCGAAGAGACCGCCCAGTGAACCGAGGCTGCCCGAACCGCCGTTCCCGCCGTCGTCAGGCGCAGCAGAAACCTTGACGACGGATTCGTCCGACGCGGACTGTGTGAATCCACTTCGCCCGGCGTATGACGCCTTGATCCGATGATCGCCCGTCGATACGAAAGTGTGCGTCAGTCGCGCCACTCCATCGACTCCGACGACAACGGGCTGTCCGATGGGTTGGTCGCCGTCGTAGAACTGAACCGAGCCCCGGCCGGGGTTGGGGGTGACCGTCGCGGACAGTTCTGCCGCGACATTCTGCTTGGCCGTCGCGGGAGCTGCCAGTGAGGTCGAGGTGGTGACATCGGACGGTGCGGGATCAGACACGGTGACCGTTTGAGCGGATGCCATCGACGGCATGAATCCTGTTGCGCCGGAGTAGTAGGCCGAGACGGCATGAGATCCAGCCGAGGTGAAGGCATGTTCCAGAGTGGCTTTGCCGTCAGCGCCCACCGGGATCGGAGCGCCGATATCTGCAGCGCCGTCCTTGAACTGGAGAGTGCCACCGGCGGGTGTCGGCGTGACCTGCGCCCTCAGCGACACCGATATGCCCGTCTTCGCATCGGTAGGAACGTTCACGGCAGTGTCGGTCTGCTTGACGACAGGTGCGGCAGTCACCGTGACCATTGCCTCGGTCGAGTTGGAACTCTGGAATCCGTTGACTCCCTGGAACGTTGCGGAGACCCGCGCGGTTCCGGCGGTGAAGAAGGTATGCGGTAGCCGGGCAGTGCCGTCGGCGCCCGGAGTGACCGGTGTACCGACGTCGGCGCCGTCCACCCTGAACTGCACGTTTCCGTTGACCAGAGCCGGATCCACCTTTGCGACAAGCTCGGTCGGTGTGCTGGCTTGGATCGAGCCGGGCATCTGGATTGTGGTGGTTGTCGGTTGGCTGACGTAGATGGTGGTCAGGGCCTGCCCACCGGCGTTGAGGCCGGAGTTCCTGTTGTCCCGCGGGGAGCAGTTGTAGCGCTCCCAGTAGTTGACTGTGAAGACATCCTTTTCGCGCTGGACGAATGTGAGCGCATTTCGGTCGTCGTCGTAGTTGGCGGAACCGGGATCGGAAACCCTCAGCGAAGGCTTGATCTCGGTACCGGCCGCACCGGCTTTGACCGTGACGTCGACTGCGGGGAGTCGGAACTTGGTGTTGGCACCGACGATGATGCCGTCACTCGATCGAACTGCGGAGGACGGACCGTTTCCGGTGGTTCGATTCGATCCGGAGATACGCAGGTGCGTACCGGATGCCGATGGATTACCGCCGTCGTCGATCCGTGTGACTGTCGGGGTGGCACTGTCGGATCCGAGGCCGTACGCACTGTCCGCCACAAGCTGGGAACTCACGAATTCGACGCCGGACGGGATGTCGAAGTCGTACTTGATACGGGCCCAATGCACGACTCCACGGCTGGCATGGCCGCCGCTGTTTGCCTTCATCTCGTTCGGCTGCACGCGGTAGGTGATGGTCTCACCTGGTGCCGCGGTGGTCGGCGCGGTGATGGTGACCCCCGATCCGAGCGTCTCGTTGAACGTGATCGGGCTTGCCACACCGTCCATCTCGCGCACGTGGCATGCAGTCGTGAAGGGCACGCTCTTAGTCTCGGGGGCCGCAGAGGCGATCCCGCCGCCGGCGATCGAGAACAAGCCGCCGGCCAGCACCGAGACGGTTGCAATCGCAGAGCCGCGTAGCAGTTTCGAGTTCATCGACGAATCCTGGTTTCTGCTCACAGATTTCACGACCCGAATCCGGCGGTGCCGAGGCTGCCGAGGCTCCCGGTGCCAGGCTCGGGCTCGGACGGTTCGACGACGTTGATCGTCACGGCGCCCGACATCGACTCCATGAAGCCTGCAGAGCCCGTGTAGTACGCCGTGATGTTGTGGTCGCCCGCTGTTGTCATCGTGCGGTTGGCCTTTGCGACACCGTTGACGACGGCCACCGGAGCGCCGAGGTCTACCCCACCGTCACGGAACTGCACTGTTCCACCCGACGGCCACGGAGTGACCGTTGCCGTCAACTCCACGGAGTCACCGACGACGGCCTTACCGGGCGCTTCGATTCGCGTCTGTGTCTGAGCGAGGCTGGAGTCGACGTTGATCACGGCGAGTGGCTGGCCGCCTGCGTTCAATCCGGCCGAACGATTGTCGCGTGGTGAGCAATTGGTGGTCAGCCAGTATTTGACGCCACCGAGCAGCGTCTCCTGTTGCAGGAAGGTCAGGTAGTTGGCGGCACTGTCGTAGGAACCCGAGTTGGTGTCGGACACGCGCAGCATGGGCTTGATCTGGGTGCCGACGGCCCCGGACGTGACGGTGACGTCAACTGCCGGGAGCTGGAACGTCTTTCTTCCACCGACCTCGATTCCGCCGCCGCCGTTGTTGTCGGTGTTGGGTCCGTTGCCCGCGGTGATGTTGTTGCCGGAGATACGAAGATGCGTCCCACTCGGATCGGGTGAACCGGCATCGTTCACCCGCGTGATCGTCGGGGCGACCCCACCCAGATTCGAGCTGGTGCCCGCCACGATCTGCGCCCCCACGTAGGTGGTGCCTGCGGGGATATCGAAATCGAACTTCAGTCGGGTCCAGTTCACGACGGACCTGAGGTCGTAACCGTCTTTGGGGACCGTCATCGGCTTGGGGGCGAGACGGTAAGTGAAGGTGGAGTTCGGCGGGACCACGGATGGGGCACTGATCGTGACGCCGGAATCGCGCGTCTCGTTGTGTGTGATCGGCCCGGGGAACTGCCACCCGTGGCACGATGCCGTGAACGGAAGGTTCACATCAGCTGCGGACGAGATTCCCGCTCCGCCGACGACCAGGGCAACGCATCCGGTCAAGGACGCGGCCACCCCTACTCCTCGGCGCATCAACGTCGACACCATTCACATTCTCCTTGAGTAGCGCTCGAAAAAATATCGAGCTCTCGGCTGAAAGCCGGGTCCGGGAACCGGCCTCGAGCTGACAGAGAAGCGAATGCGTCTTGTCGTCTGCTTACCACCAGCTCAAACCCTGGAGAGGAGTAGAACACAGAGCCGGACCGGAGATATGCGAATCGGACAAATTGTTGGACATACGTCCAACCGATGAAATTTCTCCACGTGATTGATCGATCTGGAGAGGTTCAACGTGGTGTGATGTGGGCCCGGTGAACGGTCAGGCGATGGCGCGGCGCATCAGGTCTGCCGTCTCCTTGTTGAATGCGACCAGCGTGACCGTCTCGACCTCGGTCTTCGCCGCGCGAATCGCTGAAACGGCCTGCCGGACCGCATCTTCCTTCGGCCAACCGTAGACCCCGGCCGAGATCAGCGGAAAGGCGACCGTACGGGCGCCGATCGAGTCGGCCACGGCGAGACTGCGCGTGTACGCCGATCGAAGCAATCCGGAGCGGTCCTCGGATCGCGAATATCTCGGTCCGACGGTGTGAATCACGGCCTTGGCGTGGAGCTTTCCCGCGGTGGCGGCTACGGCCGCACCCACCGGCAGACCGTCGGGAAGGCTGGTGTTGCGCAACACCTCGCAAGCCTTCAGGATCTCCGGTCCTCCGGCTCGGTGGATCGCGCCGTCGACACCGCCGCCACCGAGGAGCCTCGAATTGGCCGCATTGACGATGGCGTCGACGGTCAGCGTCGTGATGTCACCTTCGACGACTGTAATAGCGGGCATGGATCCTCCTGTGTTTCCGACGGCGGTGTTTCCGACGGCGGTGTTCCAGAGTTCGCGCTTCGGGCGAGCCCACGGCATAGCCGAGCGTACGTCGTAGGGATCACGTCCGATCAACATCGAGTACCGCGCCGCAACCGACGGCGTGCGACTGTGCGCCTGAACGCAATGCAGAAGTACGCGCTTTCCCTCAGCTCGCAACGCCTGGACAGTGCGCGCTGCGTCGTCGAGAACGAACTCGAGGTTGGAGTTGGCATCATGACCGTCGTCGACCAACCAGAACTCGACGTGTTCGGAGCTGACCTGTCGGTTTCCCATGCGGCACAGGCTGACCACGGCGTCGTAGTCCGCAGTGGACACCGCATCGACGCCGCCGAGCATGACGCCGTCGTCGTGCGGGTGCGTCGTCAGGTGGTGGGTTCCGCGGAACCTCGAGTAGTCGAGTTCTGCCGTCGACGGCCAACCGTTCTGGTCGTCGGTGCCGCCGCGAGCAGTCTTGATCGCCAGGCGAACCAGATCGGAGGAACGATATCCCGGCCAGCCGTGCATGATTCGGCGCCAGCGCGCGGGAACTGCCGATGCTCCCCAACGGGCGCCGAGCAACCCGCCTGCGATAGCCGCGGTCGTGTCGGTGTCCCCGCCGGCTCGTACGGCTGCTTCCAATGCGTACTGGAGGTGGCGAGCATCGCCATTGTCCGTGGAAGTGATTGCCCACCAAGCAGTCTGAAGTGCATGCACCACCCAACCGTTCTTGGAGAAGTCCTGCGGGTTCCCGGTTTCGGCCTGATCGAGCAGCGGGCCCCAGTATTCGGCGATCTCCTGATCGGCAACGGAGAGGAAGCCTCGAACGCCGTCGAAGTTGCCGACCACAACCGCATGACGGATGGCGTAGGTCCACAACTCGCACGCCTGTCCGGCACGCGGGTCGTCGTGCGTGAGTGAACTGATCCGGTGCGCTGCCGACCTGGCACCTTCTGCATCGTCCAAGTAGGAGAGGGCGACGGGAGCAGTCCGCATGAGCGAGCCGTTGCCGGCCTTGCGGCCGCTGATCGCCCGCGCACGATCCGCCATCGCCGCTGCGCTTTCGGAGCGGACGGACAACACTGCTCGCGTCTGGTTGCCGATGTCCGCGGGCTTCGAGTCGTACCACCGGATGAACTGTGCTGCAATGGCATCGAGACCGTCAGCGCTTCCGATGTCGATTCCGGTAGCGGCCACCTCGGCGATCGCAACTGCCATCGAGGTGTCGTCGGTCCATTCTCCCGGCGCCCAGTCGAACGGGCCGCCACCGATCATGTCGATCGTGACCTCGGCCTTCGGGTAGGTGAATTCGTAGCCGGCGCCGAGTGCGTCTCCTGCTGCGGTGCCGAGCAGAACGCCGGCCGCTCGATCGGACTGCTGTGCGGTGAGTTTCATAGCCACCTCTTCGGTTCGCGATGATCGTTTGATCAACTTTGCGCTAACCATAGATCATGTTTGAGATAACATGCAAGGGTGAATAAATGGACAGACACGAGCGGCAAGGGATTGACGGACTATCCGCGTCCGTCTGTGGCAGTGGACGTCGCGGTGCTGACGTACAGCGGTGGATCTCTGAAAGTTCTGGTGGTTCGGCACCGTCTCGGTGCGCTGGCGCTACCGGGAACATTTCTGCACGAACGCGAATTGCTCACGGCCGCTGCCGATCGTGCCCTGTCGGTCAAGGCAGAGTTGGCCCAGACGAGCTTCCACCAGTTGGCGATCTTCGACCGACCGGACCGCGACGACCGTGGATGGGTTTTGTCGGTCGCACACACGGCTTGCCTACCGGAATCGGCACTGCCCGATTCGGCGCTTCTCGTCGATGTGTACGACGACGAGGCAGTGAGCGGACTCGCATTCGATCACGCCGACATGGTGCGACTCGCGGTCACGGACCTACGCACGAGGTATGCGTCCTACGTGGATCCGGACGGATTGTCGGGCGGGACGTTCACCGTTGCCGAACTCAGAGGACTCTACGAGGTGATCTTCGATCGTCCCTTCCAGAAGGACAGCTTCCGCCGGCAGGTGATGGACGCGCTCGAAAGTACCGGCGAGATGAGCAGGCCCGGTAACGGCCGGCCGGCGGAGACGTACCGGAGACGGGGTGACGGCGCGCTGACTGCGCAGGCAATGGCTTTTTTGACCGGATGAAGTGAAACGAATTCTTGCAGTTCTGCTGACCTGACGCGCTGAGCTGGGTAATGTCCGATTGATGGGTGCAGTTTCGAATGAAGCCGAGTCCAAGATTCCAACTGTCGTGTGGGGTACCGGCAACGTCGGGCGTGCGTCGATTCGCGCTGTGACCGCCAATCCGGCCCTCGAACTTGTCGGCGTCATCGTTGCCAACCCTGCAAAGGTCGGGCGAGACGCCGGTGACCTCGCCGATCTGGGAGTGCACCTGGGCGTCGCGGCTACCGACGACGCCGAGGCCGTGCTCGCAGCGTCTCCCGGCGCGGTGGTCTACGCGGCGTCCGGCGACATTCGGCCCGATGACGCGGTTGCCGACATCACGCGGGCTCTGGCCGCCGGAGCTGTGGTGGTCACGCCATCCGTATATGCGCTGTACGACCCGAAATCGGCACCTCCGGAACTTCGAGATCCCGTCGAAGCTGCTGCCAAGGCAGGCAGCGGCGCCCTGTTCGTCTCCGGTATCGATCCGGGTTGGGGCAACGACATCCTGCCGATTCTCGTCAGCGGGCTCGCGGGGACAATCGATCAGATTCGGTGTCAGGAAATCTTCGACTACACGACCTACGAACAACCGGATTCGGTGCGCTACCTGATCGGAATGGGGCAGCCGATGGACTACGAACCTCCGATGGTCGCGCCCAGTGTTCCCACCATGGTCTGGGGCGGGCAGATTCGACTCATCGCGCGGGCACTCGGGGTGGAACTCGACGAGATCCGCGAGACCTTGCTGCGCCGCCCGCTCGAGGAAACCGTGTCGACCGAACATATGGGGGAGTTCGCGGCCGGCACCCAAGGCGCACTGCGATTCGAGGTTCAGGGAATCGTCGGCGGGGAACCCTTGATCGTGATCGAACACGTCACGCGTATTCATCCGTCCTGTGCCCGCGATTGGCCGCTTCCACCCGACGGTGGCGACGGTGCGCACAAGGTGATCGTCGAAGGACGACCACGAATAGAGATCAACGTCGAGGCCACCGATGAAGGTGGAAACCGCGCGGCCGGCGGAAACGCCACGGCCGTAGGACGTCTCGTCAATGCAATTCCTTGGTTGCGTCAGGCCGAACCCGGCCTTTACGACGCGCTGGACGTTCCGCTCACACCAGGCGTCGGCAAGCTCGGTGCCCGAAACTCGGAGGTACTCACATGAACATCGACATTCCCGAAGGTAAGAATCCGATCGGCTACGTGTGGGGTGAGATGGTCCCCGGCATCGGGCCTGCAGCGGCTGGATTCTCCCAAAAGGTCTACACGGACGGCACTCTCGGCCTCCGCGAGTTCGAAGCGGCCCGGCTCAGGATCGCTCAGATCAACGGATGCATCTTCTGTCAGGACTGGCGCACCGAGCGCGACGGCGAAACGGTGGAGTCGACGTTCGATCAGGCTGTCACCGACTGGCGCACCACCGATGCCTTCGACGACAGAACACGCCTCGCTGCCGAGTACGCCGAGAGATACGCCCTCGACCACCACGGACTCGACGACGAGTTCTGGGAACGCATGACCGCTCACTACTCCCAGCCGGAAATCGTCGAGTTGAGCATGTGCCTTGGGTCGTGGTTGGCCTTCGGCAGGCTCAACCACGTCCTCGGTCTCGACACTCAATGCGTGTTGCCCGGCAACTGAACCTAGTTACCCAGCGTTGTCAGGTCCGGGTAGTTCGAGACTTCCCAGCCACCGTCGACGACCAGACTGGTCCCGGTGATGTACGAGGCGTCATCGCTGGCGAGATAGAGACAGGGTCCGGCGATCTCGTCGGGAGTTGCTGCTCGGGACATGGGGATTCGGCTGAGGAACATGTCGCGGGCGGGTTCGTAGTTCATGACCGGCGCGACCAACGGCGTGTCGACCAGGCCGGGTAGAACGGAATTGACCCGGATTCGCGACGCAGCCAGTTCGATCGCGGCATTCTTGCTGAACATCTCGACCCCGGCCTTACCCGTCGCGTATGCGCTTCCATAGGGGCTCGGTACGTGCGCGTTGAGGGAGGATACGTTGACTATCGCACCGCCGCGACCGTGCTCTCGGATATGCCGCGCTTCATGTTTGGTGCAGAGGAAGACGCCCTTCTGAACCAAATCGATGGTGAAGTCCCAGTCGGCCTCCTCGAGGTCGACGATCTGCCCCACCCGCGATGCGCCGGCAACGTTGAAGGCAATGTCGATCCCACCGAACTCCGCTGCCGCCGCGGCAATTGCTTCGGCAACATCGGATTCCTGGGTGACGTCGGCCGGTGCGGCGAGATATGAACCGTCGTGTTGAGCCGCAATCGCCTTCAAAGCATCTGCAGCGATGTCGATTCCGGCTACCTGTGCACCTTCGCTGAGTAGCCGTAGGGCGATGGCCGCACCGATACCTGATGCCGCGCCGGTGACAACCGCGGTTTTGCCGGCAAATCTGGACGTGTTAATGGGCACCTGCCTTCAAGAACTTTCCGGTTCGGCGGTTGCCGAGAACCGGTGCTGCTTCTCCGTCGCCGAAGACGTACTCGCCGCCGACGAACACTGCGGTCACGGTCTGATCGTTGCGATTGACCATGCGTGAGAGGTTGTCGTACTCCACAACCGGGCTCTCCGCGTAGGTCTCGAGTGAATCGTCGAGATGGGCGGGATCGATGACGACGAGGTCGGCGCGGTCACCCAATCGCAGGTGTCCTGCATCCACGTCGTACCACTCGGCCAGTTCACCGGTGAGACGATGCACGGCTGCCTCGACCGTCATGAAGGGCCGGCCGATCTTTTGGGCGTCGTAGACTCGGCGCAACAGTCGTAGGCCGAAGTTGTAGAACGCCATGTTGCGCAAATGTGCTCCGGCGTCGGAAAATCCGAGTTGGACGCCGTTGTCCCGGGCGAACTTGTCCAAAATTTCCGGCCGGTGGTTAGAGATGGTTGTGCGCCACCGAACCTTCGTGCCGTGTTCGAGGACCAGATCCAGGAAGGCATCGACAGGGTGTAGGCCGCCACGTTCGACGCCGACCTGCCCGAAGCTCTTGCCGACAAGGGATTCATCAGGGCAGGCTACGATCTCGGCGTCGAAGAAATCGCGATGCCAGACTTTGACGCCGAACTTCTGGTCGTAGTCCTTGCGGAATTGTCGACGGTACTCCTCGCTCTGCATCAGAACGTTGCGTTCCATCTCATCAGTCAGATGCAGTGCCGCAGCGCCGGATCCGAACTCCTCGAAGACGACCAGATCGATGCCGTCGGCATATACCTCGAAGGGGACTGGCAGGTGCTGCCAGCGCAAGTTGCCGCCGAGTCGATTGACCAGATGCGCCAGCGGTCCGAGGATTACCACCGCCAGCTTGTTCGACTTGATGTCAGCTGCCGAGAGCATGCTCGTCTTGAGTCGCTTACGCCAGAGACCCACGCTGGTGAATGCCATCGCACCGGTATTCAAGGGGTTGGAGAGGTCAGGTCCGGCCTGAAATACACGGCCGCGGCGACGTAGGATCGCGTTGAGTCGGCGTCGTTCCTTCGTAGTCGAATAGGTCGACGGCAGGGTTCGTGAGCGGCAGGTTTCGCCGTCGAGTTTGTCGAACAGTAGTTGCTGCCCGGACATTCCGACGAAGCCGGCGTCGAGCGCCTCGGTCAACTGTGCTTCCATCGACGCGAGTTCGGCGTCTGTGGGACGCACGTCCTTCCGGGTTGCACGGTCCAGTCCCATCTCGGCGGCCCGCATGTCGGAGTGTCCGATGAAGGCTGCAATGTTGGGACCTAGCGGAAGCGCCTCGAGTGCAGCGACGTACTCTCTTGCGGAGTTCCAGGTCTTGGCCCGCGTGAGCGCATCGACGACGTGCTGACGAGGGATTGCTTCGACGCGGCCGAAGAGATCACCGGCATCGGAGGGGTTGGCGTGAATTGTGGACAGGGAACACGATCCGACAAAGATCGACGTAACCCCGTGCCGCAGGGATTCACTGAGTGCAGGCCCGTCCAGGATCTCGACGTCGTAGTGCGTGTGGATGTCCACGATGCCTGCGATCACCCACTTGCGCCGTGCGTCGATGACACGGGGACAGTCGGTTTCGTCGAGCGGATCGAGGGAGATGGCCGTGACCAGCCCGCCTCGGATACCCAGATTGCGGACAGCGGGTTTCGCCCCGGTGCCGTCGAACCACAGACCGTTGTTGATCACGGCGTCGTAGGTCATGAGAGAACCACCTTTGCGCGTATCGTTTTTCCGGTTGCGTTGCGGGGGAGAGGAGTTGTGCTCAGTTTCCACTTCACCGGCACCTTGAAGTAGGCGAGTCGTTCGGCGACGTAATCACGTAGTTCCTCTTCGCCGGCGGCGCCCTCGCTCCGCAAGACGACGACGGCTGCAACTTCTTGGCCGAGGTCAGCCGAATCAATGCCGATCACAGCGCATTCCAGTACAGCGGGATGCTCGTCGATGCACTGCTCGATTTCGAGGGGGTAGACGTTCTCGCCGCCGCGCAGGATCAGATCGGATCGGCGGCCCGTCAGGCGGAGTCGACCGTCTTCGAACACTCCGAAGTCGCCGGTCCGGAGCCATCGATCAGGACCGATGGCGGCTGCAGTCGCGGTCTCGTCGTTCCAGTACCCCAACATCACATAGGGGCTGCGTGCGCAGATCTCACCTTTCTCACCGTCGGGGACCGCAATCCCGAATGGATCACGGACCTCTACGCTCACCCCGATGATCGGCCGGCCGAGAGTTCCGGGGAACGCGGCAAGTTCCGGTGGTGTGGCAACTGAAATGCCGGTGGAGGATTCGGTGAGCCCGTAGCTGTCGACCAAGGTGTGCTGCGCAAAAGGCAGTCGTGCGCGCAGTCGGTCCTGCAAGGCCGGAGATGACGGCGCAGACGCGAGCGCAAAGGCGCTCAGTGAGGTCAGGTCGTACTTCTCGAGACTGCCGTGTTCGAGGAGACGGGTTGCCATGGTGGGGACCACCGCCCAGTTTGTGACCTTCTCGCGTTCGACGAGGGAAAGGACTTCGTCGACGTCGAAGGCGCCCTGATGGATGACCACCGCTCCGCCCGTCGCGAGTCGTGGGATCGCCAGGTTATGCAGGCTTGCAATGTGAAACAGCGGTGCGGTCAGCAGATACCGCAAGTCACTCGGTCGGCCGTCGCTGGGTTTTCCGGTGAACGCCGCAGCGAGGCGATCACTGTAGCGGTGGTAGTCGATGACGGCCAACACGTTTCGGTGAGTGTGAACAGCTCCTTTGGGGCGGCCGCTGGTTCCGCTCGTGTAGAGGATGACGGCCGGATCGTCCTCGTCGACAGAAGTGCGGGGGAGTGGCGATCCCGAGTACTTCTCCATCAAGGCCGGTAGATCTTCATCCATCGTGAGCACTCGAACTTCGGTGTTCAGTTCGGAAAGAACTTGTGCACGTTTGGCGTCGGCGATCACCACTGTGGGGGTGGTGTGATCGATGCCGTACGCCACCTCGCGGGCCACCCACCACGAGTTGAATCCGACGGCGATGGCGCCGAGGGACTGAGCCGCCCAGAAGGTCATCACCCATTCCGGCGTATTGGCGGCAAGTATGCCCACGCGATCGCCCTTGCGGACGCCGTACCGCTCGCGCAGCGCTGTGGCCAAGGCTGCTACGGCTTCACCGTGCTCGAGGTAGCTGAAGCGTCGGTCCTTGGTCACCAGGTAGTCGCGTGAGCCGTAGTCGAAGGACGCGGCGAGCACGTCGCCGAGTGCCTTGTCACGGTTCTTCATGACGGGCATCGAACTGCCGAGTACATCCTCGACTTGCATTTCGAAAGGACCACCGGGGCCGGTCAATCCGGCCATGACGGACGCGATGAATGCATGTGTATCAGCGGAAGTGGTCACGTGAAGCGCCTTTCGAAGATCAGGGTACGAGCACTGCGCGTCCGGTGACCTTGCCGTGTTCGAGACGATCGAGTGCGTCGCGGGCATCAGCGAGGTCGAAGCGGGCTACTTCTACGGTTACCAGACCGGCCTGCGCCAGGGCGATGGAATCGACGAGGTCGTTTCTGGTGCCGCCATAGGACTTCCGGATCGATGCGCCCCACGGCCAGCCTGGTCCGCCGGCAGCTTCGGCGGTGATTCCGGGGTTTCCGCCTCCGAGGCCCACCATGCGATACGCGCCGTTCGGTGCAACCGCTTGAACCGACATCTGTGCAGTTGCATCGACACCGACGAAGTCGAAGATGACTTCTGCGCCTCTGGCCGATGTGAGATCGAGGATCTGCCGCGCGGTGTCCGGTCCCGATTCGAGCGTGATGTCTGCGCCGCAGCGTTTGGCAAGATCGAGTTGATCCGGTCCGACGTCGACAGCGATGATGCGCACGGCACTGATTGCCCGAAGTATCTGTACTGCAACGTGACCGAGCCCGCCGATGCCGATTACCACGGCGGTGGCACCGGGCTGAAGATGTTCGCGGGCGCCGCGAATGGCGTGGTAGCTCGTCAGCGCCGCATCGGCGAGTGGTGCGGCCTGCAGGAAGTCGAGGTCTCCGATGGGCACGAAGGAGCGAGCCGGAATCTTGACGTACTCGGCCATGCCGCCCTCAGGGCCGAGCCCGGGGCAGGGCGGCATTGCAGTGCGTCCGGCGGCGAGGCACATGTTCTCGTTGCCGCTCATGCATTCTCGGCACTGTCCGCACGACCAACACAGGTAGACAACGCCGCGTTCCCCGGTGGAACGGCCGTCGACGGCACTGCCGACGGCTTCGATGGTGCCCGCGATCTCGTGGCCGATGGTCAGTGGTTCTTCGCGCATCTTGTACGGAAAGTGCAGGAGATGGAGATCGGAGTGACAGATTCCCGCTGCGCCAACCCGAATCAGTAGTTCCGACGGACCGATCTCCGGGACCGGCACGTCGTTGATTTCCAGGAGCCCGGGCCCCATGAGCTGAGCTGCCTTCATGAACTGACCTCGCTGACCTCGGAGTTGTATGCGGCGCTCAGGTAAGCGTTGCTGCGGTCGGATCCGATCAGACCCGGTGCCATCTTGTTCATGACGTAGGCGAAGGTCATCCGTCGGTCCAGATCGTTGACCAGCATCGAACCGCCGATACCTGCCCACCAGCAGGCGCGTCCGTCGGGAATCAGTGGCGCGGTAACCGGGTGCGGCAGTCCGTAGCCGATGCCGAACTTGAGTGGAGTCATGATCCCGAGATCGATACCGTCGGCTTGGATCTCGAAGATCAGGTCGATAGTGCTCTGCGAGAGCAGCTTCTGGCCGTCGAGCACACCGCCGCACGAGATCAAGGATTGGACCCTGGCGATAGAACGTGCGTTGCCGTGGCCGTTGACTGCGCCGATCTCGGCTTCCCGCCAGGGCGCGGTGTTGACCTCGGGGTAGTCGAGTAGTGGGCAGGTCAGGGTCTTGATGAAGATGCTGTCCTGATCGAGCGTGGACAGGTCGAATTCCAATGCGGGCGGCGGAACCAGAGTCGCGATTCGACCGAAATGCTCTGCGGACGTGCCGATGTGGAAGTCAGCGCCCAGTGGACCGGCAAGCTCTTCGGCAAAGAACCTGCCGAGAGTCCGCCCGTCGATGCGACGAATGACCTCGCCGACGAGATGGCCGTAGTTGATCGCGTGATAGCCCGACGCCGTACCGGGGGTCCACCACGGTGGCTGGGTGGCGAGGCGGGCGGTGGACGCCTCGAGGTCGTAGATGTCCTTCAGTTCGATCGGGCGCTCCCAACCGGAGACCCCGGACGTGTGTGACAGCAGGTGGCGAACTTCGATGTCTTCCTTGCCGTTTGCCGCAAATTCGGGCCAGTAGTGAGCAACCTTCTGGTACACGTCCAGTTGGCCACGTTCGACGAGGAGTAGTGCGCACAGTGCCGTCATCGTTTTGGTGATGGAGAAGGTGTTGACGATGGTGTCGCTGCCCCAAGGAGTGGTGCGAGATTCGTCGGCGTATCCACCCCAGAGGTCCACGACGGGTTCTCCGTCGACGGTGATGGCGATGGAGCCGCCGAGTTCCTCGCCGGATTCGAGTTGAGCCTCGAAGGCCGTGCGGATGGCTTCGAACTCGTTGTTGCAGTGACCGTTCACCAGACTCATGCGCGATCCGCCTTCTCGAGTTCGTGTGCGGCTGCACGCGCCGCAACAGGTAGCTTGTTTCCCGAGCCGTCGACACGCTTGGTGCCCTTGGCGATTTCCTTGTTCATGTTGCGAACGTAGGGATCGAACTCGAGCTGGATGGTGTGCCGCGGCGACTTGTAATAGGGGGCGAGGAAGTACGCCTCGTCGGCCTTGGTGATCTCCTGCATCTCGTTCGCAGACGGCAGTTGGTACTTACCGGTCAGGTAGGCCGCGACGAGCTTGCTCTGCTGCTCGGCGAAGTTGACGAGTGTCGGCATGGGCTGCGCCAGTCCCATGAAGAAGAGGTTGTCGATGCCGGGCTTCATCATTCGCTTGAACAGTGGGAATCGGTTGTCCTTGTCCGGCAGCAGATTCGGATCACTGAAGAAGGGGAAGCTGATGTTGTAACCGGTGGCGCAGATGACCACGTCTACGTCCTCGGCGGTGCCGTCCGCGAAGTGCACCTGCTTTCCGTCGAGTTTGGTGATGGCAGGCTTGAAGGTTATGTCGCCGGACCCGGCGCGTCCGAGGAACTCGCCGCTGGCCGACGGGTGGGCCTCGAAGGGGCGGTGGTCGGGCTTGGGTAGACCGTAGCCTTCCATCGTTCCCAGATTCTTGCCGAGGAATCGACGGCTCAGGAACAACCGTAGGCCACGCGGCATCCAGGGCGGGGTGATCAGTTTGTCGCCGGGCACTCCGCCCAGATATTTCGGCAGTACCCAGACTCCACGGCGAGCCGACACGATGAGCTTGTCGGCGAGGTATCTCTGGCCCAATTCGGAGGCAATATCCAAGCCGGAGTTGCCCATTCCGACCACGACTACCTTCTTGCCGCGCATGTCGACCGGGTCGAACGGGTCGTTGTAACTGTGGCTGTGCATGAGGACCCCGTCGAACTCACCGGGATAGTCCGGGATGTTGGGATCCCAATGATGGCCGTTACAGACCATCAGGACGTCGTAGGTGCGGACTTCACCGTCGGAGCGCGTGATGGTCCACAGTCCGTCTGCATCACGTTCTGCCGCAACAACACTGGTGTTGAAGATGATCGACTCACGCAGGCCGAAGTGCTCGACGTAGTCCTTGAAGTACTGGAAGAGTTCGGAATGGTGGGGGAAGTCGGGAAGGTCGGCAGAGACCGGGAAGTCCTCGAATGCCAAGCGCCACTTCGACGTGTCGATGTGCAGGCTCTGGTAGCAGGCCGACATCCCGTTGGGATTCTTGTAGTACCAGTTTCCGCCGACCTCGTCGGACGCTTCGTAGCAGTCGAAGGGTATTCCGAATTCCTTCATTCGCTTGGCTGTCGTGATTCCGGTGGGCCCGGCGCCGATGATGCACACGCTCGGCAAGGGGGAGGGGCTCATTCGCCATCGCTTTCTGTTCTGTCTCGGGCGTGCGAGAAGAGGAATCGAAGCCCGAGAAGTGACTTGAGTCATAGTGCGCCATTCGCTGACGTTGTGTCAATGAATGACGCAATGTTTTTTGATGACGGCGAGTTGGTGATTTGCCAGGAGGTCGAAATGCGAGCAAGGTGGGCGACGTGAGCACGACTACGGACGGCCCGAAGAACAGGCGGGGAACACTTCGCGACGAGCAGAAACGCGCGACGCGGGCCAAGCTCGTGGATGCCGCACGCACGTTGTTCGAGGAACGGGGATACGCGGCGGTGACGGTCGATGACATCGCCTCGGTCGTCGGATGCAGTCGAGCCACGTTTTACGTGCATTTCGCCAGCAAGGTGGAGATGCTCAAAACGATCGGCGCGGCGGGGATGGCGGCGAGTGCGTTCGCTTTCTACATCGATCTCGATCGGGTCCTCGACACGAACTCTCGCGTGGAATTCACGGCTTGGCTGCAGCGTGCCTTCGACTGGTTCGACGAGAACAAGCGCCTGCTGCCGGCGTGGGACGAGGCCGTGGCACTCGAACCGGAGTTCCGCGAGACAGCGCGAGACGGTATGACCCAACTACCGAATGCCATGCCCAAGTACCTGGGTCGGTGGCCGGCGGAACAGCACGACGAGGCGAGGTTGCGCGTCGAACTGCTCGTGAGTCAGTTGGAGCGATTCTTCACACGCTGGGCCGTGCAGGGGACGATCGACGTGACACGGGTTCAGGCCGCCGAGGTTCTGACCGACATTTGGTTCCCGGCTCTGTCGCCGGAATCAAAGGGCGTCGACGAGCGGTAGCGGCTAGTTCGGATCGATCTCCACACTGATCGCGCCGGTGAGCAGATTTCTGGCTCGTTCGATGGGGATCGAGCCGCTGAGCCAGCGTTCACTCAGACCCTCGACCAGGGCGGTGAGTCGTTCGGCGGCGTCGGCCGGGCTTGCCTTCGGATCAGCGAGCCCGGCGTCCTGCGCTTGGCGGATCAAAGATTCGACGTCGTCTGCCCACTCTTGCGTCGTGGTGCGTAGCGGTTCGCGCAGCTCGTCGGCGAAGACTGCGCTTGCTCGGAGTTCACCCCAGGCGATGCTGTTCTCCCGAATCTTCGGGGAATTCTGAAACTCCAGCAGGAGCATCTGCTCGAGCTGCGCACGAGGGTCTGTCTCGGTGAAGGCACTTTCGGTGTACAGCGCGGCGCGATCGTTGATGTGATCGAGGGCCCGGCGCAGCACACCGGCGCGGTTCTGGAAGTGGTAGTAGATGAGTGCCGTCGACACTCCGGCCTCGGCAGCGAGCGTCTCCACCCTCAGCCCGCGTACGCCGTGTTGGGCAATGACGCGGACTGCTGCTTCCAAGATTTGCGTTTGACGGTTCGACACGAGTCCGAATTCTACGAGGGTGGTCGGGACGGGTTTCTAGTCCGCGGGTTCCTGCTGGGTGGTGCAGTGAATGCCGCCACCACCGGCGGCGATGGCGTCGATGTTGATCTGCACGACGCGGCGGTCGGGGAAGAGGCGCTCCAATTCACTTCTGGCTGCCTGGTCGGCCTCGGGGTCACCGAACTCGGGTGCGATGACCGCCCCGTTGCACACGTAGAAGTTGATGTATCCGGCTGCGAAATCATCCGATTCGAAGTCGGGCCTGATCGCGACCGGCGCCTCGAGGACAACCACTTCCAGCTTCCGCCCCTGTGCGTCGGTCGCGTTCTGGAGAATCTCGAGGTGACGTGCGGTCACGTCGTGGTCGAACGACTCCGGGTCTGTGTCGAGGCCTGCGACCACGACACCTGGGCGTGCGAAACGGGCATAGAAGTCCGTGTGGCCGTCCGTGATGTCCTTGCCGGCGATTCCCGGTAGCCAGATGATCTTGTCGAGACCGAGCAGAGGGCCGAGTTCGGCTTCGACGTCCGACTTCGACCATCCCGGGTTGCGGTTGTTGTTGAGTACACAGCTTTCGGTGATGATGGCTGTGCCTTCGCCGTCGACCTCGATGCCGCCGCCTTCGAGGATTAGGTCGGTAGGCAATGATTCGACTCCCGCACGGGCGGCAACGAAGGCTGCGACCTGGCCGTCCTGATCAAAATCCTGCTTTTCGCCCCAGCCGTTGAAGTTGAAATCGATACCCGCTTTGGTCCCGTTGCCTTTCACGAATACGGGGCCGGTGTCGCGCATCCAGAGGTCGTCGAGAGGCGCGGTGATCAGTTCGACGGACGGGCCGACGAGGGTGCGAGCCAAGTCCAGTTCCTCGGAACGAACAAGCATCGAGACGGGCTCGAACTGCGCGATAGTCTGCGCGATCGTCGCGAGGTTGCGCTGGACCTCGGGCAGGAGAGCCGCTCCCCAGATCGCTTCACTGGCGCCGAATGCCATCCAGGTGCGCTTGTGCGGATCCCCCTCTTCCGGCATCACCCACTCGCGTGGATCGTCTTCGCCATTGCTCCCGCTCGAGGCGGAATCGGAATCGCTGCAAGCTGCCAAAAAGAGGCCACTGAGCGCAGCTGCGCCTGCCTGAATGAACCGACGTCTGTGCATTGCGGTGACTCCTTCTGCTCTTCGCGTGCTCGCTTGGTCTTCGAGGAATCTGTTCATCGCGCGCGAGCGGGGCAACATCCAGCTACTGTTCGATCGCACCAGATTTCTCCGGCGCCGACTTACTTGCACAGAGAATAGCTCCTGACTGAAAATTTAGTCAAGAAAGTAGTGATCATGAACGACGACATTCGGGATACCCGTCAGCCGATGGTGACTTCGCTCGGCATCATCTTGGGGTTCTTGCTGAACTTTCTGGCTCAGTGGGCAATTCGCGACGACGGCAAAGCGCCGGTGGAAACCACGACGGACTGGGTCATCGTGGTCACACTGTTCACAGCCGTCGCTCTGATGCTCGTAGTTCTCTTCCGGACTCTGAGTAGTTCGTACGAAGTGGAGCAGGCTCGCGAGAGGTACCGCGGCATCCTGCGTCTCTACTTGTTTGCCATCTCGCTGGTTTTCGCCGGAATGGCTGCCGCATTGTTCGTGTAGTGGCGCCTGTCGGAATTACTCCGACGAAGGTCACGAGTCGATGAGTCCTTCGGTCGCGCCTCGCCACCCACGGCGCTGGTAGTCCCGCGGCGACATACCGTGGGTAGCGACGAAGACCTTGGTGAAGCCGGAGGCGTGCGCGTAGCCGAGCCGGCGGGCAGTCTCTCCGGCCGAAAGGCCCTCCTCGAGATGAGCGCGGGCAAGGGTCATGCGCAACTGAGCGCGCCAGTGCGGGTAGCTCTGGCCGGTGGCCGCTACGAAGCGTTTGTGGAGCATGTTCTTGTCCACGCAGAGTCGAGCGCTCCACTCCGACAGCGTGCGCGAATCTTTGGGGTCCGCTCGGAGCGCGGCAAGCATCCGCTCGACGGGATCGGTCTGACGGCCGGCGGATGGACGCACCGCCGCGACACTTCGGACCTGCCTCGCGATCTGCGCCGGATCGTGGATCTCGGGGCGTAGGTGGGTGTAATTCGCGACCACCGTGTGCAACAGATACGCCTCCGCTTCGCGAGCGAAATGCAGCACTCGTGGCGGCGGTGCGGTGACGGGAGAGGCGCCCGGCTGGGATCCGAGCGGAAGTAACAGTGAACCCTCCCCGATCTCGACGCTGTTGCGTACTCCCGCGGGAAGCCACATCGCGTCGCCCCGCCTCAGATTCCAGGTTCGGTCGCCGAAAGTGACCCGGGCGGAACCTCGGTAGATCCAGACGACGACGTGAAAGTCGTTGACCCTTGCCCACGTTCCGGTTGCGGGGATCGCCGGGGGTGCCGGTGCAGAGTCCGACTGGGCGCCTTCCTCCGACAACAGTGCGACGCCCTGTGCCAGAGTCTCGTTCTCCTGGATCGGCGTCGAGCGTCGGTGGGCCCGCGCGTAGTCGCTGGGTGTCATGCCAGTGTGTTCACGGAACGCTCGGGTGAAGCCCGCGGGCGTCGCGAATCCCACCTGCATACCCGTCCAACCGATTTCGCGTCCGGCGTCCAGGTAAACGGTCGCCGCCGCGATCCGTGCTGTGGTGCGCCAGCGCACGAACGGCAACCCCGTTTCCTCGGTGAATCTGCGCTGCAGAGTGCGGACCCCGATCTTGAGTCGCCGGGCGAACTGGGCAAGGTCGGTGTCGTCGGCAGGCGTTCGTAGAAGCGTGCGAGCGATCTCGAGGGCCTCGGCCGAGCGTGGCAACTTCGGTGGGGCGTACGACACCGAAGCGTCGGCGTCGTGGGAATGGGCTCCCGCGACAAGCTCGAGTAGCCCGGCTCCCACAGCCGTCCCACCGCGCAGAAATCCCAAGTTGTGCGCGAACTGGTGGACGAGCCAGTCCTGCCAGGCTGCCGGGATCTCGAAGTCGATGATCCGGTTCAACGTCGGCGGCAGGTCGGCAGCGGGCATCGGAATGGGAAACGCGACCGCTCCCGGGTCGACCTGGATGCTGTATGCGATTCCCGCTGGTACCCACACTGCCGCCCCCACGGTCAGGCTGCGGACGCGGTCGCCGATCTGCAGTTCCGCGCGTCCGGTGTGCACCCAGAACAGCAGCGGTTCACGTTCATTCGCGATCGAGGCGAGTCGAGCAGCAGGGATCTTGGGTACTTCACCCGCGGAGAACACCAACCGTGGTCCCACGATGCCCTCCTGATGTAGATGCCTTCTCGCGTAGGCGGCCGATGAGTGTAAGAAGTCGGCACGCACGGATAACCGTAGCCGATTAGGGCAGGCTAGCTTTATTTATTGGCCCTCCCGCCGTGATCGAACGTGGGCCGAACCCCCGTCTGTGCGCTTCCGAGGAGTCTTTCCGTGCCCCGAAACACCCGTCCGACAACGGCGTATCCCGTTACCTTGCGCGAACTCGAGGTACGTCGCGTGACAGACGTGTCGCCGGGAATGCGAAGAGTGACGCTCACCGGAGCGCAGCTCGACTCCTTCACCAACGCGGACGGTCACGTCGAGCCTGCCTTCGCCAGCACGGGCTTCGACGACGACATCCGGTTGTTGTTCGCCTACCCCGGCGAAACCGATCCGGTCCTGCCGGTGATGGTCGACGGCAGTGTGACTTTCGCAGCGGGGCGCCGTCCACTCGCCCGCGCGTACACCGTGCGGCGCTACGACCCGCGAACAAGGGAACTCGACGTCGATTTTGTCGTTCACGGCGGTGGAGTGGCTACCACTTGGGCGCGCGACGCCAACCCGGGCGACCGAATGCATATCGCGGGTCCCTCGGTATCACAGGGACTTCCGAATGATTACGAGCATCTGTTGGTCGTCGGTGACGAGACGGCGCTGCCTGCGATCGCACGTCTGCTCGAGGAATTGCCCGCCGACGCCAGGGGGCAGGTGTTCGTCGAAATTGCGGACTCGGTTCGCATTCAATCGGTGCGCGAGTTGCCCGGGGTGAGCATCACGTGGTTGCCACGCGAGGAGGCCGAGCCCGGCATTACTTCTTTGTTGCTCGATGCGGTCCGTGCTGCCGAATGGTCTGACGGACGCGTATTCGCTTGGCTTGCAGGAGAGCAGGCGACGGTTCGATCGCTCCGTCGATACCTCATCCGTGATCGGGGGATCGCGAAGACCGACATCGACTTCACCGGCTATTGGAAGCGCGGGGACACCGTGCGCGCAGATTCCTGACCTGGATCCATCACTCGGTAACACCCAAGGCGCTCAATAACACCGAAAGTGTTCGATAACACCGAAAGGCAGAAATGACAGTCCTGCGCACCAGACGATCACGGATCACCGGACTGATCGGGGCCGCGCTCGCCGCAGCGCTCCTCGTAACCGGGTGCTCGGCCTCGGCCGAAGACTCGAAAACGGCATCCTCTCCCGGTTCGGAAGGGAGTGCCCTTCCTGCGGCGGAAGGAACAACCACCTACCCGCTCACCTTGGAATCGCCCTACGGTACAAGCATTCTCGAGAAGCGGCCGGAGCGGATCGCCGCCATCGTGCCCAACGCCGTCGACACGGAAATGCTCCTCGCCCTCGGCGTCAAACCCGTCCTCTCTTCGTCGATGGTCAAGGAGTCGGCTTCCAAGTCGTACTTGGTGCCTTACGACGCGGAGGAACTCGACACCTTCGAGTTCGCGATGGGCGGCACACTTCCCGTCGAAGCGATCGCCGCGAGCGAACCTGACCTCATCGTCGCCGTCGGCTGGGCCGACGGCCTGGGTGGTTTGTCGATGGGCGATTACTACGAACGTTTGTCCTCCATCGCACCGGTGGTGACGAGCCCCGACACGAAGTCACGGATGCTGGTTCCGTGGAAGGAGTCGATCCGCGTACTAGGCGAGACACTCGACCTCTCGAAGGCTGCCGAAAAGATCGTGACCGACCACGATCAGTATTTTGCGAAGGTGCGTCAGGAGAACCCCAACCTCACTGGCCTGACCGCAACCTGGGCGATCTTCTACGGAACCGGCAATGGGTTGCAGTACCTTTCAGCGCCCGGTTCGGCTCCGGCAACTTTCTTGGGTGAGCTCGGTTTCGCCGAGAACCCGCGCGCAAGAGAGTTCGTCACCCAGAGCACTGTCGGCGAGGAACTTCTCGAGAACATCGATGCGGACTTCCTGCTGATCGGCCGCAGTGCCGCCGGCAGCGAGGAAGATTTCAACAAGCTGACCGGCGGGAAGCTATTCCAAGCACTTGGAGCTGTGTCCTCCGGTCATTGGGTTGGCCTGCCTCCTCGCACCGCCGACGGAGGGGATGTTCTGTGGGCAATCACGAGCGGAGGCCCGATCGGAACGATGTGGGCGGCTGAACATATCGTGCCGCTCATCAGCGCGAAGCTGTAGGTACACAACTGCAGATCGGAAAGCACTCACCCGTCGCCACATGATCATGTGGCGACGGGTTTGTTCTTGTTGCGGCGATGACTGTGGGCATCTGCGCCGAGCCTCATTGTCGATGGCTTCGTTCACTGCGACGTGAAATACTTCACAATTCGGGCAGGCGTGAATGATCCGACCGGTCGTTCGCTTATGGTTCGCTGGTCGAGTTCGCGAGTAGTGGGAGAATCAGTGAAGGACAAGTTGGTCGGGGCACTGTTGTGCGCCACGGCATCTACAGGTTTGATTTTCGTGGGTGGCGGTGTCGCAAACGCAGGCACCTACATTCCCGCCGGTACCGATGGCACCTACCGAGTCGGCAGTGGCGAAGGCCAGATGCTGCCTGGTCTGTGGAGTACGTCTGGCGGCCGGTCTTGCTACTGGGAACGGACAGGTTACGGCCGGGACATCATCGCCAACAACTTCGGCGGTGGGCCGGAAACAGTGGAAATCATGTGGGGCGACACTAGTTTCACTTCCGACAGATGTGGTGCTTGGGAGCGCCACGCGCCCGTTCCCAACCCTATCCCCGGACTTCCGCCCATCGAAGCCGTTGATTACCGAAACATGATGTCGGCGCTGATTCCCCTGGGCGTTGGGTCGGCCGTCGTCGGCTCGTCAATGCTCCCAGCGTTGGTGCTCACGGGGAGCTGATTTACAGGTCCGTTCGCTGTGCGGGTCGAACGCTTTCATTGTGTTCGCCATGCCCGTCCATGCAGACCTCGCCTTAGGGCAAATGACATCAGAGAGTGATCCTGCGGGTGGGCTCCCAGATGGCAGGGTCGCGGTGGGTGACGACGAAGACGGTTGCCGCCAATTCCCGCACGGCGTAGGCGATGCGGCGTTCGGTGCCCTCGTCGAGAGCCGAGGTCGCCTCGTCGAGCACCAGGACGGGAGCGTCTTTGAGGAAGGCGCGAGCGATCGCCACCCGCTGACGTTCGCCGCCGGAGAGAGCGGCACCCTGGTGTCCGATGTCCTGATGGATTCCTAGCGTCGAGCGATCGAGAACGGCACCGAGGGCAGCACGCCTGGCGGCGTCCTCGATCTCGGTTTCGGAAGCGCCCGGTCTTCCGAGTCCGATGTTCTCACCGAGAGTGCCCGAGAACACGAGTGGATCCTGGGGGACGTAGCCGATGTGCGCCGCCAGGTCGTCGTAGGGCAAGTCGCGCAATGAAACTCCGCCGAGAGTGACGCTGCCTTGGTCAGGGTCGTCGAAGCGCATGAGTAGCCCGAGAAGTGTGCTCTTGCCCGTACCGGAGCGCCCTGCGACGAGAACACGCTCACCAGCGGGGATCTCCGCGTTGATACCATGCAGAACCGGAGCGTGGTCCACCACGACGACCTTGATGTCCGTCCCCACAGGGCGCGCGGCGTCCTGGGGTGCGGGCTCAGGCAGTGCGGGAGCCGAAGTCGCGGCGCGGTAGTCGCGAACCGTTGCGCGCAGTTCGTTGACTCCGATTCCGGCCAGGGCGAGTTCGTCGAGCGGCGCAGCGGCGCGAGCGGTGAGGATGACGAGGGCGAGTGCGGCTGCGGGATCGTCGAATCCGGTGGCGGCGAGGAAAATCACTGCGCCTGCCAGCGGCACAATGGTGGCGATCGCCGAAATGAATGTCGCTGGTGCCGCGGCGAGGTTTGTCCGTGCAAGTGCAGTTTCCTGATCCCGCCAGCTTCGCTCGATACGTTCGACGGAACGTGTGGGACCGGCTGCCGTACGCAGTAATTCGAGATGGTCGGTGAGCTCGAGTGTCGACTGCGTTGCTGCGAGTTCGGCTTCGTGTCGGCGCTCGTCCGCTCGGCTGAGCGCGCGTTGGGCCAGCGTCTGAGCGGCGAGCGACACGGCGAGCAGTCCGCCGACGAGCAGCATGACGCCGGGTCCCGCAACGACCGCGATTCCGGGAAGCAGGAGCAGCGGGATCAGTGGTGCAACGAGGAAGGTCTGAAGTTGGTGTGCAGGAACGCTCATCAGTGACGGGATCCCGCGGCCGGCGACGGTGGCGAGCAGTGCCCGGTTGTCGTCGGTGAACCAGGACAGCTTCGCGCGGGCGAACGCGCCACCGAGGGCGTCGTAGAGATCGCCGACGAGTCGGGCGCCGGTGAAGTATCCGGCTCGCGAGACGAGCACGGTCACGAAGAGCGCGATCGCCGCCGTGGCCAGGACAAGAACCGGTGACCGGTGATCGGCGATCGAGAGCGCGAGGGTGGTGTACGCGATCGCTTCGAGGACGGCAACGGACACCCAGCCGAATCCGATGGTGATCAAGCGTCGGCGGGCCGCATTGGCGCTGTTCATTATTCGGCTCCAATCAGGGCTGCATTGTGCGAGGTGGCATCGTGCACGTTTCGACCGCCGAGGTCGAGTCGATCGTCGGCATCGCCTGCGAGAGCGGGGTCGTGGGTGACGATCACAATCGTCTTTCCTTCGTCATGTGCGAGGTGTCGCAATTCCTTCAGCAGTTCGGCGGCCGTGCGATCGTCGAGTGCACTGGTCGGCTCGTCGAGCAGCAGTACTGTTGCGGGCGATAGGAATACCCGAGCAAGCCCGACGCGCTGGCGTTCTCCGCCGGAGAGTGAAGTGGCGTCGGCATCGAGGCTGACGTCGATCTGCGCCCGGCGTAGTGCGGCGGTGTATTCCGCGTCCGTTGCATCGGGTGCGGCCAATGCGATGTTCTCGCGCACCGTGGCAGGCAACACGTCTGCGCCCTGGGGTGTGAGCAGAATGGACTGTGGCCGCAGGTTCTCGTCGATCGCAGTGATGCTACGACCTGCGTAGCGGACGGTACCCAGCTCCGGGACTTCGAAGCCGGCCAATGCTTTCAGGAGCGTCGACTTGCCCGCTCCACTCGGTCCCGTGATCGCAGTGATCGTGGCTGGGCGGAATGCATGCGTAACGTCGTCGATGACTCTGCGGTCCGCGATCGTGACAGTCAGGTCGACGATCTCCAGTCGATCGGAGGGACTCGAGGCCGGAACGGTTGGCGCTTCACCGGCAGGGAGGGTGGGTTCGTCCAGAGCTGCTGCGAGTCGGACTGCAGCAGAGCGTCCCGCCGTGACGTAGTCGAGGCCGTGCCCGAGCCGCAGGGCCGGTGTCACGATTGCGAGGCTGAAGAGGATGGTTGCGGCTAACGTCGTTGCATCCCAGCGGAATCCGACGGCATAGGCGATCGCGAACGTCGCCGTCGCCTGCATGAGGGAAACTGCGACGGCCGCAGGGGTAGCCACGAGTCGAACGCGCTCCTGCATTCCGCGAGTGAACCGTGCCGTCGATGCTGCATAGTCGGCGGCAGCACCGGTCTGCGCACCGTAGATCCGACAGACGCGGATGCCGCGGGCATAGTCGTCCACGGAGGTCACGATGTCGCCCATGACATCCGCGCTTTCAGCGCTGTGCCGCGCGGCCATTCGGGGGATCACGATCAGGTAGAACAGTGCGGCAACGATGCCGGGGACCAGAGCGAGAAGCGCCACGGGGCCGGCCGAGATGACCAGCACCGTGATCGTGACCGCGGGGACCACGATCAGCGTCGAGAACTCGGCCGGTAGGTGCGCAGTCATATGGTGCAGCGCCGAGATGTCGTCCGAGACGAGCCTTCTCAGTGCGTCGCCGCTGTAGCGGGACAGCGCACTTGCCGGCAGACGAACGAGGTGGGCTGCGAGCTGGCGTCGGAGCCTGGCCTCGAAGAGCGACTCGGCGTGGTGCGAGAGCCACGACGACGTGGCCGCGAGCGTTACGCCGACGAACCAGAGCGCACATGCCCATCCAGCCCAGCTCATCGACGGTTCACCGATGAGCTGCACGACGCACCAGAGCGCACCGAGCATCGCGATTCCCGACGCCGCCGCCGAGACCACCCCGGCTGCCAATGCAGGCAGCGCCGGGCGCAAGGCCGGGACCAGCGACGGTTCGACGAGAGGGCGGGGCATGGATAACTCCTTGAATCAGCGTCAGGATGCAGGCACGACAAGTGACCGAAATCCAAGGCTAGGCTTCGGCCATCCTGTCTGGTTATCGCGGTACGCCGATTTCTTACACTCGATCAGCAGCTGTCGGTGTCAGGACGCGGCCGAAATCGAACTCATGACGTCTTCCCACGTACCCATCACCGCGGATTCGGTTGGGCCAGTCTGAGTGAACACGGCTACGCACTTGCTGCGGAAGTCGTACACCTCGATCGAGCTGGTCAGTCCGTGAACGCCGTGGGCGCGGGTCAGCCAGCACTCCGAGACGCCGTTCAGATCGATCATCGTCCGGCAGGTGTCCGACGCCAAAGTCAACGTCCCCCCGAACATCGCTGCGGCGTCGAGATCGCCACGGTGGATCTGCAGGCAACCGTTGCCTGCGACGACGGTCGTGACGGGCAGTTGGTGGTAGGACAGGTGCTCCATCCCGGCAGCCATGAGGTGTGGATCGATTCGCCGGTAACCGAGGGCGCCCAGAGCGACCAAACCGCTGCGGCGTTCGCTACCGCCGTCCGCGAGGATGAAGTCGAGTTGTGTCAGTTGATCGGCTTCGGCCCAGAAAGCGGGTGTATTCACTGACTGGACGGGAGGGCTTGTCTCCCTAGCAGTCTCCGGTGCGGCTCGCATCGCCTCGAAGGCGAGACGATCTGACGTCGGGGTCAAATAGGTGGTGTGTGAACTGGATCCGTGGGCATCGAACATCCGAAGTGTTGGCGGGAGGTACTGCTCTGCGTCAGTGGTCACCACCGAACCGAGGGCGGAAGGGTTCAAACGCAGAGAGACACGTCCGGGCGTGCAGACCAGTGGATCACCGGGAAACGTGGGAACGGCGTACTTGCCCGAGTTGTTGACAGCCGCTGGCCCCGCAACGGTGATGGCTACGACGTCGCCCAAGAGTGGCAGTATTTCGCCGACTACCGCGGGTGCAGTGTCGATCAGGCCACCGCGGAATCCTGGACGCGCGAGCAGTGCGTCCAGGTCGGACATGCGCGCCAAAGCTGCGCAACGACATTCGCCACGGTGTGGGCACATCTCAGTAAACATCCCGTAGATACCGCTTCGATCGTTTGAGGTTGTTGACGTAATCCTCAGCGGCATCCGCACCCAATCCGCCGTGCTCGGCGACCACCTCGTGCAACGCGTCGTCGACGTCCTTCGCCATCCGCGTGGCGTCGCCGCACACGTACACGTGCGCGCCCTTTTCGAGCCAGGCGAACAACTCCCGGCCCTTCTCGCGCATGCGGGTCTGGACATAGATCTTCTCGGATTGATCACGCGAGAAGGCCAGATCGAGACGCGTCAGGACGCCGTCACGGGTCAGCCCGGTCAACTCGTCCTCGTAGATGAAGTCGCTCGACTGATGCTGATCCCCGAAGAAGAGCCAATTCTGCCCCGACGCTTTGCGTGCGCGACGCTCGTACAGGAAAGCACGGAAGGGAGCGATACCGGTGCCCGGGCCGATCATCACGACGGGAACAGCGTCATCGGCGGGTAGGCGGAACGAATTGTTCTTGGAGACAAAAACTCCGACCCGATCGCCCTCGCCGACGCGATCTGCCAAATAGGTCGAGCAGACGCCACCGCGATCCCGCTCGCCGGAGCGGTAGCGCACACTCGCTACCGTCAGATGCACGGTGCCATCGTGGGCCAGCGGACTGGACGAGATCGAGTAGACCCGATGCTGAAGCGGACGCAGGAGAGCAAGCAACTCTTCGGGATTCATCCGAACGCTGCTGTCCAACCGCAGGAGATCGAGAACGTCCTTGCCCCACAGCCACGCGTCGAGCGCTTCCCGATCTTCGGTGTCGAGAATGTGTTGCAGTTCGGCGTCTCCGCTGCGTCGGGCGATGTCGTCGATCAAATCGCGCGAGGGAATCGAGATCTCGTAATCGCTGGTCAACGCCTGGTCCAACGGTGCGGAAGAGCCGTCTTTCGCGGTGACGACGTAGTCACTGCTGACACCGAGCTGATGGATGATCGCCTCGACGAGAGCAGGGTCGTTGATCGGGCGGATGCCCAATCCATCTCCGGCCTCGTAATCCAGACCGACCTCGCCGAGTGCAAAGGTGAAGTGTCGGACTTCCTTGGCGGAGTCCTCGCCGGACAACAGTCGGTTGTCGAGGACTGTTGCAGGATACGGGTTCTTGCGTGTCCATTGGGACTTGGTCTTCGTCGGAGCAGGCGCAACCGGCGAGACAGCCGCCCCCGCATCACCGTCGACACCGGCCACCGCAGCGACTGCACGAACGATCCACTCGGCAGCGGCATCCTCGTAGTCGACGTCGCAATCGGTGCGGTCGACAACCCTGGTCCCGCCGAGCGCTTCGAAACGGGCGTCGATGTTCTTGCCCGACTGGCAGTAGCCGTCGTAGCTGGTGTCACCGAGCGCGAGCACGCCGAAGTAGAGACCGTCCAATCTGGGTGCACTCTCGGATTCGACTGCTTCCCAGAACAGTTGCGCGTTGTCAGGCATTTCGCCCTCGCCGTACGTCGAGGTGATCACCAGTACCCGGCGCATCGCCGAGAGGTCGCCTATGTCCACGGTATCGAGGCCGGCGACGAGCGGTTCCAAACCGTGGGCACGGGCAGCAGCGGCCACGTCCTCGGCGACGGACTCCGCATTACCGGTCTGGCTTCCGAAGAGGATGTGCACGGCTGCGCCAGCAGTTCTCTCCACTGTTGCTGTTGCAGTACCGGTTTGACCGGTCATGACGGTTCGTGAGTGTAGGCCGGCCAAGAATCCGGAAAGCCACGCGCGCTGGTCGCCGGTGAAGGGTGCGTATTCGGGGATGTACGGAATTTCCATGATATGAAGCTCACCTACGTTCGGGGGAGGAGGTCAGGAGACCAGGTCGGGGATCGCACGCGAGGCGAACAACTCGTCGAAGTTCGGCAGCGATCCGAGCTTGTCCCGGTTCTTGTTGTCTTGAAACAGAATCCACCCGTACGTCGCCGGGCTGTCCATCGCCAGCACGTTGCGCAGACTCAACGCCTGCTTGTAGTCGTCGACCCGCTTGGCTGCAATCAGCGCTGCCAATTGTTCGTCGTCGTAGCCGGCCAGAATCTCTTTCGAGTACTTGACCAGGTGCTGGACGAGTGCAAAGTCCTCGGTCAGCACCAGGTTGCGGGCAGCTTTCTGCAGCGCCGGATCGTCGGGTCCGGACGCACCCGGCGTGCGGGCGGCGGCGAGTTGTTGCGCAAAGTGAAGCACGGTGTACTCACTGAGCAACGCATACATCGTCGCAGTATCGGTCTCGCCGTAGGCGGGGACCGCACCGCCCAGTGCAGGGCGCCCGTCGCGCACAGCGAGTTTGAACGTGCGAACCTGACGTGCTGCGATGGCGGACGCCAATTCTTCGAGAAGTTCCTTGTGCGTTTTGGCAGCCAGGATGGCGTCGCTGTCCTGGTAGAGCATCAGCGCCTTGGGCATCGCGTAGACAAACGAGTGCTGTTCGACTTCCCAGTTCTCGAGCAGCCGGATTCCGAGCGCGGATCCCGTTGCCTCCACATGCAGTTCGAGCAAGAGTTGCACTGCGTGGTTGTGGACGGCGGCAAGAGGGTCGGTCGCAGCCGTGATCGAACCCAGTAGCACGGAATCGGTACTTGCTCGCAGCGCCAGTTCGCCGCGAGGGTCGTACTGATAGAAGAACCCGCCACTCATGCCGTTGCCGACACCTTTGCCGAACTCGCCGAGATTCACGACAGCACCGTTTGTCATGTATTCGCCGGCGAAGTCGCCGACACCTTCGACGACAGCACTGGCGCCAGAATTGCGGACCGCAAAGCGATCGCCTGCTTCACCTTCGACGAACACTCGTCCACCGGTGGCGCCGAAGAGCGCGAAGTTGCCGATCAACACGTTGCCGCCGGCGTCACTGGAGCCGCCGCCTGGGCTGCGCACGGCAATCACTCCGCCGCTCATACTCTTTCCCACACCGTCGTTGCACGTCCCGGTGTGCTCCAGGTGCATGCCGTCATTGCAGAATGCGCCGAACGAGAGGCCCGCAGATCCAGTCGTCAGGACGCGCACGCTGCCCGGAGCCAGATACCGTCGCCCGCGCTCGTCGGTCAGTACTCCCGGAGCGAGAAGTCCGGCCGCTCCGTAGTTGAGTTCACGTTCGAGGTCGACCGCCAACTGCCCGCCGACACTCTTGTTCCGGTTACCCAGGCGCAGTGCACCTTCGGCGAATTCGGGTCCGGACACGGTGACCGAGGCCTCGCCGCGGTCGAAGAGCACCGCGCGAACCTCGCCCATGATCTTCTCGTCCAGCGCGTACTCACGCTCGAGGTACACGGGATTGGCGATAGTGATGTCCGGCGCCGACGCGAACATCGCATCCAGATTCAAATTGCCGACGATGGACGGGTGATCGATCAGATGCAGGAGATCGGTTCGGCCTCGCGCTTCCTGAAGAGATCGCATTCCCAGATTTGCCAACAGTTCCCGAGTTTCGTGAGCGATATTGAGAAGGTACTGCGCCATGGCGCGGGGATCGCCGTCGAACAGTTCCGGGTTGGTGGTCAGACCTGCCGGGCACTTGACGTTGCAGTTCTTGGCCATGACGCAGCCCATCATCATCAGCGCCGACGTACCGAACTCGAAGCTGTCCGCGCCGAGCAGCGCCGAGGTGATGATGTCGCTACCGGTCTGATGCGCGCCCGAGCATCGCAGAACAACCTTCTGCCGAAGGCCGTTGGCACACAGAGCCTGATGGACCTCGGCGATACCGACCTCCGCCGCACGGCCCGCGTACTTGAGGCTGGTCACCGAGGCAGCACCGGTGCCACCGGTGTTTCCGGCGACATTGATGACGTCCGCGCCGGCCTTGGCAACGCCGACGGCGATGGTGCCGATTCCTTCCGAGGACACCAACTTCACGATCACCCGGATGCGCGCTGCCTTGCAGTCGTGGATGAGCTGAGCGAGGTCCTCGATGGAGTACGTGTCATGGTGCGGCGGCGGCGAAACCAGTTCGACGCCGGGCGTTCCGCCGCGGGCCGCAGCGATGTCGACGGTGACCTTGGCGGCTGGAAGCTGCCCGCCCTCACCGGGTTTTGCGCCCTGGCCGAGTTTGATCTCGATCTCTTCGAGCATCGGATCGGCGAGGTATCCCGCCCAGATTCCGAAGCGGCCGGATGCAAACTGCTTGATACGCGAAGCTCGAATTGTGTTGTAACGAGACAGGTGTTCACCACCTTCACCGCTGTTGGACATCGCGCCGACCATGTTCGTGCCATGTGCGACGGCTTCGTGTGCCGGAGCATTGAGAGCGCCGTGACTCATGGCTCCCGACGCCAACTTCGGGGTGATGGCGCTGGCGCTCTGTACTTCGGAGAGAGGCACGCCTGCCGGTGCGACCCTCAGCTTGGACAGGAACTCTGCCGCAACACCGGTTGCCTTCAGCACCAGATCCGGCGCGGTGGCTTCGATGGTGACGTCGTCGGCAAAGGCGGCGGAGAGAGCATCGCCGAGTGCTACCACCCGAGCGGCGTCGTCGGCCAGGGGACCGTCCAGGCCAAGCGTGTACCGGTCGTCTGCGCCGGATTCGCACTGGATTCCGCGCATCACGATCGTTGTGTTGCCGCGCACCGAGAATCGACTGATCTGCTCGGTGAACTCGGCTGTCGTCACCGCAAACGTGACATCACCGGGCACGGAGATGACATCGCGCAACGCGGCGGGACGACGCGATCGTTCCGCAGCCATCACAGTGGAAAAGTCCCGGTACCCGGCGGTGATGTCGAAGTCGTCGATCTGCTCGGTGGTCAGCCGGTCGAAGC
The DNA here is from genome assembly GCF_053608585.1 of Rhodococcus sp. NPDC055024. Taxonomy (NCBI): domain Bacteria; kingdom Bacillati; phylum Actinomycetota; class Actinomycetes; order Mycobacteriales; family Nocardiaceae; genus Rhodococcus; species Rhodococcus sp. NPDC055024. The sequence goes on from NZ_JBSGVT010000001.1 coordinate 986,789, forward strand.
TCGTCGCCCGGTATGCCCCGGCGTCGAGGCGGAAGGCGTCGTCGAGCCGTCCGAGGGGAAGGAGACGCAGAGCCTCGAATTGTTCTGTTCCCGAGGGGCTGTCGAACGCGATCTTCTCCTCGGTGAGCTCGACGTACTTGCGGACCGCGGTGGTACCGAACGAATGCCCTGCGCCGTCTGCACGCTCCTTGAACAGGCCGAGCAGTGGCAGGTCCTTCTCACCCCCGACTTCGCTCGCACGCTCGTGCCACTGCTTCGAGGTCACCGCAACCGTCTCGAATCCGACGCCGCCCACCGGTGACTTCATGTTGGGGAACCACTGGCGCAGAACAGGGTCGGACGTATCGAGGAAGTTGGGTTCGAAGAATTCGCCGCCGATGTAGCTCTCGACGGTGCACAGGCCGACGCGTCCCATCGTCTTCATGAGGGATTTTTCGGCGGCCTTCGCGAAGCGCCGGAACGCGGCATCCGGGTCGGCCGCGAACTTCTCCTCAGCCCGTAACTGAACGGAGAGCGGGTAGACGGCGGAAGCGCCGAATCCGAGCGCAGCTGCAAGGTGGTGCGAAGACTCGATCTGGCCGCTCTCCACGATGAGAGAAACACGCAATCGCAGGCCTGCGTCGATGAGGCGCTGGTTCAGTGCTCCGACGACCATGATCGCGGGAAGTGTTGCACGCTCGTGAGATACGTGGCGGTCGGTTAGGACTGCGATCCCGCCCTGCTCGGCCGCGAAAGCCACAACTGCGTCGCCGAGCGCGGTCATCGCGTCGACCATCGCCTGTGCGTCGCCCTCGGCGGGATAGAGCATTTCGAATCGGCGGTGAGGCGTGTGGTTCTGCTCGCGGATCTTGAGCATGTCCAGATGCCGGAGGATCGGTGACGAGATGACGATCTGCTTGCCTTGTCCGGCCGTCATCTTCGCTCCCAATGCGACCCGGAGAGTCATACCGTCCGCCTCACGGATGCTGTCCAGCGGAGGGTTGGTGACCTGGGCGAATCGTTGCGAGAAGTACCGTGCCACACCGCCTTCACGGTCACTGAACGCGTTGATGGCGTTGCCGTACCCCATGGCCGATACCTTCTCGGCTCCGTGCGTGAGCATCGGATCCATCAGGAATTTGAAACTCTCCTGATCCAGGGAGTACGCCATGTAGCGCTGATGAACCTCGAAAGTGCCGTTGTAGCGCGTCGGAGAGCTCACCTTCTCCGCAGGTACGGCGGGAATGTCTTCGATCAGGATTCGCGAGTGCGCGAGCAACGACTGGTAGTCACGCTGCGCGGCAATCTTCTCCAGAGCTTCACGAGCGGTGTAGGTATGGCGATCTCGATGATCGAAGTAGAGCATTCCGCCGGCTTCGACGCGGCCACGGTGGATCACCGTCTCGGGTGGGAATGCGATCTGACCGGCTTCGGAGAATGCGCATACGTAGTCGTGTGTCTCGATCGTGCGCAGTGGACGCAGACCGAGGCGATCCAGGCGTGCACCGATGATGGTGCCGTCGCCGAACACCAGCGCTGCCGGTCCGTCATTCTTCTCCTCGTACAGCGAGAAGTACTCGAACATCGCCCGCACTGCGGGGGAGAGGGTGATGTCGTTTTCCCAGGCCGGCGGCATCATCGAGACCACAGCCGTCACCAGGTCGACGCTGTCCTCGATGACGCGAGCTTCCAGAGTCTGATCGAGTCGGCAACTGTCGGACTGGCCGGGCGGACGGACGATCGCACGTCGTTTTGCGCTGGCCACTGCAGCTTCGGAGAGCCGATTCTTCTTGTCGGTGTTCAGTTCTCCGTTGTGAGCCATGAAGCGGAACGGCTGCGCCATCGTGGGATGCGGGTCCGTGTTGGTCGAAAATCGCGTGTGGAAGTACATCGTGTGCACCGCGTGATCGGGGTCGACCAGGTCTCGGAAGTACGGGATCACTTCGTCGGAGTTCAAGCGGCCCTTGAGAACCTGAGTTCTCGCGCTGAGTGACAGCGGGTACAACCCGCGCAGCGCAGGCGTGTTGTACGCGATGGCTTCGATGGCGAGCAGAGCTTCGTGAACGAGGCGATCGACGACCGCAGGTTCGGGACGCGGAGTGGGGACCTCGAAGATCCACTGCCTGATCGGAAGCTGATGTGCGATCGCGGCCGGCCGAATCGCCGAGTTGTCGACCGGAACGTCGCGCACTCCGAGAGTGGTGAATCCTCGGTCGAGTAGTTCGCGTTCTACCAGTGCGGCTGCGCGAGCATGCTGAGCGTCGTCGTCGGGAAGGAAGAAGTTGCCGACGCAGAAGCGTCCGGCACGTAGGTCGGAGCGCCCGGTGACCTTGCGGAAGAACCGGAGGGAGAGATCCACCGAGACGCCGCCGCCGTCGCCGACGCCCTCAGAGGACATACCGCCGCGATGCGGAACCGAGCAGAGAGCTTCGCTGCCCTTGATCAGGACATCGTGGGTCTGCACGCCGTCCTTGCGCGTGATGAACCCGACCCCGCAACTGCTCTTGTCATCTGCGGGGTCGTACAAACCGACGATGGACGTGCTCACTGCAGCAACCTTCTCCCTGTCCTGGTTGCCCGGAGATTGTTCGACCGGGCAGATACGACGGCATGTATTCCGTCAGGGCAGGGCGTCGCTGCTTCGATGAAGCGGCACCCGAATGGGATCAGACTACTGAGTAGAGGCTTACCTTAGTCAAGTCTGTTGGGTGTGACTTGGATCCGAGCAGGTCAGAGGGTTGCTTGGTAGGCAAGTGCGTAAGCGATCTTGCCCGGCTTGTCGTCGGTGTACGACTTCGACAGCTTTGCGAACTCTCCCTTGGACTCGGCTTTGCCGTCGTTCCAGGCCGACAGGACGCCAAGATCGGTGGCTGTGAATCCGCTGTCGACGACGGCATCGCCCGTCAACGCAGTCTGTGCTTTGGTCACCGACTTCACGGTGCTCAGGTAGCTGGAGAGATCGTCGCGATTCCAGCTGGTGAGGTCGACGGGCGCGGTGTCGCGGACCCACGCACCCCAGTAGAACTCCTGGAAGGGGATAGAGCCTGCGGCAAACCCGATGTCGCGGGAGAAGTACATCAAGCTGCGGTACTTGTCGTCGGCGAAGTTCGCCAGGCCGACGCTCTTCGGCAGGGACTGGACCGGAACCGGGTTTCCGTCGACGTCACGCGACCAGACCCACTTGTTCTTTTCCATCTCGGTCCAGAAGGCACCTTCACTCAGGCCGCTGAGGTTACCGAGAACTCGCAGTCGCACGTGAAGGTCGGGACCCCCGTCTGCCGTCTCGATGAAGGACGTGAGGGTGTGGTGGCCGTCGGTCAGGTAGAGATCGCCGCGGGGGCCGACGACCACGGTCTTCATGGGCGCGATGCTCTCGGCGGTTTCCTGACCCACCGGGAGCTGGCAGGTGAAGGACGACGGGTCCTTCAGCGTCGACGCCGCAGTAGCGGTCGCGGCCTGGACCTGGCCGTTCGCCTCACACCAGTCGTCGAACTTCTTGTTGATCGTGTCTTTTCCGAGCGTGTATCGCCCGAGCTTGTAGTACACCTCGTCGTAGCCGAGGGAAGGTTGCGTCGCGTGAACGTCGCCGATGCGCACGTCCAGGAGGTCACCTTCCTTGGCGCACAGGTACTCCGAACCACCGGCGGAACCTGAGAACGAACCGGTGGAGATGCCGCCACACGCGAGGGGAGCGGCGACGGCGGGTGTGCCGGCCAGTGTTCCGGCACCGAGCAGTGCCAGTGTTGTGAGTGCCGAAATGGCGGAACGACGCATGTGGGGATCTCTCCTGAGGATGGGTTCGCACGTGAAGAAGCTTGCGTCACAATCGCTCAGGGTGGTTTCGGACTTACGGACAACAGACGTCCGCGCGGTGGCTACCACGTGAATTCACGTCGTAGTCACCGCGCGGTGAGCCGGTAAGTCGGTCAGCCCTGCAGTCGGTCAGCCCTGCAGTCGGTCAGCCCTTGTAGTTGTAGAAGCCCTCGCCGACAGCAACGCCGAGCTTGCCTTCGTCGATGTAGTTCTTCTTGATGTAGTCGGCGAATTCGCGCTGCTTCTCGCCGCCCTGGGAGGAGATGTTGTAGACGGTGGTCAATCCGACGACGTCCATGATCTGGAAGGGGCCGAACGGGGCTCCGGTGCCGATGCGCCAAGTCTTGTCGACCATGTCGGGATCAGCGATGCCGTCGATCAGCAGGTCGGAGGCCGCGTTGAGGAGCGGGACCAGGAGCGAGTTGAGTACGTAGCCCGCCTTCTCCTTCTTGAGTTCGATCGGCACCATGCCGATGTTCTTCGCGAACTCGACGACCTCGCGGTACACGGCGGGGTCGGTGGACTCGGTGCCCATGACCTCGGCAGTGTTGTTGACCCACACGTGATTTGCGAAGTGCAGTGCGAGGAACTTCTCGGGGCGGCCGGTGAACTCCTTGAGGTCGCTCGGCAGAAGCGTCGAGGAGTTGGTGGCGAACACCGTGTGCTCAGGGGCTACTGCGGCGAGCTTCTCGTAGGTGTCGCGCTTGATGGCGATGTCCTCGGGAATTGCCTCGATGATCAGATCGGCCTTGGCGACGGCTTCGGTGAGATCGTACGAGTACGTAATCCGTTGCAGCGCTTCGTCGGCCTTGCCATCCTTGGCGCCCTCGACGTTCTCGGCCTTGTAGGCCGCGGCCAACGAATCGAACCGAGTCTTGGCCTTCTCGATGACCTCCGCATTGATGTCGTACGCGACGACGTCGAAGCCGTGGTAGGCGGTCTGATAGGCGATCTGCGAGCCGAGAACTCCGGTACCCAGAACGGTGATCTGCTTCAGTTCAGTCATTTTCGATCCTCAATCCTTTTAGGTGGGTAGTCCGGCAAGGGTCAATCGGACCTGTGCGGCAACGATGTTCGTGAGCTCGTCTGCCGTGATCCGGTCCAATGCCGCGCGGGCTATTTCGAAGTGCAGCACGTTGGAAATCGTTCGCGCTGCAGTGGTGGTTCGGGTGGGGTGGTGGGGGTGACCCTCGTGCAGGATTTGTGCAATCCGCGTTTGCAGGCGTTGCGAGAGTTCGAGGCCTTCGGCCCGGAAACACTCGCTGGGCTCGCCGAACAGCACTTCGCGTTGGTAGATGCCGGTGTTCTCGTCGTTTCGGCGACTTGCGATCAGCAGGGGTGAAACAAGCTCGAGCACACGGTCTTCTGTGCCCGTCGACTTGGCCTCACGCTCTTCTCCCAGCTCGATCTGCTTGCGGTACTCCGCGTTGTACACCATGAGAAGTAGCTCGGCTTTGCTTGCGGCGTAACGAAAGAGTGTGCCGCCGGCCACATCGGCGCGGTCGGCGATTTCTTGAGTTGTGACCGCGCTGTAGCCCTTTTCTGCGAACAGTTCGGCTGCGGCGTCGAAGATGCGTGTCTGCTTCTCGAGCTTGTTGCGTTCGCGACGGCCCAACTCCTGGTCCGGCTTCGTCATCCCGCTCACCTCGCTTCATTTCGGATCACGCTCATAAATGAGTCTACTCCGAAATATCTGGAGGGTGGAGTCTCCTCCGTCACATCACCGCAGTCCGCTGACCCAACCGGCGAACACGTCGGAGAACACGTCCGCTTCGCACGCATGCGCCGATTCGGCGTAGGCGCACTCCGGGTATCCGGCGACGACGGTGGCAAGTTCGACGTTGCAACACTGTGCCAAGAGGCCACGCAGGAGATCTGCAGCCGACCAACCGGCAACGGATACCGCAGGGATCCCCTCTTCCTCGTACACCTTCACCAGATCGGCGTGCCTCCAGGATAATTCCTCGGCTACCAGTGCATCAGGGTTGAAAGACATGGCGCGGTCGAGTGATCCGCGCAAAAGTGAGTGTGGATCGTCCTCGCCGCGAAGCCTGGTCGCGAGGTCGGCCGGTGCCTTCTGCATGACGAACATCCAGGGTTTGCCGTCGGGAAAGACTCCGCCGAAGCCTGCCACGTTGAACGGTAGGTGACTACTGAGAAAATCGGTCTCCACGTCGACGTGCTGATCGTCACCCAGATGAATGAAGTGACCGGACGCAATCTCCTCGCCCATTGCCGGCTCGGCCCATGTGTTGTTCCACAGATCAGTCATCCGACTGCCTTCGGGAAAATCGAGTACCTCGAAGAGAAAACCCATGTCTCTACAACTCCCCGTCGAAGTGGGTGGTTACTCCACCGGTCAATCGAGAAACCGTCTGCGCCGAGGTCGCGAGGACGACTCGGCTTGTCTCGAAAGTCATCTCGTCGCGTTCGGTGTCCTCCGATTCGGGATCCTCGGCCAGTGAGAAGTCGAGTTCCACCTCTCGATCAGTGCTGGAACAGACCGAGATCATCAGCCCGAGTCGTTCGTCGGTGAACGACGGGAGCGAATTCTCGGGATGGAAGTCTGCGGCCGCGTGAAAGAAGAACGCCGCCAGCCGTTCGACAAACCCCTCGTCCGTGTGCCGGCTGAGGTACTGATTGAACCGATCGGGGCTGAGCAGTCCGACGTCGAAAACAAGTGTGGGCACGTCGGATTCGAAGACAGTGGCGGGAACCGCGTGACTGCGAAGGAAGACCGCGGCGCCGCCGTACCCCGGCAACCTGAACCCATCACGCATCTGGTGTACTCCCGTCGCAGAGGTGTCCTGTCCACGCTAGGCCATTGCCCGGCTGCGTGCTGCCTACTCGAGTAGGGGGCTTGATGGAAGAATCACCGCCTATGAGTGCTGTCGTGTACCCGCCTGTCGAACCGTACGAGTCCGGTCTGTTGGAAGTGGCGGATGGTCAGAGCCTCTACTGGGAGACACTCGGGAATCCGACGGGTATTCCTGTTCTCTATCTCCACGGCGGTCCAGGTTCGGGATGCACTGTCGGTGCCAGGCGCTTCTTCGATCCCGAAGCCTTTCGCGCAGTTCTGTTCGATCAGCGGGGCTGTGGGCGCAGTCTTCCGCTTGCGAGCAGTCCGGACGTCGATCTGACCGTGAACACCACGGCGCACATCCTCGACGATATCGACCGCCTTCGTGAGCATCTCGGTATCGAGCGATGGATCGTCACGGGACTTTCCTGGGGCGTCAGTTTGGGACTGGTGTACGCCCAGGCGTTTCCCGAGCGGGTGATCGCGATGGCCTTGGGTGCGATCACCGGCGGGACGAGGGTCGAAATCGAGTGGATCACCCGCGCTATGGGCAGAGTATTTCCGCGCGAGTGGGAAGAGTTCGTCGCGCCACTGCCCGTGGACGAGCGTGACGGAAACCTCCCCGCGGCATACGCGCGACTGCTCGCCGATCCGGATCCTGTTGTGCGGGAGAATGCTGCGTTGCAGTGGTGCCGTTGGGAAGACGTGCACGTGTCGCTGATGCCGGGGTGGACTCCGAGTGTTCGATACCAGAATCCGGATTTCCGCCGCGTGATGACCAGGCTGGTCACGCATTACTGGGGTAACGACTGCTTCCTGGCGCCGAATCAGATATTGGACGGAATGGACCGTCTCGCTGAGATTCCCGCGATTCTCGTGCACGGACGGTATGACATTTCCGGTCCACTGGATACTGCCTGGGCGATCCACCAGCGGTGGCCGGGTAGTCAGTTGGTGGTGCTCGACGACGCCGGGCATGGCGGTGGCGGATTCGACGAGGCAATCGTGGAAGCTCTGAATTCACTGGCTCATTCGGTCTGATCGAGTGCCCCGGCGCGGGCCGCGGCGAGCGCGCCGGCAGCAGCACGATCGGCAACCGACTGGTCGACGGGTAGATCGGCGACCAGCAGGCGATAGTAGATGGGGGCGGCGACGGCCGCCAGAAGATCAGCGGCTGAGACCTTCTCGGAGATTTCCCCGCGTTCGACCGCCCTGCGGACGACGATGTCTGCCAGTTCGTAACGTGCGGAATAGAACTCGCGCTTGAGTGTCGCCACCTCGGGCGTGCGGACGGCGTCCGAGAACAGTGCAGCCACCAATGCGCCGCCCGACTCGCTGGTCACCAGTGCGACTATCGATCTGGCCATCTCGCGTAGGTCGGATTCGATGGAACCGGTATCCGGGATGGGAACGGTGGTTGCCGACACCTCGACGGCAGTGTCGGCCACCAACTGGGCGAGCGTGCTCCACCGCCGGTAGATCGTGGTCTTGTGGACTCCGGAACGGGTGGCTATGTCCTCGATGGTCATCGCCGCGAATCCGCGTTCGGACAATTCGGCCGCGGTGGCTGCCAGGACGGCCTCGCGCACCCTGGCGCTACGCCCTCCGGGCCGCTGTGGTGTCGAGGTCATGGGCCAACCTTATCGCAACAAGGCGTTGTGTTAGTTCCAGCCACGTGGTTCACTGAGCTAATGCAACTGATCGTTGCATTAGAGATGAATTGAGGGGTGTTTTCCCATGTCATACGAATTTCCTGTCGATCACCGAGGCCTCTTCGAAGAGCGAACAGGTCAGTTCCTGAGCTTCGGGCTCCCCGTCTCGGATCTCGAGGAATTGCGCGCGTCCATCGACTCGACCTGGGCCGACGCGCCGGGTGGTTGGTCGTACGAATGGTCGGCGCTGGCGGCAAAGTATTCCGCCGACGGCAATCATTCACTCGCGGCGATGATCTACGGAATCGCCAAGTTTCCCGTCCTGGCCAACGAGTCGCGGCGCCGGGCCCTGCAGAATCAGGTGGACGAATACGTCAAGGCAGCTCCAGGCTTCGGGCTCGAGTTCGAGCGTCGAATCCTGTCCCTGCCTTACCGATCCGGCGAGATCGAGCTACCGGTACACATTCTCTCCGTGGACGGAAGGTACGAAGACGCACCCGTCCTGTTGTTCAGCGGAGGCGTCGACGGCTGGAAGATGGACATGCATCCGTTGGTCAGTGCGTTCGCGAAGAACGCCGGCGTGACTGTTGTTGCCTTCGATCAGCCCGGAACTGGTGAATCACCGGTTCCTCTCGATGCTTTCGGTGACGAGGTGATCGACGGATTGGTGGCGACGGCTCGCACTCTCGGCAATGGCCAGGTGGCGCACCTGGGTGTCTCTTTCGGTGGCAACTTCGCCGTGCGGTCGGGGCTGACCGGCGCCGTCGATGCGGCGATCAACATCGGCGCCCCGGTCAAGGGTGCATTCGAGACCGCGAACGCGGAGCGCCTGGTCTACGGCATGGGTGACATCGTCGGAAACGCACTGGGTTTCGATGCACCGGCAACCAAAGAGGCACTGGTACAGGGTCTTCGCGCCTTCGATCGCAGTTCATTGATGGCCGCAGACGACGGCCGGACCCCGATGCTTGTGGTCAACGGGGCCGACGACGTTCACATTCCGCTCTCGGACACCACTCTCTTCGAAGAGCGTCCGAACACTCAGGTACACGTCATCCCGGATGCGGGGCACTGCGCAGTGACCAAGCTGCCCGAGTTGACGCCGATGATGATCGACTGGCTACGAGATGCCCTGTCAGGAACCGCTCCACGAACCGGTCGATGATCCGCCGCCGAAGCTGGCAAAACGATACGTCGCAAGAACGGCCTTGTGATCGGTCGGCCACGGCGTCGGCGAAGCGATGAAGTTGTCTTGGGAGTTCTCTTCCACTCTTTGGTTGTGCACGATCGTCTTTCGCGGACCGATGATTCCGACAGATCCCAGCTTCAGGTCGGAAGCGCGGTCGGCGAAGATGTAGTCGATCCGATCGCGTTCGTCCGCCTCGGGTGCCCAGGTGAGCTGTGATGTGTCGACGTCGGGATTGTCGGACGGCCAGGTGAAGCCCGGGTGGGTGGCCGGGTTCGGGTACTTACTGCGGTAAGCGTCGACGAATCCGGCTTGGTCGAGCAGACGAGTGGATTCCCAGGGAATGACGACACCGTTGTGGTCGAACAGATTTCGCGTCCCGTCGGTCCAATCCAGGGCCGACGGTTCGTTGAAATCGCCACCGAGAATGACGGATCTTCCCTTGGCCCGTTCTTTGGCCGCATCGTCGATGAACGTCGAAATTGCCTTGGGTCGTCCCGAATTGACGTTCACACGCTGAACCGTCTCGGGGTCCGTGACCGGACCGGACGGCATCTTGTTCCAGCCGAACTCGGAGAACTCTCCTGGCTTGGGAACGCCCGCGCCGTATCCGCGCGGTAGATACGTCGCGTAGGACGTGTAGGCCAGATGTGCCGAGTAAGCAGCGATTTGTTTGCCGTCGACCGTCACGACTGCCTTGATCATCGAGTTCAGGTCAGCTGTTTCCTCGATCGGAAACTTGGAGAGAATCCCCACGTCGGAGGACGCTGCTCCGTAGAAGGTGGTTCCTGATTTGGTCAGCATGTCGGCCAATACAGTTGTCGCAGTGCCGGCTTCCGACAGGAGAACTATCGACGCCTGTGTCGAGATGATCATGTCGGCGATCAGCTGCAGGCCACCGTTGATCTTGGTTCCGCCGTGCCAGGTATTGAGGGAGAGCACTTTGATCTCCTGTGCGGGGTTCGCCCCCGCGACGGAGGTATTGGCACCCAATGTAAATGCGCTCGCGGTGACTGTGCCCGCGGCTACCGCCATCGCCTTGACCATCTGGCGGCGCGTCAATCCATTCATCAAATCCCGGCTCTCGTTGTCGTGTGCTCGAACCCCCGGAAGATGATTACCATCGCTACCTAAACGGACAGTTAACCAATTGCAAAATGGCAGATTTCCACAGAACGCCGTGCGGGCAATAGTCTTCTGATCGTGGTCCTCAGAGAGCGTTTCCCCGGTAACAAGACCTTCGCGAAGGTTCGTGTCCTGCCGCCGGTGGTGAAGCTGCTCCTGCTCTCGATGGTGCTGTTCAACATCGGGTTCTATCTGGTTGTCCCCTTTCTGGCGGTACACCTTTCGGAGGATCTCGGATTTGCGGCCTGGATTGTCGGCCTGGTCCTCGGGCTTAGGATGTTCAGTCAGCAGGGCATGTTCTTCATCGGTGGAAGCCTCGCCGACAGGTTCGGCAAGCGTCCGATCATCCTGCTGGGCGTAGCCGTTCGTGTGGTCGGTTTCCTGATGCTCGGTCTGGCCGAAAGCATGACCGCCGTGATCGTCGGCGTGCTCCTGGTCGGCTTTGCTGCCGCGCTCTTCGCACCCGCCGTGGAGTCGGCCAACGCGGAATACGGACGCGAACTCGAGTCCGCCGGAGTTATGCGTCGTACCGATTTGTTTGCAGTGGAACAGATGTGCAGTCGACTGGGAACGGTGATCGGTCCGGCGCTGGGAGCTGCTCTCCTGATGTTTCCGTTCTCGTGGACGGCGTCGAGCGCCGCGTTGCTCTTCGCGATCATGTGGGTCGGGTTTTTCATCTGGTTCCCCCGACCCGGCGATGTACACGACGGCCCGGTGTCGACCTATACGCTGCGCGACGTCTGGCGAAGCGTCCTGACCAACAACAACTTTCTGCTCTTCGCGACGCTCTGCAGTTTTCAGCTGGTTGCGTACAGCCAGCTGTACCTGATGCTCCCGGAACAGCTCGAGCGCGGAGTCGGTTCGCAGGCGGCGCTGGGATGGTTCTACGTGGGCGCGGCGGTGTTGGTGATCGTCGGGCAGGGACCGACGGTCGCGGTGGCCCACCGCATCGGGCATCGGCGCGCGATCACCTTCGGGCTTGTACTCATTTCGGTGTCGTTCCTGGTTCCGCTGGTCACCGGCGTCAGCGCCGCAGCTTCGGCGTCGACGCAGATAGTTGGTCTGGCGGTGTGGATCGGGCTGCTGCACCTGGGACAGATGTTGATGGTGCCGCCGATGCGAGACACCATCGCGATTCTCGGTCGTGAAAGCAACCTCGGAGCGCACTTCGGCATGCTCAACACGATCGGCGGACTGCTCGCGCTCCTGGGAACGGTGGGAGTCGGATTCGTGTACGACCTCGTCGACAACGGCCACGCAGCGCCGGCGTCACCGTGGGTGATGGTTGCGCTCTGCGTGGCCGTGTCGGCTGTGGTGTTGTGGGTGTGGTCCGGCCGAACGAAGGTTATCGACCCGCGATCGTCTGATTGATCTTTGCTACGAAATCTTCCAGCACAAACGGAATGGTGAGCGGGTTCGGCATGGACACCGCGTCGCTGACGATGGGGTCCAAGCTGATCAGGCCGCCGGTCTTGACCACGTTCAGATTGGTGAATGCCGGCTGCGACTCCATCTCGGGACGAGCCTTCTCGTAGTTGTCGAAGAGCAGGTAGTCGCACTCGAGGAGGTCGTAGTTCTCCGCGGAGATCTCGTAGTTCAGCTTGCCCGCGAACCGATCCTTCAGTGCGGCAGGCGCCGTGAACCCCAGTTGCGTGAGCAGCTGAGCGCGCGCTGCCTCGGGGCTGAACGCTCGAAGATTTCCGTCACTCCAGCGAATGACGAGAGCTGCTGTCTCGCCCTCGAACTGGGGGTTTTCCGCGCGAGTACGGACGATGAGGTCTTCGACTTCCCGGACCTCCTGCTTCGCCTGCGCGGGTACGCCGACAGCGGTGCCGATGCGGGTCGTGACTTCCTGCCAGGGCAGAACCCAATCCGTCTGATCGGCGGCGTGCAGCACCGTCGGCGCGATGGCGCTGAGCTGCTTGTACAGATCCTCGTCGATCGCGTTGTTTACGGCGATGATCAAGTCAGGCGCTGCAGCCACGATCGTTTCGATGTCGAAATCGGTGGTGGCGTTGGCCAATGGCGTCGGCTCGGCGCCCTGGACTGCAGAGTCGGCCCAGACGCCGATTCCGTCGTCGGTCGAGCCCTTCCACACCGGGACCAGGACGGGAGTCAGTCCGAGGGAGAGCAGTACGTCTGCGTCGCCGATGCCGACTGCTGCGATGCGGCTGGGTGCCTGCTCGATGGTGGTGGAGCCGAACTTGTGGTCGATCGTCACCGGGAAGGCGTTGGCCTCGGCGTGACCACCTTCGGTGCCGGGAGTGGATTCGTCTTTTGCACTGTCGCCGCAGGCAGCAAGGGCAAAACCTGCTGCCGTGGCGAAGGTGACGGACAGCATGGCACGGCGACTCAACATAGGGTTCACGGCAACCTCGGGTTTCATTGTTATGGGACCCTAACCATAGTGGAGTGGCTGTGTCGGCAGTGTTTGTTAACCTCCGCCCATGACGGCGGTTCTCGACTACACATCAGCAGGACCGTTCACCCGCATCGACAAGGTGGACCTGCTCGCCCTCGAGTCGATCTCCACCGACCCCGTGAAAATATGCCGGGTAGTGCCGTACCTGGTGGTCCAACCCGCCGATGCTCAGTCGCTTAATCTGCCTGCCGACCGATTCGACGAAAACCAGATCCGGCCGGTAAGCGTTCTGCTCCAACGCCTGCTTGCGCTCGATCCGGCACCGGTGACCGCCGCCCGGGAACCCGACAAGCGGGTCGTCGGAACCTGTCGGCACTTTGCAGTTTTGAGTTGTGCGTTTCTGCGCTACCGCGGTTTTGCCGCCCGGGTCCGTTGTGGTTTTGCCACCTACTTTCAACCGGGACAGGGCGTGGACCACTGGATCACCGAGTACTGGGACGACGCGGGCAAGCGGTGGATCCGCATCGATTCCGAGATCCTCGGACAGAACGTCCTTCCTCACGCCCATGATCTGCAGCCGGGAGAATTCCTCAGTGGTGGTGAGGCGTGGCTGGCGTATCGACGCGGCGAGATCGACGCGTCCCAGTTCGGGGTGTACGGAACCCAGAACTGGGGAGCAGCCGAGATCCGCGGCAACGCTGTGAAAGATCTTGCCGCGGTGAACAAAGTCGAAACTCTGCCGTGGGACGAGTGGGGCCGCATGACCGATGCCTACGACGGAAAGACAGGAGAGGAGTACGACGCACTGCTCGACGACATCGCCGCCGTGTGCGCCGCCGACGATCCCTTGGCCGTGCGAGCACTGTACGAGCACGAGGATTTACGCGTGCCGGAGAAGCTGCTTACTTTCTGAGAGACTTGCCCACATGAATCAGGAGCACCGCCAGTTCGAGTACGGACTTCGATTCGACTGGGGCCTGCGCGGCGCCGAGGCGATCGCGGCGGGCGTCGATATAGCGGTCGTGGTCGACGTCCTCTCGTTCACGACCACGCTGAGCGTCGCCGCCGACGCGGGAATCGACGTACTTCCCTTTTCCTGGAACGACGAGAGCGCGGTCGACTACGCGCGTAATGCCGATGCGGTCCTGGCGGTGAGGCGAAGCGTAGCCACGGAGGGTCAAATCAGTCTGTCTCCCAAGACGATTCGCGAGGCCGAGGTGCCGAGTCGGCTGGTGCTGCCGTCGCCGAACGGGTCGACTATCGCGTTTGCGTTGGCGTCTCAGGTTGCGGTGTGTGTCGGCGCTTCATTGAGGAACGCTTCCGCCGTCGCGGATTGGATTGTGCACGAACATGGTTCGAGATCGAGGGTTGCGATAGTCGCGTCCGGTGAAAAGTGGCCCGGTGGAGAGTTGCGTCCGGCGGTGGAGGATCTGTGGGGCGCCGGTGCGGTTGTCACGGCGTTGACCGCGACTGGTTGGGAAGGGTCCCCATCGCCCGAGGCGCAGATGGCGGCGGATGCGTGGGCGGCGGTGTCGGATTCGTACGAGGAACGGTTACGGGACTGCGCCTCAGGACGCGAGTTGATCGCCATGGGGTTTCCACACGACGTCGCCATCGCCTCGGAACTCGACGACAGCGACACCGTACCCGTTCTCGAAGAACATGTGTTTCGAGGTCAGCGCACCGGGCGTCGGTTGAACAAACTCCGCGCCCAGAGGTAGGAGAGGAAGGTGATGGCGACGCACCATCCGATCGCGAGTATCGCGTTGTTCCCGATAGCTTCGCCGAGAAGAAGTCCTCGAAGAGTCTCGATGATCGGAGTGAACGGCTGATACTCGGCGAACCATCGCAACACGGTCGGCATCGAGTCGGTGGGGACAAATCCGCTTCCCAGGAAAGGTAAGAGGATCAACACCATCGGGAGATTGCTGGCCGTCTCGACGCTCTTGCTGACGAGGCCGAAGGCAACGGACAACCAGATCATGGCGATGGAGACCAGGATGAGAAGCGCAAACGTCGCGGCCCATTCCACGAACCCTGCAGTCGGCCGGAAGCCGACGGCTATCGCCACGGCGATGACAACAACGAGGCTGACAATCGTCTGAAGGAGACTGCCGAGAACGTGACCGGTCAGGACGGACGTGCGCGTGATCGCCATCGTGCGGAATCGTGCAATGATCCCCGCGGTCATATCGGTTGCGACGGAAATGGCAGTACCTTGTGCCGCAGATGCCACGGTCATCAGAATGATCGCCGGTGCAACGTAATTGACGTACTCGGCTCGGCCACCACCGCCGGGGCCGAGGCCGTTCCCGAGCGTCCCACCGAGCACGTAGACGAACAGTAGCAGGAAGACGACTGGCATCCCGACAAGCATCACAGTCATCGACGGATATCGAAGGATGTGTCGAATGCTGCGACGCAGCATGGTTTTCGAGTCCTGATAGGCAAGCGTCATGGTGGTCATCGCGCGTCGGTCCTTTCGGTGGCGGTCAGAGTCAGGAACACGTCGTCCAGGTCCGGTGTGTGTACGGAGAGTTCCTTGACGTCGATCGAGTGGGCGTCGAGTTGGTCGAGAAGAGAACGCAGCGAGCGGACACCCCCGTCGCTGGGGACCTGGAGGACATAGGCGGCGTCATCACGCGATGAATCGTCGAAAACAGCTGCAGCAGAATCGAGCTGATCTCGGTCGAAGAAATGGAGTCGAATGTGGCCGCCGGGGATGTGCCGTTTGAGTTCCGCCGCCGTACCTTGGGCGACTATCCGTCCCTGGTCGAGGACGGCGATGTGGTCGGCCAGCTGATCAGCTTCCTCGAGGTACTGCGTCGTGAGGAAGATGGTGACACCGCCCTTGACCAACTCCCGGATGATCTGCCACATTGTGCGTCGACTCCGGGGGTCGAGACCGGTGGTGGGTTCGTCCAGGAAGATGATCTCCGGCCGCCCGATCAACGTCATTGCCAGGTCGAGCCGTCGGCGCATGCCGCCCGAGTAGGTCGAGGCCAGCTTGTCTGCGGAGTCGACCAGATCGAACTTCTTCAGGAGTTCGTCAGTGCGAGTTCGGCGTTCGTCTTTACCGAGATGATGTAGGTCGGCCATGAGGAGAAGGTTTTCCTCACCGGACAGATAGTCGTCGACCGCCGAGAACTGCCCGGTGACGCCGATGCGCGAACGCACCGCGTCGGGATCGTCGGAAGGGTTGTACCCGGCGATGCGGATGTTGCCGCCGTCTGCCGGAACGAGGGTCGAGAGAATTTCCACGATGGTGGTCTTGCCGGCGCCGTTGGGACCGAGGAGCGCAAAGACGGTTCCGCGGTCGACGGAGATGTCGATTCCGTCCAGTACCGTCTTGTCGTCGTAGGCCTTCTTCAGGCCCGTCGCGGTGATGGCTGGTTTACTGGACATCAGCGTTCCTTTCGCTAGATCTTCTTGTTGGATTCTTCTCGAGGCTCCGAACGTCGAATGACGATGTCGCCGTAGCTGGTGTGCGCCCGGACGTCTACTCGGCGTTCGGTCGACGCCGGACCGTGCGTGGCATTCATCTGGTTGTCGACGCGACCGAAGGACGTATGAGCGTCGAATCGCGCGGCGGTTCCGGATCGAACGCCGATATGGATTCGCCCGGCAGCCGTCTTTGCAGATACGACTCCGCTCTCGATGGTCTCGAAACGTATGTCGCCGTTGGCGGTTGCGGCCGTTGCGTCGGACTCGGCGTGCTCCACGGCGACACTGCCGTTGGCGGTCTTTGCCTTCAGCGCGCCTGTGATCGTGCCGATGTTGATGTCGCCGTTGGAATTCTTGACCTCCGCGTTGCCGTCGACGCGGCCGATGCGGATGCTTCCGGACCCGGTGCTCGTGTCGATGTCACCGGCTACATGCTCGACGGTGATCGCGCCGGCCCCGGTGCTGACGTTGAGCGGTCCCGTGGTGTCCAGTGTGCAATCGCCGGCCGAGACCTTCACGCGGGATCGTCCGAGAGTGCCGTCGGCGCGGAGGCTGGCAACTGCGGCAGTGCCTTCGAGTTCCGAGGCGGACGGAAGTTGAACGGAGATGTCGACAGATCCTGTCTTCCCGAAAATGCCGAGGCCGCGCTGCTTCGGAGTCTTGATCTGCAGCCGGCCACCGGCGAATTCGACGCGCGTTTGTTCGGCGACTCGAACGTCGACCTCGCGAGACGAGTTGCTGGGCAGCACTTCCACGACAGTGTCGTTGCGGTCGCTCGCAGCGATCCGGATGTGCCCGACTGCCACGTCGAAGTTCAAGGTGATGGGGTCAGGTGTGCTGAATGTAGGCATGGTGATACTCCCGATGAGGTTGTCTCGGTTGGTGAAAGAGGGTGGTGCGAAAAAGTGGGCCGGTGTCAGTGCACCCAGCCGGTGAAGCTTTCGGAACCTTGGGACGTGCGTTGTCTCGGAATGCTTCTGTTCATGCTGCCTTCCAGAGCCGTCGCAGCGGAGCGAACCAGCCACGCGTTGACGGAGATTCCGGCTTCCCTGGCCGCCGCCTCGATCCGGTCTTTCAGGTCTTGCCCCAGACGCAGGTTGATTCGAGTCATCGAGGCGTCGTCGGACTCCGTGGCAGGACGCGGTGCCGGAGTCGGTTCCTCTTCGACGGGGGCTGGAGCCGGTTCACTGATGGCCGGTGCCACCACGAATTCGGGTTCGCGTCCCCGCAGGCGCAGGTCCACCGAACCCGGGGCGAGGTCACGCGTGATCTCGGCAGCTGCCGCAGACAATGCGTCGAGAAGAGTGAGTCGCACTGCTGATTCCAGCGGTGCGGTCAAACGATCGGCGAGTGCCTTTGCGTCGTCTCCACCTGCTTCGGCTGCCACCGCGAGTTCGTGGCGAAGGTTGTCGACGTACGGTGTCAAGTCCATGGCATCACTATGGCATCACTTTGGTGCCATGACAATAGTTTGATGGCACATTCGTGTGGGTTTGGTGAGAAGTGCCAGGTCATGAAGATGGTTGGCGCTTTGATTATCGGCTGACTGGCACACTCGTAAGGGTGAGTCCTGCCGAACCCAATCGTCGCCGCCGTATCTTGCTCTGGATTGCCGGAGTGCTCGGCGTCGTCATCGTGGTTGGTGCGGTGGCCGTCGTGGTCGCGCCATCGCGATATCTGCCCTGGGATACCGCCGAGTTCCCGACGGTCGACGCCAGTTCGGTGACTTCGGACCAGGCTCGTGTGCTCGAACTACTCCGATCCGAGCACGAGCAGGATCGCCCGGGCACCTTCTATTCCGACGGTATCGACGAAGAGTGGTGCGCCGATTTTGTCAGCTGGATCATGAGGGAAGCGGGTCGACAGTTGTCGAACCCGAACTCCGGCAGCTGGCGCATCCCGGGGGTGTACACCTTGCAGGAGTACTACCAGGGGATCGGCGCGTACGCCGAGAACGGCAGCGGGTACACCCCGAACGTGGGTGATGTGGTGATCTACGACAGTTCGAGATGGGTCGGTCAGCACACCAACATCGTGGTGGCAGTGGACGGCGATACAGCGATCACGGTTGGCGGCAACGAGTTCGGCAAGGTGCGGGTGCACGATCTGGACTGGCAATCCGACTCTGCCGTTGTGGGATTCGGAAAGCTTCACCCCTGATCGCTGCTCTTCGGAGTCAAGGCGAACCACCGCGCTGACGCGCGTGCCTCGCTGCCGGCGTCGATGTGGAGGGTGTTCGTGCCCCCTCGCGCAGTCACCTGCTCGCCTCTTTTGATGGGCTGCGTGTACTCGAGGATCGCGCGAAAGGGTCCGCGTCTCAGGCCGTCGGTCAGCGCGTCTTCCACAGGCTGCCAGTAGATCGCGTTGTTCACGTGATCGAAGGGGTCGAAATCGCTCGAGCGCAATGGGAACGGCGTATCCGTTGACGGCGTCGTGTCAGGGGCCGGGTCGATCCACCGACGCCAATGGAGATGCTGGTCGATTGCGGTCGACGCCAGCGCGGCAGTGAACTTTTCACTGATGGTTGCGGGCATTCCCGTCTTCGGGTCGATGTTGATCCAGAATGCCTCCGTTTCGATCAACCCCCCGGCATCGGACCTGATGCGAACCCGCATCGAACACCATTTGCTCGACAGTCCGGAACACCAGCGCTGCAGGTGAACTCGATCCGGCCAGACGACGGGTTCGAGTACGTCGATCACCGTCCTCCTCACCATCCACAGTGGATGGGTCTCCATGGCGCCGCGGTCGACAAGATTGTCGAAGCCCGCGTCTTGGAGGTATCGCGCGATCGCGTCGAGGCGCAGGCTTTTGTCGGTGTGAATGTCCCCTGTTCGCACCGGCCAGGAGGCATGAAAGATGCTGCCGGTGGTCGGAAGTTCTGGCATCGCTATGTGATCGTCGATTTTTGTGCGGTTCATCTGATGCGGGCTCCCGCTGGTCGAAGTCTGGTCGAGCGTTCCAGGCTTGCGGTACCCGATGACTAAATCTTGAACCATTGAAGTTCACTGTTTTCTGAATACAGATTTCGATGTACTGTCGTTCGCATGGATGTCGAGGGCATGAATGTGGTGACCAACGTGGCGGTGCTTGCGAGGTTTGGGCATGCTCTCTCCGATGAGACTCGAACACGGATACTGCTCGAGCTGAAGACCTCGCCCCGGTATCCGTCCGACCTCGCTGAAACATTGGCTGTGACCAGGCAAAAGCTGTCCAACCATCTTGCCTGTCTGCGTGGCTGCGGCTTGGTGGTGGCCGTCCCGGAAGGGCGCCGGACCAGATACGAACTTGCCGACGCACATATCGGTCAGGCCCTCGACGACCTACTCGGGGTCGTTCTCGCGGTGGATCCGTCGTACTGCCCGGACAGCGAGTCAGAGGGGTGCTGCTGATGGTTGCGCCGCTCGATCACGCCGGTCAGTCGGCTGCCCGACGAGCGCTCTTGTCCAGAAGAATTCGCATCTTCGTGGCGATCACGATTAGCTACAACGTCGTCGAGGCGATCATCGCGTTGACGGAGGGGACGAGAGTGTCTTCCGCGGCCCTGTTCGGGTTCGGTCTTGATTCGGTGATCGAAGTGTCCTCGGCGGCAGCCGTCGCCTGGCAGTTTTCGGCTCCGGATCCGGCGAGTCGTGAGAAGACGGCACTGCGAGTGATTGCCTTCTCGTTCTTCGGGCTCGCTGCGTATGTGTCGTTCGACGCGATTCGGTCACTGTTCGGTCTGGGTGAAGCGCAGCACACAACTGTCGGAATAGTCTTGGCTGCAGTGAGTTTGGCGATCATGCCGGCCCTGTCCTATGCGCAGCGCCGAGCGGGTCGGGAGTTGGGTTCGCTCTCGGCGGTCGCGGACTCGAAGCAGACGTTGCTCTGCACTTACCTCTCGGCGGTGTTGCTTGTCGGTTTGCTGCTCAACTCGCTGCTCGGCTGGTCGTGGGCGGATCCGATTGCGGCACTGGTCATCGCCGTCATCGCGGTGAAAGAAGGCATCAACGCGTGGAAGGGTGATCCGTGCTGCCCGGTTGTGGCTGTGCCCGAGAGCGGGCACGAGTGCGACTGCTGCTGAGTGGGCACTGGTTTTGTCGAGTGAGCACTCTCTGCAGGGCGTCAGAGAGGGTGCTCACTCTGTGAAAGGGGTGCCCGCTTCTGCACGGCTCTTGATGTGCGCGGCCCGTTGCTCGAGGAGGCGCCGCAGATAGGGGGCGACAGCCAACCTCAGTGCCAGGTGCCCGAGCACGCCGAAAGGGGCCGTAACCGTGAAGCGGTCATGCATCCGCGTCCAGCCGCCCGGCTGACTGTCGAAGATATGCTCGTGCTGCATTGCGGCGAAGGGGCCTCGGACCTGCTCGTCTGTGAACGAGTACGGACGGTTGTGCTGCGTGATCCGGCTTGTCATCGAGAATCTCCACCCGAAGTGCCGAGCAGTGAAAGACACCTCGTCGCCCTCCCCGAGCGTAGATCTACCAGTACTGGTGACGGCCACCTCACCTGTTGCTCGGAGCGAGGCGGAGTGTTCGTCCATGTCGAGTTCGAGATCGAAGATCACCGCAGGTGAAGCGTAGATATCGGTGACCACCACTACGGTGTGTTGCACAGTGCCAGTCTGCCAACATTGGTTTGCGACGCCCACAAGCGGGTACGGGTCGGCGACCTGCGGTTCATCCGCGACGGGTGATGTTTTCGCTTTCCAGCCCCTCGAGACTGAGTAAGGGAAGTGCATTCTGTCGAAAGGAACGCTGATGACTGCTCCACCGCGGGAACCCGCGAATCACCCTGTCCGGCAGGGTTTCGCGGTCGGTACGACGTTTGCAGCAGCAATTCTGCTGCTCACCGCAGGCATTGTCGCTCTGCTTCAGGGCATCGCGGCCGTCGCCGACAACAATCTGTTTGTCGTGGGTATCAACTACACGTACAAGTTCGACATCACGACGTGGGGTTGGATCCACATCATCTTGGGCATCATCGGAATCTTGGTGGCCCTCGGCCTCTTCACCGGTGCAGTGTGGGCCAGGGCGGCGGCAATCGTCATTGCGTCGCTCTCGATCATCGCCAACTTCTTGTGGATGCCGTATTACCCACTGTGGTCGATCCTGGTCATCGCGCTCGATGTCGTGGTGATCTGGGCCGTCGCGACCTGGGATGGAGACAGAGTCTAGGCACCGAACAACTCGAGAGCAGTTGGTCCCGACCGAATCGACTCGGTCGGGACCATCGCTCGTGCGCGGGGCAATCCGTCGGATGGGCGGCTCGGATCAGTCTGGGAGCCGACGCATTTCGGCGACGGTCAAGCCGAGGGAATCGAGGCGGGCCATGATGCTTCGCATAGCAGTGTGGTCCGCGACGGGGCCGTACAAGCTGGTGAATCCACCGGCCGCACTGGCAACACTGAGTTCGGGAAACGCGGCTTTGACGCGGTCCGACACCTCGCCGTCGATGAGGAATTGATACCGAGTGGGAGCATTCATCAGTGTCCGCTCCATTTCGTAGGGCCATGAGGTCCGGGACGGCACCGCTCCGAGCCTCGAAATCACATGTCGTCAAATGTAATCGGCGTCGCTGCCCGATCCAGGACTCCGCATCCGTGAGATCCAGTCTTACTCCCGCGCGCTTCCGAGGCGTCATCCCCAACGGGTGAAAGTCGTCGCGGGTCCGTTCATCCCTTTTGTGTGAGGCTCCACAGAGCGGTCACCCCTAGTGTCGACCGGGAGAGAGAAGAGGTCGGCATGGGATCTGTCATCGGGGATCTGTTACCCCTCGCGGTCGGCGTTGCGGTATCGCCGATCCCGATCATCGCGGCAATCTTGATGTTGTTGTCCAAGCGTGCCGGCAGTACCAGCGTCGGATTCGCCTTGGGCTGGATACTCGGAATCATCGTCGCCACTGTGATCTTCGTGCTCCTGTCCAGCAAGCTCGGCGACTCGGAGGGCGATCCGTCAGCGACGGTGTCGTGGATCAAGCTGGCGTTGGGTGTGCTGCTACTTGCGTTCGGAGCCAAGCAATGGCGCGGCCGCGGAGGTGAGCACGAAACCCCGAAGTGGATGCAAGCCATCGACGACATGACTGCTGCCAAGGGCCTGGGCTTGGGCTTCGCTCTGGCCGCGATCAATCCGAAGAATCTCATGATGTGTATCGCGGCCGGAATCTCGATCGGATCCGCCTCGCTTGGATCCGGAGAAGTGATTGTCGCTGTTGTGGTCTTCACGATCATCGCCGCCTCCACGGTGTGCGTACCCGTGATCGGCTATCTCGTTGCCGCGGAGCGACTGCGCAGTCCGTTGGCGAGTCTGAAGGTGTGGTTGCAGGACAACAATGCCACCGTGATGAGCGTGCTGATCCTGGTCATCGGCGTCGTTCTCATCGGCAAGGGCATCGGCGGTCTCTGACAACTGGAGGTAGTTATGGGATCGCTGCTACTGCAACAGATCCCGCTGGCACTCGGGATCATCATGAGCCCGCTGGCGGTTGTCGCCGTTGTCGCCGTACTCTTTTTCGAACGAGCGCGTGTCAACAGCATTGCGTACCTGATCGGGTGGTATCTCGGAATAGTTGTCGCGCTGGCCGGTTCGTACATCATCTTGACCGCACTCCAAGTCCACCAGCGCACACACCCGCCGCTGTGGGTCCCCATCCTCCATCTCGTTCTCGGGGCGACGCTGCTGGCCGGAGCCTGGTTCGTCTACTCACGCAGTCGCCGCGGCGTCCAGGCGATGGCGGCCGCAGTTGCGCCCGGCGACGTCGTGGCTGCGGCCCCTCAGCTGCCGAAAATGCTCCAGTCGGTGGAGCATTTCCAACCCGTGCGGTCAGGTGTGCTCGGTTTCGCTCTTTTCGTTCTCAACCCCATCGACATGTCGTGTGCCATCGCCGCCGCCATGAACTTTCGGCTCAGCACCGTGGCGCCCACGTCGCAGATCGTCTCGGCCGTGATCTTCTCGCTGGTGTCCGTGACCTCGGTTGCTGTGCCCGTCGCCCTCCTTCTGATCAAGAAGGAGGAGGCAACCGAACCGTTGCAGAAGATCCGCACCTGGATAGCCACCAACACGCACTTGCTGAACGTCGGGCTCCTCGTCCTGATCGCGGCGATGCAGATCAGTAAAGGGGTGCAAGGACTATGAGTGCTCCGCACACGCGGACCTGGTGGGTCTTCGGGTCGTTGTCCGACTACCAACGCGCTTGGCTTCGCCCCGACATCATTGCGGGCCTTACGGTGTGGGCTGTCCTTGTCCCGGAAGCGCTCGCCTACGCCACCATCGCCGGAGTTCCACCGGTGGTCGGGCTTTATGCGGCGGTGCCGTCGCTGATTCTGTATGCAGCGGCTGGCAGTTCGCGCCATCTGATCGTCGGGCCGATGTCAGCGACCGCAGCGTTGTCCGCGGCGATGATCGCGCCGCTGGCCTCGGGTGACGACGAGCGTTTCATTGCCTTGTCGGTCGGGTTGGCGATCATCACCGGGCTCGTCGGGCTGCTGGCGGGGTTCATGCGCCTCGGATTCATCGCCTCCTTCATCTCCGAACCGGTTCTGAAGGGATTCATCGTCGGTCTGGCGCTCACGATCATCATCGGTCAGGTGCCCAAACTTCTGGGCGTGGACAAGGGTGAGGGAAACTTCTTCGTCCAGGCGTGGACAGTGGTGAAGGAACTGGGCGAGGTCGACGGACCGACCGTGATCATCGGATTGCTCAGCCTGGCAATGGTCCTGGGCGTCAAGAGATGGCTTCCGCTTGTGCCGGGTTCGCTCCTCGTCGTACTGCTCGGCATTACCGCAGTCGTGTTGTTCGGCCTCGATGATCGTGGCATCGACATCGTCGGGCACATCGACTCGGGCCTGCCGTCGATGGGTCTGCCTAGTGGCGTTGGAGCCGAGGACTACCTCGATCTGGTCGGACCGGCGGTGGGTGTTCTGCTCATCGGATTTGCGGAAGGTCTGGGCGCTGCAAAGACGTACGCGGCCAAGGCCGGTTACACAATCGACGCCAATCGTGAACTGGCTGGACTGGGCGCGGCAAACCTGGGATCGGGCCTCTGCTCGGGAATGGTGGTCAACGGCAGCCTTTCGAAGACTGCTGTCAACGGGGGAGCGGGCGCGAAATCTCAGGTCAGTGGATTGGTGGTCGCTGCACTGACTCTGGTGACGCTGTTGTTCCTGACTGGGTTGTTCGAGAAGTTGCCAGAAGCGACGCTCTCGGCCGTGGTCATCGCGGCAGTGATCGAACTGGTCGATTTCTCCTCTCTCGCAGCGCTGTACCGGGTGTGGACGAAGCGGTTGGGCAGCATCTACGGGCACGCCGCGCGGGCCGATTTCGCCGCAGCGATCGCGGCGATGTTCGGAGTCCTGCTGTTCGACACCTTGCCCGGACTGATCATCGGAATCGCCGTCTCGATGTTGCTGCTCCTGTATCGAGTCTCAAAACCGCATGTGGCAGCGCTGGCCAAGGACGGCACGCGCTGGGTGGACACCAGCAGTCATCCTGATCTGAAGACACTCGACGGCGTCGTAGTGGTCAGGGTTGAAGCGGGGATGTTCTTCGCCAATGCCGACCACGTGCGTGATCAGATCACCGGCTTGGTGACTGCCGGCACCACCATGGTCGTCCTCGACGCCGAGACGTCACCGTTCATCGATGTCAGCGCGGCCCAGATGCTGGCGCAGCTTCGAGATTCGTTGGCTCGCAAGAAGGTGAGTTTCCGTGTGGCACGCGACATCGGACAATTCCGGGACGTTCTGTCCGGCGCTGACCAGGGCGCGCTGAAGGTCGACGTCTATCCGACAGTCTCGCAGGCGCTTGCAGGTCGGGACAACACCTCAGCGTGAGGTTCGCAGCCAGATTCCCAGCGGACCGGAATCTTTGGCCACTGATCCGACGATCGACGACGCGACAACCACGATGGCCGAGAAGATGAACAACCAACCGATGACGGTGAACATCACGCCCAGGAGCCCGAACTCGTCCTGAGATGTCTTGGTCATCCGCGGCAGAAAAAGAGTGCCGGCCACGTGCAGTCCGGTCAGACCGGTCGCGGTGAGCAGTCCGGACCCGACGCACATGCGAGTGGTCATGCGATTGGCCGTCAGCAGCATGGGCACGGCAGTCCACACGAGTGCCCACACCACATAGACCGCAACAAATTCCAGGAGATTGCCTACTCCCGGAACGCTGTTCAGTTCGCGGCACAGGGCCGCACCGACCACCGACCCGGCCACGACGAAGACGACAGCGATCCACCGCCACGCCTGACGAAGCGTCGCGGTCGGCACGCTCCAGATACGCCCGTACATGCGGCCGAGAGCGCGCGCGTAGGACGTGGAACTGATCAGCAGCATGAGCAAGCCGACGATCCCGAAGGCGGCCGCAGTAGAGGTACTCGTGATTTCGGCGTCGGGGAGTTGGACGCCGAGGTCGTCCTTGGCCGCATCAGCCAACGGCTTCAACTTCTCCAGGGTGGACGCCGCGATCATGACCGGGAGCAAGGACGTAAAGGCCTGGGCTGCCAACGTCATGGCGCTGTCCACGAGTCCGACTTCGAAGACCCCGATGGTTGCATCGGTCGCCAACCGTCGACTCGGTGTACGTCTCGCCCACACGGTCAATCGATCGCGCGTATCGGAATACAGCTTCGGGGGCATGGAAGCAGTCTTGCTCAGATGAGTCCGCCGCGTCGCGCAGCCTTGAGTGCGTCGCGTCGGTTGCTCACTTCCAACTTGCGATAGATCCCACGAAGATGCGTCTTGATGGTGTTGACGGACAGGAACAGCGTGTCGGCAATCGACTCGGTGGTGTCTCCCGAAGCGAGTTCACGCAGCACGGTGTATTCGCCCGGGGTGAGGATCGGTGCACTCACCAATTCTTGTGGACGAATGCGGTTGCGTACCTGCCCGGCGAATGCTTCCTGATCGCCGAAATGCCCACTGAACTCGTCGAACACCGGCCGCAGGGATGGGCCGTAGTCGAGGAAGGGGCGCAGCAAGTTACCGGCTTCCGCGGCGCGTAGCGCTTTGTGAAGGGAACGAAACGACTTGCGCTCGTGACCTGTTGCAGCGTGGATCCCGGCTTCGAGTGTCCAGGCGTAGACGTGATGTGCGAGCAGCGGGATTTCGGAGGACCCGAGAGCTTCGGAAACTTCGGCGAGTGCTTCCGCGAACTTGTTGGACGAGAAGGCGACGGCACCCCGCGCGAGATGTATCTCCGCGGTCTCGCCGAACCGGTCGGCCGCATCCCGTACGAGTCTGGCTGCCCATTCCACTTCGCCGACGGAAAGGCACGCGTTGACGACGGGCGGTAGAAGAGCCAAGGTTGCGAACGCGAAAGTACGTAATTCGATCGCGCTGAGCATCGCGTCGCGGACATCGGCGGCGGTCGAGCGTCGGTCGGTCGAGCCGTCGAGACTGTGAAGGCCGAAGGTTACGACGGAGTGCCACCCAAATGCCGGCGCGCTGGCGCCGAGAACGTCTGTGCTCCGGTAGTTTCCGATCGTCGGGATGCGGTACGGAAGCTCACTCGAAGCGCAGAGATATGCAGCAAAGGCGGCCACCGACGCGGACAAATCGTACTCCGCAGTCGTCGTGATGCGATGTTCGACCGCGTAGTCCAGAGCGTAGATGGAGTGAGCCCTCATGGCCCCGATGTCTCCGCTGAGGGAAGCGACGTAGCCCAGTCCGGTCAGCGACTTCAAGACGAATCGCGCCCTGCCCCGCAGCGTCCCGAGAGCGACGGCTTGAGTGTATTCGACAGTCGCCCTGTCGAACTCACGTCGCAGTAAGTGCGCAGTCGCCAACTCCATGTGTGCGTAGGCTTCGACGTCGGAGTGGGTGCTGTTCTGACGCCGCTCCAGACGTGACGCCAGCGGCGCGCTGTCGGAAGTTGCCGTAACGCAGGAGATTTCCAGGCTCATCGCCTGAAACAGTGGGTCGTCTGCAATCGGTGGATGAGTGGCTTCGAGAAGATCGAGGCACGTCGTCGCCGAGGTCACGTCACCGGAATGGAGGGCGGCCGCCGCCAGCACCAGCCGGGTGATCGGGGATTCCGAGACCTGCGTCGACACGGATTCGAGGATTCGCACGACGTCTCCACAGTGTCCGTCGAGTACCAGGCCCAGACCACAGCGTTCGAGAAACGCGATAATGCGGCGTGGATCGCCGATCGACACCTCGAGTTCGAGCGCTTCGAGTTCGAGGTGATTGCTTTCGAACCAGGACGCGGCTCGCAGGTGTGCGCGATTTCTCTCGTCGTGATCGACGCGACGGAACTCTGCCCGAAGATGTTCGCGCAACAGCGGGTGATAACTGAACCACGTTGTGTGATCGGCGGAGTCGGTACGGGTGACAGGGAAGTTGAACTGAATCAGCGAGTCGATCTCGGACCGTGCGTTCGAGTCGGTCAGAGTTTCCGCCAGTTGGGCTGAGAAGGAATCGACCACCGATGTCCGCAGCATGAACGAGGTGACATGTTCGGGCAAGGACGTCAGTACCTCGTCGACGAGAAAGTCTGCGATCGGGCGGGGCGTGTGCGTGAACTCGTCGAGCGCATCGCCGATGTCGCTGCGGCCCGCCAGAAACGCTGCGGTGAGGCGAACGACGGCGCCCCACCCCTTGGTGAAGTTCTCGACGATTGCAAGCTCGTCGTCGCCCAGCGTGATGTTGTACTCACCGAATATCGCGGTGATCTCGGAGCGGTCGAAAGCAAGATCGGTGGATGCGAAGCGGGTGAGTCGGCCGTCGAGAGCCAGGCGATGCCACGTGAGCGGTGGTTCGTAGCGGGCGGCGACGATGATCGACAGGTTGCCCGGCGTCTGGGTGAGTATTCGATCGAGCAGACTGATCGACATCGGATCGTGGAGGGTGTGAACGTCGTCGAGGATCAACGTTGTTCGGCGCTCATGCGTTTCGAGGGTTTCCGCGAAATGCGCGAGCCATTGATCGACAGGTTGCCTGGATCCCGTCTGCGCGGGAAGCCTCTGGCCTGACGTGTCGACGGATGTCGCGATCGCCTCGGCGAGGGATTCACACAGTATCGACACGTTGTTGTCGCGCTCGGCCAGTGTCAGCCAGGCCAGCGCAACATCAGGGGAGGCTCGCGAATATTCGCGAGCCCAATCGGCCAGCAGCAAGGTCTTCCCCGCCCCGGCCGGAGCCGAGAGCAGTCCGACGGGCCCGGGTCCTGAGCCTTTGGTGGCAGTGGAGGCGGTGAGTTTGCGATGCAGGCGCGGACGCGGGACCAGTCCTTTGACGGCAGATGGCGGGTGAAAACGACCGTTGAGTACGGCACCTGGCACGTGAGCTTGCCCGACGCGGTGGGACGCGTCGAGCGTTACTGCAGCGGCATCACGAAATGGGCTGCTCATCCGACTCCTGTTCGACTGGCTGCACTGGACGTGACCGCTGGATCGAAATTTTGAACGAGTTAGATGATGTGAAACTACCCAATTCGGACACCTGTTAAGCGTCCAAATCAAAAATTCGGACCAAAGTCCCTGATTTAGCGAGTCCCGATTTCGAACTCCACGAATCGTCCGTTCGGCTCTACCGCGCTCAGGTGATGTCCGGGTCCTTCGGCGTGACGCCATGGAGCAATATGTCCGGCATTCGTTCGACCAGGGGCGCGGATTCGTCCTCGGGCATCAGCATTCTCAGGACCATCGTGCCGCCGACGATGAACAGCATCGTTGCCTGAGCGTCCCGCATCGCGTCGGCATCACCGTCGCCGCGGTTCAGCATCTGCGCGAGCATGGCGATGCCGGGGCCGCCGAACTCCGACCACAATGTCGACGGCAGGTCGCCGCGCTCGGCGAATGCCGAAAGTAGGCCCGGCAATGCGGCCTTCACCTCCGGCTTTGCAAAGAGTTCCAGGGTGTAGTTGCACGAAGCCCGTACCCATTCTTCGGGGTCGGTGGCGTCGGCGACGGGCGGAGGCTCGTCGACCCAACCGAAGACTGCTTCGAAAACCAGGTGGGTCTTGGACGGCCACCGACGGTACAGGGCGGGCTTGCCGACGCCGGCGCGCTCGGAGATCGCCACCATCGTCGTCTTGTCCCAGCCGACCTCGGCCAGCAACTCGCGTGCTGCGGCCAGGGCTGAATCACCGATGGCGGGATCGCGGGGCCTCCCGCGTAGCCGTTCGGTGTCTTCGTCTGGGGTGACTTCTTCGAAATCCATTGTGAATAGCGTAACGCAGTGTTACGTTTCTCCATATTCGTAACACGGCGTTACGTTATCCCTCGGGTGCCCTGTGGAGGTGCGCGTCATGACTCAATTGCTCGAAGACTCGACCGTGGTTGTTTCCGGTGTCGGAACCGGTTTGGGGCGTGAAATCGCTTTGGCTGCAGTCCGTGACGGGGCCAATGTGGTGCTCGGCGCAAGAACCGAAGAGAATTTGAAGTCCGTCTGCGAGGAGATCGACCCGACCGGCGCTCACGTCGCCTATTCGGTGACGGACATCGCCGATCCGGAGTCGTGCTCGCGCTTGATCGATACTGCCACCGAACGTTTCGGCCGGGTGGATGCGCTGGTCAACGTCGCGGCCAAAGAAGACGTGTTCGGCGGACTCGAAGGCGCTGATCTGAGTGCCTGGAAGGCGATGCTGGACGTCAACGTCATCGGAACTCTCACTTTGACGCAGGCGGCGTTGCCCGAATTGAAGAAGCGCGGCGGCTCTGTCGTCATGATCGGCTCGCAGGCCATGTTTCATCCGCAGTTGCCCCAATCGGCGTACGCGACGTCCAAGGGTGCGCTGTACGCAGCGATGTGGTCGCTGGCAAAAGAACTGGGACAGTATCGAATCCGTGTCAACACCGTAGTTCCCACGTGGATGTGGGGACCACCGGTACAGCTTTACGTCGGCCTCGCGGCGGCCGACCGTC
This sequence comes from Rhodococcus sp. NPDC055024, assembly GCF_053608585.1. Classification (NCBI taxonomy): domain Bacteria; kingdom Bacillati; phylum Actinomycetota; class Actinomycetes; order Mycobacteriales; family Nocardiaceae; genus Rhodococcus; species Rhodococcus sp. NPDC055024. The sequence continues at coordinate 1,016,998 of NZ_JBSGVT010000001.1, forward strand.
GGGTCCCCGAAGAAGACATCATCGCCGAGATCAGCAAGAACATGCCGCTCGGTGAAATCCCGGCAGACGACGACGTAGCGGACGCCGTGGTCTTCTTCGCGTCCAATCGTGCTCGGATGTTGACCGGGCAGACGCTGTTCGTCAACGGCGGCGAGTTCTTCCGCTGATCGTCGATACACCATCTGCTGACTCTGCTCTGGAAAGGACTGTACTGCAATGAAACACAAGGTCATCGTCTGGGGAACGGGCGTCGTGGGGAAGTTGGTCATCCGCGAACTGCTCGATCATCCCGAATTCGAACTGGTCGGCGTGATCGTGCACAACCCGGAGAAGGACGGCGTCGACGTCGGCACACTCATCGGAGTCGAGCCGGTGGGGCTGGCAGCCACGATCGACAGCGAGGCAGCACTCGCCGTCGATGCCGACGCGGTTGCATACTTCGGTCCGACTGCTGAATTCGCCGTCGAGAACATCGCGAACATGTCTCGCTCTTTGCTGTCGGGTAAGCATGTGGTGTCGACGTCGATGACGCCGTTGGTCTACCCGCAGGTGTGCCCGAAAGAAATGCTGGAGGACCTCGAAAATGCTTGTCGTGAAAGCGGAAAGTCGTGCTTCACCACGGGAATCGATCCGGGATTTGCCAACGATCTCTTCCCGATGACGCTCATGGGTGTCTGTGGTCGGGTGGACAGCGTCCGCGTGCAGGAACTGTTGGACTACGCGAATTATGCAGGCGACTACAGCTCCACGATGGGAATCGGCGTGTCGGTCGACACTCCGGCGGTACTCGAGATTCCCGAGGTGCTGATCTTCGCCTGGGGTCACACCATTCCGATGATCGCCGACGCCGTCGGAGTCAAGTTGGACCGTATCGACACCGTGTACGAGAAGTGGGCCGCCACCGAGCCGATCACGTATCCGTTCGGTGTCATCGAACCCGGTCAATGTGCCGCAGTGCGATTCGAGATCCGCGGTTGGGTGGGTGACGAGGCGAAGATCGTGATCGAGCACGTCAACCGCATCACCAACGATGCCGCAACACACTGGCCCAGAGCAACTTCCGTGGAGAACGACGTCTACCGCGTGATCATCAAAGGCAGTCCGGACATCACGCAGGAGACCGCGTTCCGTGGGGCGCTCGACGGAGATCCGATCACCGGAGGTTGCCTGGCGACGGGGATGCGAGCGATCAACGCCATTCCGATGCTCGACGACATCGAAGCCGGGCTCGTTTCAGCGCTGGATCTTCCCCTCATCGCCGGGCGAGGCACCATCCGATCATGAAGGTGCTCTTGACGGGAGCCTTCGGGAACATCGGTTCGCACGTTCTGACGGAACTCGTGCACAGAGGTCACGACGTTCGTTGTCTTGCGCTGGCAACTCCCGAGGATCGCAAGCGGGCGACCGCCTTTCACGGGATCGAGACGATCTGGGGCGACATTCGTGACTACCAGACCGTCGAGGCCGCGGTGGCAGGGGTAGATGTCGTAGTTCACCTGGCCGCAGTCATTCCGCCTGCCAGTGAACTCGACGTTGCTGGTGCGGCGAAGGTCAATGTCGAGGGAACTCGTAACGTCGTCACGGCAGCGCTGGCGCAGAGCGGTCCACCGAAGGTTCTCTTTGCGTCGACATTCGATGTTCACGGCCGAACGATGCATCGGAAACCGCCTCGTAGAGTGGATGATCCACTCGAGGCGACGGATGGTTACACCGCCCAGAAGATCGAAGCCGAACGCATAGTGCGAGAGTCCGGTCTGACGTGGTTCATCCCGCGGTTCGCCGACGTTCCGATCATCGCCGCACGTGGGGCCGATCCCATCATGTTCGAGATCGGCTTGGACAACAGGATCGAGGTGCTGCACCCAGACGATGCGGCCGTCGCTCTCGCCAACGCACTGGAGACGCCGCAGGTGTGGGGCCGGGTGCTGTTTGTCGGTGGTGGTGAGTCCTGTCAGGTGACCTACCGTGACTATCTGGCGAGGATGCTTCGCGCCATGGGGTTGGAACCGTTGCCCGAGAGAGCTTTCAGCGGCAAGGAATATGTGACGGACTGGGTGGATACCGAGGAGAGTCAGCGGCTGTTGCGGTATCAGAGCCGTAGCTTCGGCGACATCACCGCCGACATCGCAGCCACGCTCGGCTGGAAACGGTGGATCATTCCGGCGATCAAACCGGTGGTGAGACGATCGATGTTGAAGATGTCGCCCTATCTGTGATTCTCGGGCCATTCGGCCGGCTGTGGAAGACTGGTTCCATGAAGCGGATGTCGAGAGCTGTCCTCACAGGCGGAATAATCGCAGCGTCGGTAACCGGAGCCTTGGTGGGTTGCAGTTCTTCCGACACCTCGGTTGCGCCGACCACCGCGTCGTCGTCAGCGATGGCACCGCCTGCAGATGCCAAGCCGCCGTCGACGCCGGAATCCGAACGGGCACTCTTCGATGCGGTGGACCGCAATGATCCGGCAGCGATCACCGCTGCCCTGGCTTCCGGTGCGAACATCGAAGCCCGCGATCAGGACGATCGGACTCCGCTCGTCGAGGCCACCAAGAACAACGCCGTCGCTGCGGCGTCCACGTTGATTCTTGCCGGTGCAGACGTGAACGCGAAGGATTCCATGCAGGATTCGGCCTTCCTGTATTCCGGAGCTGAGGGATTGAACGAGATTCTGGCGCTCACGCTCGCCCACGGCGCGGACGTCGACAGCGTGAACCGTTACGGCGGTACGGCTCTGATTCCCGCGAGTGAACACGCTCATGTCGAGACCGTTCGGATGCTGATCGCTGCCGGGGTCCCGGTCAATCACGTCAATGATCCGGGGTGGACGGCGCTACTCGAAGCCGTTGTGTACGGCGACGGTTCCGCGCGCTATATCGATGTGATCACTCAGCTCCTCGACGCTGGGGCAGATCCCTCGATCCGGGATGCGTCAGGAAAGACCGCGTTGGACAATGCCGAAAGTCGTGGTCAGTCAGACGTTGTGGCGCTGCTTCAATCGCGGAGCTGACGCCAACGAGTCGGGCTGATTCCGTAGGCCAGCCGAAAGCGTCGGCTGAAGTGGCCGGCGTCGACAAAGCCCGCCCGGTGCGCGATGGTCGCGATCGGCAGGTCGGCGGTGGCCGGTCCACGAAGTTCTTCGCGAGCTTTTTGCAGACGCTGGGTGATGATCCACTGCTCGATCCGAAATCCGTTGTCCGAGCAGATCTTGTACAGCTGTCTCAGTGAGATGTTGTGGGCGTGAGCAATTCGTGCGGGATGCAGCGCCGGATCGTGAAGGTGTTCGCGGATGTATCGACGGATCGAAGCCGCGGCGAGTGTCGATCTCGGGGCCGAAGCGTCGGGATTGGAATGCGCGATGGAGGTGACCAACGCGCGCGCGAGTTCGATCGAAGCTTCACCCAGTTGTTCGGCCGCGGGATCGGTGTCCAACAGGTCGGCGCAGCGGAACAATTCGCGAACGTGCGCGATCATCAAGGGGTACAGATTGCTGTGATGAGGCCGGGTCGCTGCGTCGCGGACGGTGTCGATCGGCAATCCCAGCCGATCCATCGGAACGTAGAGGCACTGGGAAGCGCCCGTTCCTGACCAGGAGAAATCGTAGGTCGACGTCAGGTCCGTCATCAGCAGTTCACCGGCGGGCACTCTGCGTTGTTCGTCGTGTTGGTCTAGATGGCCGATCCCGCTCTCCTGCAGGGCAATCGCAAGGACGGGCATCGAGGCGGACCGGACGTGGCGTGGTGTTCGGGTCAACCGCATACCAGTCGACTCGGAGCGGAACAGTGATGCTGCACCGAGGTTCCACAGGTTCATTCTTGCGCTCACCCGTTCCGGAGCCTCCAAGTGGATTTCGCACGGAACCGAGGCACGACCCATCGCGTCGACAAAGGCGTCCGTGCGTTCGTCAGGCTCCAACACGGATGTATCCAGGAGCAAAGCCATGCAGCCCTGATACCCCGCGATGCGGACGCTCAACCAGAAGTTGTGCAGTGTGAGCCCAGAAGTCTGCACGGACAGTCACGTCCGTCGCGCCAGTGATTTCTACGATCGAAACGGGCATGTCCCGGCTTACCGCAGTTTCTCGCTTTTTCGACGAGAGTGAAGGAAACGCATGAAGATTTCACGTGCATTCACAGCAGTTCTGGCATTGCTCATGACAGTTGCGACCGGACTGATCTTCGGCTCTGGTGCCGCGGTGGCAAGCCCCAAGCCCACTGTCGTTCTCGTTCACGGCGCCTTTGCCGACGCGACCAGTTGGGACGGGGTCGCCGCCGACCTGCGCTCGCGTGGCTATCGCGTCGTGGTGCCGGAGAATCCTCTACGCGGGCCCGCTTACGACGCATCCGTGATCGAGAAGACGGTTGCGGACATCGACGGACCAGTCGTGCTCGTAGGCCACTCGTACGGCGGCGCGGTAATCACCAACGTCCATGACCCGAAGGTGCAGTCGTTGGTGTACATCGCGGCGTTCGCTCCGGTGCAAGGTGAGCCGGTGCAGATCACGATCGATCCCATCAGGTTCCCGGGCAGTCAATTGCTGCCTCCGGCTCTGGGGGTGAAGATCGTTGACGACGCACATGCCATCGGCGGCAAGAACGTCGACGGCTACGTCACCGACGAGTATTTCCATTCGGTCTTCGCTCAAGATGTTTCGGACGGAACAGCGGCAACGATGTTGGCGCATCAGAAGTCGATCGCGCTGTGGGCAAATCTGGAACCGGGTGGTGCGCCATCGTGGGCGAACACACCGAGTTGGTATTTGGTCGCCGGTGACGATCGCGTGATTCCGCCGACAGCGCAGCGGTTCATGGCAAATCGCATGGGCGCGAGCACCAGCGAACTCCCGACCTCGCACGCATCGCTGGTTTCACAGCCAGGGGCAGTGGCAGACGTGATCGTGGCGGCCGCTCACGGTTGAGTGAGCGACCGCCACGAAAGCAGAACAGGGTCAGGCGGAAACGATTACCGAGGAGCCGTGGCCGAACAGGCCCTGGTTGGCGGTGATGCCGATGCGAGCACCGTCGACCTGGCGGCCTTCGGCCTGCCCACGAAGCTGCCAAGTGAGCTCGCAGACCTGCGCAAGTGCCTGTGCGGGAACGGCTTCGCCGAAGCAGGCGAGACCGCCGGACGGATTGACCGGGATGCGGCCCCCGATGCTGGTGTCACCCGCACGCAGTAGGTGCTCGGCCTCGCCGCGCTTGCAGAGGGCGAGGTCTTCGATCCAGTCCAGTTCCACCGAGGTGGCGAGGTCGTAGACCTCGGCGACGTCGACGTCCTCGGGAGAGATCCCGGCTTCCTCGTACGCGGCGTAGCCGATGGATTCCTTGAACGTGCGTTCCGGAGCGGGGACGGCGGAGCTGGAATCGGTGGAGAAGTTCGGCATGTCCATGATCGTCTGCGGGAACGTCGGCGTGACTGTCGAAATAGCCTTGATCCGAACAGGTTCCGCGATACCCATCTTGTGGGCGTATTCCATCGACGTCAGCAAGATTGCGGCGCCGCCGTCCGAAGTCGCGCAGATGTCGAGCAGGTGCAGGGGATTGGACACGACGGGGGAGGCCAACACGTTTTCGACGGTGACTTCCTTGCGGTAGCGCGCATTCGGATTGGCCAGCCCGTGCTTGGCGTTCTTGACCTTCACGTTGGCGAAGTCCTCAGCGGTTGCGCCGTAGAGGTCGATGCGACGACGCGCGTTGAGCGCGAAGTACGCCGGGTTGGTCATGCCCATGAGTCGGAAGCGCAGCCAGTCCGGGTCGTCCCAACGCTCACCGGCGACGGGTGCGAGGAAGCCCTTGGGCGTGGTGTCGGCGCCGACGACCAGCGCAACCTCACTGAGGCCGGCCAGGATTCGAGCGCGGGCGGTGTCGAGTGCCTGGGCACCCGTCGCACACGCGGCGTACGACGTGGCGACGCGAGCGCCGTTCCAGCCGAGTGCCTGGGCGAAGGTGGCTCCGGCGACGTATCCGCCGTACCCGTTGCGGACGGTCTCGCCGCCGACGATGAAGTCGACGTCCTGCCAGTCGACACCCGAATCGGCGAGCGCGGCGCGAGCGGCGGCAACGCCGTACTTCACGAACGACTGGCCCCACTTGCCCCAGGGGTGCATGCCCACACCGAGTACTGCGACGTCCTTGCTCATGACTGCGACTCCTGATCGGCGGCGACAGGCTTCCAGCGCCACGTCGTACGAACTCCGGTTTCGTCCGTGTACAGCGGCTCGACAACCAATTCGACGGTATTGCCGACCTTGAGATCGTCGACGCCGAATCCGTCGGCCACCTGGCCGAGGATGACGATGCCCTCAGGCAGCTCGACTGCGGCCAGAGCGAAGGGCTCGTACGGATCCGAGCGCGGGATGTACGGCGGTGGCGGCTGGTACTGCGCGTCGGTGTACGACCAGACGGTGCCGCGGCGGGAAAGTTCCACGTCGTCGAACTCCTCGCTGAAGCAGCTCGGGTTCTTGCAGAACGTCGCCTCACGAGGGAAGGAAATGGTGCCGCAGGATTGGCACTTCGTGCCGATCAGAGCAGGTTCGTCGCCGGTGGTGAACCAACCCTCTACTGCAGGTGTCACACTCCCGTTCGGCGCCGGCGTTGCAGTCTCGCTCATGCAATCCTCATCTGGTTGGCGCGCCTGATCCTGAGATCGTGGCCCGCTGTGCCGCTTACTGGAACAGGTTGCAGTATTACACGATTTCCGCCGCTGACGGGCAAAAATTTTCGCTGAGTGGGACGCCCGGCTCAACGCAGACAGCCCCGCCGGGCAGACGAGTCTGCAGGCGGGGCTGTGTGCGTGAAAGTAGCTGTTTACCTGTGGTGGATCAGCGAGCGCGAACGGGTCGACCGAATCGACGGGCCGGCTTCACCCGAGCTGCGGCTTGGAGGATCGACGTGACCTCGCCTTGATCGAGAATCTTCTCGCGGACGCGATCGTGTGCAGCGCCGCGTTCCAACTCTGCCTTGTCGATGGAGTGCCAACCCTCGCGGTCGACGACATCGGACTGCCTAGCTCGAACCAGACGATCGACGGCGGAGTCGTCGGCGACAGGGTTGGTCAAGCGGCCGTCGTTGAAGTCGTCGACGAGCATCCTGATGGTTTCCTGCGCACAGGACTTGTTGGTGCCGATGAACCCACTCGGTCCACGCTTGATCCATCCGGTTGCGTAGACGCCGGTGGCGGGATCACCGTTCGGAGCCTCGAGGACGCGGCCGCGCTCGTTCGGAATGACCGAACCACGCTCGTCGAACGGGACGCCGGCGATGGGCACTCCGCGGTAGCCGATCGAGGTGAGAACGAGCCCGGCGTCGATGGTCTCGGTATCGCCGGTCGCCTCGATCTGCACGGTTCCGTTGACGTCGACCAGGGCGTTGCGAGCGAATTCGATTCCACTGACCTGGTCGTCGCCGGTGATAGACGTCGGCGTGAGCAGGTAGCGCAACGTGATGCGCTTGTTGCGGACGTCGACGTGATCGCGGTTTTTCAGGGCTTCGAGTAGACGCAACTTCTGCTCGACGGCGTGTGGAAGCTCGCCGCGTTTTGCCAGTTCTTCGGTTGCCGAGTCGAGAACCATGTCGTCGGGTCCGACGGACAGTTCGATGTCCGGCAGCGCCATCAGACCGGTGAACTCGGGAACTGTGAACGCTGACTGCGCGATTCCGCGGCGACCCACGATGACAACTTCTTCGACACGACTCTTCCGCAGAGCGGCGAGTGCGTGAGCGGAGATGTCGGTACCCGCCAACTTCTCGGGATCGGCCGTCAGGATGCGAGCGACGTCGAGGGCGACGTTTCCGTTTCCGATGATGACCGCGCGGCGATGCGAGAGGTCGAAGACGTCGTCTGCGTGATCGGGGTGGCCGTTGTACCAGGCCACGAAGTCGGTGGCCGAGGCCGTGCCAGGCAGATCAGCACCCGGAATGCCGAGACCACGGTCGGACGATGCGCCGACTGCGTAGAGCACCGCATGGTGATTTTCGAGCAGTTCGCTGTGCGAGATGTGCTTGCCGATCTCGACGTTGAGGTAAAACTCGAAGCCCTTTTGCGCGGCGATCTTGTCGAACAGGCGGGTGACCTGCTTGGTCTTCTGATGATCCGGAGCAACGCCGGCTCTGACCAAGCCGTACGGGACCGGAAGGCGATCGAAGACGTTGACCTGCACATCGGGCTGCGTCAGCAACTCGTCCGCGGCGTACATCGCGGACGGACCGGAACCGACGATCGCCACTCGCAACGGCGGGCGGCCCTTGTCGACATGGGCTGCCGGGATGACCTTGGCGAGAAGTGGCCGAGGCCGCTCTTCCTTGTAGAAGTCCGCATTGATGGACAGGAACACTCGCTGCGGGTCGGTCAGCTTCGATTCGGGGACGATGGCATCGACCGGGCAGGCCGAGACACATGCCCCGCAGTCGACGCAGGCCTGCGGATCGATGTGCAGCATCTCGGCGGTGAGGAAGTCCGGCTCGTCCGGCGTCGGATGGATGCAGTTGACCGGGCAGGCGTAGACGCACGAGGCGTCGCTGCAACAGGACTGCGTGACTACGTGTGGCATGGCGCTATGAGTCCGATCTCGACTGTCCGGGAGCTACGCGGCGGCATTGTGCGAGCTGCGGTGAGGTTCGCTACGGAAGCGTGATGCGCGGCCGTCCATCTTGCAGGCCTTCCACACCAAGCGCGAGGCACGGTTCATCAGTCCGGTGTCGGTGGCCAGCATGCGGACGTCACCGAAGTAGTTGCGCAGGGTCTGACGCGATTCGGGCAGATCCCAGAACAGGTCCTTCTTCACGGACTTGGGGATGTCGAACTGCTTCCAGAAGGACTTCGGCGGGATGACGATGGCGTCACAGAGAATGCGCATGACGATCGGGAACAGCAGCGAGAGGACAAACCGGTTCGGGCGTGACATCAGCGGGATGCGACGGCTCAGAAGCTTGTGCGCGAACGAGATGTGGCGCGCTTCCTCGGCCACGTGGATGGCCATGACCGACTGCATGATCGGGTGGATCTGGCCGCCGGCGCGCAGGATGCTCTTCTGGATGTGGTCGATCGGCTCTTCACCGGCGAGGACACCGACGAAGAACAGTTCGGGGAATGGACCCGCGGCGAGGGGGATGAAGGGTGCAAGCATCTTCATCGGACGGCTCATGCCCGGAGCGTCGGCACCGATGCGGTTGACCATCTCCTGGAACATCATCGTGTGGTTGCACTCTTCGACGGACTCGTGCGTGCAGTAGCGTGCCTCGGCCGAATCGTTGGGCAGTGAGAAGACGTACTGCATCATGCCGCGGATCAGGATGTTCTCGAACTGGAGACCGACCTTCGCGACGTTGGCCTGGCGCCACATGCCGATCTCGATCTGCTTGGCCTCGGACTGCGCCTGGTACCAGGGGTGTGCACCCAGCGGGTCTGTCTCGGCCGGGAGGATCCAGCGGCGATCGTTCGGGACGACGGCGAACTCGGGGGAATCCCAGTCGATGTCGAGGTACGGGTCGAAGTGCTTGTGCACCGAGCCCTCGGACAGGAGTCGAAGCGTCTCGTTGTACGAGTCGTCGGATGCTTCTGCGCGCTTGTCGAGCGGCGATGTGAGCGTCATGGCGTCTCCTCTTCGTTTCGGTCACCGCTGGTGTTTCTCGCGGTATTCGGTGGAATCGAGGGCCGGTTGTGTGATCGCTGGCACTCGGTCTGGATTTAATGTAACCCGAGGTATCAGGAAAAGCTAGTGGCAGATACTCCTGGATCTCGACGAATTCTTGACACGGCCGAAACGGCGCCATAACTTACTTTTGAGTAATTTCCGCGGTGCGTCCGAAGTGGGCTGTTCAGGGACGGGTTCGCACCGAATCGCACGCGAAGATCGAACCGAGGCCGACGTGATCAGATCGATTCTCAGCAATCTTGCATTGAGTCCGCCGACGCGTCTGCGCTCACTTGTTCCGTCGCGTGGCGTCACGCTCTCCGACAAAACAATCGTTCTGACGGGAGCCTCCTCGGGGATCGGTGAGGCGACTGCCCACCTCCTGGCCCGCCGAGGAGCCGAGATGATCCTGGTCGCGCGTGGTGAGGAAAACCTCGAACACGTGCGGGACGATATCCACCGCCAGGGAGGGTGGGCGCACATCGTGCCAGCGGACCTCTCGCGAGGGGAAGCTGTGGACGAACTCGCGGAGACCATCGCCGATCGATTCGGGTCGGTCGACATACTCGTCAACAATGCGGGTCGCTCGATCCGGCGTACCGCGTTGGATTCGGTCGACCGATTCCACGACTACGAGCGCACCATGGCACTGAACTATTTCGGACCTACACGACTGACGCTGCGTCTGCTGCCCGCGATGCTCGAGGCGAAATCCGGACACATCATCAACGTCGGAACCTGGGGAGTTACTGCCGGGGTGATGCCCAGGTTCAGCGCCTATCACGCGTCGAAGTCTGCGCTCAGTGCCTTCGGCCGAAGCCTCGGAGCGGAGTGTCACGGCACCGGCGTCGATGTCACCACAGTGCAATTCCCGCTGATACGAACACCGATGATCGCGCCGACGGCAGATTACGTGAGCCAGCCGGCGCTGACAGCCGATCAAGCTGCGTCGTGGATCTTGCGGGCGATCAATACTCGCCCCGCCGAGATGTATCCGCGGTACGCGGGGCTGTTACGAGCGATTGACGTTGTATCCCCTTCTGCCACTGACGCTCTCGTGCGAAGGGCCGGGATCTGACCTGAACGCGCGTCAGCACCAGGGCATGTTTCGTTCCCGGTGCTGATGTGTTCGATTGCCGCGGTTCAAGCCGCTGTGGGTAGGCTGTTCCCGCCGATCGGATGTTGATACGGATCGATCGATATCGGCGGATAGAACACCGTTTTTCGATCGGGGCCGATCTCCGCCCGCCACTCGGTGTGATGCAGTGTCCGATGATGATGACCACACAACAAGACCAGATTATCGAGATCCGTTGGGCCACCATCATTCCAGTGCACAATATGATGAGCATCGCACCACCCCGAGGGAGTCCCACACCCCGGAAACGCACACCCACCATCACGCACAGCCAACGCGCGCCGCTGCGGTACTGTCGCCGTTCGCACTTCCTTACCGCAGTCGAGCGGAACCCCGTTCTCATCCAACAGAATCCGGGTCACTGTGCAGTCGCACGCCAACATCCGTGCGGTGTCGATGCTGATCGGGCCCACCCAATCCGTCCACGCGAACCCCAACTCCTCCGTGGAGGGCAACAGATCCTTCAAGGCTTTGAGGTCCGTCATGTCTTTCGCCGACGCAGTCACGGTGATGTGCGGTTTTACTCCGCCCTCGATCGGACCCAACCCCGCCCGCTCGTACCGCCGCAGAAGTTCGCAGAACCCATCCGCGCGTCGCAGTGCCGGAGTGCGAGTGTCCTTCACGCCATCCTTCTCCGGTGTCGGCGCCGACAAACTCGACAACAGCGTGATCAGACGGGCCCCGTTGACGGCATCCAGATCACCCTTCACCGACACACGCCCGTACAAGCCTTTCGAGGCGTAGAACTCGTTACGCTCCGAATCCTCACCCGCTGGGACGCCGTCCTCACGTTTTCCGTACTGCTTCTCGATCCGCCGGATCGCCGCCCGCACCGCATCACAATCGGCAATGTTCTTCGACGCCAGGTCAAGCAGGATCCTGCGGGCCTTGTCCACATCCGCCGGGGTCATGTTCTTCGGCGGATGCTGACAAAACGACGCCACCTGACGGGCCTTCAGTGCATCCACGTCACCGCGGTGGAACGCATCGGCGACAACAGGTTCGAGCAACAGCAACCGTGCCAGACTGACCAGCAGGCTGCACTCACCGATCTCCAGATTCGTCGAACCGTGCAACCACTGCGCGATCGCCCGAAAACCCTTCCCGACCACAGTCTCCCGGGAAAACATCTCCACGATCAACAGCACCATCCGCGATTGCAACTCGTGCCGGACGCGCACCAGATCGAGAACCTCACTCTTGAGGCCCTCGCCATCCAGTTGCCACGCTTCTCGACTGTCCATGCCGAAAGTTTAATCGAACAAAGTTTCGAACACAAGGGGATGTGGGTCGAAAATTGCTGCTATCGAATCGATTTCGACATTTCCGACATTCGGTTATAGGCGGATCGCCGACGTCGCCCACATGCGCCGACGAGTGCGAGCGCCACCATCAACCCGGAGCACAACAGCATCACGGCAGTCTCGATGAACTGAAATTGCCAGTACCGGCTCTGCGGGTGATAGATCACGGCATAGTGATCGATTCCCTGTTCTCGAAGGCAGTTGTCGACCTCGAGGTCTTGCTGCTTGCGATCGGAATTGTCTGAGCCCCAGCACATTGTCTAATCGGCGTCGATCACGTTGCCACCCGTATCGGCGAAGCCGGCACCGATGACCCACCTCGAGTCGAGATTTTGGTACGGAGACGGTGCGTATTCTGCGGCACGTGCCCGTCCGTCGATGGGTTGGACTTCGATGTCGGGAGCCGTGTAATGCTCGCGGACCATTGCGCTCAACGTGACGGGCACGATCAAGAACACGAGAAGAGTCGTGACCATCGCGACGACTGTGTTGCGTACGAGCAAAGCGGCCGCGCTGCCGGTGACCATAGCGACAAAGGTGTAGGCGCCGAGGACGATTCCCGTCGTGTGAAAATTGGGGAACTCCATCAACGAGAACGAGGTCATTTCATCTGTTGCGGTTGTTCCCCGGCCCAGCGAATGGGTCCAGCCGAGCACCAAACCCATGAGTGTCATCGCAAGTGTGACCGGCACGAAGACCACCAGGATCCGCAAGAAATACCATCGAACAAGGCTGGTGGACTCGAGAAAATCGAGGTTTTCGGGGCCTTGCTCGAAGTCTCGGGCGAATGTGGTGACGCCGACCAGCATTCCTGAGGCGAAGGGAAGCAGGAGTGCGAGAAGCGTCGTCAAGGTGAGAGCGGTGTCGGCGCGGCAACCGCCACCTCCGTCGTACCAGCGTGAGCAGATTTCTCCGAAAACCCAACTCTCGCGTGAATGCTGAACGAACCAGCCTGAAGCTGCGACGGTCAGGATCAGGAGGAATATCACTGCCAATGACCATACGATCTGCCCTCGGCATTGCCGCCAGGTCGCGTAGATCATCGGTGTATGCGGCTCGGTGATGTGTTGATGCGTCTCATGATCAAACAATACTGTTCGTTTGGTAATTCGCATGGATTTCAAAAGCCGATACCCCGGACCTTTGTCCGAGGTATCGGCCGGAGGTTAGAGGCAGAAGAAACTGAGCGAACTGATTGCCGCGTTCTGCTCGAGTTGGCCGGCATCTCCGACGTTGCCGGCGGCGACTGACAGATCCTGAAGGGAGAGAATAGCGTCCATTGTCATTTCCTTTGTTGATCGGCATGTTTGCCGATGGATTTGATCGATCGAATTTTCTTGCGGTGCTGATTTCATTTCAGGTTTTTGGCCTGATACTTCTGTGCTCCAATCTTCCGGGGATGATTTCTTCCGAACATTTAGGAGATGTGGCTGTTTGACGCGCACATCAGTGGAAACGACTGTCGGGAAGTTGCCGATCCGGCATGTCGGAGCAATGCCAGTATTCCTGCAGATCCGGTTGCCCAATCTGTCGACAGTCTCAGGTTCTGCTCACCTGGAAAGTGCAGGCTTCCTTGGTGATTGACGGAGTGAAGGCCTAGAAGTTCCAACTGTTGGGCCAATGCGCTTTCGCAATCGGAGTCGGCATAGGGGGTCTTGGAGAGCTCGACCAGAAAGAGAATCAATCCAGCTCGACCGTTGACCAGCCCAGCTTGAGCGGTGAATTCGACTGTGGTGGCGCGGGATATCGCACGCACCGCAGTCGCGTAGCGAGGTTCGTCGACATGGCGCAGAAGCTGTAGAAGCACTAGGCCGACACCGACGGATCCCGATCCGAGATACGGCATCGTCCGGCGCTCCTCTCGCAGCTGCATCGACCCGTCAGGGCACATCGACATCACCGACAGATCGATGTCGACGAGCTGGCGTGCGTGTTCCAGCGATCGAGGATCACCGCTCAGTTCGTAGTGGCGAGTCCAGAACAGCGCTTGTCCGCTCGGTCCCCGCATCAACCCACCTCGGCCGGCCACTGCCCAAGGCTGCCCGTCGGTGTTGCGGACATGCGCGCGAGCAGCTGAAATTCGTTCGCTCAGAGTTTCAGCCACGACGGCGAGAGTGGGTGACACGATCGGTCGTGAAACCGATTCCTCGAGTAGGAGGCAACCGATTCCGGAAAGGCCGCTGAAGAGGCTGGAGTCGAGCTCGTCGAGTGGGGCTCGACACAAAGTCTCGACCCATCTGTCGGCAGTCGAATGTCGCCCGTGATGCCGAAAGGTGTGCACCGCACCCGCGAGTCCGTCGAAGAATCCGAACTGTGGCTGCGTATCCGAATCAATTTGGTGTTCAGTCCATTCCAGAACTGACTCCAAGGTATCGGTGGGAAGATCATCAGCGAGCAGGTTTCCACACGAGCCGTGCGCAATCCCGTAGCCGTTCACCTCGAACTGGGCGATGTCCCCGGGAAAGAGTCGATCAGAGCGGGAAAGATCGAGAGAGGCGAGCATGCCGCAGCGCAATCGAGCCTCCGTACGTTGCCGAGATTCCCTCCGCGACGTGTCCCATCGCTGCGGGCGATTCTCCGGCTCCGGCGCGTGTACGTCGAGCATCGAATGGAGCGAGGCACCGAAGGCTCGCGGTAGACCGAATCGAGACACCGCGTAGTCGATGAGTTCGGGAATCTTGTTGCGATCGAGAGGGAACAATGTAGTAAGTGGGACAAAGAGTCCCAGCTCGATGCATCCCAACGAGTATCGATCCGCCGCGATTCCTGTCAACTGTCGAGGTGCTGTGTATCCGGGGGCTCCGGTGGACCGGGGCGGATGCTCGTCGATGTTGTGGGCCATCTCGAAGTCGATGATCCGAATACCGGACGGTGAGCACATGACGTTACCGGGATGAAGGTCGGCATGAACGATTCCAGCGTTGTGGAAGCTCTCGACTGCGGTAGTCAATTGTTGTGCAATGTCGAGTGCCCAGGTTCTGTATTCCGTTCGGGAACCGAGTGTCTGGTCCGCGCGTATCAGCGGGTAGCGGAGTGCAACTTCCTGATTCAGGGGAGTGCCGGGAGCGCGCTCGGTGACAAGGAAGTGATGTCCCTCGCGCTCGAACAAGCTGATCGCAGAAGGTGGGTACGGGTTGTCGGCCAGGTGAGTCAACTTGTCGTACTCGTTACGGATCCGGTCGATTGCGTACCGGCCGTTGGCGTCCGGGGCGGTAAAGGGACGGCCTTCTTTGATGACCAGATTGACGCCGTTGCTGTCGAACGCAGAGTAGATTCCTCCACTGTTGCTGAAGTGCAGGGCTTCTCGAATCGAGAAGGGGAACTCACCTGGTGATTTGAGTTTGTCTTGTTGTGCACGAACAAAGTCCGGGATTTCTACCCAGTCGGGAGTCCTGAAGGAAGTGCCGCGCAGATCTGGTTCGAGCGATCCGTCAGGACGCCGAATTGCCGGGACACGATCGCCGAACGAATCGTAGGTCTGCATGGGCAGGTACGCGCCGTATCGTAGGTAGAGCGGTCCACGGTTCCAGCGCACATCGCTGAGGATGTAGGGTCCGTCGGCACCCGCGACAAGCCCGTCCAGTTCGGTGACGACTCGTTGTGTGGCAACACCATCCGGCGGATAGATCGTGATGAATTTTCCGCTGGAAGTTCGATTGGCCTGCTTGCTGTTGGACAACATGAGGTCTGTCGCCGTCCGAAGAAATTTGAACGGCACCAGATTGTGGCCGCAATACGCGGAAACGGTATCGAGCAGTTCCTGTGCATTGGCTTGGGTAGCGGAGCAGTGGATCTTCCATCCCTGTTCGGGCAGCGGATTTTCAGGCGGTTGGAAGTAGTTCCACGGTCCGCTTTGGGGGCCGCGCCGCCAGAGTGACCACTCCACCGACTTTGCGGGGACAAAGTGCTGGTCAGTCGGTGTCTCAGGTCGAGTGGCAGTTCTGATTCGGTCGTAGAAATGCGAGTCGGCACGTGTGAATGCAACGTATCGCAGGTCCACGCTCAACCTCCCGGTCAGTCCCCCTGCGGTTTGTCATCGATTGGTGCCACGTCCCGAATCCCCATGTGGCTTGGATTGCTTGTGGCGGAAGGTTATCCGATTCCGGACATTTCGGGCGAAGATTGAAAACCTATCATTCGAAAGTACTAACGGTTGGCTGAGGCCCGGCGAGGTTACTGATCGTGTGAACCGTCGTTGGTGAGCATCTGCTTCGAAGCCCGGCAACTCCTCTTGACGTGCGGGTCGCGTCGATGGTAATCCTTTAGCGAGCGCTAAGTCAGGGTGCTCCCTCGATCTCGGTCCGGCGCTCGGCGCCACGAAACTCGGGTGCCGGACCGCCCCAGCAGTACACGTCCTCGAAGGGAACGAAGATGACCAAGGCAGTGATCGTCGATGTAGTCCGGATCGCATCAGGCAAGGGCAAGCCGGGCGGAGCACTGTCCGGGACGCACCCTGTCGAACTGATGGCCCATGTTCTACGTTCCATCGTCGATCGAAACGGCCTGGACCCCGCCCTGGTGGACGACGTTATCGGCGGTTGCGTCGGACAGGCCGGTGAGCAGGCTCTCAACATCACCCGCAGCGCGGTCCTCTCGGCCGGATTCCCCGAGTCGGTACCCGCCACCACGATCGATCGCCAGTGCGGATCAAGTCAGCAGGCTGCGCACTTTGCCGCGCAGGGCGTGATCGCCGGTGCATACGACATCGTGATCGCGGCAGGTGTCGAGTCGATGAGTCGTGTCCCGATGGGCACTACGACGATGGGGAAGGACGCTTCCGGTCCGGGCATAGCGGCTCGCTACCCCGAAGGCCTGGTCAATCAGGGCATCTCCGCGGAGTTGATCGCCGCGAAGTGGAAGTTCGACCGCGAGGCTCTCGACGCATTCGCTGCGCAGTCCCACCAGCGGGCAGCGGAGGCAGCGGCGAAGGGGCTCTTCGACAAGGAGATCCTGCCGATCTCGGTGATCGATGCCGCCGGTGAGACGGTCTCGCACACCGTCGACGAGACGGTTCGCGCGTCCACTACCGCCGAGGGTCTCGCCGGCTTGAAGCCGTCGTTCTACTCGGAGAAGTACGCGCAGCGTTTCCCTGAGGCACAGTGGTCGATCACTCCCGGTAACTCGTCGCCGCTCACCGACGGCGCATCCGCGGCACTGATCATGAGCGAAGAAATGGCGTCGAAGTTGGGGCTGACCCCGCGAGCACGCTTCCATTCCTTCTCCGTCGCGGGCGACGACCCGATCTTCATGCTCACCGCGCCCATCCCGGCGACCCACAAGGTGCTCGCTCGCGCCGGCCTGAGCATCGACGACATCGACACGTACGAGGTCAACGAGGCATTTGCTCCCGTGCCGCTCGCCTGGGCTCACGAGTTCGGTGCCGACCCGGCAAAGCTCAATCCGTGGGGCGGCGCCATTGCTCTCGGCCACGCCCTGGGGTCCTCGGGTACACGCCTGCTGACCACGATGGTCAACCACCTCGAGGCCACCGGCGGACGCTACGGTCTGCAGACCATGTGCGAGGGCGCCGGCATGGCCAACGCCACCATCATCGAACGCATCTGAAACACATAACCTTTCGAAAGGAACTCTCATGATCGTCAACGACAGCGTCGCCGTCGTCACCGGTGGAGCATCCGGCCTCGGCCTGGCCACCACCAAAGCCCTTCTTGCCGACGGCGCCAGCGTCGTCATCATCGACCTTCCGTCGTCGAACGGTGAAGCCATCGCCAAGGAACTCGGCGACCGGGTCCGCTTCGCGGCCGCAGATGTCACCGACGAGGCCGCGGTCACCGCTGCACTCGACGTGGCCGAGTCCCTCGGACCCCTGCGCGTGGCAGTCAACTGCGCCGGAATCGGCAACGCAGTCAAGACGGTCAGCAAGAAGGGTGCCTTCCCGCTCGACGCTTTCAAGAAGGTCATCGACGTCAACCTGATCGGCACCTTCAACGTCCTTCGTCTTGCTGCGGAGCGTATTTCGAGGACCGAACCCATCGACGGTGAACGCGGCGTCATCATCAACACCGCCTCGGTTGCAGCCTACGACGGCCAGATCGGGCAGGCTGCGTACTCCGCGTCGAAGGGCGGCGTCGTCGGTATGACGCTCCCGATCGCCCGCGACCTCGCGTCGCTGCTGATCCGCGTCAACACCATTGCGCCCGGCCTGTTCAAGACCCCGTTGCTGGCCGGACTGCCCGATGCAGCCCAGGCATCGTTGGGTCAGCAGGTGCCCCACCCCTCACGCCTGGGTGATCCCAGCGAGTACGGCGCGCTTGCCGCACACATCGTTTCCAACCCCATGCTCAACGGTGAGACGATCCGCCTCGACGGTGCAATCCGTATGGCACCGCGTTAATTTCGGGTATTTCATGACTGGTGAGGTGGAGTCGGTGAATTCGGTGGCAGTGGACTGGCGGTCCTTCCCGCCGCTGGTGATGACCGACATCCTGACGGCTTCGCTCGAGCTGTTCGACGAGAACGGTTACCACGGTACGACGGTGCGACAGATTGCCAATCGTGTCGGGGTAACCGTTCCCGCGCTCTACTATCACCACGCGAACAAGGAGGCGGTTCTGGTCGCTCTGTTCGAGATCTCGATGAGCGAACTGAATACCAGAACCGAAGCGGCAGAAGCGGAGGCCGGTGAGAATCCGGTACGACGCTTTGCCTTGGTGGTGGAGGCGATTGTTCTCTACATGACCCACCGGTCGCGGCATGCAGCATTGGACACCGAGATCCGGCATGTCTCACCGGAAAGCCGAAGCCGATACGCCGCCAGCCGTAAACGGCTCGAGTTGCTGATGCGCAGGATCGTCGACGACGGTGTTGCGTCAGGTGATTTTTCGGTCACCGATACCGAGGAGACCGTCCGGGCAATACTCGGTATGGCACAGTCGCTGCCGCGTTGGTTCCAGACCGGCGGTCCGATGTCACCGTCGCAATTGGCGCAGAAGTACGTCGACATCGCTTTTCACACGGTCGGGTATCGTCCTTAGCAGTACCTCGCCGGTAAACGAAGGTGGGCAACAGGCCGAAAACCTGTTGCCCACCTTCAGTATTTGATGCGTGTCAGAGTCGCGTGACTTCGAGCCCACCCTCGTGGTAGTCGGCTCGCAAGCGCTTCTTGTCGAACTTGCCGACGCTCGTCTTCGGAACTTCCTGGACCACAGCCCAGTTCTCGGGCAGCTGCCACTTGGCAACCTTGTCCGAAAGATACTGTTGCAGTTCGGACATGGTGGTTTCGGAGCCGGCGCGAAGAACAACCGCAACCAACGGGCGCTCGTCCCACTTCTCGTCCGGCACGCCGATGACGGCAGCTTCGGTGACGTCGGGGTGGCCCATGACGGCGTTCTCGAGGTCGACCGAGGAGATCCATTCGCCGCCGGACTTGATGATGTCCTTGGAGCGGTCGGACAGGCTCAGGAAGCCGTCGGCCGTGATGGATCCGACGTCGCCGGTCTTGAGCCAGCCGTCGTTGAACTTGTCTTCCGCGTCGACGCCGTAGTACGACCCGGTGATCCAAGGGCCACGCACTTCGAGTTCGCCGACGGAAACACCATCGTGTGCAACAACTTTGCCGTCGTCGTCGATGAGACGTGCCTCGACCGATGCCGGGAATCGACCCTGCGAGTAGCGGTACTTCCACATCGCGTCGCCGGTGACACCGGCCGGCGGGCGGGCAACGGATCCGAGCGGGGAGGTTTCGGTCATGCCCCAGGCGTGCAGGACGGACACGTTGTGATCGGCTTCGAATGCGTGCATGAGGGCGGGCGGTACCGCGGAGCCACCGATCAGAACTTCACGCATCGAGGAGATGTCCTGAGGGTTCTGCTCGAGGTAGAGGTGCAGGCCCTGCCAGATGGTGGGTACGGCTGCGGCGAACGTCGGCTTCTCGCTGGCGATGATCGCAGCCAACGGGGCAGGCTGGAGGAAGCGGTCGGGCATGATCAGCGAGGCGCCGATCATGAACGCGGCGTAGGGAAGTCCCCAGGACATGGCGTGGAACTGGGGCACCACGGCGAGCGCACGATCGCCCTGGGCGAGATTGGGGCCGTCGCTCATGCAGACCTGCATGGAGTGCAGGTAGATCGAACGGTGGGAGTAGACGACGCCCTTGGGGTCACCCGTGGTGCCGGATGTGTAACACATTGCAGCAGCGCTGAGTTCGTCGACCTCGGGCCAGTCGAACTCGGTGGGCTGATCGGCGATCAAGCCCTCGTAGGTGTGAACCTGCACGCCTTCGGGAGCTTCGAGTCCCGCAGTGGAGGAGCCGGTGACGATGATGTGCTTGACGGTCGTCAGTGACGGAAGCTGCGGAGAGAGAAGCGGAATCAGGGACGGGTCGACGATGATCACGCGGTCCTCGGCGTGATTCGCGACGTGGATCAACTGCTCGGGGAACAGACGAATGTTCAGCGTGTGGAGCACAGCGCCCATCGAGGGGATCGCCAGGTACGCCTCGAGGTGCTCGGAGTTGTTCCACATGAACGTGGCGACTCGCTCGTCGCCCTCGACGCCGAGCCCGCGCAGGGCGTGCGCGAGCTGTGCGCAGCGCTTGCCGACGTCAGCGTAGGACACACGGCGCGGGCCGGACTCGGTCCACGTGACAACCTCGGAGGCGCCGTGAACGGAGGCGCCGTGGCGGAGAAGTTGAGCAATGGAGAGGGGGGCGTCTTGCATGGTGCTCAGCATGGGCTGCTCCTGTGTGGTGTGTGAGACCGGTGCTTTTTGCCCACGGGCCGTCACAAACGATGTGCTGTGGCTGCCAGATTAGTCACAGCACAGAAGTGCTCGCTAGTGCCCCACTGCACAAGCGAAGAACCACGCTATGAGCAGCGCTCCCGGATCGACCACTCCGCGAGCGGCTTCTCCCACATAACTTGCACGTCCGCGGTTTGCGAGCATGGTTTCGGTCGACTCCGCCCCGGCCGCTGCGGCTTCCGCTGCGCTCGCCAGAGCAGCCTCCCGATCGGCGTCCGAGATCACGGATTGCTCCAACGACTCGACCGCCGGAACTATCGCGTCGACCATCGTCTTGTCGCCGACGCGTGCGCCGCCGAGCGAGGTGATGTTGTCGAGTCCCGCCCGCGCTGCAGCCGCGATCGCCCCGAGGTCGAGTTCGGAGTCCGCCGAGTCTGCGGCAACGCGGAAGAAATGCCTGAACCAGATGCCGAACAAAGCGCCGGAGGTGCCGCCGGCGTGGCCGAGGTAGGCCTGCGAGACCGCGTCGAATATCGTTGCAGTGGAATAGGTGTCACGGATCGACGAGATGTCGAGCTGATCCAGCGCGGCCACCATGTTGGTCCCGAAATCACCGTCACCCGCTCGTCTGTCGAGATCGGTGAGGGCCGGTTCCTGCTCCAGTACCTTCTCGGCCCAGTCCGCAATCCAGCCGCCGACGAACCTGCTTTCGGCAGTGCGTGAGATGTCGGGTGTGAATGTGGGACCGAAAGATTCGCGCTTGCCCATGCCGGTGTACTCACGCGCCATAGCATTCGGCCAGGCGGGCGCTTTTGTTGGTGCGTCCCATAATTCGAGGATTTCTTTGTCTGTGCGAACAAGAGTGATGGACGCGCCTGCCATGTTCAATGCAGTGACAAAAGTTCCGATCAATGTCCGCTCGATGTGAATTCCCTGTTCGTCCAGATACTCTCCGAGTTCGGCGAACAGTAGTTGCAACTCCAGCGGGTGGGTGGCGCCGAGACCGTTGACGACGGCGATGACGCGGTCACCTTCGGCGAGACTCAGGGACTTGATGATCGGGTCCGTCAGCCGCCGCACCAATTCCGGCGCGGGCAGGGCGTCCACGCGTTCTGTGCCGCGTTCGCCGTGGATGCCGATACCGAGTTCCATGTGACCCGCCGGCAAGTCGAACGACGGCTCGTCAGCCCCCGGCAAAGTGCACGGGCGAAGAGCGACGGCCATGCTCCGAGCGGAGTGCGCGACGTGTTGTCCGATCCGGGTCACCTCGGCCAGGTCGTCGCCGCGGGCGGCGGATGCGCCGCAGACCTTCTCCACCACGATGGTTGCCGCAGTACCGCGTCGCCCCGGGCCGCTGCCGTCTGCGCGTTCGGTCGCGACGTCGTCGTCGACCAGGACGACGTCCGTATCGATCTTGTCCTCGCGTAGCAACTCTCGGGCGATACCGAAGTTCATCACGTCGCCGGTGTAGTTCTTCACGATGTGAAGGACGCCGCCGCCGGCGTCGGCAGCCTTGGATCCCTCGTGGATCTGAAGTGCATTGGGTGAGCTGAAGACCAATCCCGGGCAGACGGCCGTCAGCATTCCTTCGCCGATGAATCCGGCGTGCATGGGTTCGTGACCGGAGCCGCCGCCGGAGACAAGTGCGACCCGTCCGCGAGGAAGCGGCCTCGCGCGTGTGAGATATCCAGGGTCGGGATTCCAGGCGATGTCGTCGGTGGATGCGATCAACCCGCGGAGTGCGTCGGGAACAAATGTCTTTGCGCTGCGCATGAACATCACTTCAGAGTAGGTCTAACGTCGACTTCGGGCACGGATCACGATCGACGAGAGGTGGACGGCGTGAAATTGGGGTTGGTACTTGCCGGCGGCGGCGTTGCGGGAATCGCCTGGGAAACCGGTTTTCTGTTGGGCGTTCAGGACAAATCGCCTGACACTGCAGCATCGCTGCTGACGGCGGACGTGTTGATCGGCACGTCCGCAGGTTCCACGGTGAGCGCTCAGATTGCGGGCGGTGCAACACTGCAAATACTTTTCGACGCACAAACAGCGGACGCGACCGGCGAAATCGATCCGAAGGTCGATGTCGAGGTACTCGGTCAGATGTTCGTGGACGCGATCGCAGGATCGCAGGACCGGGCCGAGCAGCTCCGTCTGCTCGGCGAGGCAGCGATGGGAGCCGACACCGTCGAACCCGCCGCGTCGTGCGGTCATCGAGGCGCGGCTGCCGAATCGGTTGTGGCCCGACCGGGAGTTGCGCATCCCGGCGATCAACGCGGAGACCGGTGAGTTGAGGGTGTTCGGCAATGCCTCCGGCGTCGACCTGATCGACGCAGTCGGAGCGAGTTGCGCTGTCCCCGGGGTGTGGCCGGTAGTCACGATCGACGGTCACCGGTACATGGACGGCGGAATGGCCAGTGGCTCGAATGTTCTTCTGGCTGCGGACTGCGATGTAGTCGTGGTTCTTTCACCCGCGGCAGACCCTGCCCCGAATCTGCTGGGCGGCAGTCTACGAGAGGAAATCGATGTGTTGGCGCCCGCGCGCGTACTGCCGATCTTCGCCGACGACGCCGTCGTGGAAGCGATCGGAACGGACTCGCTCTCGCCGACAACCAGGCGCCCGGCAGCTGAACTCGGCCGTGAACAGGGCCGGCGAACAGCCGACGAGATCGCCGCTTTTCTGGTGACGGCATGAGTACCGCACGGATTGCTGTCGTCCTGCGCCCGGAACAGCCCCCGGAGGACCTTGTCAGCCATGCGAGGTATGCCGACGAGAGTGGTATCGGTGAGGTCTGGCTGTGGGAGGACTGCTTCTTCGGCGGAGGAATAGCCACTGCTGCAGCTGTATTGGCTGCAAGTGAGCGCCTGGGAGTAGCGATCGGCGTGCTGCCGACCCCGATGCGCAACACCGCGATCACGGCGATGGAGATTTCGGCGCTCGCAAGAGTTCATCCGGATCGACTGCGGGTTGGCTTCGGTCACGGCGTTCAGAGTTGGATGCGGCAGATCGGGGCCAAGGCCGAATCGCCGTTGACTCTCCTGCGGGAGCAGTTCGGAGCGGTCGAGCGGCTACTGCGCGGTGAGTCGGTGACGGTGTCCGGTCGATACGTGAATCTCACGGACGTCACGCTGGCGTGGCCACCGGAGAAGGTGCCGCAGTTGCTCGTCGGTGCCACGGGGCCAAAGACTTTGGCGCTCAGTGGCGAGTTGGCGCAGGGCACTGTGCTCTCGGGTGGGACGACCCCGGACGGCGTGCGTCGGGCGATCGCTCACATCGGGGCGTCGGATCACGAGGTTGTCGTTTACGTCATCTGTGCTTTCGGTTCCGGCGGTCGTGAGCGCGCCCTTGCCGAGGCCGCAGCGTCCGGTAGCGAGTCGCCGGAGGATGCGATTGCCGCGGGCACCGCGTCCGAAGTCGCGGCAGCAGCACGGCGATGGGTGGCAGCAGCTGCTACCACCGTGGTACTCCAACCGACTGTTGACGAGCCGGATGTCCGCGAGTTCATTCGCTTTGTCGCGCAAGGGGTTCAACCCCTGGTGGCGTAGCTCAGAAGGTTACTCTGGACAGAACCGCGTCGATGTCGGCAGTGCTCACGTCGCGATGCGTCACGAACCGGACCTTCCCGGCAACAGTGACCGCGCCGACGTCGACAGCGGCGAGCTGTGCAACGGTGGCCGACGGATCGGGTGTTGCGGCGAGAACGATGTTGGTGGCGGGTTCGTCGACAGCCCAACCGCGTTTACGAAGCCCCGACGCGAGGCGCTGCGCGTTGTCGTGATCGTCGGAGAGGCGAGCTTGTGAGCGCAGCGCGACGATGCCGGCTGCGGCCAGCACTCCGCCCTGGCGAACACCGCCGCCGAGCATCTTGCGGATCCTTCGGGCTTCGGTGATCAATTCGGGTGATGCGGCGAGTATCGAGCCGACCGGCGCACCGAGTCCCTTGCTCAGGCACACCTGAACGGTGTCGGCGCCGGAAGTCAATTCGGTGGGCGAAACATCGAGTGCAGCAGCGGCATTCCAGAGACGGGCGCCGTCGAGGTGAATCTTCAAGCCGCGTGATCGCGCCGCGTCGACCAGTGTCGTCCACTCGGTCGGATTCATGACGGCACCGCCGGCGAAGTTGTGAGTGTTCTCGAGACAGAGCAGTGTGGTGTTCAACGTGAAGTACGGGCCGGGGGAGCCTGCCGCCTTCACGACGGTCTCGGGGCTGGGACGCCCGGGTCCGCCGTCGTGCGGCAAGGCCATCGGCATTCCCTGGGCGAGCCAGGCGGCGGTGCCCAATTCGGAACCCAGGACGTGAGAGTGCTCCGGTGCCAGGAACTGATCGCCGCGGCGAAGGTGCAGCATCAGCGCAATCAGGTTGCCCATCGATCCGCTCGGCACCCACAGTGCGGCTGTGAACCCCAGAGTGTGCGCCACTTCTTCCTCGAGCGCCGCCATGGTCGGGTCGTGATCGAGGACGTCGTCGCCGACCTGTGCGTCGGCCATCGCCTTGCGCATCTCCGCGTCAGGCTTGGTGACGGTGTCCGAGCGAAGGTCGATGTACGACGAAGTCATGGCTCATTCGATCAAGCCGCGTGTTCCGGCGTCAAACCGCGGTATTTCGAGGACGGCGCTTCCGGCCTGATAAATCGATATCGCTGAGGATGCCTTCCGTGTGATGATGAGCGCCGGCAATCGCCGGTGAAGAGAACAAGAGTGGAAGGGGACGGGCATGCGCGACTGGAAGCAAGCGTTGCACCTGCGCGGGCACTCACCCCGCGGCATTTCCCATCCCGCATTCGGGGAACAGAGTGGCGCTGAATACATGCCGTTCCCCATTTCCTGCACTTGCTCCTGACCCGCCATCGTGTCCAGGAGTTTCACTCCTCGACACGAACTGAGAACTCTCATGCGGAACCCGAACCGCGCACCTACCGCCACCTCTCACAGTTGGATGAACCGGTCCGTCCACGTACTCAACGCCACGTACGAGTACCTCGGTGAAGTGAGCGCCGATCGGGCGGTCGTCCTGATCGCCACCGGTTCCGCGCAGTCCACCGAAGACGTGATCCCGATATTTCCGGTGCGCTCCAAGTACATCGAGATCCCACTGCCTCGGACGATTCTGCTCGCCGAGTACGTGTACGTTGCTCACCGGGTGACGGTCACCGATTCCAGTCGGGCAACTTTTGCCGGTATTTTCGACCGGGACGGTCGTCAATGTGCGTACTGCGCCGCCCGGGCGACAACCATCGACCACGTCCAGCCACGAAGCCGTAACGGCCCGAACACGTGGGGAAATCTGGTGGCGTGCTGCAGTTCCTGCAATCAGCGCAAGGCGGATCGCACACCGGCTGAGGCTGGTATGCGGCTGCTGTGGGAACCAAAGGCACCTCGGCGCATCGAGAAAGTGCAGCAGAAGATCTGGCGTGAATTGAGTCGGACGTGACGGTCGAAGGGAGCAAGTAATGTACGCAGACGTGATCTCGAATCTGGCTGAGCTTCTGCCGATTTCGGACGACCGGGTCTGGTGGCAGGCGGAATGCAGAGGGGACCCGGAGCCGGACCGCTGGTTTCCTTTTCCGTCCGAGGGGTACGACTACGCGACCGACTTGTGCAGCAGGTGCCCGATTGCGGATTCATGTCGTGAATTCGCTTCTGCCACCGGCCAGACCGGAATCTGGGGTGGAGTGAAATTCGAGCAAGGCAGGATCGTCGCGGCGTGAGGGATCAGATTCCCGGCTCCGCGGCGATCGTGCCGGCAGATACCGCCCGGCACAGGGCGTCGTGGTCACGTTCGGTCTGATCGGCGTAGAGCCGAGCAAACCGGGTGAGGGCGGTATCGACCGCGTCCGAGGTTCCCAGGTAACCGGAAATCAGCGACGCGCCACTGGTGCGGGCGTGTCCCTTCGCCAGGAGGCGACCGCAGATCGCGACATAGTCGGTCAACGCTGCTGCGTCGATATTGTTCAGGTCCACAGAACCTTTCATGTTCCGGAACTGGCGGACGTAGTACTGGCGGTCGTCGACGGTGCACCAACCGAGCAGTGGATCGCTGACGGTCTGGAGAGCTTGCTGGTATTCCGCGACGCGCCGTCCTTGGTGGTCGTGCCAGGCCGAGTCGCCGTGGACGAAGGGTGCAACTACGGATCTGCGAGCCTGTTTGAGCTGCAAGAAGATGACGTCATCCGGGATGCTCCCTTCGCACAGAGCGACATAGGCTCGCAGGGCGACGCTTCCGACTCCGACGACTCGGTGCGCCACGTCGATGACGTTGTAACCCGAGACAACTCGACGCCAGTGTGGTGCAAGGGTTTCGAGATACTCGTCGAGACCCTCCAGGAGGAAGTCGGTGTCCTGTGGGGTGAGTCGTGTTGTGAGCGGGGGATTCTCGAGTAGCTGGCGTCGGCCGTGGTCCTCGACGGTGAACCGGGGAACCGCGTGATCGCTCGTACGCCGTCGTGCCCGCTCCGCGGCGCGGCGGATCTCGGCCAGCAATCCGGGATCGGTGACGTGATCGGTGAGTCCGTCTAGATCGACCCGGTCGAATGAACGATCGAACAGTGGACGCTCGGACAGCTTTGCCAGGTGGAGGCGATACGCGGACACACACGAGGTTGTTGCTGTCTCGCACTGAGCTTCGGTGAGGCCGTTCTGCCGACCGGCCACCCAGATGCTCGCGGCCAGCCTTCTCAAATCCCATTCCCAGGGGCCTGGATGTGCTTCGTCGAAATCGTTGAGGTCTATGACAAGTTCGCGTTCCGGGGATCCGTAGAACCCGAAGTTCCCGACGTGTGCATCTCCGCAGATGACGGGTGTGATGCCGGTGGACGGGAGCTGCGCCATGTCCTCGGCCATCAATCCGGCAGTACCGCGCAGGAATCCGTAGGGCGAAGCGACCATGCGTCCCACACGGATCGGAACCAACCAGTCGAGTCTTCCCTCGTGTGCTGTGTTGACCTGATCGACCGGGTCACGTCGGTTGGGTGGTGGCGTCCAATCACCGAGCGACGATCGTGCCACTCGCTTGCGCAGGCCTTTCCCGATCTTGCGACGCTCGCTGCGGGGTGTCTGACGCGCCCGCAAAGTCGCCCTGCCGTCCGGTTCGTTCTCGAGAGCCAACTGACCGGCAGGCCTGCTCAGCGGGTCCATGTCGGGCTCTCTTTCGTCGGGCGTGCGAAACTCGCGCTCGATCTTATGCCCGCTGGACTGAGCGCCGCGCGACGAGTTCCTTAACTACCCGCCTGCGCAATCAACTCGACGGCGCGGTCGGCGCACAGTTCCGGATCCGGCATTCTTCCGATACCGAGGCATTCGACAACGGCGAACGACGTATCCGGTGTGGTTTCCACACCGAGAGCCCACCCGAAGTAGTGATTCCAGGCGAGCACCGCTCGGTGGCCGCTGTGCTGCGGAATTTCGCTACCCAGCACGATCACCGCGTCGAACGCGGGACCGTCGCACCAGATCACCGATTCGGCGAAGGTGGAGCTGGCGACAGCGACGACGTACCTGTGACAAGTCGATTCACTCGGAATGGCGATGTGTGCACGCATGGTCGCTCCTCCGGCTCGGTTGCGATCGGAGGGTTCCCCATTGCCGGTGCCGAAAAAACGCTTGGCAGATTACGTCCCGGCCACAGATCCACGACGCAGACGGTGCCTGAGATGTTTTTGTGCTGCCCGAGCGACCGAGCGAGCCGAGAGATACTGCTCGGCAGGTATCAACCGGGAACCGAACAAGTAGAACCTTTGGGCTTCGCCTTGGTCATGGGTGGCCGCGGAGATGAGCAGACGTTCGAATACGGTGAACTTTCGCCCACCGGCGTAACCACTCATGTAGTCGATGTGACTCGTCATACTCGCTCTGGCACTGCGGTATTCGGTCAGTGCAGCATTCACGTTGCGATGTGAATCGAGTGTGTGTGCCGTCGTCTCCACCAGTACTTGCGCGGTGGCGTCGACCAGCATCTGCGCGGTCTCGAGTGCCCACGAGCATCCGATGCCCCACAACGGGTCGTTTGTCGCCGCGGCGTCGCCGATGAGTGCGAACCCGTTACCTACCGGTTCGGTGAGGGTTGTGGAGAAGTGTTTGGTACCAACGATCTTCCCGACGATGTGCTCGCGGCGAATCGGCGGAGCGCCGGGTAATGCGTTGGCGTATTCGAGGAAAGCGGTAGACAGGTCGTCAGTGAACGAATCGAGTTTGTCGAGGGCGGGGAAGACGACCAGCACGCTGATTCAGCCGTCGTTGGGGAGCAGATAGGCGACGTCGGGATCCATGAACCACGACAGTGAGGATTCTCCGTCGAGTCGTTCGAGTCCGGAGAGTTGGGCGAAGTAGCTGAAGCGACCGTTTGTCACGGTCTCCGAGTCGCATCGCGCGGATCGTGCGACTGTCGAATCCTTGCCGTCCGCTCCGACGGTCAAGTTCGCTTCGAGAGTGAAGGCCGAGCCCTGTGCGGTTCCGTACACGCCGGCCGTGGTGCCGTTCTTGGTCAGCAGCCCGGAAACGCGATGTCCGAGAAGAAGGTCGACGTTCGGGTAGTCGTTCGCGAGTTGCCGCAGGAGCGGGTCGAGCGTCTCCCTTCGGACATTGAATCCCGGTGGCGACGAGGCGTCGGTGGCGTCAGGGGCGATCCATCCCCACGGAGTCCAGAACTTCGGAACGGTTTGCACCATTCCCAGGGCGAGCAGTTTTTCCGTGGCGCCGAGCCTTTGCAGGATCGGGGCGCCGCACGGTTGTAGATGGTGAGTGCACAGGACCTTGTGGGCTCGGGCGTCGGAGCGGGCGTCGAGAAGCGCTATTCGCAGACCTTGCTGGGCGTACATGATTGCGGCGGCGCATCCAGCAATGCTTGCGCCGACAATCACGACGTCATATTTGTCTTGCGCTTTCGAAGTCACACCGGTCAGTTTAATGCATAAGATTATAACTTAAATGCTTGCAATATTCAGTCATCGTGTTCGGGCGTTAGGTCCCGAACTGCGGCCCGGATGGACTGTTCCCGCAGTTCGTTCTCCCTTCGCAGCTCACGGCGTCGACGCCCGGCCTCGAACCGTTGCCTCGCGATTGTTCCGGTCGGTCGGAGTTGGGGTACCTCAGCGGGTTTTCCGTCGCTGCCCATTGCCACCATCGTGAAGTAACAACTGTTGGTATGTCGAGATTTTCCGAGAAGAATGTCTTCGGTTTCGACGCGTATTCCGATTTCCATCGACGTGCGCCCGGTGTAATTGACGGAAGCGGTGAAGGTGACAAGTTCTCCCACGTGCACCGGCTCGCGGAACACCACACGATCCACGGACAGGGTCACGACGTACGTCTGGGCGTATCGACTCGCGCACGCGTAGGCAACCTGGTCGAGGAACTTCAAAATCGTTCCGCCGTGCACGTTGCCCGAGAAGTTCGACATGTCCGGCGTCATGAGGACGGTCATGGACAAGGTTTGTTTCGATGCTTGCTGCGATGCTTGCTTCAATTCAGGTAGGGAGTTCGATTCAGACATCGAGCGGGCCTCTTCGGGTCGGTGGACGGTGAAGAGACCGTATCCGGCGAAGTGGGTTACCCGCGCGTTCGAAGGGGCGCGGTCCTAGGGTTCGGGACAGTCCCGACGTGCAGGATGTATTCACTGGTGGCGACGGGTCCGGTTACGCTCGACCTGAGATAGGGCGCAAGCGTCGAGCGCAGGTGAGCGGACATCGAAGCCCAGCTTCCGGTTTCTCTGACCGCCTCACGAAAGTTCTTCAACGCCGGTGCCTGGTCGCACAGTTCCTCTATGGGATCCGACCCGGCTGGTAGTTGCCACTCGAGCACATGAGAGGACGAGCTCACCGACTCCAATCCAGCTGCTGCCTTCTCGAATTCGCTCGAGCGCGCCCACGTCGTCGGTAGCGGTGTGATGCCTTTCCATGCTGAGGCTGCTTCTCTGCGGAGTGCTGCTGCCCACCCGTTCTCCGACCACGTTGCGACGCAGATCTTTCCGCCTGGCCTGGTCACCCGCATCATTTCTGCGAGAGCGATCGCGGGATCGGGGCAGAAGATGATCCCGAAGATGCTGACGCAGGCGTCGGCGCTCGAATCCGGCCACGGCAACGATTGTGCATCGCCGATCGTGAAGGTGGGTTCAGTGATGCCGGGGCGGGGAATCCAGCGTTCGCGCGCGGCCTCGAGCTGGCTGGCGGAGAGGTCGAGTGCGTGGACCGTCATGCCGCGCTGGGCCGCCGGGAGCGCAAAGTTCCCGGTTCCGGCGCAGACGTCGTACACCGTGCTCACGTGTCCGATCGAGCGCAGTGCTTCCAGTGATGCAGGTGAGAGTTGTTCGGCAAGAGTTGAATACGTCGCGCCGTTCCAGTTTCCCCGAGTCATGACAAGCTCCTCTCGATTGCGTCGATGACCGTATCGAGCGCTGCGCCTGCCGCGCGTGCTGCTTCGTCGGGGTTGCGTTCCTCGATAGCTGCGATCAAGGGTCGATGCTCGCCGACGTGGAATCCCGGACCGATACTCACGGCGGACAGTGAATCCGACACGGCGGCAAGAACTCCCCGATAGACGTCGATCAGGGCGGAGTTGTGTGACGCCTCGACGATCGAAAGGTGCAGGGCCATACCGGCTTCGGTCGTGCCGGAGCTGCCGGCGTGATCGGGGTGTGCGTTCCATGCTGCGTGGATCCGTGTGAGGTCTTCGGGGGAGCGGCGCTGCGCTGCGAGCCGTGCGGCTTCGACCTCGAGTCCGCGTCGCAAGCTCAGTACGTCGAGAACGTCGCCTCTGGCGAGTCTGCGCCCGAGCAGTCCTTCGACCGGCGACGCCGCCGTCACGTACACGCCGCCGCCGTGGCGAACGGACAGAACTCCGGCATGTGCAAGCGCCCGTACCGCTTCGCGCATGGTGTTTCGGGCGACTCCCAATTCCTCGACCAGCGCGATCTCCGGTGGGAGTTTTGATCCGACGGGCCATCGTCCGGAGGCGATGGCCTCCTCGATCGTCGCGGCGACAGTGTCTACCTTGCGTCCGGAATCGGACATGTATGCAACCTCGGTTAAGTGGGTCAATGACTTGTCCGAGGTTAACGTGCTCGACCAAGTGGGTCAATGACTTGCCAGCTACCCGCGTACATCCAGGCTGCGGGCGTAGTGCTCTTTGAACACCTCGAGATGTGCCCAGGATTCCAAGCCACTGACACCGTCGATCCCGCGGATCCGCTCGGACAGGGAGTGAAGGTCGTTGGAGGAGTTCGCGGCAACGGTCGCGATCACGTCGTACCGCCCCAGGGTTCGGGCGAGGAACTCGATTCCGGGCAGCGACTCGATCTCCGACACCGCGTTATCGTCCCGTGAGCCCAGGTTGACGCCGATGCCCATCGCCAATGTCCGGCCACCGCCTCGCCGCTTGACGACGGCTCCGACGCGAAGTGCCGTGCTCGCGATCAGGTGATTGACGCGGTTGCGTACGGCACTCGGCGACAGGCCGGTGTGTTCGGCCAGCTCGAGAAATGGCATGCGCCCGTTGCGTTCGAGTAGTTCGATCAACGCGACATCCGTCGAGTCGAGTCGGATGTCGGCTTGTAAAGCGCTCTCGGGCATGAAGATTCCCTTGATGACGTCGACGTAGACCAGCGTGCTCACGGATCGAACGCCCCGCTGTGAGCGGAGCTCGGCGATGGCGCGATACAGATCGTCGTGACTGGGCACCCGAAGTTCCGCAATCACGTTGTACTGCCCGCTGACTGCCGAGATGTAGACGGCGGCCTCGGACTCGATCAACGCGTTCAGCACGGGGGTCATCGGTCCGGACACGGCGATCGAGACGTGTGCGAGTGCCTTCAATCCGAGAAGTTCGGGATGCGCGACCGCAACCACGGACACCGTTCCCGAGTCGAGCAGTGCCTGCACTCTGGTGGACACCGCTGCACGTGGTGCGTCGACCGCCGCGGACAGTTCGCGGTACGTCGCGCGCCCATTGCGCTGAAGTGCGGCAATGAGCTTGGAATCGAGATCGACGGTCATGGATGTCCCAACTTTTCCAGAGATTTTTCTGTACCCGCTTCCTATTAGAACAGTCGCATGTGGCCATGAATAATGCGGATAAGTGCAGAAATGCTCGAAAGTCACTACAAAAAAGTTGTATACCGCCTGGTCTGAAACTTTGATGCATTGCATAGCTCCAGGTCAGGGCGTAGTTTTCGCTCAACACGCAGTGACCTGCACCACCATCTCGACGAAGGACCACCATGCGCAAGTTGCACACGCACGAAGCCTCGCCGCTCGACGCCACCGCCACGATCTTCACCGGCGCCAAGATTCACACCGTTGACGACAGCACGGCGGGAGCCGAAGCGTTCCTGGTGTTCGGAAACCGCTTTGCAGCGGTGGGAACACTCGAGGAATGCCGCACCGAGGCGCGTCGCCTGAGCACTCGCACAATCGCGGTGGTCGAACTCGACGGCGCCACCGTCGTCCCCGGCTTCGTCGATCCGCACGCACACCCGCTCATGTACGGGCAGATGCTCAGCTGGGTGGACTGCGGTCCGGAGAAGGCTCACTCGATCCCCGGAATCATTGCGCTGCTTCAGGAAGCGGCACTCACAGCACCTGCGGGTGTCCCGATTCGCGGATACGGCTACGAGCACCGCAACCTGATCGAAGGGCGTCATCCGCTCAAGGAAGAGCTCGATCAGGTTGCCACCGATCGCGAGGTCTACCTCATGAACGCGAGCGGTCACGGTGGCGTCGTCAACTCCTTCACTTTCGACAAGCACGGCATCGATGCGAGCACCGAGAACCCGGCCGGTGGAGAGTTCTTCCGAGATTCGGACGGCGAGCTGACGGGCGAGCTGTCCGACGCCGCGTGCAACATCCTCACCGGCGTCAACGGAGTGAAGGTCGGTCATCACGGACCCAACTTCCATCTCGAGGACGAGCCCGAAGAGCACCTTCGCCAGCTGTCGGTCGCTCAGGACAAGTTCCTGGCCGGCGGCGTCACCACCATCGGTGACTGCCAGGTGACCCGTCGTGAATTCGACATGTACCTGCGTCTGGCCGAGCAGGATCAGCTCAAGACCCGCGTCTCCATGTACATGCTCAGCCACCTCCTCGATCACGTCATCGACACGGGAATGCACGGCGCCTTCGGCAATTCCAAGCTCGCGTTCGGCGGCATCAAGTTCTATGCCGACGGCACTCTCGGTGGCTGGACCGCGTACTTCCCCGACGGATACGTGGGCGACCCGTGCCGCACCGGGCAGCTCTACCACGAGCCGGCGGACTACTCGGAGCTGATTGCCAAGGCACACTCGGTGGGTCTGCAGACCGCCACGCACGCTCAGTCGCCGACGGCCATCGACATGGTGCTCGATGCCATCGAAGCTGCGCAGAAGGCTCACCCCGACGCCGACGCGCGTCACCGCATCGAGCATTGCGGACTCCCGACGGCCGAGCAGATCGCCCGGATGAACCTGGCCGGTGTCTACCCGGTCAACCAGCCGCAGCATTACTACAACTGGGGCGAGGGCGTCACCGCTGCGATCGGGACTCCGGGTGAGCGGTTCAACCCGCTCGGCGAGTTCATCGCTGCCGAGGTTCCCGTGACCATCAGCTCCGACGCCCCGGTGGCCGAGCCGAAGCCGCTCGAAGCGATTCAGGCTGCTGTCACCCGTGTGACGCGTCAGAGCCATCAGCTCGGCTCCGATGCACTCCGCATCACCGCCGACCAGGCACTGCAGGCTCACACCCTCAACGGTGCGCGTGCGCTGGGCCGTGAAGCAGAACTGGGCAGCATTTCGGTCGGCAAGCGGGCCGACTTCGTGATTCTGGGCGCGGATCCCCTCGAGGTTCCGGCCGACGCGATTGCGCAGATCGATGTCCGGGAGACCTGGATCGACGGCGAACTCGCACATTCAGGTCATAACCACCTATTGTCGAGCACTTCGACCACCGAGGAAAAGTAATGAACCGAGAGCAACAGATCGTGAAGGCCCGCAAGGCGGGATTTGCAGCCTTCGTCGGTACAACTATCGAGTGGTACGACTTCTACGTATATGCCACGGCAGCCGCGCTGGTGTTCGGTGACATCTTCTTTCCACCTGGAACCGACCGCCTGACCGGTGTTGCGGCGGCGTTCGCGACGTACGCCGTCGGCTTCTTCGCTCGCCCGCTCGGCGGAATCGTGTTCGGCCATGTCGGCGACAAGATGGGCCGACGCACCGCACTGGTCGTCACCCTGACGCTGATGGGCGCAGGCACGTTCCTCATCGGCATGCTGCCCACTTATGCGTCGATCGGCTTCTGGGCGCCGCTGCTGCTGGTTCTGCTCCGCTTCGTCCAGGGCTTTGCCGTCGGCGGCGAATGGGGCGGTGCCGTCCTGATGGCCGTCGAGCATGCTCCCGAGGACAAGAAGACCTTCTACGGCGGATTCGCCCAGCTGGGCAACCCCGCCGGCGCGCTTCTGGCCACCGGTTTCTTCAGCATTCTCTCCACCCTCGGCGACGACGCTCTGCGCGAGTGGGCGTGGCGTCTGCCCTTCCTCTGCTCGGCGCTGTTAATTCTCGTCGGCTTGGTCGTTCGCCTGAAGGTCGAAGAGTCCCCGGTTTTCGAGTCCGAGGTGAAGTCCGCGGACGTACCGGAAATGCTGCCGCTCAAGTACGCGCTGGTGACCAACTGGCGCCCGATCATCCTGGGCATCGGCATTCTGCCCGTCGCAGTCGGCGGCTACTACCTCGTGACGACCTTCATCACGGCATACGCAACCGACCCCGACGTCGGATTGTCGGAGACGTTGATTCTCAACGCGCTCAGTGTCGCTGCAGTGGTCGAGTTGATCGCGACTCTCGGCGTGGCGTGGCTCGGCGACAAGGTGGGACGCGTCCGCGTCGTCATCTGGGGCCTTGCGGCAGTCGCGATTCTCGCAGCGCCGCAGTTCCTGGTGCTGAAGTCCGGATCCGTGTTCCTGATCTTCCTGACCTTCGCTGTCATGCGACTGGTGCTGGCGGCCACGTACGGCCCGATCGCCGCCGTCCTGTCGCAGATGTTCAAGCCGCAGGCGCGCTACACGAGCATCTCGTTGGCGTACCAGGGGGCCGGCGCTATCTTCGGCGGATTGTCACCGCTGGTGTCGACGCTGATGTACAAGGCAACCGGCAGCATCTGGCCGGTCATCGCACTGCTGATCGGCATGTGCATCCTGAGCATCGTCTGCCTGCTCTTCGCTCCGCAGCACGTGGACGAGGCGACCGATACCGACAGTGCACCGCAGGGCCTGAACAAGGAATCGGCTTCCGCCTGACTGCCGAGACTCGGCTTCCGCCTGACTGCCGAGACTCGGCTTCCGCCTGATTGCCGAGACTCGGCTTCCGCCTGACTGCCGAGACTCGGCTTCCGCCTGATTGCCGAGACTCTGCTTCCGCCTGACAACCGCAAACACGAAGCTGGGGCAGTACACGATTTCCGTGTACTGCCCCAGCTGTCGTTTCAGGTCAGTTTGTCGTTCAGCTGTCCTTCAGCGCCGATTACGCGCCGACGAGATGGCGATGAAAGTGATCGCTGCGTCGGTGTGCCTGGCTGAGATTCCTGATCTCACGCAGCCAGAAGTGAGACGCCAGTGCGTTACCGCTTCCATAGCTGGTGCCGGACGTGTCTTCGTCGATCAGGGCGACAAGCGCCTTGATCAGGCTGGTGACCTTGAGATTGTTGGTCTGAGAATGTCGGACCAGCAGGTCGGCAGCTTCGTCGGAGCTGCAACGGTAGAGGGTGCAGACGATTTCGATCCCGCGCTCGCGGATCCGGCCCGAAGTTGTCGGGAGCCGTAGACCGTTTGTCGAGTTGCTGTTCGTCTGGTTGTTCGTGTTGTCGGGGTGAATCATGGTGTTGATCAAGGTATTCCTTTGAACCGCACGGGTTTTAGGCCCGTGCAGTGTGTAGCGCATGTTGATGCTGGTGCAGTCGGTACGCGATTGGCGGCGGACTCCGTCGGAGCCTTCGGCCTGGTCAACAATCTGCGGGACTGATGAAAGTGCGTAGTGATCAAAGGCGCGGATTTGCACCGAACTGGAAGTCTGCCCCTGGAACGAATACTGGAACCGTTGTTCCGGGCGAAGCGACCGGCTGCCTGACTGACGGCTGCCCTCTGATTACCCCACCGTACGTCATCGATACGGTTTCAGCTAATTCTTTATCGGGCGATCGTGATCACAGCGCATGCTTTTACCTGCTCAAGAGGTATTTACGTGGTCGATTATTGCTTGCTTGGTGATAGCCCAGGCGTCGGTTGTCGGGTTCCCGAATTCGCCGTGGCCGACTCCGGGTAGTTCGATCAGGTCGACCACATCGCCTGCTGCTCGGGCGGCACGGGTATAGCGTCGGCTCTGTTCGATCGAGACGACCTTGTCGCCGAGTCCGTGGATCGCCGTGACAGGGAGGCCGGTGGGGAGGTGTTCGATCGGTGATGCGATGCGGTAACGGTCCGGATGGTCGACGGGCATGCCGCCCAGAAGATTTCGAACAAATCGATCTTTGCCAGCGGTTGCGGCGAGCGTCATGTCGAAGACACCGGCCATGATCGTTGCCGAGCGAACCGGCACGGTGAGGTCCGGTTCCGGAGCGTCTGCACCCTGCTGTGATCGCGACGCGACCCAGGCGGCAAGCTGTCCACCCGCGGAGTAGCCGGCGATGTGTACACGGCTCAAATCCAGTCGCCCGGAAGCTCTTTCCTGAACAACGCCGGCCAGGGCGTTGGTA
This sequence comes from Rhodococcus sp. NPDC055024, assembly GCF_053608585.1. Classification (NCBI taxonomy): domain Bacteria; kingdom Bacillati; phylum Actinomycetota; class Actinomycetes; order Mycobacteriales; family Nocardiaceae; genus Rhodococcus; species Rhodococcus sp. NPDC055024. The sequence goes on from NZ_JBSGVT010000001.1 coordinate 1,054,475, forward strand.
GCCGCAACCGTATCGGAGAGCGTGGTCGGCCAACCGCCCTGACCACCTACACGCCTGTATTCGATGTTCCAGACCGCAATTCCGTACGGGGTCAAGGTTTTTGCCCACGCACCCGCGTACTCGAGATTGCTTTTTTGAGCCCAGCCGCCGCCGTGGATGAGGACAACGACCGGCAGGTCGCCGTCGGATCCGGTTGGAAGATACAGATCGCCGAACGTGTCTGCGGCCGCGGCGTATGCGATGCGTACGGGAGCCACTTCACGATCGAGACCCGCTGCACTGCTGACAGACAGGAGGAGAGTGAGAACACAGACGAGCGCTACGGCGAGGTACCCGGCCAAGCGGTCGCGGGAGCGGTGCGCGATGACCTGATTCCTCTCGGCGTGTGACGGACGATAATTCGGAAATCAGTCTATCGGTGCCGAGTGAATTTATGGTGTGAGCGAATGGGCCGTGCTCGCGCGCACGCGGAGTTCGCTACGCGTATAGCTCTGAACTGGGGGTTCGTCACCGTTGACCAGAGCCAACAGCGCATGCACGGCCGCTGCTGCCTGTTCCTCGGGGAAGAAGTCGAAGGCCGTGATCGGGGGGTCGGAAATCAGCAGTGCAGGTTCGTCACTGTCCTGAGCAATCAAGACGTCTCGAGGAATCGACAAGCCGAGATCGTGTGCTGCTCGAGCGGCGGCGGGGGCGCAACCAAGAATCAACGACAGGATCGCATCGGGTGGATTCGCTGAGGTCAGAGCATCGTGGGTGGCCGAGTAGGCTGCGCGAATAAGGCCCTCGACGGTGTTGGCGCCGGGAAACGATGTCAGTTCGTCGCTGGTGCGTGCAGCCACGCCGCGGGCGCGGCACCACTCGTGGTAGGCGATTGCCGTCGCGCGGGTCCACTGGGAGTGCATCCCAGGGGTGAGAACAAGTATGTCGGTTGCACCCCGTTCGGTGAGGTGGTTCAGGAGCGATTCGGTGGTGGCGACGAGATCCGGTGAGGTGGAGTATCCGAACTGCTCGGGATTCCCGGGACCCACTGAGACAGAGGGGATTCCGAGTTTCTGTAGTATCTCGATACGCGGGTCGTCTACTGCCGGATCCACAACGAGGGCTCCGTCCATCTCGATACGGCGTAATCCGTTCGGGTCTTTCATCGACGGCAGCAGCAGGAGTGAATGATCAGCGTGGAATGCAGCTTGGGTCGCGGCTGTTGCCACGCGCCCCGGCCAGTCGAAGTTGAGATACTCGGCCGGCGACAGCACATCTGGGGCGGGGAGCATCAACCCGAGGGTGGCAGTGCGACCTGACCTGAGGTTCTGAGCTGAACGATTGGCCCGGTAACCCAGGCGATCTGCAACTTCTCGGACACGGGTCCGGGTTGCCGCATCGACGCGGCCCTTGCCGTTGAGCGCATACGAGACGGTTGACACCGCTACGCCCGCGGCGGCCGCGACGTCGCGAAGCGTCGGGGGATTGGGGGAGGCCACTGTGGCTCGTTCCTACTCGGCGGTCGGTTTGGGATTCCAGCGTATCGCTCAATCGTTTCGGCACGTCGCGTGCGGCGCGAAGTTGTTGCGCAAAACAAATTGCCGAATCGTTTCATCGCAGGTATTGACTCTGACGAAACGATTCGGCACTCTCATAGAACACCGGGAGAACGTCGAGCGACATTCAGGCGAACCTCGGATATCTGACCAGGCAGGCGCACACTTGCCTCAACTCCCGGAGTCGTCAATGACCGAAAGAACCGAACCGCGTAGCGCGGGATCATCGCCCGAGCCGTCAGTTGCCCAGGGCGCGTCACCAGGTCTCCGTGCCGGAACGATCAACAGCCGGCATCTCGTGTTCTTCGTTATCGCAGCTGCGGCGCCGTTGACGATCCTGGCAGGATTCGCGCCACTGGGATTGATGGTGGCAGGCGCCGCGCTCCCGGTGGGTTACATCGTTCCGGGAATCGTCTATCTGCTCTTTGCGGTCGGTTTTACAGCGATGAGCAGGCATATTCGCGGTGCGGGAGCCTTCTACGCCTACATCACCGAAGGTCTGGGCAAGGTTGTCGGCGCGGGCGCAGCGGTACTGGCCTACGTCGGCTATCTGGGCGGGCAGATCGGATTCGTGGTCGCCTGCGGCATCTTCATGTCGTCGACGCTCGACTTGTTCTTCGGGATCTCGATTTCCATCTATGCCTGTGCCTTGGCGGTGGCAGTTCTCGTCGCAGTAGTGGGATATCGGCGGGTCGATATCGGCGCCAAGGTTCTTGCGGTGCTGATGGCGCTCGAACTGGGTGTTCTTGCCGTCTTCTGCGTGGCGGTTCTGATCAAGGGTGGGCATGAAGGCCTGTCGCTCGACAGCTTTTCGCCGTCGACTTTCATGACAGCCGGATTGGCGAGTGTCTTCGTGTTGACCTTCACGTCATTTGTCGGCTTCGAGCAGACGGCGATCTACAGCGAAGAGGTTGTCGACTCCAAGCGCACGGTCTCACGTGCGACGTACACGGCAGTGATCGTCCTGATGATCGTGTACTCCTTCTGCGCTTGGGTGATCGTGCAGGCCGTCGGGCCCTCTCGAATGGTGGACTTCCTCGGCGGAGATCCGTCGGAGCTGATTTTCGACCTCAACAGTGAATTTGCCGGGACGATGATGACCGACGTCATGCATCTGCTGATTGTGACGAGTTTCTTTGCCGGCTGTCTTGCACTGCACAATGCCTGTAGTCGTTACCTGCTGACCATGGGCCGAACGGGGATCTTCCCCTCGGCGCTCGCCAAGGTTTCTCCGACGACGGGAACACCAAGTGCTGCCGGTATCACCCAGGGGGCACTGGTTTTTGTGGCCATTGCCGGGTTTGCCTTCACGCCGGCCGATCCGTACACCCAAGTTGTGGTGTGGACGAATACGCCGACGATCATCGGAGTACTGACGTTGCAGATCCTGACTTCCATCGCCGTGCTCAGATTCTTTTCACGGGGGACTTGCGGAGAAGGGTTGTGGCAGAGACTGATTGCTCCGTCGCTGGCAGCAGTCGCGCTCGCCGTCGCCCTCGGCTATCTGTTGGTGAACCTGAGCGACATGACCGGACTTACCAATGCACAGAATGTTCTGCTGACCGTGCCGTTGCTGGTGGCTTTCGCCTTCGGAGTTGTCCGTGGGCTGATGATTCGCAGTAATTCGATCGAGGAGTTTTCGGCATGACGGAGTACGCGTGGTCTGTGCCGGGAGGACTGGTCGAACGGCCGGGTTTTGTTCCGGACAGCCCTGAGATTTGGGTTTACGCCGAGAAGTTCTCGTACTTCGCCGGCGACACGGTTTCGATCCGAGTGCACACCACCGCAGACGCGTACGACCTCGAGATCGTGCGAGATGGCGCGCGGTCGCAGCAAGTGGCTCAGTACCTCGGACTCCCGGGCAAGCAGCAATTGACTCCCGACGACGCGTACGCGGCCGGATGCGGGTGGTCGGAATCGCTTGCGGTCGAAGTTGATCCGACTTGGACGTCCGGAATGTACTTGATTCTGGTCCGGATGCGTCATGAGGATGTAATCGTGGAGCGAGAGGGCTTCTTTATTGTCAAGGCAATAGAACCCGAGCCTGCCGACTTCGTTCTCATTCACACCACCAGCACGATGTTGGCCTACAACGACTGGGGTGGTGCAAACCACTACCGAGGTGTTCCAGACGGCTCCGGAGATGTGGCGACGCCGATCTCTTCGACGCAGCGTCCCCTTGCACGAGGGATGCTGCGCAAACCGGAGGGTGCGGCCCGAAACATTCATGCCGACACCCCTGGGGTCGGCTGGATCCCGCGTCACCCCCCGTACGAATGGGCGTGGCTGAACGGCTATTCGCGTCACCATGCCGATGCATTCTGGGCGACGTACGAACGGCCGTTCACGGTCTGGGCGGAAGAGCAAGGGTTCCGGGTACATCACGTGACTCAACATGATCTGCACAACGATCCCTCAGTGTTGCAGGGCTATTCGTGTGCCGTCCTGGTCGGCCACGACGAATACTGGTCGTGGGAAATGCGTGACCGCATAGACGATTTCGTCGAAGAGGGCGGTGGTCTGGCGCGCTTCGGCGGGAACTTCCTGTGGCAGGTACGCCTCGAAAACGAAGCACAAGTCTGTTACAAGAATCCGTTCGACGATCCGATGAGAGAAGTCGACCCGACCCGGGTGACCACGGCGTGGGATTCGCCCGAGGTTGCCCGACCGGGAGCGTGGACGATGGGATTGACCGGCATGGCCGGTGTCTACAATCGTTACGGGGCTACAACTCCCAGGTCGTCGGGCGGTTTCACGGTATACCGGCCGGATCATTGGGCGTTGAACGGAACCGACCTGTACTACGGCGACAACTTCGGGATCGCCCCGATCTGTGTTGCCGGATTCGAGATGGACGGCGTGGATTTCACGTTCCGGAAGGGCCAGCCGTATGCGACCGGCGTCGATGGCGCTCCCGAGGATCTGGAGATCATCGCGATGGCGCCGGCAGTTTCGGGTTCGCGGGACAAATGGAACGGGAAAGTTCCGATCGGTGCGCCTTTCGCCGAAGTGCAGGGAATCATCGAATGCTTCTACGGCAGTGAGCCTCCCGATCACCTTCGTGATCTCGAATACGGATCGGGAATGGTCGCCTGTTACAAGCGAGGTCTCGGCTCCGTGTTCAACGCTGGTTCTACCGAATGGGTGAACGGGCTGATCCATCACGATCCGTTCACCGAACAAATAACTGCAAACGTACTGAATCTGTTTGCTGCACAAATTTCCAGCTCCCAACACGAAGGAAAAATGACATGAGTGTCAACGACATTCGAACGTTCGGGCCAGGGCAGGGGACGCGGTTCATCCCGGAGTGGGGTGACGATGCGAGCCCGAACTGGTCGGAATCCGAATGGAGGTCATTCGGAGATCCGAACGGGGAGTACTTCGGCGGTGGTTGGGAAGGCGAGCCCGGCGCGCTCTTGTGCGACCCGTATCCATACGACGAGGTCTGCATCATGATCAGCGGCCGGGTGGCACTGATCGACCTCGATGGAAACCGTCGCGAATTCTCCGCTGGGGAAGCATTTTTCGTGCCGCAGTCGTTTCGCGGTACCTGGGAGACGGTTGAGCCGTCGAAGAAGTTCTTCGTCGCGCTCCCCGGATCGCGCTCATGACGGTGGAAACTTCGATGACTGTCGCAGCGTTTGGTCACGTGATCGACGGAACGTGCGAGAGCCCGGCAGGTAGACTTTCCGTGCTGGTCGATCCGGTGACCGACAATGCATATGCCCGTGCTGCCGTCGGTTCCGCCGATGACGTCGACCGAGCCTGCCGTTCGTCCGAGAAGGCTGCGCGGTCCTGGCGCCGGTCCACCCCTGCGCGCCGTCAGGAGTTGCTGCTGGCCCTCGCGGACGCGCTGGAAGCAAACGCGAAATATTTCCTCGAGGTCGAATGCCGCAGTACTGGAAAGCCTCTCAGGCAGGTGCGAGACGACGAGATCCCGCAGTGTGTTGACTTTCTGCGGTACTTCGCGGGTATTGCCCGCTCTCTGCCGGGCGTTGCCGCAATGGAGTACACGGAGGGTGCTACGTCTTATGTCAGACGTGAACCCATAGGCGTGATCGGTGCGATCGCTCCTTGGAACTACCCGTTGATGATGGCGGTCTGGAAGATCGCGCCGGCACTCGCGACGGGAAACACCCTCGTGCTCAAGCCGGCCGAGGAGACTCCGGAAACCGCGGTGATGCTGGGAGTGCTTGCAGCGCAGATCTATCCGCCCGGGGTGTTGAACGTAGTGTGCGGCGATCGCGATACCGGGGCCGCGCTCGTCGCTCATCCGGTTCCTCGGATGATTGCGCTGACGGGATCGACGAGAGCGGGTATTTCGGTCGCAAAGGCCGCATCGGAAGACGTCAAGCTGTTGCATCTCGAACTCGGAGGCAAGGCACCCGCCGTTGTTTTCGCCGACGCGGACCTCGACGGCGCAGTCGCGGGGATTGTTGCCGGAGCCTTTTACAACAGCGGTCAAGATTGCACCGCTGCGACGAGGATTCTCGTTCAAGAGGAGGTTGCGGAGGAGTTCACCGAGAAGTTGACGGCTGCGGCCGCGGACTTGAGGTTGGGAGGACCGGAATCGGGCGATTGTCTCGGCCCCCTGGTCAGCCGCGCTCACCGTGATCGAGTGGCGGAGTTAGTAGAGAGACGCTCCGAAAATACGAACGTATGTATTGGCGGGGGAAAGCCAGCTGGACCAGGGTTTTTCTATCTGCCAACTGTTATTTCCGGGGTGCAGCAGGAAGATGAGCTGGTCCAGGAAGAGATATTCGGGCCGGTTGTCACCGTACAGTCGTTCTCCACCGAGGCTGAAGCGATCGAACTTGCGAACGGGACCAAGTACGCTCTCGCGTCGAGCGTGTGGACGTCCGACCACGGCACCGCGATGAGGATGACGGCCGAACTGGACTTCGGCTGCGTCTGGGTGGGAGCCCACGGAATGCTCGCCGCTGAGATGCCTCACGGTGGCTTCGCCGGGTCGGGTTACGGCAAGGATCTGTCGGAGCTTGCACTGGCGGAGTACACGAGGGCCAAGCACGTCATGCATGTGACGAGCGTCTGACTCCTCGGCAATATCCAACCCCGGCATTCGGCCCGCGCTGGGGGCAGTTGGCCGTCGTCGTGCCTCGGTGGACCTGCAAGATGCTGTTTAAATATGTTGCAGTGCAACATATTTGGAGAGAATTTTCGTTGATCCGGGTCGCGAATGCCGGTAAAGTGACGTGTGCAACATTGCGCACTTCGGTGCACATTCAACCCCACTTTCAATTCTGACTCCAGGAGACTGCCATGGGTTCATCCGACACCGATCTCAAAGCGCTCGACAGCGTTATCACCGTCGCCGGTGCATTGGCGGCGATATTCGGCGGAATCGCCGGAGTTGCCGGGCTGGCCACTTTTCTCGGAACCGGCGGCGGTTCTTAGGTTTTCAGCTGACATCAGTGAGGCTCGGACCGATCGATTCTGACGATCAGATCCGCGCGTGGCCTGACTGCGCTGATCAACTCGGCGTTCGGCTGATCTACCCGTTTCACCCACTCTGCAGCCGCTTCGGAACTCTTTCCGAAGCGGCTGTGGCGTTTCACCAAGCGCTTCGTCCGAGTTTCCTCCGGAACGTCGAGATACCAGACCTCGTCGAGTGCTGCTCGCACTTCCTGCCATCCACCACTGGGTAGGAGGAGATAGTTCCCCTCGGTGACTATCAGCGGTGTACATGGGTCGACAGCCGTTGTGCTGCCTATTGATTCGTCGAACTCGCGATCGAAGACCGGAGCATAGACCGTCGAGTTCGAGGCTCGGAGTCGGCGTAGTAGAGCCGCGTAGCCGTCGACGTCGAAGGTGTCCGGTGCGCCTTTGCGTTCATGCCTGCCGAGTCGGTCGAGTTCCCGATTGGCAAGATGAAAACCGTCCATCTCGACGATGGAGCAACGAGAACCTAATTTCCGCACAATTGCCTGTGACGCTGTCGATTTTCCGGCTCCCGGTGCGCCCGTGATGCCGAGGATTCTCCGACCGTCGTCGGTGATCAGGGAAGCAGCGCGTGAAGCAAGTTGGTCGAGCGTCAGCGAGACGGTCGGCGGTGAGGTCGTCACGTGTTGCTCCGATCAGTCCGAAGGGCCGGTGCATCGAGAGTACGCCGGAGGCTTTCGGCCATTGACAGTCTGAATGGACTGTGAAACTGTGAGCCATGCCACTCGGGAAGTTGGAGGTGAGACCGTGACCCTGCGCGATGCGCAGCGCGAAGCGACGCGCCACCGGATTCTCGATGCGGCAACGGATTTACTGATAGCGGACGGTTATTCATCTCTGACGGCGCAGTCGGTGCAAACCGCTGCCGGAGTCAGTCGGGGCGCTCTGCTGCACCACTTTCCGAACATGCAGGAGCTCACTGCGGCGTTGGTGTCGAACATCGTCGTACGGAACGAGGTGGCGGTAAGAGCTGCCATGTCTCGGCAGGATTCGTCGGTTGACACGATCGAGAACTCGATCTCCGCTCTGTATTCGGCGTTGACTCAGCCGCCATTTCAAGCGGAACTCGAACTGTGGTCCGCAGCTCGGACGGATCCGGTGTTGGCCGAGGTGCTCCGGGAATCGGAGCGAATCGCCGGACGGGATCTGCGGCGAGTTGTCCACGACGCTTTCGGTCCCGAAATTGTTGCTTCCGAGAACTATTCGCAGATTGCAGATCTGACGGTGCTGATGCTCCGTGGTTTGGCGCTGTCCCGCGCAGTGCAGAAGAGCGACGCCTCTGCGCGTCGTTCGATCAGTCAATGGGCAGGCGTCGTTCGCCTGCTCGTCACCCAGAACTAGCGCAACTCGTTCCGATCGAGGTGTGCTCTGTCGACAGGACCGATGATGACGGATTTTGCGACCCTGAAGTACGAGACCTCGGACGGTAAGGCGTATATCACGCTCAACCGACCCGATCGGCTCAACGCGATCGATGACGTGATGCCGTCGGACATTCGAAATGCGGTGGCAGCAGCCAACGACGACGACGATGTTCGCGTGATCATCTTGCAAGGTGCGGGCAAGGCGTTTTGCGCCGGGTACGACCTCAAGAAATTCGCTGAAGGAGACCTCGACGGAAAGTGGAACCAGGGCCCGGTATGGGATCCCATCAAGGACTTTCGGGGGATGAAGCAGAATACCGACGACTTCTTCACGCTCTGGCGATCACTCAAGCCGACGATCTGCAAGGTTCAGGGTTACGCAATCGCCGGCGGGAGCGATATCGCGCTGTCCTGCGACATGCTGATCATGGCCGACGACGCCCGCATCGGATACCCGCCTGCGCGCGTCTGGGGTTGCCCGACGACGGCGATGTGGGTGTATCGACTGGGAGCCCAGCGGGCAAAGCGAATGTTGTTGACTGGCGACACTATTGACGGTGTTAACGCGGCCGATTGGGGATTGGCGCTCGAAGCGGTGCCGGCCGATGAATTGGACTCGGCAGTGGAAGCGTTGGCGGATCGCATTGCCGGTGTCCCGCTCAATCAGTTGGCTATGCAGAAGATGATGATCAATCAGGCGTACGACAATATGGGGCTGCAGGGCACTCAGGTGCTGGCAACCCTGTTCGACGGGATCACGCGTCACTCCCCGGAAGGGCGCTGGTTCAAGGATTTTGCCGAGCGCGACGGATTTCATGCCGCGGTGCAATACCGCGATTCCGGGCGCAAGATTCCAGACGGAGGCGGGCCGCTCCCCGCGTCCGACACCCCTCCTCGATAGAAAGTGGATGTGAGATGAGCAGTGTTCTCGAAACGTCGTACTTCCCCGCTGACGTGTCGGACCCGATTGCGGAACAAACGGTGGGCGGGTTGCTGCGAGAGTGCGCCGCGGACTCGCCGAATCTGGTTGCAATCAGAGAAGTAGTTCCGGCGCAATCGCATTCGTTGTCCGGCGCCGCCCAAACCGATCGTACGTGGACCTTCGCGCAACTGCTGGACGAAGCGGAGGGGTGTGCGCACTACCTCTTGTCCCAGTTCGATCGCGGAGACCGGATCACCGTCTGGGCTCCGAACGTTCCGGAGTGGATGATCCTGCAATACGGCGCCGCGCTCGCCGGAATGGTTCTGGTGACTGCCAATCCGGCGTTGGGTGCGGAGGAACTGGCGTACGTCTTGTCGCAGTCCCAGTCTCGCGGGCTCTTCCACACCGGAAAGTTCCGCGGCGGTGACATGGCGGCGGTGGCGTCCGAGGCAATTTCGATTGCGGGAGAGGAGGTTCTGGCAGTCAACTTCGAGGACTGGGATCGTCAGGTTCGAGGTTGGACCGGCGAGCGGGGCGCTCTGCCGGAAGTCTCTCCCGATGACAATGCGCAGATTCAGTACACGTCGGGAACCACTGGCGTACCCAAGGGCGCATTGCTGCATCACCGAGGTTTGGTCAACAACGCCGATTTCGTCAGCCGGAGGGGTCAATTCCCCGAACGGGGTTCGGTCGTCTCAGCCATGCCACTGTTCCACACGGCCGGATGCGGCATCCTGGTTCTCGGTGCCGCACAGCGAAGAATGTCCATCGGCCTGATCCAGTACTTCGATCCGACTGCGGTTCTCGATGCGGCAGAACGCTTTCACGCCGACGTCGTCAGTGGAGTACCGACGATGCTGATCGCCATGATCAACGACGCGACCTTCGCCAGCCGCGATTTCTCGGCGTGCTCAGTGGTCGTATCCGGTGGATCGTCGGTACCGCCCGAACTCGTCAGCACGGTGGAGTCGGCATTCGGTGCGGGATTCAGCATCGTCTACGGACAAACCGAAGCCAGTCCCGTGATCACGCAGACCAGTCCGGCCGATACCCCCGAAGACAAGTCGGAGACGGTCGGCCTCGCGTTGCCACAGGTCGAGGTGAAGATCTCCGACGTCGTGACCGGGGACAGCGTTCCGCTCGGCGAACAAGGTGAGATCTGCGCTCGCGGGTACCTCGTCATGACCGAGTACTTCCGCAATCCAGAGGCCTCGTCCGCGACCGTGGACAAGGACGGGTGGTTGCATACCGGCGACTTGGGGACGATGGATCAACGTGGATACGTCCGGGTCACCGGGCGCCTCAAGGACATGATCATCCGCGGCGGGGAGAACATCTATCCGCGTGAGGTCGAGTCCGTGATCTTCGCGCATCCGAAGATCCTCGATGTGGCAGTCGTCGGTGTTCCCGACGAGGTGTGGGGTGAGCGGGTGGTTGCCGTCATCCGCTGGAAGGACGAATCCGACCAGCCGACCGCCGCCGAACTGGTCGAGTTCTGCAACGAACGACTGGCGCGCCACAAGGCACCCAAGGAATGGTTCAGCGCGGAAGCATTCCCACTGACAGGCTCGGGCAAGATCCAGAAGTATCGGATCGCGAGCTTGGTCGGCGAAGGCATGTACGGCGTCGTCAGCTGATCGGAGCACATAGCACGACGGGGCATATAGCACGTCGGAGCGATTCTGTCTGGGTTATCCCCGCAAATCGCTTCGACGTGCCGTGTTTATCCTGATGGCGTGAGTTCAACCCTCGGTGAGACCGGACACAAAGCTATCTCCAACCGCATCCGCGCCACAGCCTTCGCGTCGAAGGTGATGTCCGCATCCGACGCCGTGAAGTTCATCAATCCGGATGACACTGTCGCGATCAGCGGTTTCGCAAGCGCCGGTACACCCAAGGTCGTCATCCCGGCCCTGGCCGAGCGTATTCACCAGACCCGCGGCAACGGATCGAACTTCACGATCAATCTCCTGACCGGTGCTTCGGTGTCCACCGAGACCGAAAGGCTGCTTGCCGAAGTCGACGGAATCGCACTGCGCATGCCGTATCAGTCCGAGGCCACCGCACGTCGCCGGATCAACGACGGTCGTATGGACTACGTCGACATCCACCTCTCCCACGTGGCTCAGCAGGTGTGGGAGGGCTACTACGGCAATGTCGACGTCGCGGTGGTCGAGGTCGCCGGTATCACCGAATCAGGTGAACTGATTCCCTCCGCGTCGATCGGCAACAACAAGACGTGGCTCGACGTCGCCGACAAGGTCATCCTCGAGGTCAACTCCTGGGTACCCGAGGCAATGGAGGGTATCCACGACGTCTATTACGGCACGGCGTTGCCGCCGCATCGCAAGCCGCTCCAGATCATCCGCGTCGAGGACCGGATCGGTCAGACCACGTTCCGGGTGGACCCGGCCAAGGTGGTGGCCGTTGTCGAGACCAACTGCCGAGACAGTGCGAGTCCGCTCTCTGCGTCCGACGCCGTCAGCGAGGCGATCGCCGGGCACGTACTGGAGTTCTTCGACTTCGAGGTGCGCGCCGGACGGATGCCGGCCGATACGTTGCTTCCGCTGCAGGCGGGCATCGGCAATGTCGCCAACGCGGTGCTCGGAGGTCTCGATCGCGGGCCGTATCGCGGGTTGACCTGCTACTCCGAGGTCATCCAGGACGGGATGCTGAAGCTGATCAAGGACGGCACCGTCGCGCATGCGTCGTCGACGGCTTTGGCGCTCACCGACGAAGGCATCGAGGAACTGACTGCGAACATCGACTTCTACCGCAACCACATCACGCTCCGTCCGCAGGAGATCAGCAACCACCCCGAGGTGGTGCGCAGACTCGGAATCATCGCCATGAACGGGATGCTCGAGGCCGACATCTACGGCAACGTGAACTCGACGCACGTCATGGGGACGAAGATCATGAACGGAATCGGCGGCTCGGGGGACTTCGCCCGCAACGGCTACGTGTCCATGTTCCTGAGCCCGTCGACGGCCCGCGGCGGTGAGATCTCGGCGATCGTGCCGATGGTTCCGCACGTCGACCACACCGAGCACGACACTCAGGTCTTGGTCACCGAGCAGGGGTTGGCTGATCTGCGCGGTTTGTCGCCGCGGCGCCGCGCACGCCTGATCGTCGACAAGTGTGCTCACCCGGAGTTCCGGCCACTCCTTCACGATTACATCGCTCGCGCCGACGCTCAACCGGGTGCCGGGCAGACTCCGCACCTCCTGGGCGAGGCATTCTCGTTCCATCAGCGCTACATCGACACGGGCTCGATGCGGCTTTCCTGACGCCAAGCAAGGCCGCGCACAGTGAGAGAATGCGAGGGTGAGCCGAACCGGGGTACCTGACGACGCCATACGCCGGGTCGCGGCGGCAGGGGCGGACGACGCCGGTGGCCTACCCGTCGAACTGCTGGGCGACTTCCTCGACGTACTCAGCGACGCTGTCTGTGACGGGAAACCGCTGCAGCGTCGTCAGCTGCACCGTTTCCGCGCCCGCGGTGAAGAAGCAGCGCAGCAGGGTGTGGCCCTGCGAGCCCTGCTCGATCTGTATCTCTCGTCGGCGTGGCGCCTGTGGCGTGAGCTTCCCGCTGTTGTTGCGGCGCAATCGGATCCGAATGCCGTCGTGGCGGCCGGCGAAGTCATGCTCCGCGCCGTCGACGATGCCGTGGCCGAACTGGCCGAAGGATTTCAGCTGGCCAGGCGATCTCTGGTCCGCTCGCAGGTATCGGCACGCCGTGAGTTCGTCGACGACTTGTTGACCGGCGGCGCCGACGTCGTCGGATTGTTGGGTCGCGCTTCAGGATTCGGTCTCCACCTCAGTGGTCCGCATGCCGTGGCAGTAGTGACCGCAGCCCGCGAGTTCACCGACGACAACCCTTTGGTGCGAGCTGTCGAACGTGCCGTTCTGGGCAGCAAAGGTGACGCCGACGCGCTGGTTGCCAGCAAGAGCGGCAAACTGGTCGTCGTTTTCGCCGCGCCGGATCGCGATGCCGTCGACCACGTGCTGGCCGGTATTCGGTCGGCTCTCGGACCAGGTACAGGCCCCGGAACCGATGACGACGGGCGAGTGCAGTTGCAGCGACGCGCATTGGACGACACGTGGCAGATCGCGGTCGGGCGCCCGCGCGCCACCGCTTCGGGCGTGGTGGCGTCGTACCGAGAGGCACTCGACGCACTCAACCTGGCGCAGCGACTGTCGTTGAACGCACCGATCATCGACGCTCGCGATCTGCTGGTCTACCGGGTTCTGGTCAACGACAGACCAGCGGTCACCGACCTGATCCAGACGCTTCTCACGCCGCTGCTCGAGGCACGCGGCGGCGCTGGGCCGATGATCGACACCCTGCTTGCGTACTTCTCCGCCGGCGGCAACACGGCGAAGACCGCCCGAGACCTGCATCTGTCTGTCCGTGCGGTGACGTACCGCTTGGACCGCATCCGCGAACTCACCGGCCAGAACGTCAACGACCCCAACGACAGCTTCGCGCTGCACGCAGCTGTGCTGGGCGCGAAGTTGCTCGATTGGCCTGCCACCGAGCTGACCTGATCAGCTTGCGCGGGCACGCTCCTCGTAGGCAGCGCGCGCTGCGGTGTCGACATCGCCGAGAAACTGCGTCTCGACGCCGAACAGGCGGCTCAATGCCTCGTACGGTCGCCGGGGGAAGAACCCTTGCGCCTGGACGAGTAGTCCGGACGCTCGCGTAATGCGCACGCGTGGTCGAGGTTTGGTGATCAGTCCGACGATGGCTTCGGCGATTTCTTCCGGCTGAACCTCGCGGAATCCCTTCATTCCCGAAGTGCCCGAGGTGAGTTGGGTGTTGGTGAGCGTCGGCAATACGGACGAGACGTGCACTCCGGTGCCACGAACTTCCTTGCGGACCGAATCGGTGAATCCCAAGACTGCATGCTTGGCGCCGCAGTAGGTCGACAAACCCGGGCAGGGGAGTTCGCCGGCAAGCGAAGCGATGTTGATGACGTGTCCGCGCCCCCGCGGCAGCATCCGCCGCAATGCGAGCTTGGTTCCCGTGATCACGCCGAGGACGTCGATCTCGATGATGCGCCGGGTCACGGTGTCGTCCTCGTCGACGATCCGGCCGACCGGCATGATGCCCGCATTGTTGACCAGTACGTCGATCGGGCCGAGTTCACCTTCGACGGTGTCGAGGAAGTCGAAGAACGAGGCGGGATCGGTGACGTCGAGACGTCCGAACGTACGTATGCCCAAATCCTTGCTTGCCTGCGCGAGGGTGGCTTCGTCGATGTCGCCGATCGCGACCGTCGCACCGAGGCTGATGAGGCGCTTCGCGGTGGCGTATCCGATGCCTCGGGCGCCGCCGGTGATGACCACTACCTGACCGTCGAAAGGCTTGTCCATTTGCTCCAGCGTCTCCAAAGATAGGGGATGGGGTTGTAATGCGGTGAATCTGCAGTGAGATGTGATTGTGGACCAGTCGAAACCGGGTTACTAGGGCTTCTTGGCCGAACTGAGACGATAGATTTGTGACTGAGTCACAATCAGGGTGACAAGTCGGGGAGGCGCCATGGACACATCGGAGTTGGACGGCTGGATTGCAAATCTCGCGCCCATCTATCTGCAGCCGGAGGTGATCGACGGTTTTGTCCTACGCATCGACGACGCCATTGCTCTGGCCAATCCGGAAGTCGCAGCGGACCGGGAGCTGCGACGCGATGTGGATGCGAGCACCGCGGCGCAGCTTCGCGTCATCGTGGCCGCGATCGCGGGCGGTTCCGAGGAAGTCACGCCGCCGGCGGAGTCGATTGCGCTTGCGCTCACCGTTGCCAGGCGGGGAATGGATCTTCGAGTCCTGCTCAAGATCTACGGCGCCGGACGCCTCGCGATGCTGGGTTTCGTCGACGAGTCGATCGAGGCACTGCCGATCGGTCCGGAACTCAAACGCGCGCTTCTCGTTCGGGTGTGGGGTTCGGCGATGCGATGGCTGGAGGTGACCACCGAATTGTTGGTGGCCACATATGCGAAGGAGCGGGAGAGTTTGGCGCGCGGCGCTTTTGCGCGTCGATCGGAGACGGTGCACGCGATTGTCGCAGGCGAAGCTCTTCACTCCGAAGAGGTTTCGCAGATTCTCGATTACCCGATGCGGCGCCACCACACTGCATTTGTTCTCTGGACGGACGACACCGACCCGGCTGCAGACGTATTGGCGCGATTGGACTCGTATGCACGTTCCTTGGTGGGCGAGTCGAACGGCGAGCGTGTGCTGACGCTACCTTCGGGTGCGCGCGAGGTGTGGTCGTGGGTCGCACATTTCGACCACCTGGAGTGGGCGTCGCTCGATCATGCTCGAAATGCGGATCTTCGTGTCGCGGTGGGGGCCAGCGGTTACGGAATGGAGGGATTTGCACGCAGCCATCGCGAGGCGCTCGCCGCGCAGCGCGTCGCAGTCCGGTCGACGGGTTCTTCGCCCGTCACCGTCTACGAGGACGTTCAGGTTCCTTGTCTGCTTACCGAAGATCTGGGCGAACTGCGTGCGTTGGTGGCTCGGGAACTGAAAGGTCTGGCAGGCACGGACAGTGTCACGACGCGTATCCGTGACACCGTCCGGGTCTATTACGAGAACAATTGCACTGCAGCGGCTACGGCCGCGGCGCTCGGCCTGCACAAGAACACTGTGCGGTATCGACTCGATCAGGCCGAAAAGCTACTAGGTCGCAGCGTGGACGATCGGCGCCTGCCGACGGAGTTGGCTCTCATCGCTCTGGAGAGCTACGGGGTCAGCGTCTTGCCCGCCGGGTGATTCGCTACTGCATGTCGTCGAGGCCGGGGAGCGAGTAGCCGGAGTTGTCATCCCAATCGGCAGGGGTGTCGTCGAGTGAAACGTCCCAGTCTGCGTCCGGGACTGCTCTGCGAAGCTCGGTCAGAGCGTTGAACCAGTAGACGAGCGAAGGAATTACCTCGGTCGGATCGCTCGAGATCTTGGTCGAACCGTTGAGCAGAGTGTTGGGGATATCCGACGGGTAGAGGTCCAGGACCTCGTAGTCGAACGGAAATTCGTCGTTGTGGACGGCGATGAGTCGGTCGACTTCGGCCTTCTCGTCGTCGGTCAGCGGTGTAGTGCGGACGGCGGAGTAGTACAACGACGTGCTCATGCTTGCCAGGCTAGAACAAGATGCCTTCCAACGGCGGTTTCGGACGCAACACCCTCAGATTGCATGGTATCGGCAACTTCAGGTCTAAAAGTCGTCGATATTTCGACAGGGATGGATAGAAGTCGGCAAGGAACACTGGAGAAGACGGCGAGACGGCCGTCCGAACCCAGTGAAGGAGCTCCCCGTGACCGCAGTCATCAGTGCCATTCGGGTAGGTGGTCAGCGATGAACGTTCCCATGTGGGCGTGGGCCGCGTTCGCCGCAGTCATCGTCGTCATGTTGCTCATCGACCTGCTCGCCCACCGCGGCGCGCACGTCATCGGCTTCAAGGAAGCGGCCTGGTGGAGTGCACTCTGGGTCGGTTTGTCTCTCGTGTTCGCGGTGGTTGTCACCCTGACCTTGGGGGTGAACTCGGGCGTCGAATTCACCACGGCCTGGCTGTTGGAGAAGAGCCTCTCCGTCGACAACCTCTTTGTGTTCGCCCTGATCTTCGGTTACTTCAAGGTGCCCCGTGAGTACCAGCACCGTGTGCTGTTCTTCGGTGTCATCGGCGCGCTGATCTTCCGCGGTATTTTCCTCGCCGCCGGCGTTGCCGTGGTCAGCAAGTTCACGGCCGTGCTGTTCGTCTTCGCCGCCATCCTGCTCTACAGCGCGTACAAGCTGCTCAAGGACGACGACGAGAGCTTCGATCCGGGAACCTCGCTGGCAGTTCGCCTGTTGCGTAAGATCATGCCGGTCCGTGAGGAATACGCCGGAACCAAGTTCTTCGTCAAGGAAGCCGGAAAGCGCGTCGCAACACCGCTGTTCGCCGTCGTCGTCGCCATCGAAGCCGCCGACCTCGTGTTCGCAGTCGACAGCGTCCCGGCAGTGCTGGCAGTGAGTGACGATCCGTTCATCGTGTACTCCAGCAACGCCTTCGCGATCTTGGGTCTGCGTGCCCTGTACTTCCTGCTCTCGGGTCTGCTCGAGAAGTTCCACTACCTGTCCAAGGGTCTGTCGATCATCCTCGCCTTCATCGGCGTGAAGCTGATCATGCAGGCCAGTCACAAGGTGATCAGCACGTCGATCCCCGAGATTCCCTCACTGGTCAGCCTCGCGGTGATCATCGTGGTGTTGGCAGGCTCGATCATCCTGAGCCTCAAGAAACCGCTACCGGAAGCGCCTGACGCCGAGGAGGTTGCGCCCGGTGACACTCCGGTCGAGCTCGGGAAGGCAGGCAGTGAAGCCGAGACAGAGGCTTCGGGCATCGAGCTCGCGGCCGGCGGGCGCGACGACGATGACGACAAGGTGGATGCTCGCAGTAGGAGCTGACATCTGATCAGCAGAATCGAATCGAAAAGGGAGATCACACAACGCGGTGTGGTCTCCCTTCTCGTATCTCACGACTCTCGTACGAAACAGACCACTGATCGGGAAGGCTTGTTCTCACTCGGCCGCGGGCGATCTACTTTGGCGAATGCCCGACGTCCGAGATCAGGAGTACCCATGACAATTCACGCGGAAGTCGCCGCGATGCTGGCCACGCTCAACGCCGCATTCCCGGACGTCACCAGCTTCGAGCCGTCGGAGTTACGGGCTCTGCTTCGGAATCGACGAGCCCCGCTGGAGCGGTTTCCCGATATGCGGTCGGTCGAAGATCTCGCAATCGACGGCCCCGGGGGAGATCTGTCGATCCGCGTCTACCGCCCGCACACTTCGTCCGACGCCATTCCGCTGGTCGTCTTCGCTCACGGCGGAGGCTTCGTGTTCTGCGACCTGGACAGCCATGATGAATTCTGCCGGTCCATGGCGGAAGGTGTCGGCGCCGTTGTGGTCTCCGTCGATTATCGTCTGGCCCCTGAACATCCCGCCCCGGCAGCACACGACGACGTCTATGCAGCAGTGGAGTGGGCAGCGAAGCACGCGGCAGAGTACGGCGCTGACCCGAGCAGGATCGTGCTTGCCGGTGACAGCGCGGGTGGCAATCTTGCTGCGACAGTCGCCATTGCCGCCCGCGATCGTGGAGGTCCGGAGGTTGCGGCGCAAGTTCTCATCTATCCCGTGATCGACGACGATTTCGACACCGAGTCCTACCGTCTCTACGGCACCGACCACTACAACACGACCACGGCCATGAAGTGGTACTGGGACCAATATGCGCCCGAACGCCGAGATGACGTGCGAGTGATACCTACTCGGGCAGAGTCGTTCGCCGATCTTCCAGCGGCCGTCATCGTGACAGCTGAGCTGGATCCGCCGTGCGCGGCCGGCGACGAGTACGCGAAACTACTTGCCTCGGCCGGCGTCCCGGTGCAGCATCATCGCTTCGACGGGTTATTTCACGGGTTCCTCACTATTCCGTCGTTGTCGCTCACGGAACCGGCACGACAGAAGGTTTGGGCGATGATTCGCGAGGCGTCAGCCGTCACTCGATAGGAGTTCTTCGCTCAATTCGCCGAAGGTATGACAGATTCTGTCCCGAACAATGACTTCGGTGCATTCGGGGTCGAACCATCGATCAACGACGCCCCAATGGATCGGATGGTCGAGGTATTGGGTCTGCAGTGACACGAGATCGGTGAACTCCTGCTCCCACACATGGGTCCACGGTGCTTCGTCACATGCCGGTGGTGCGCCGGTCGCCGCGCTCACTCGACTGAGCCGCCAGGCAGCGATCGAGGAGATATGCCCGGGCATCTTCAGCAAGTCGCTTTCGAAGCGTTCGATTGCGTCCTCGGGGGTATGGGGTGCAACGCGAATCAGCAGCGCTCGGTACACCCCGTTCGGGCCGGTGGCGCGCGAGCGCCCCTCGGTTCCGGAAGCGTACTCGGCGCCGTGAAAGTGCTCGACGGCGTCGTGGTGAAGTCCGGCGTCAACGGCACCGCGAGCGGCCTGCCACGACGCTTCGTCCTCGAACTGAAGATGCATGATCAGATCTCCGCCGTTGATGACGCCGGGCAGTGTGGCGGTGACGAGATGGCGAACTGATCCAGACGATTCTGCCACTGCTGCAATGGTGTTCATCGCTTCGACCCAGCTGGCCGAGTCCGCGGTGTCGGCTGCAAAAACCACCCTTGTGACGTTATACATCGGCCAGTCCCTCGATGTCGTCGGCAGCGGCAGCCATGGTGCGGCTTCGTTCGGCAATGAGCGGAGCCGTTGCGTCCCACCATTGCCGGAGAGTGGCGTCACCGCGGCTCGAACGAGTCATCTCCCACCAACCGGCGGTCCCCTCGACGGTCCACGTGATCGTGACGATGTTGGACTCGTCCTCGGCCCACAGCGGCGGACTGACAAGTATGTTGTCGAGAGTCAGGTTGCGGTGACTGGCATTCGGCAGGTAGCCGGCGCGAAATTCGTCGACGAATTTCTGCCCACATCCGGGATTCGTGACTATCCGGTCGATCACGTAGAGCGTCTCACCTGGCATCTGCGCAGGCTACGGTGCGCTTAACCCCCTGCGGTACTTCCGATCTCACGCAGCGGGAGGTTACTCCGTGGAGGCTGGGGAACGCGCCGGGCGCAGACCCAGCCACCCGACCACACCGACGAGGGCGAAGGCCACGGCGGCGGTCACGAACGTGACGGTGAAGGCGGATTCGCTGGGCAGAGCGGCTACGCCCTCGGGCAGGTTCGCGATGGTCATCGAGGCGAGAATCGTGGTTACCACTGCACTGCCCATGGCGCTGCCGGTGGAACGGGAGATCGAGTTGATGCCGTTGGCTATTCCACTCTGGCGATGCGGAACACTCGACATGATGATCGCGGGCAAAGCCGCGTAACCCAGGCTGACGGCGGTGCCGATCACGATGCCGGCACCGATGACCGATGCGGTGTGCGTGTGGTCGTATGCGAGCCAGGCGAACGGCACCGCACCACAGATGGCGGTGAGTCCCAGGACGAAGCGTGGCCCACGCACTCTGATGAGCCGCCCACCGATCGGTGCTGCGATCAGCGAGGCAATCGCACCCGGCAGCAGGAATTCCACCGACGCACGCAGAATGCTGGCGTCGAATCCGTATCCCGTGAGGGCGTGGGGAAGTTGCACGAGATAGGAGATGCCCAGGAAGTTGGCGAACATTCCGAAGCCCAGCATGACCCCCGCCAGGTTCGCCATCATCACGGGCCGGTGGACGAACATCCGCATGTCGACCAATGGTTCGTCGACGATCTTCTCGATCCAGACCCAGACTGCGAACATCACGATCGAGCCCAGGAAAACACCGATGGTCAAGGGCGAGATCCAACCCCATTGGTGGCCTTGCGAAATCGACAACAGGAGCAGAAGGAGTGCAGCGCCCAGGCTCAGCGCACCGATGACGTCGACGCGTCCACCGCTCTTGTGCTTGGTTGCCGGAACCAGCGTGATGACGGCGACGAGAGCAAGCAACGCGAACCCGGTGGCCATCCAGAAGGCGTTGCGGTAGTCGGCATCCGGGGCAGATGTGAGAAGTCCGGTGGCCACGAGGGCGAGTCCACTGCCGAATGCAAGAGTTCCGCTGACCAATGCCATCGCGCCGGGGAGCTTGTGCGGGCGAACCTCTTCGCGCAGAACCGAAAGAGCCAGCGGGAAGATGGCGGTGGCAGTTCCCTGGAGGACGCGTCCGAGAATGAGAAGTGGCAGATTGTGTGCCAGCGCGGCGACGATCGAACCGATGACCATCACGATCAGAACGCCGACCAGCGTGCGCTTCTTCCCGTGCTGGTCGCCGTAGCGGCCCAACAGGGGAGTGAAAACGGCGGCCGAGAGCAACGTCGCCGTCGTCACCCAACTGATGCCGGCCGCGGATGCGCCCAGATCGGACTGAATGCGTCCCAAAATCGGAACGGGCAGCGTCTGCATCATCGAGACGATCATCGCGGCCAGGCTGAGGGCCCCGATGATGACGGCCTCGCGGCGCGGTGATGTTACGACGGATACATCCGGGGTGTCGTGGACCGTTGGCTGCGCAGCGCTGTCGGTCGTCACTGAATTCGTCAAGTGGGTCCTTCTCGGGAATTACAAGAGAAAATGCTTAATGTGGCGAAGTAATTTTCTCTGGATGTTAAGTCCGCGAGATCGATCCCGTCAATGCTGGTCAGTGAGCCACCGGGACACGCCTGGTATTTGTCGGACCAGCTCGGTGTTTGTCGAACTAGAAGGGGTAGACCGGGAGCGTGCTCTGGGCCGTCACCCACTGCGTTTCGGTGAAGGCGTCGAGGTTTGCGCCGATACCGCCGACGCGGCCGCCGTTACCCGAAGATGCCATGCCGCCGAACGGGATGACGGCTTCGTCGCCGACCGTCTGATCGTTGATGTGTACGAGGCCGGTGGGGATCTGTTGAGCGAGTTCGAGTCCGCGCATGGCGTCGGAGGTCAGAATGCCCAGCGACAATCCGTATTCGGAATCGTTGGCTATGGCGACGGCTTGTTCGACGGTGGCAAAGGAGGTCACCGGTGCGACCGGCCCGAAGACCTCGTCGGCGAAGGCCGGGGCGGTCAGTGGGGTGTCGGCCAGCACGGTGGGCCGGGAGAAGAGATCCTCGTAGGTGCCACCGGCAGCCAGTTTTGCTCCGGCCGCGATGCTTCCGGTGACCAGGGAGTGGATGTGGTCGCGTTGTTTGGCGTCGATGATGGGGCCGAGTGCGACCTGACCGGTGAACGGGTCGCCTACCGGAAGCTTGTCGGCGCGTTCGGCAAGGAGTGCGGTGTAGTCGGCAGCGATACTTTCGTGGACCAGTTGACGACCAGTGGTCATGCAGATCTGCCCCTGGTGCATGAACGAGCCGAAAGCGCCGACAGATGCTGCCTTTTCGAGGTCGACGTCGTCCATGACGATCAGTGCATTGTTGCCGCCGAGTTCGAGATGCGCTCGTTTGAGGTGGCGACCTGCCAGTTCGCCGACAGCCCGTCCGGCGCGGGTCGACCCGGTGAATGCGATGACGCGAACGCTCGGATGAACCACGATTGCCTCACCGGCGTCAGCGCTGCCCGGCAGCATGCTGAACACTCCGGCGGGCAAGCCGGCCTCTTCGAAGATGCGAGCGAGAACCACACCGCCACAGATCGCCGTGCGCGGGTCAGGCTTGAGGATCACCGAATTACCCAGTGCCAGTGCGGGAGCGACTGCACGGATCGACAGGATGATCGGAAAGTTGAAAGGTGCGATGACGCCGACGGTTCCGACGGGTACGCGACGAGAGAAGCTCAGTCGAGGTTGCTCCGAGCGCAGCACTTCACCTACGGGGTGCGCGGCCAAGGCTGCGGCGTTGTAGCACTCCTCGGCAGCGGTATGGGTTTCCAGTCCGGCCTTGGCCGGGATGCTGCCGGCCTCCCGGATCACCCATTCGCCGATTTCGTCGGCGTACTGCTCGAACAATTGACCGGCGCGGCGCAGAACAGCGGCGCGTTCGGTGTATGGCCTTGCTGCCCAATCCTTCTGAGCTGCAGTAGCTTTTGTTGCAGCGGCTGCCACGTCGTCGGGTGTTGCCATGCCCACCGTCGTCAACTGCTTGCCAGTGGCCGGTTCCACGACAATGCGATCTTCGGCGTTTCCGCGGACCCATTCACCGTCGAAGATCTTCGATTCCCACACAGGTTCGCTCAACAAGCTCGACATGGCCGCTCCTCGAGAAAGGGATGCGACTGCGCGCCGCATCACATGGTTACCCACCACGTTGCTCTGTGAGGAGGTCGATCGCCATCGCACTTTCATTCAGTGAAAGACGGGTTCATTGCGTTCTTGAGTGCTTGGATCAGATCGGCGAACTCGGTGGAGAAGGTGATGCCGCTACGGGTCACCCCGGACACCGGAATTCGCAAGCGGCCGTGCGATTCTCGCATGAAGCTGATTCCAGCACGTGGAGATTCGCCTGCGGTGATCGAATACAGCAGCGTCCAGGCGCGAGGGTTGGTGATCACGTCCAGCGTGGCGGTGTGATCGCTCGGAATTGCGGGGCCCAGTTGTACGCGTCGATCTATTTCGCGAAACGCGTCCTCGACCACCTTGTGAATGAGCACCTGGCTTTGGCGTGGCGGCAAGAGCAGGGGATATGCGGCCAGATCGTTGAGGTCGACGCTTTGCTGACCGGCCAGGGGGTGCCGGCTCGACATGACGACCAAGAGGTCCTCGACGCCGAGGTCCAGGGGCTCGAGCCCGGGGCGGTCGACGCCGCCTCGAATCAGTGCGATGTCCGCATCGCCGGAGGCCACGGCGTCCATGCGGTGGGCGAAACTCTTGATGACGAACTCGACGTCCAGATCGGGGTGAAGTTCGCGCACGTGTGCGATGGCGTCCAGCGTCTGAGCGGCAAAGCTCATGTTTCCGGTGATCCGGATCCGGGCTCGCGGGTCGCGTGCGACGGAGTACGCCATCGTTTCGAGGCTGAGGACTTGCTGCGCGATGGGCACCAGCCGCGATCCTGCCGGGGCCAGCCGAACAGCTCGGGTCGAGCGTTCGAAGAGCGTCGCGCCCAGTTCCTTCTCCAGTCGCGCGACCTGATGGCTGATCGCCGACTGCGAGATGAAGCAGCGCTCGGCAGCTCGACTGAAGCTCAGTTCCTCGCTCACGACGAGGAAGTACTTGAGTTGGCGGAAGTCCATGAGGACAGCTTACTTATGAGCAATCGAGATAACAGTCTTGCGAATACTCCAGCTAGCTGGACCGGACCCATGATCAGTCCATACCGTAATAGTCATACTTTCAATTTGGTTGAGGAGATTTCTTGTGGATAGAACAGCTGCGGGTCGCGCAGACATCGACGCGACTGGACACGAGCAGACTCAGGTAGTGATCGTCGGTTCGGGATTCGGAGCCCTCGCCGCGGCCAAGACCCTCGCGAAGTCCAAGACGCCGTTCGTCCTCATCTCCGCCACCACCGAGCACCTCTTCCAGCCGCTGCTCTACCAGGTGGCAACGGGTGTTCTGTCGGCCGGCGAGGTTGCTCCGCCCATCCGCACGATCCTGCAGAAGTACCCCAACGCCGACGTGCGCCTCGGCCGCGTCGTCGAGGTCAACGCCGAAGAGAACACGGTCGTCTACGAAGCCTCGGGCACCCGCCATACGCTCGGATACCGCTCGCTCATCGCAGCCACCGGTGCCACGCAGGCGTACTTCGGTCATGACGAGTTCGAGAAGGTCACCTACAAGCTCAAGACCGTCGAGGACGCCGAGGTACTGCGCAAGCAGATCCTGCGCTGCTTCGAAGAAGCTCACACCACCAATGACGCGCTGGTTCGCCGCAACCTGCTCAGCTTCGTTGTCGTGGGTGCAGGCGCGACCGGAGTCGAGCTCGCCGGACAGATCAAGGAACTGGCGCGTCGCTACTTTGCGAAGGCCATCAACAACATCAGTGCTGACGAGGTCACGGTCACCATGGTCGAAGGCGCTGGTGTTGCGCTTCCGGCCTTCGGCGGCAAGCTCAGTGAGTACACGCAGACCTCGCTCGAGAAGTCGGGTGTCGAGGTAGTCCTCAACACCATGGTCACCGCCATCGACGAGCACGGTGTCACCGTCTCTTCGGCAAAGACCAAGGAAGAGAAGCGCATCGACGCCGAGACCGTCATCTGGTCGGCCGGTGTACGCGCCAACGACTTCGCCGCGGTGCTCGGAGAGGCAACCGGTTGTGAGAGTGACCGCGCAGGTCGTTTGCTCATCAATCCTGACTTGACCGTCGGCGGATTTGCCAACGTCTTTGCCATCGGCGACATGACTTCGCTGAACGGTTTGCCGGGTCAGTCGCCCGTTGCAATGCAGGGTGGCCGTCACGCCGCGAAGACTGTGAACGGAAAGGTCAAGGCCGGAACGCCTTTCAAGTACTTCGACAAGGGCAGCATGTCGATCATCAGCCGATTCAGCGCTGTGTGTCGCGTCCGCAAGGTCGAGTTCAAGGGCACGATCGCCTGGTTCATGTGGTTGGCCGTGCACGTGATGTACCTGGTGGGCTTCCGCAACCGGTATGTCGCTGTGATGTCGTGGTTCGGATCGTTCATCGGTCACCGTCGTCCGCACTTCCATTACGCGCAGGAGCCGATGAAGATCGAGGCCGTGCCGCCGGTGACCGAACGCGAACCGGAATTGGCGCACTCCGCGTAGCTCTGCACCGCTCGAACACGTTTCGCCTGATGTCAGTCACACGGCTTTGTAAGTCACACGGCTTTGTGAGTCACACTGTGTGAATGGCATCAGGCGACCGTTCGTTGATCGGCCGGGCATTTATCGTGCTCGGTGCTTTCGATGCGACGTCTCCTCGGTTGACTCAATCGGAGATCAGTCGCCGCACCGATCTACCTCTGCCCACCGTCCATCGACTGTGTGGGCAGCTGGTGGCTGCCGGCGCCCTCGAGCGTCGGAGCGACGGTAAATACCAGGTCGGAGTCCGGTTGTGGGAGATCGGCGCTCTTGCTCCCGGCGCTCACGGCCTACGGCAGGTGGCGTTGCCGTTCCTCGAAGACCTGTACGAGGTCACCCGAGAGAACGTGCAGTTGGTTGTCCGTGAGGGCACCGAGGCTCTGTACCTCGAGCGTTTGTCCTCGCGTAGCGCTGTCACCGTGATCGGTCGCGCCGGCGGTAGGTTGCCGTTGCACGCGTCCAGCGGTGGATTGATTCTCCTGGCGCACGGCGGAACCGAGCTTCTCGACGACGTCCTGCGAGCCGGCCTCGAGGCGTTCACACCCAAAACCATTACCTCCGAGCGGATCTTGAGAGCAACTCTGGATGAGATCAGACGTACCGGATTCGTGGTGTGTCGTGAGTATCTGAACGTCGGAACCCTTGCCGTCGCCGCTCCGGTCCGCGAAGCCGGCGGCAATGTTGTCGCAGCGGTGTCGACAGTTGTTCCGGTGGAGCAGGATCCGGCTCCTTTACTACCGGTCTTGGCCGCGGCCGCCCGCGGAATATCACGCGGGCTTGGTGGCGGCGGGCTTCGATAGCTCATTTTCGGTCTTTCACTGAGTGAAATTACAGCTGTTCAGGGGAGCGGTCGTGGTTGAGGGTGGTCTCAATCGCCACTCATCTCAGGAGTTCTCTCTATGTCTTCGTTGCGCACCCAGGTCGGAATCGTTGGTGGTGGCCCCGCCGGGTTGATGCTCTCGCATTTGTTGCATCTGAAGGGAATCGATTCGATCGTCCTGGAATGCCGCACTCGTGAAGAGGTGGAAGGCACCATTCGTGCGGGTGTGCTCGAACAGAACACCGTTGATCTCATGGTCGAGACCGGACTCGGTGACCGACTGAAGCGAGAAGGTCTCGAACATCACGGAATCGAGTTGCGATTCGGTGGGCGAGGGCACCGCATCGCATTCGACGAACTGACCGACGGGCGCGCAGTCACGGTGTACCCGCAGCACGAGGTGCTCAAGGACCTGATTGCGCGACGCCTCGCCGACGGCGGGGACATTCG
Source organism: Rhodococcus sp. NPDC055024 (assembly GCF_053608585.1). Taxonomy (NCBI): domain Bacteria; kingdom Bacillati; phylum Actinomycetota; class Actinomycetes; order Mycobacteriales; family Nocardiaceae; genus Rhodococcus; species Rhodococcus sp. NPDC055024. Next base: position 1,081,248 of record NZ_JBSGVT010000001.1, read on the forward strand.
ATTCGGAGTGACCGACGCGCGAGTGCACGATCACGAATCAGGTCGCCCGAGTATTACTTTCGTCGACTCGGACGGAAGCGACCAGAAGCTCGAGTGCGTCCTGGTGGCCGGTTGCGACGGGTCACGCACCGAAACGCGAAAGCTGATTCCCGAACCGGCGGTCCGCACGGATCATTTCCGGCAGTATCCCTTCGCGTGGTTCGGCATCCTGGCCGAGGCGCCGCCGTCATCGGAAGAATTGATCTACGCCAACCATGAGCGTGGGTTTGCGCTGATCAGCACACGGACGCCCGAGGTGCAGCGTCATTATCTTCAGGTCGATCCGGACGACTCCGTGGACAACTGGTCCGACGATCGAATCTGGGACGAGCTGCACATGCGGGTTGACGGTGAGGGTGCAGAGATCAAGGACGGCAAGATCTTTCAGAAGTCGATCCTTCAGTTCCGCAGTTTCGTGTGTGAGCCGATGCAGCACGGCAACCTGTTTCTTGCCGGGGACGCGGCGCACACTGTGCCGCCGACCGGCGCGAAGGGAATGAATCTCGCGATCGCGGACGTCTACGCCTTGGCAAAGGCAATGGACAGTTTCTTCACCTCGTCCGACCGAAAGATGTTGGACGGGTACACCGAAACGGTGCTGCCGCGTGTGTGGCGGACGCAGCACTTTTCGTGGTGGATGTCATCGATGCTTCATCGCTTGCCAGACGACAGCGGTTTCGGCCATCGTCGTCAGTTGGCTGAGTTGGACATGGTCACGCGCTCGGTGGCCGGACGAACGTTGATCGCCGAGAACTACGTCGGAACGCCCTTGACCTAGAGGGCTGTTCGCAGGTTGAACATTGTGCGGTCAGGGGAGTGGGGTGCCTTGATGGTGTACCAATTGCCATCCGCTCGGTGTTCGACGCCACAAGGATGTGCGCCGCGCGTGACGCATCCCACGAACTGAATCCCACTGCGTGAGCACGTATCCGTCGTCGATGATTCGACCGGTCATATTGTGAACTTCGATGGCGTCGCCGTCGATGGGTTCGTTCCGCAGCGAATCAACTGTCGACGGGAGGTCCCAGACGCTACCCGACGCGCCTATCTCGATGAAGTCTTCGGCAAGCAAGGCGAGCACACGTGCGCTGTTGCGCCTGCATTCGATGCTTTGCAATTCCCGCTCCAGGGCGAGGACTTCCCCGACGTCGGTTCGTGGGGCATAGATGCTCCTCTGCGTACACATTACGGCGGGCACGGTGTTGATCATGATCATCCCAGAGGTGGGTGCCGCGCTTCCAGCATCCGTTCTCGGAGACTGTCGTAGATGGGAGCCGCCCCGGCCAAGGTAGCGACGAATACCGCTGCGGCCGTGGCCGCGAGCATCGGGACCAGCGTCGACGTCACCGCTGTCATTTCGACCACGATCACGATGCCAGTGAACGGTGCGCGTACTACGGCACCGAAAAACGCAGCCATGCCTACGGTGGCCATGGTGATCGTGAGTTCGGCGCCTACTCCTGGCACGAAGCTGGATAGTCCGGTGAAGATCGACCCCCAGAGTGCGCCGAGTGCGAGTAGGGGCGCAAAAAGTCCGCCGGGAGTGCCGGCGGCGTACGACAGCGGGCCCGTGAAGAACCGAACCACCAAGTAAAGCAGCAGAATCGGCAGAACGAAGGTCCTGCCACCGACGACCATCTGTGCAAGAACGTCACCGCCCCCACTTGCCAGTGGGTCGAGGAAGAGCGTCAGGCCGATGACGGCGCCGATCGTTGCGCCGATGACTGTCGGTGGGATCCTGTCGAGTCGCGCAACGATGTCGAGTAGTCCCAGAATCAAGCGGTTGTACGCGATACCCAGTAGCCCCGTGAGGATTCCGAAGACGACAAACAGTGGCAACAGTGCGAGTTGAGGTGTCGGCACGGTGTCGACCTCGAAATCTGGTTGATCGCCGATGACAAGTCGTGCACAGCCCACCGCGATCGAAACACCGAAAAGCGTTGGCAGAACAGTGCGTAGCCGGAACGAGTGCGTCACCTCCTCGCAGACGAACAGTGCGCCGGCGATCGGCGCGTTGAACGCAACGGCGAGTCCTGCTCCGGCCGTGGACGTTTGCAGCATGGCGACGTCCGGTTCGGAAAGGTGGGCCCGTCGTCCCGTTTCCGCTCCGATTGCCGCGCCCATGTGGACGGTGGGGCCTTCGCGGCCGAGGACCAGACCCGAGCCGATCGCCAAGAGGCCGCCGATGAATCTGGCGGGCACGAGATTGATTCCCGGCGGCTTCGCTTCACCGCGGGACACTGCCTCAACGTGCTGGATACCGCTTCCCTGTGCGAGGGGTACTCGTCTGACGATCAGAACAGCAAGGACGGTGCACAGCGCAACCAGGACGACCGGCACGAGCCACCCGACGTACGGAACGTGATGCGCCCAATTCACGATCGTCTGACGAAGTTCATCGGCCCTGATCAGACACCATCGGAACGCGCCGCCGACAAATCCGACCACGACGCCGGCGGCCGTAGCGAGTAGACACAGCAAACCCAGTCCGCGGTTGGAGCCACGCGGTTCGGAGTCGACATCCTCGGTCATCGTGATCAGCCCTACCTGATGGTCACAACTCTCGACAGGTGAATTGAGCCTTCCTCACCTTGGACGGTAACCCATCCCGATTCCGGAAAGTGCTTGTACCGCCGAGTCATAATTCGGTGAGCAGGCTGATTCCGAGAATTGTCATCATCACGGCGATCAGAGCGTCGAGAACCCGCCAGGCGCTGGGTTTTGCAAAAAGTGGTGTCAGCAGACGCGCGCCGTAACCGAGGGCGCTGAACCAGACTGCACTTGCGGTGACGGCGCCGACTGCAAACCACCACCGTCCGATCTCGCCGCGACCGTTGGCAATTGAACCCATCAGCACAACGGTGTCGAGATAGACATGCGGATTCAGCCAGGTGAGTGCCAATGCCATCGTGACGGCGGTAAGCCTCGACCCGTTGCCATGTTGATCCGGTGCCAACGTCTGCGGTCGAAGTGCTCGTTTGGCGGCGAAGAGTGCATAGCTGAGCAGGAAAAGGGCACCGGCGATGCGAACGGCAGTGATCAGTGACGGTGCGTGTTCGAGGAGGGCACCGATTCCGCTGATGCCTGCAAGGATCAGAACTGCGTCTGAGACGGCGCAGACTGCGACGATCGGGAGTACGTGCGAGCGCGTCAGGCCTTGGCGAAGAACGAATGCATTCTGCGCGCCGATTGCGACGATCAGAGAGAGTCCGACTCCGAAACCGACGAGGGCCGACGCTGGGTCGGTGGTGCTGAGCATGGTGTCGAGCCTGCCCCGCAGATTGTAATCAGTCCAGCTAATGATTCTTAAGACGCATCAGAGTAGCTTCAGATTATGTTGGACTTTGAGCAACTGAGGGCATTGCACGCTGCGGTCGACGAGGGAACCTTTGACGCGGCGGCGCGGAAGTTGCACATCACGCCGTCGGCGGTCAGCCAACGGATCAAAGCTCTCGAGACCTCGGTAGGCCGGATCCTGGTGCAGCGCACCAAGCCCATCAGGGTTACCGATTCCGGACGGGAAGTTCTGCGTCTTGCCCGTCAGATAGATGCCCTTTCGCGCGATACCGTGCGAGAACTCGGCCTTGAAAACGGTTCGGGAACATTCGCCCGGGTCTCTGTCGCGGTCAACGCCGATTCGCTGTCCACCTGGGTTCTGGGTGCTCTCGCGGAGTTTACGCACGAGGTCAGTTTCGACTTCCATCTCGACGATCAAGACCACACCACCGAACTGTTGCGCGACGGTTCGGTCATGGCCGCTGTCACGTCGGTCGCGTCGCCGATTCAAGGGTGTTCTTCCAGTCGGCTCGGCGTAATGCGGTATCGGCCGATGGCGAGCGCGGAGTTCTGTCGTCGTTGGTTTGCGGATGGTGTTACGGCAGAATCTCTTTCCGCCGCACCGCTGGTGGTGTTCAATCGGAAGGATCTCCTGCAGGATCGGTATCTCGATCGAAAAGTCGGCCATCCCGTCGATCCGCCCCGCCATCTTGTTCCTTCGTCGGCAGATTTTGCGGACGCGGTCAGACGCGGATACGGCTGGGGGTTGATACCGGACCTGCAGCGTGGCGACGACGAGCGCTCCGGGGCGCTGATCGGATTCGATCCGGACTTCGTGGACGACGTTCCGCTGTATTGGCAGCAGTGGAAAATGTCGTCGCCCGTCTTACGCCGGATCTCCGAGGTGGTGACGCGACGGGCTCACGAGGTGTTGCATCAACCCTTGATCTGACGTGTGCTGCACATGCGGCATTGTGCTCCGGGAACAAAGAACCTGGACAAGTTGATCTCCTGGGACCGTTTCTTCGACCACGGGACACCGATAGTGTTTTGAGTCACACACGAATGAAAGGTGCTGACTCTCGTGGCGGACATCGGATATCTGGCTTGGGATCTTGCAGAGAAGTACGGGAAGAAGCCGTGCCTGCGGGACGACCACGTCGAACTCACGTATGAGGAGTTCGCAGATCGCACGGAAGCCGTTGCTGCGCAACTGGCCGGACTCGGAATCGGACTCGGTGACGTGGTCGCGATCATGCTGCCCAATCGCGTCGAGTTGCTGATCGCGATCATGGCCGCTTGGCGCGTCGGTGCTGCGGCTACACCCATCAACCCGATGTTCACTGCGAACGAAGCGGATTACCAGATCGCGGACTCCGGTGCCGAGTTGGTCATCACCGCCACTGCCGACGCGCCCTCGGGTGGCCGTGCGGTGCTAGTTGTCGACGATCTTGCGACAGTGCCGCCGACGGATCCCCGGCCCGGAATCGATGTTGCAGCAGACGATCTGGCGTTGCTCATCTACACCAGCGGTTCCACCGGACGACCCAAGGGAGTGATGCTCTCGCATGCCAACCTGCAGTTCATGGCTTCGTCGATGGGCAAGAACATCGGTGTCACCGGCGCAGATCACTGCCTGCTGATCTTGCCACTGTTCCATGTCAACGCGATCTGCGTCAGCGTTTTGACGCCCTTGCTCGTCGGCGGACAGGTGAGTGTCACCGGGAAGTTCTCGGTGTCGAGATTCTTCGACGACGTTGCGCGGCTTCGTCCCACGTATTTCTCGGCGGTGCCTGCAATCTACGCGATGCTGACCTCACAGCCGGAAGACTCCTCGATCGACACGTCGTCCTTGAGGTTCGCCGTGTGCGGTGCGGCGCCGATCAGCAAGGAACTCCTCGAACGCGCTGAGCAGCGTTTCGGTTTCGTGATCGTGGAAGGTTACGGACTCACCGAGGGGAGCTGTGCGTCGGCCTGCAATCCCGTCGAGGGGGTGCGCAAACTCGGCACGGTCGGACCGGCGCTGCCCGGCCAGCAGATTGCGATTCTCGCCGAGGGCGGAACCTTTGCGCCCGTCGGTACCGCCGGAGAGGTAGTCATCAAGGGCGACAACGTGATGCGCGGGTACCTGGGCAAGCCGGAAGAGACCGCGAAGACCGTCAAGGACGGTTGGTTGCACACCGGTGACGTCGGGGTCCTCGACGAGGACGGCTACCTGACGCTGGTGGACCGCATCAAGGACATGATCATCCGCGGGGGCGAGAACATCTACCCCAAGGAGATCGAAAACTCTCTCGCCACACATCCTTCCGTGCTCGAAGCCGCCGTTATCGGGGCTCCACACCAGGTCTACGGAGAGGTGCCAGTTGCCTATGTCGTCGCTTACCCCGATGCACCCGTCACCGAAGGCGAACTGCTCGAACATGTCACGGCCTTGCTCACCCGAGTGAAGGTGCCAGTGGCGATCTACGTCGTCGATACGCTTCCCCGAAACCCGGTGGGCAAGATCGACAAACCTGGAATGAGACGAGCATTGAGCGCAACTCCCGCTCACTAGTCCCTTCCCAGTAGTACCAGCACAACTCGACGACGTACGTCGAGTCGATCCGTCATGCCCACATTCCGTATTTCAGGAGCACATCATGGGATTCAAAGAAGGAAACTTCCCTCCCGTCGATCCGGCAACGTTCATGGACAAGCCGTTTCTCGAGCGTCTGCGTGACATGTCCACGCACTGGGTGGATTACGGCTTCGGTACGCCGAAGATGGTCCACACCGTCTACATCATGAAATTGTTGTTCCTCTACCTGGCAGCTGGAACAGCCGTTGCCACTTTGACTTCCGGCCTCTCGTGGTTCGACATCGGATCGTGGTGGAACCAGCCGATCGTTTACCAGAAACTCATCATCTGGACGATGATGCTCGAGATGCTGGGCCTGGCAGGATCCTGGGGCCCGCTCGCCGGCCACTTCAAGCCGATGACCGGTGGAGTTCTGTACTGGATCCGCCCCGGCACCATTCGCCTGCCACCGTGGCCGGGCAAGGTGCCGCTCACCTCGGGTGACACCCGCTCCATGTTCGACGTTGTCATCTACGTTGCCGCAGTTACGAATCTTCTTGTTGCGGCGGTGCTTCCGGGTGTGCACACTGCCGGAATCGATTCGGCCTTCGCTGACAGTGCCGGGCTGGTACGCCCAACGGTCTTGTACTCCTTCCTGGTACTCATGGTTATTCTCGGGTTGCGTGACAAGGTGCCCTTCATCGCGGCACGTAGCGAGCAGTACCTGCCGGCAATCTTCTTCTTCACGTTCCTGCCCTTCGTCGACATGATCCTGGCGCTCAAACTGCTGATCGTCATGGTGTGGATCGGTGCCGGTGTCTCGAAGTTCGGTCGCCACTTTTCGCTGGTGGTCCCCCCGATGCTCAGCAACACGCCGTGGATCCCGTCGAAGAAGATCAAGCGTGCGCACTACCGGAACTTCCCGGAGGATCTGCGGCCTTCGCACCTGGGCGGCGGCGTCGCTCACGTGGCCGGAACGATGGTCGAAATCGTCACCCCGTTGATCCTGCTGTTCTCGACGAACAAGACCCTCACGATCCTTGCCGTGATCCTCATGGTCGGATTCCACCTGTTCATCGCGTCGACCTTCCCGCTTGCCGTCCCACTCGAATGGAATCTTCTGTTCGCTTACGCCTCGGTCTTTCTGTTCCTGGGATTCCCGGCGTGGGACGGATACGGACTCGGCGCCATGTCCTCACCGTGGATTACTGCGGGAATTGTTGCAGCCCTTGCCTTCTTCCCGATTCTCGGAAACCTTCGACCCGATCTGGTGTCGTTCCTGCCGTCGATGCGTCAGTACGCCGGCAACTGGGCATCGGCGACGTGGGCATTCGCGCCGGGCGCCGAAGCCAAGATCGACCAGTTCATCAAGCGTCCGTCGCCAGATACCCGCAATCAGTTGATGACGATGTACCCCGAGGACGTGTCCGACGTCGTTCTGCATCAGCTGTTGGGCTGGCGTTCCATGCACAGCCAGGGGCGTGCGCTGTTCTCTCTGATGATCAGGCACCTCGGCGACGACATCAACACGTACTCGCTGCGGGAAGCCGAGTTCATGTGCAACTCCATCGTCGCCTTCAACTTCGGTGACGGCCACTTGCACGACGCGAAACTGATCGCCGCGATTCAGCGTCGCTGCAACTTCGCGCCCGGTGAGTTCCTGGTGACCTGGATCGAATCGCAGCCCATCCACAAGGGAACGCAGGAGTACCAGGTGATCGATGCGGCTCTCGGCGTCATCGAACGGGGTACGTTCAAGGTCGCCGACGCCGTTGCCGAACAACCGTGGTTGCCGAACGGGCCCATTCCGTTCGACGTTCAGTGGACACTGGACGTACGGGCCGACCGCGCGGCAACAGATCCGCAGGTTGTCTCCGAACCGAAGATGCGTACGAGGGTCAGCGGTAGCGAGCAAGAGGTGAGTAAGTGACAAAGGCCGTAGTCGTCGGCAGCGGGCCCAATGGGCTCGCTGCCGCGGTACACCTTGCACGTAGCGGTGTGGACGTGCAGGTCCTCGAGGCCGCCGACCAGATCGGCGGAGGCACCCGCTCCGGTCCGATCGACGTACCCGGATTGATTCACGACCACTGCTCGGCGTTTCACCCGATGGGCATCGGATCGCCGTACCTGTCGAAACTGGACCTCGAGCGATACGGGCTGATCTGGAGATGGGCAGACGTGGACTGTGCGCATCCGCTCGACAACGGCGACGCGGGTGTTCTGTACCGCTCGCTGGAGCAGACCGCGGCGGGGTTGGGTGCGGACGGGCAGCGATGGCAACGGATGTTCGGTGACTTGTCGACGGGATTCGACGCTCTGGCGTCCGATCTGATGCGCCCGATCGTCAACGTTCCGCGCCATCCGCTGCGGCTAGCGGCTTTCGGCCCGCGAGCACTGCTTCCGGCAACCGTGACCGCGAAACTGTGGAAGACGGAGAAGGGCAGAGCATTGTTCGGCGGGGTCGCCGCGCACGCGTTCTATCCACTCACCCGTCCGGCGACGTCGGCGGTGGGGTTGATGATCACGGCTGCTGGTCACCGCTACGGGTGGCCGGTCGCCGAGGGAGGTTCGCGTTCGATCACCGACGCGATGGCAGCGATGCTCCTCGATCACGGTGGCAAGGTCGACACCGGCGTTCGGATACGCACTGCCTCCGAGATTCCTGACGCCGATGTTGTTCTGCTGGACGTCAATCCGGGTGGTGCGCTCGAAATCCTGGGCGATCGTCTTCCCACCCGAGTGGCGAAGGCCTATCGAAAGTTCAAGCAGGCTCCCGGGGCCTTCAAGGTTGATTTTGCCATCGAAGGCCACGTGCCGTGGACCAATCCGGATTGCGCTCGGGCCGGAACAGTCCATCTGGCAGGTGGTTTCGAGGAAATCGTGGCAGCTGAGCGTGACACGAATTCAGGCCGTATGCCGGACCGGCCGTTTGTGCTTCTCGGTCAGCAATACCTGGCTGACCCCACCCGCTCTGCCGGGAACATTCATCCGTTGTACGCGTATGCCCATGTGCCTCACGGCTACGCCGGCGATGCTACGGAGGCGATAACTCGTCAGATCGAGAGGTTCGCTCCGGGGTTCCGGGATCAGATCGTCGCGACATCGAGTCGTAGTACCTCTGATCTGGCGCAGGATAATCCGAATCAGGTGGGCGGCGACATCATCGGAGGTGCCAACACCGAGCTGCAAGTTGTCTTGCGTCCGCGTATCGCAGTCGATCCGTACAGCACAGGGATCGCGGGCACCTACCTGTGCTCGGCCTCGACCCCGCCGGGCGCCGGAGCGCACGGAATGTGTGGGTACAACGCGGCCGAATCGGCACTGAAGTACCTGCGGCGGAAGGGCGCGGAAGTTCTGTGAGTAGCCCATCGCACAAGGAGCGAGGCGCCGGTGCAATGCGGCGCCTCGCTCGGGTGCCTGCAGCCGCGGAGCCGGAAGTGCTTGCCGTGGTTGCCGAATTGGCGCGACGGCTCGACGCGCGCAGCGCCGATATCGCGCGTGAGATGGCTTTCATGATGGCTCACGAAATCGACCAGTTGGACGCAGATGCCAATTTGCTCGAAATGCTCGAAGCGAGCGTGCAGGGAAATATCACGACGATCATCCACGTCTTGGCCAACGATATTCCGATCGATCATCTCCAACCCACTACTGCCGCGGTGGAATACGCTCTGCGGCTGGCGCAGCGGGACGTTCCGTCCAACTCTCTCGTTCGCGCCTACCATATGGGGCAAGGCGATCTGATGCGGATCTGTCACGACGAGATCAGCACACTGGACATTCCGGCACGACTCACTTTGGCTGTCCTGAAACACACTTCGGATGTGGTCTACAGCTATATCGACTGGATCACGCTCTACGTCTTCGATGCGTACGAGCGGGAACGTAGTCGATGGATGGCAGCGCAGGGAAACCTCCATTCGGCCGCGATCCATGCCCTCTTGTCCGGCACCAACGCAGATACCGCTGCTTTCGAAGCGGAGACCGGATACCGCCTTGGTCAGAACCACGTCGCCCTGGTGGTCTGGTCGACGTGGGATGCGGACGTCATGGGCATCAACACTCTGGACCGACTCGTACGTGACCTCGGTGCAGCGGCGGGAGCGGACAAGCCGCCGATCATCACCGCCATCGATCGACGAACCGTGTGGGCGTGGCTGCCCTTCGGTCGCCGGGTGCCTGCGCCGGATCCGGAAGTTCTCGGGGCTGCGGTGCCGTTGGACGGCGGAGCGAGGGTGGCAATCGGACTGCCAGGGACAGGGGTCGAAGGATTCAAGCGGTCCCACGAACAGGCCACTGCCGCCTATTCCGTTGCTACCGTGCCAGATACGCCACAACGACCTGTGGTGAGTTTCGGGGACCGAGGTGTAGCGGTGGTGTCTCTTCTATCGGAGAACATCGATTCGACGAAGTCGTGGGTGTGGGAGGTGCTCGGTCCGCTGGCGGAAGACACGCCTTCTGCTGCGTCCTTGCGGACGACATTGAGCGTGTACTTCGCCCACGGGGAGAGTCATCTCCACACTGCCAATTACATGAACTTGCACCGTAATACGGTGAAGTATCGCATTAACAAGGCTCTCGGCGATCCGGTCGCTGCCGGCCGCGACAAGTTGGATCTCGCTCTGGCCTTGCAGGTTTGTGAGTTGTTGGGCAGATCGGTGCTACGACCGGTTCGCTGAGCGTGGCGCCAATGGGGATGACGGATCAGGCGCTGAGCGAGTAGGGGCCGAATCGCCCCCAGGCAACCACCGCTGCGAGCACCAACAACACGATGTTGACCCCGATCATCGGAGTTTCCTTGCGTTTTCCGTGGACAACGACAGCGCCGAGCATCACCAGTACCAGGCCGAGTGCTGCGAGTGGCACCAATACCGGTGCGATGTCGAGTAACGCAGGGAGGATCAGTCCGATCGCGGCGAGAATTTCCACTCCGCCGATGGCTTTGACGGCGCCGGCACTGTAGTTCTCAACCCAGCCCATTCCGGATTCCGCCAGCTTGGCCTTCGGCTGAGCGATCTTCATCAGTCCTGCCATGAGGAAGACGAGTGCGAGGACTCCTGCGAGTATCCACAAGATGGTGTTCATTGCTGGTCACGCCCTTCGATTGACTTAATGGTTGAAGTTGAAACTAAAGGATATGACTTCAAGATGCAAGTCATCCGGGAGGGGTCTCGCCCTGCTTCGCCGCTACACTCGGCGATATGGGTACCGAGCAGGAGCCGCGTTGGCTCGACGACGAGGAGTGGCAAGCTTGGATGGCGCTCGCAGGAACAATGATGCGACTTCCTGTCGTACTCGACGGACAGTTGCAGCGCGATGCCGGCATGAGCCACTTCGAGTATCAAGTGCTCGCGGCACTATCTGAAGCAGTCGGCCGACGAATGCGGATGAGCACGCTTGCGGCCGTTGCCGAAGGCTCCCTCCCTCGACTGTCTCAAGTGGTCGGACGTTTGGAGAAGCAGAACTGGGTGCGACGGATGCCCGATCCGAGTGACGGTCGATTCACCCTTGCGATCCTTACGGATGAAGGCTGGGACAAGGTGGTTGCGACTGCACCAGGGCATGTGGAAGCTGTGCGCACTTACGTTCTCGATCCGTTGACAAAAGCGCAGATTCGTCAGATGTCCAGCATCGGACGACGCATCATGAGAGCTGTGGATCCCGAGGGAACCGTGGCGATGGAAGCGTGGCCGACACACCGCCGGAGTGATTCGTAAAATCAGTGATCTGCATTGAGCACCGCCGGTGGGCTCCGTATCGGGTGTTGATGTCCGATGCGGAGCCTGGCAGTGTTCTGTTGTGCCTGAGAAGCTGTTCTCAGGTTTTGAAGGTGGTGTTCGCCGGCCTGGGCTGCTGCCCAGGGTCGATCGAGGGCGGTGGGATGAACCACGGTTTGTTGTCGACGCCGATCCGGATTTCCCATTTTCCGACGAACCCCGTTTTGCGGTGCATCAGACGGTGATGCGAACGGCACAGCAGGACAAGGTTGTTCACGATCGTCGGACCGCCGTTGGCCCAGTGCTGAATATGGTGTGCGTCGGTCCACGCCGGTACGCATGTGCAGCCGGGGAAGGCGCAGCCTTTGTCGCGGGCAATCAGCGCGACGCGCTGTTCGGCGTTGACCAACCGTTTTCCGGGTTTCGCGTCCAACGGTGCACCGTGAGCGTCGAGTAGGACGGTCGAGAGGAAGCAGTCGCACCCGAGGAGTCTGGTCTGCGACACCGAGAGTGGCCCGAGCCATGGCATGTGCCCGACGTCAAGATCCGACGGGGACTCTTCACCATCAGAAGGCGCAGCGGCGCAGTCGCGGTGCTCAGCGAGATCGCGAGCGTTGATGTGCACGTTCACATGCGGGCGTTGCCCGCCGTCGGTTCCGGTTTTTGCACAGTCGAGGTAGCGGCGGATCAGTTCGGTGAACCCGTCCGCCGTCCGCTTCGCCGCCGACCGAGCGTCGGGAGTTCCGTCCGGCGCCGGGGTCGGCATCGTCAGATTCGACAGGGCCGAGAGCAGCATTTCGCCGGTGAGGGCGTCGAAATCCCCGCGCACCACCACCCGGCCATTGAGCGTCGAGGCGATGCGGAGTTCATTGCGGTCGACGTCTTCGGCGGGTGGAATCTCATCGGATTCGAACACCCGCTCCAAGGTTGCGATGACGTGCCGCACCTTCGTCGTCGTCGCCTCCACTCCCGACGCTGCAGCGAGCAACAAATCGATGCAGCGAGGGAGCGCCTCCTCCGGCATGCCTTTCGGTGGGGATTCGCAGAACGCCACGATCAAGACGGCGTGATCGAACGAGCAGTCCCCGATATCGAATTGCGCTGCCACTGCGGGAAACGGCCGTAGCGCGGCGCCCAGGGCGGCGATCTTCTTCCCGTCCCGAACCTGCAGCATCGTGTTTGCCGCCAACCATGACCCGACTCCGCGGCTGGCGATCACTTGATCGTCCGGGCGCATCGAGAGTTCGTCGACTACAGCCACCCGAACGGCTTCCAAGCGCAGAATCTCCGCACTCGCCGACACCGCAGCCTCACGCAACTCCGCAGCAGACAACTGCCACAGGCGTCCGCGTAACCCCGCCGCAGAACCAGAAACCACGTCTGATGATGTGTCGATACTCATTGAATCCCCCGATCCCCATCTCAAATCATACTCGAACGTCTGTTCGAGTCAAGGGTTACTTCACTAAAGGATTGGCCTGACTCTGCGATGTCAGCGGGTTGTCATACTGTGGTCGAGTGACTTCGCCGTGGACAGCTGGGCAGGTGGCATCGGTAGCTCCCGACGCCGCATCGCTGGCTGCTGCGCGCAAGTTGGTTGGTTCGTGGAGCCGCACCGGCAACAAGGGTCTTGCGCTCTGGGGGCTGTGTCAGGGCAGCGGCTCGAAGCCGTATCAAGCAGTGGTTGACCTGCGTGGCCCTGCATACAAGTGCTCGTGCCCCAGTCGGAAGTTTCCGTGCAAACATGCCCTGGGGCTGCTGGTGGAATGGTCGGAAGGGCGGGTGCCGTCGGCGGACGAGCCGGCCGACTTCGCTGCCGAGTGGCTGTTGCGCCGCGAGGAGAAGGCGGAGACCAGCGCCGAGACCATCAGCGCCGAGACCACTACCAACGAGGCATCAAAAAAGACTCCCGACCCGGAGAGAGTGCAGAAGCGCGCCGACCGCGTTGCGAGCGGTCTCGTCGAATTGGACCTGTGGATCACCGATCAGATCCGGAGTGGTCTGGCGGCGATGGACACGTCCTGGGCGGACCTCGACGCAGTCGCCGCTCGAATGGTGGATGCTCAGGCGCCCGGTATTGCAGGCACGCTCCGAGCATTGGCGGGAACCGTTGCGTCTAACGAAAACTGGCCCGAGAAAGTCCTCGACGAGTTGGCTCGGTTGCGCCTGCTGGTCGCTGCGCATCAGAAACTACCCGAGCTGCCGGAAGACCTTGCCCATTCAGTGAAAGCGCACGTCGGCTATCCCGTCTCCACCGACACTGTGATGGAATCGACTCCGGTGCACGAGAACTGGATGGTTCTCGGTTCCGGGATCACCGAGGAGAAGCGCCTGTTCACCCGAACAGTGTGGATGCTCGGCAGGAGTTCGAGACGTTGGGCCATGCTGCTCGACTTCTCTCATGGCTCACCCAACTTTTCCACCGAAACGCCGCCAGTCGGGTTTCTGGTGGAAGCCGATGTTCATTTCTATCCCGGTGCGTCGGCTTTGCGCGCCCGGTTGGGGGCAACGCATGGCGAACCGGAACCCTTCACGACCATGCCATCCGGAAACATCGACGCTGCGTTGCAGCAGTTTACCGATGCGATTGCGGCAGATCCATGGTTGCGGTCGTGGCCGGCAGTGATCAGTTCGGTGATCCCCTCGTTCGTCGACGGTGCCTGGTTCCTGGTCGACGAATCGGGCACAGCGCTTCGGGCAGAGGGCGATTCGGACCTACTGTGGAAATTGCTCGGCATTTCCGGTGGCTACCCGGTCACGGTCTGTGGAACGTGGAATGCGCAGGCTCTTACTCCGATTTCGGTTTTCACTGGAGGGCAGGTGATCGTGCTGTGAGTACATTGATCTCGGCTGCGCTTCTCGGGACGGCCAGAACAGCAACAATATTCGAGGACCTTCCGGCCGACGTGCGTGCCTACGCGCACGAACTCGACGGAGATCCTGCCGAGTTGCTTCTCGCAGCAGTCGCGCTGGAGCGGGCGTACCGCCGTGGCGGTGCGGGGTGCACCACGGCCACGGTGCCAACGCCTGCTCCAGACGATGTGCGATTCACCCTGCCGGAATCGTCATCCGCACATCTGCTGTCGATGCTCGCTGCCAAGGCGACCTTGCTCGACGAATGGTTTGACGTAGCGTTGGCGCACAACTACCGTGCGCCTGATCATCTTGTTGCCGAACTGCTTTCCTTCGCTCGGGCGCGCGAAACTCACCGCGAGAGTATTCTGCAGCTGGTCGGCGAACGGGGTCGCTGGCTTGCTGCGCAAAACCCCGAGTGGAGCAAGCTCGTCCGAACCAGAGATGCAAACCGGGACGTGTGGCGTCACGGAAGTTCGTCCCAGCGCACGCAGTGGTTGATAGATACTCGTCGAACAGATCCCGCGCTGGCGCTGGCCGAACTCCGAAAGTCCTGGGGCGCCGAGCGTGGAGAACAGAAGGCTGCGTTCGTTTCGGCGTTGGCAAACGGATTGAGCGCGGACGATCAACCATTGTTGGAGGAAGCCCTCGATGACCGTCGCAAGGACGTGCGACGCGCAGCAGTGGAGGTACTCGGGCGACTACCCGAATCGGATTTCGGGGACAGAATGGTTGCTCGGGTTCAGAAATGGGTGCGGGTGGAACGGAAACTCCTTCGGTCCACGCTTGTCATCGTGCCGCCTGAGGAAGTCGATGCGGCGGCCAGACGAGACGGCATCGAAGACCGGCCGAATCCGCACACCGACTATCGCGCCGAGTACGTCCGTCAAGCGATCAGTTCTGCGCCTTTGTCGCTGTGGGACACCATGATCGGTGGATCCGACAAGGTCTTGGGGATGAGCGTCGACGAAGGTTGGGAACCAATCCTTCACGACGCTTGGTCCAATGCTGCAGTGGCGCAGAACAATGTGGAATGGGCCCTGGAACTCTTTCGCACGCGAGGCGTAGCCACCGATCGTCGACTTCTCCCGTTGGTGCCCGCTGAGGCGCTGGCGGATTTGTTGAGATCCGGAAACGACGACGCCAATGTTCTGCATCCGGGCCGGGCAGCGATCTACGACGCTCTGAAAGGTTCATGGCCCGAGGACATCACCCGGGCAGTCGTGGCTCAGTGGGAACGAGTTGCGGCCCGACGCGCCGATGGGGGCGCCAAGGCCGGCGAATTCTCGCGCTACAAGTACGTGGCATCGCTGCGCCTCGCCGAGACTCGATTTCCCTACAGCGCTGTAACTTTGCTGGACCGCGCGGCGGAGCGTGCTCGTGACCCGGACTGGCGGCAAACCTTCGCCAGAACGGCCAGTGCCATCACCCACCGTAAAACTCTGCTCGAGGAGCTCAAGTGACTGACAGCGTAACCGCGCCCGCCGCGGAACCGGCAAAGCTGATGCGGCCTCACGCAGAGCAGGAGTACGCGCTCGAACTCGAGGCGCTTGCCGCGCAGGACACCCGCCCCCGCCCGCCGTCGTGGAACTTGTCGCCGTGGGCTGTGGTGACGTATCTGTTGGGCGGCACTCTCGATGACGGAACGGTCATTTCGCCGAAGTATGTCGGTCCCCGGCGGTTGATGGAAGTGGCCGTCGCAACTCTTGCCACCGATCGGGCTCTACTGCTTCTGGGTGTGCCGGGAACAGCCAAGACCTGGGTCTCCGAACATCTTTCGGCGGCAATCTCCGGTGCGTCGACGCTCCTGGTTCAAGGTACGTCCGGCACTCCCGAGGAAGCTATTCGCTACGGCTGGAATTACGCCCGCCTGCTCGCGGAAGGACCGACGGCAGGTGCGTTGGTGCCTTCTCCGGTGATGACCGCGATGGAAACCGGGAAGATCGCTCGCGTCGAAGAGTTGACGCGTATTCCGGCTGACGTGCAGGACGCGCTCATCACCATTCTCTCCGAGAAGACGTTGCCGGTGCCGGAGCTGGGCATCGAGGTGCAGGCAGCCAAGGGCTTCAATCTGATCGCAACCGCCAACGATCGTGATCGTGGTGTCAACGATCTGTCGTCGGCATTGCGTCGACGGTTCAATACCGTTGTCCTGCCGTTGCCGGCCAGTGAGGAGGACGAGGTGGCTATCGTGGCTCGCCGAGTCGAACAGCTGGGCGCAGCATTGGAATTGCCGAGCACCCCCGCAGCGGCCGAGGAAATTCGCCGGGTCGTCACAGTGTTCCGGGAACTACGATCAGGCACGACCACCGACGGCCGCACCAAGCTGAAGTCCCCGTCGGGAACCCTCTCGACGGCGGAGGCTATCTCGGTGGTCACCAATGGTTTGGCGCTGTCCGCGCATTTCGGGGACGGGGTATTGCGGGCGTCCGACGTCGCTGCCGGAATCCTGGGTTCGGTGATCAAGGATCCGGTCGCAGACAAGGTCGTGTGGAACGAGTACCTCGAGGCCGTAGTGCGTGAGCGCGGAGAGTGGTCCGACTTCTACCGGGCATGCCGCGAGGTCACCGGGTGACCATCGCCATTCCGGACCTGCGTGTCAGGGTTTTCGGTATCCGTCACCACGGCCCGGGATCTGCCCGTTCCGTTCGGCAAGGTCTGGAAGAGTTTTCACCCGATGTCGTTCTGATCGAAGGACCTTCGGATGCAGACCCGTTGGTGATGCTGGCTGCATCCGAGTCGATGGAACCGCCGATTGCGTTGCTCGCGTATGCCACCGGTGAGCCCTCGAAAGCGGCCTTCTGGCCGTTTGCGGTGTTTTCACCCGAGTGGCAGGCCCTGCAGTGGGCTGCGAACAACGGTGTGCAGGCACGTTTCTGCGACTTACCCGCGTTCAACGTGTTGGCGGATCAGGGGATACGTACTACACGTGACGGTGATCCTCTGGCGGAACTGGCCGCGGCCGCGGGTTTCGACGATACCGAACGCTGGTGGGATTCGGTGATCGAATCGAGCTCGGGTGCAGACTCTTTCGATGCGATCACCGACGCGATGGAGGCACTGCGTGAGACAGTGCCTATCGACGAGGAGACAGCGCATCGCGAAGCGTACATGCGCCAAGTGTTGCGAAAGACGTTGAAAGAAGGCGCCGAGAGGGTTGCCGTCGTCTGCGGCGCCTGGCATGCGCCGGCGTTGGTCGGTGCCTTGGGTCCTGCGGCCCCCGATGCCCGCATTCTCAAAGGAATGTCCAAGGTCAAGACCTCGCTGACCTGGGTTCCCTGGACACATTCACGCCTTGCGTCGGCATCGGGTTATGGCGCTGGAATCACGTCGCCGGGTTGGTATCACCATCTGTTCACCGCGAACGACAAGACGATCACCCGGTGGCTCACCAAAGTTGCCCGGGTGCTCAGAGACGAGGACCTCCCGATCTCGAGTGCTCATGTCATCGAGGCTGTCCGGCTGGCAGATACATTGGCTGCACTGCGTTCTCGCCCCTTGGCGGGACTGTCGGAAGTTACCGAGGCCACGAGGGCGGTGATGTGCGAGGGCAACGATGTTCTCCTGGATCTGATCACGCGAAGACTCGTTGTGGGCGAAGCGCTGGGCGCGGTGCCCGAGGAGACGCCGACAGTCCCACTTGAAGCGGACCTGCGCGCACGCTCGAAGACTTTGCGACTCAAACAACAAGCAGGGGCTAAGAATCTGGATCTGGACTTGCGACGCGACATCGACGTCGAGCGTTCCCAGTTCCTGCACCGACTGACAATTCTCGAGATCGATTGGGGGACTCCGGCCGACAGTGAGATCCGTTCCACCGGAACTTTCCGAGAATCCTGGGCACTGCAATGGAAACCCGAATTCTCGGTGTCGGTGATCGAGGCGTCGCTGTGGGGTACGACGGTGGCCGAAGCGGCAGTGTCGCGGGTCGTCTCGAAGATTCACGAACCGGAAATCGCTCTTGCTTCACTCGTCGAACTGCTGGAGAACTCGCTGCTGGCAAACCTTCCCGAAGCTCTGTCCGCAGTGCTGGAAAGCGTGAAAACGGTTGCAGCGCTAGATCATGACGTATCACATCTGATGGCCGCGCTGCCCACGCTGACCCGAACACTGCGGTACGGCGACGTGCGCGGAACCGACGTGGCGGCGTTGATCAACGTCGCCGACAGTTTGTTGATTCGCATCTGTACCGGCCTCGCAGTCGCCGTCACCGGGTTGGACGATCCCAGCGCCGAGGAGTTTCGCGATCACCTCGACAAGGTGCACTCGGCAGTCATGGTCCGTGACGACAGTGATGCGAGTGCACGGTGGTTGCAGGCGATGGCCGGGGTGATCGACCGTGACGACGTCAACGGACTTCTCGTCGGCCGGATCGTGCGGTTACTGCGCGACAGCGGTTCCATCACGGAAACCGCTGCAGCTCAGCGTTTGTCTCGAGCCCTTTCGGTGGGAAGCGTGCCCACCGCCAAGGCTGGGTGGGTCGACGGATTTCTCGGCGGAGGAGGGCTTGTGCTCGTTCACGATCGAGCGTTGCTCACGCTGATCGACACGTGGGTTCGTCAACTTCGTGAGCAGGATTTCATCGACACGCTTCCGTTGCTTCGACGCACGTTCGGCGCCTTCGAAGCGGGGGAACGTCGGGCGATCGGTCAGGCGGTCAGAGGCGGCCGACGGGTCGAAACGAGTGTGGAGATCGATGCTCGACGCGGCAGGGCGGCAATGGCGGTCGTTGCGGACATCTTGGGGGTGGGCGCATGAGCGACGACGATCAGCGCCTTCGACGCTGGAGATTGATGCTGGGGGAGTCCGCCGAAGAGTCGACGGGTGGGCTCGGTCAACCGGGCGAGCGTCGAATGGACGCAGCTCTTGCAGCGCTCTACGACTCGTCCGGCCCCAGCAAGGGTCGACGCCGCTCAGCCGGATTGGGGGCTTCGGCGCCGTCCGTCGCCAGATGGCTCGGCGACATCCGGACGTACTTTCCCAGCACGGTGGTGCAGGTGATGCAGAAGGATGCGATAGATCGGCTGGGTTTGGCGCAATTGCTTCTCGAACCGGAACTGCTCGACGCAGTTGAACCCGATGTGCATCTGGTCGGGACGCTTCTGAGCCTCAATCAGGTCATGCCGGAGGCCAGCAAGGCAACTGCTCGGATGGTCGTCGGCAAGGTGGTTCGCGAAGTCGAGGAGCGAATCGCACAGACAACGAAGGCTGCAGTTACCGGCGCACTCAATCGCACGGCCAGAACTTCGAATCCGAAGCTGCGCGACATAGATTGGGACCGAACCATCCGAGCAAATCTGTCGCACTACCTTCCGGAGTATCGAACGGTCGTCCCGGAGCGGCTTGTCGGATACGGCCGAAAGTCGAAATCCGTGCAGCGCGACGTGGTTCTCGCGATCGATCAATCAGGTTCGATGGCGTCCAGTGTCGTCTACGCATCAGTGTTCGGCGCGGTGTTGGCGTCGATGCAGGCGCTGAAGACTTCGCTTGTCGTTTTCGACACCGCCGTCGTTGATCTGACCGACAAACTGTCCGATCCGGTCGACGTCCTGTTCGGGACCCAACTCGGTGGGGGCACAGATATCAACCGCGCGATCGCGTACAGCCAGTCCTTGATTTCGCGTCCCGCCGAGTCGATGTTCGTCCTCATCTCCGACCTCTACGAGGGCGGTATCCGCAACGAGATGTTGCGCCGCATGGCCGCCATGAAGAATTCCGGCGTTCAAGTCGTGGTTCTACTGGCGCTCTCGGACGACGGGGCCCCGTCGTTCGATCACGACAATGCGGCTGCGCTGAGCGCCCTCGGCATTCCCGCTTTTGCGTGCACGCCGGACAAGTTTCCGGAACTGCTGGCGGTGTCTCTGGAACGCGGGGACGTGTCGGCCTGGGCGGATCAGCTCACTCTCGAACAGCGCTGACAGTCTGCTTCGGAGTCCTGAGCACCGGGTACACCCGCACGATGGGTGACGGACAGGTTGCTGGTTCGACTACGCAGGCGGTTTCGGGACTGGTCCTCACGGTGTTGGCATCCAGCCAATTCCTGATGACCTTGGACAGCTCGGTCATGAATGTTTCGATGGCAACCGTCGCCGAGGATGTCGGCACGAGCATCACCGGCATTCAAACCGCGATCACGCTGTACACCCTGGTCATGGCGACTCTGATGATCACGGGCAGCAAGGTCGGGTCGATGATGGGTCGTCGCCGAGCCTTTGCGCTCGGCTTGGTCATCTACGGCGCAGGTTCTCTGACAACGGCGCTTGCTCCCAATCTCACGGTCCTGCTGATCGGATGGTCGTTCCTCGAAGGCGTCGGTGCGGCGCTCATCATGCCCGCGATCGTCGCGCTGGTCGCCACCAATTTCCCTGCGGAGAAGCGTCCGGCGGCCTACGGCCTGGTAGCCGCGGCCGGCGCGATTGCTGTGGCCGTCGGCCCGCTGATCGGCGGCGCAGCGACGACATTTGCGTCATGGCGTTACGTGTTCGTCGGTGAAGTAGTGATCGTTGTCCTGATCTTGCTGGTGCTCAGGCAGATAGTCGACGTCCCGCCGTCGAAGTCGCGCCTCGACTACTTCGGTTCGGTCCTGTCGGTGGTAGGCCTTGGCATGATCGTCTTCGCTGTTCTGCGTTCGAGCGAGTGGGGTTGGGTCCAGGCGAAACCCGACGGGCCACAGCTGGTGGGGCTTTCCCCGGTGGTGTGGCTGCTGATTGCCGGGCTTCTTGTGGTGTACGGATTCCTGCGCTGGGAGGGGCGTTTGGCCGCCGCGGGGAAGGAGCCGCTGCTTGATCCGGCGATGCTGCGAAACCGCGAGCTCGGTGGCGGACTTTCCATGTTCTTCGCACAGTTCCTGGTGCAGGCGGGCGTGTTTTTTGCGGTCCCGTTGTTCTTGTCTGTAGTTCTGGAACTCAGCGCCCTCGAGACGGGGATTCGCATCCTGCCGTTGTCGGCGGCGCTCGTGTTGGCTGCGATCGGTATTCCGAAGCTGCGGCCTACCGCGAACCCGCGGCGCGTGGTCCGAGTCGGATTGTCGGTCATGATCTTCGGCATCTTGATGCTCGTGGCGGGCATGAACCCCGGAGCCAACGCGGCGGTCGTGATGATCCCCATGCTTTTCATGGGTTTCGGCTTGGGCTGCCTGTCCTCGCAGCTCGGAGCGGTCACCGTGTCGGCTGTCCCGGACGACCGCAGTACCGAGGTCGGCGGGCTGCAGAACACTGCCACGAACCTGGGTGCCTCGTTGGGAACCGCGCTGATCGGATCTGTTCTCATTGCCACTCTCACGACATCTGCGATTGCCGGGATCGAAGACAACCCGGCAGTTCCGGCCTCGGTGCAGCAGCAAGCGAGCACCGACCTGGCCTCGGGCGTGCCCTTCTTGTCGACGACGCAACTTCGATCAGCTCTCAGTGACGCCGGGGTCACCGAATCCACGGCGGACGCGATCGTGGATGTGAATGAAGACGCCAGGCTGGACGCTTTGCGTGTCGCCTTTGCCGTGGCAGCGCTGCTCGCGATCGCAGCGTTGTTCCCGACCTCTCGTATCCCCCGCGTCGCGGTCGGCGACAAGCGCGCGTCGAGCTAAGGATCAGCAATCGTTTACCGACCTGGAAGATCGATTGAGCGACCTCTGGATATAGTGATCTGCGCACAATCGATTCGTCAGATGGCTACCGTTGTGAAGGAAACAAGCAGCGAGTCTGAAACACTGACGTTTCACCGGATAAGGGTTCGGTGGGGAGCCAGGGGAGGTTCGGATGGCCAGGCGAGCGGATTCGACGCCCGCTGATGGCGCCTGCGCAGATGTCAGGATGCCTCGCTGATGAACCGTCTGACTCGATTGGGTAGGCAAGATCCTGCTTCGCCGGCCGACTGTAACAGCCTGTTTCGCCGCCAGATCGACGAAGCTGCAGCCGTCGCACCGTTCGCCAATCTCGCGTACATGGCGAGTTTGGTCGTGATTCTGGCGTATACCGTTCCGCCCGGACGCCAGACGCTCAGGTGGGTGGGTGGCGCGCTCATCTTTCTTGTCCTCGCGAATTCGATTCGAGTATGGATACCCCTTCGCTGGCGACCGTCGAAACACACACCGCGCTACGACTACGTGGGTCTGCTCGTCGAAGTGATCGTGATCGCGAGCCTCGACGTCACACTTTTTGCCCTGCTTTTTCACGACATGGACGTCTTCCGCGACTTGGTTCTGATCGCGACAATGGCGGGAATCATGGGCGCCGGGACCGTGACGTTCTCCAGTCTGAGATCGGTGAGCCTGACGTGGATCTACATTCACGGCCTCGGCGTATTCACTGTTCTCATTGTCCACGCCGAATCCCACTTTCGCGTACTGGCGATTCAGTTGTGCATCTACATGTTCGCGCTCACTGTGGGGGCGGTCTATCTGTCGGCCTCGTTCCAGCGACGTTGTCTCGCAGAATTTCAAGCCGAATCCGAGCGTCAGACTGTGGCGTTGTTGCTCGACGGTTTCGAGGGCGGTTCCCGCGACTGGCTCTGGGAGTGCGACACCAACGGCAGGTTCTCCCACACCTCGGCACGTCTTGCCGAGGTCGCAGGTATGACGGTGGACGAGTTGCAGCAACTCACCTTCGGACAGCTCCTCACCAGACTCCAGATCGCGTCGAGTCCGGAAGGACGTGCGGCCGCGGCCCAGATGATCGACAAACTTGAATCGAGTGCTCCTTTCCGGGACACCGTCGTTCCAGTGCATGTCGACGGTAAGCGACGCTGGTGGTCACTCTCCGGCAATCCCCGCGTCCTCGAATCCGGGGTGATTCTGGGCTGGCGCGGTGTCGGTTCCGACATCACGGAAAGGTATGTCCACGAGCAGGAGATCCTTCGTCTTGCCGCCACCGACTCGCTTACGGGGTTGCCCAACCGTCGTGCCTTTGGTGTGGCGCTCGAGGAAGCCATCAAATCGCGGGTGCCGGAGAAGCAGGTCCTGGTCGGGATTCTCGACCTCGACAACTTCAAGTCGGTGAACGACACCCTCGGCCATCCGATCGGGGACCACTTACTTCTCGAAGTCACCAAACGCCTGCGCGACGTCATCGGTTCGGACATGTGCTCGCGGATGGGTGGCGACGAATTCGGGCTCATCGTCTGTACCTCGGCCGGCGACGATCCCGGTGTCATTTTCGATCGGTACCTGGCAGTGCTCCATGAGCCCTTCTTCGTCGAAGGCAATCGAATCGAGGTGCGGGCCACGATCGGTTACTCCAGCGCACCCGAGGATTCCACCGACGCAGACGGAATGGTGATGCTGGCGGATCTGGCTCTGTACGAAGCAAAGTCGACGGGACGGAATCGAGTAGGCAAGTTCTCGCCGTTACTGCGAGCGCGGGCATCAGCGCGCGCGACAGCGCTGCACGAGCTGGACAGAGGGATCGAGGAAGGCCAGTTCGATCTCCACTACCAACCCCAGGTCGACACTCAGACCGGTGAAGTCGTCGCTTTCGAGGCTCTTCTTCGGTGGAACCATCCCAGTCGCGGCCTCATCGGGCCCAGTCAGTTCATCTCGGTGGCAGAGGAAACCGGAATGATCATCCCCCTCGGCGCGCAGGCAATGGCGATGGCGACCGCCGCTGCTGCGGGGTGGCCGAGCGGAATCGGCGTCTCGGTCAATGTTTCACCTGTGCAGTTGGTGTCGCGAGAGTTCGGCGCGATGGTGAAGAAGGCTCTGACGGATTCGGGTTTGCCTCCGCATCTGCTGCAACTCGAAATCACCGAGACAGGTGTTGTGGACGATCGGGCAATCCGGGATCTCTACAAGTTGCGTGAACTCGGTGTCACCGTCGCACTCGACGATTTCGGCACCGGCTATTCGTCTTTCGCCACGCTCCAGAGACTTCCGATCGACGTTCTCAAGATCGATCGCATGCTTGTCACGGACTCGGACGATCCGAAGATGTCCGTGGTGAAATCCATCGTCGAGTTGGCTGCAGCGCTTGGCATGAAGTCGTTGGCCGAGGGAGTCGAGACCATCGAGCAGTTCCGCCGCGTTCAGTGGGTCGGCTGCGACCTGGTCCAGGGCTATCACATCAGCAAGGCGCTGAGGGCTGAGCGCGTCGATGTGTATCTGGCGGCAACCGACACCGAATCCGGTCGGAGCGTGCATCCGTTGACGTGGCTGTGAATCAGATCTGAGCCGAGCGGATGGTATTGCCGCCTGCCGCTTTGGCTTGGTACATCATCGAATCCGCGACATTTGTCGCGGCCAGGATTGCGGAAGCGCCGCCGCTCCACGCCTTCGATTCGGCGGCCATGATCACCGCTCCGACGCTCACCGTGGTGGGGATGTCGTCGGAGTGATCCGAGAGCGCCGCGTTTATCCCTTCGACCAACAGGGTCGTAGATTCGGGATCCCCGACGATGACAGCCAGATATTCTTCTCCGCCCGTTCGAGCGATAACGCCGCGTTCTCCGAGATGTGTGCTCAATCGGTTCGCGGTTCTTCTAATGACATGATCGCCTTCGGCGTGACCGTGAAGATCATTCACCGCCTTGAATTTGTCGATATCGACGACGATGAAAGCGAGAGACGAAGAATCATCTCGGGCGCTCTCGAAGAGGTCACCGACTGCCCCCTCCAGCCCCCGGCGGTTGAACAGTCCGGTAAGAGGATCACGATCCGAATACTGGGCATCGCGGTACAGAGTGCGCCAGGTCAGATGCGCAAAAATGGGAACAAGTGTGACAGCTCCGAAAAGAACGGTGCCGCGAGCGAGAAGCGTCGTGACATCGACTTCGTCTTGTAGGTATGCAAGAACGAATACAGCAGTGGTGACAGTCGTCGACCAGACGACGTGGGCGACAAGCCATCGTGCGCTGACAAAAAGCGTCGCAAAGGTTCCGGTGACCGCAAAGACGATGCATCCGAACGTCCCGGACGCGCGATCCGGCACCAGAAGTACCGCCGCTGCGATCCCGAGATCTGCGAATATCCCGAATGAGAGCAGGCCGCGGCGACCTGGAAACGGTTGAGTGAACCAGCACGCCGCGATCGCCACACATGTGCAAATCATGAAAACCGAAAGTGCTTTGCCGGGTGTGGTCGGCGGTGTATCCGGTCCGATCAATTTGTAGAAAGCGGAAAGCCCGAAGATGATCGTCATCATTCCGAGCAAGGTTCGGAAGATCGGAATGATTGCTCGGCCGGATCTCTGGTGTTTTATCCACTCGTAGTCGTGTGGTTCGTTGAACCATTCCTGGAGCGTTTGCCAAGAACTGTGCCCTTCGGAGGCGATGACAGTGCTCGGCATGCTGTCTATTTTGCCCTGAATTCGGACAAAGAGAAAATTTCTGCTCGATCGGTTTTACCGTCTGAAGATTTTTCGGGGAGAAGGTGCAACCGATTGAGCAGAGAGTTCACTCGATGCCTGTTTCAAGCGTCGTCCGAACTGCTGTGCACGTTGTCCAAGACAGTCACGAACGATCCGACTTTTCGCGTATGAGACTTTTTCACACCGTAAGCGGCGAGGTATTAGACCATTCCGACCGGGACAGGTAGCCGAATTTCGGCAGTTTCGGCTAACGCGCGAAACTGCCGAGGAACCTTTGCAACAGCGGGTTGTACACATCGGGGGCTTCCCAGAACGCCGCATGCCCGACTCCCGGGATGAGGTGATACGTGCCCTCCCAGAGATTCGCGAAGGTCAACGACGCGACATGCGACGTGTTCACGAACGGGTCTCTGGCGCCGTCGATCACCGCAAGTGGCACAGACGCCGTTGCAACCAGAGCCTTCTGATCCGATTCGCGGCCAGCTCCGAACGCGTCGAACATGATCTTGCGAGCGCGACCGTCCGTGCGTATCGCGGCGTCGAGGGCCGCCTGTTCGAAGGGAACTGCGGTCATCCGAGCGTAGAGTTCGGCTTCCCGTTCGGTGATGACCTCGGTGCCGCCGATGGACAATCCGTCGCCGGCATTGAAGGCGTCGCCGAGCGTCTCGGGATTGGCCGGCGGCGTACCGGTGATGACGATTCCAGCGAGCCCGGGGAACTTCGCGATCAACTCGAGGGCGATGTGTCCGCCGAGCGACCAACCGACAACCACGGCCCGTTCGACGCCGAGTTCGGTCAGAACATCGACGATGGCGTCGGCGTAGCCGTTCTGTGTGTACGCGGCTTCGGGATCGCTCGCGTCTTCGGAATCACCGTGACCGAGTAGGTCGAGGGTGATCATCCGGTAGCCGCCGGCCCAGTCGGCGTCGACCTGGTTGCGGAAGATGGAGCGACTGGCCGAGTTTCCGTGGATGAAGACAACCGGGAAACCGTCGGTGGCACTGTCGTCGACGGCCATGACGCCATGCCGGGTTTCGATCTTGGTGGTAGTCATCGGAATCCTCGTCGTTCGAAGTGCACGGTCAGCGGGTATCCACGCTACCGGGCATATGCGGCATAGAGTTCACCCGTGGACTTCGCATTGCGCTCGTGCAGTTGGCACGGTCACGAGACCTACGCTCCGGACGAACCGGAACTGCGGGGTCGACTACATGTGGATACTGCGGTGGGTCAGGCGTGGCGGTGCCTACGTTGCGGCAACTTCGTCCCGGGAGCGCCCCGAGCATCGGGACCGGCGGACGCCGCCCCCGAGGTTCCGCGGGGACGGCTGCTTCGCGACAGATTGATCATGCGACTTCTCGCCACCGAGAGAATGTTCCGCGCTCTGGGTTTGGTTCTTCTGGCGATCGGTGTTTTCAAACTGAGATCGTCGAAGGGACGCGTCGAGGACGCCTTCGAGAACGAATTACCGTTGATCAGGCCACTCGCCCGCCAATTAGGTTGGAACATCGACGATTCCAAACTGGTCCATCACATCGAGCAGGCGTTTTCGTTGTCGGCGACGACGCTCACCTGGATCGCAGTCGGGCTGTTGGTCTACGCCGGCCTTCAAGTGATCGAGGCAGTCGGCCTGTGGATGGTCAAACGCTGGGGCGAATACTTCGCGGTGGTGGCGACCAGTTTGTTCCTGCCCCTCGAAATCTACGAATTGACCGAGAAGATCACGTGGTTGAGGGCCGGGTTGCTGCTGGTGAACATCGCTGCCGTCGTGTGGCTGATCTGGAGCAAGCGACTCTTCGGTGTCCGCGGCGGCGGCGCGGCATATCACGCCGAACATTCGGAGGAAAGCTTGCTGACAGTGGAGAGGGCCGCGGTCAAGCAGGCTTCGTGAGACCAGCTTTCGACGCGGCAGCACCCGCCAGCGTTGCTGCACCGATCGTGATCATGGCGGCGAGGAGGATGGCAGCGGGTTCACCGTCGCCCATCACCCCCAATTGGGTGCCCACCGTTACTGCGGCAACGGGCACCCCCAGTTGTGCGGCGGACAGCACTCCCAAGGGGAGAGGTAGGCCGAGGATTCGTATCACTGCGTGAACTACGAGAGTTGCGCCGCCCAAGGCCAATCCGAGCCAGATGGCGGACGGATGGGTCACGAGGTCGCGCAGATTGATCGCCGCTCCCAGCCAGACGAAGAAGAGGGGAGCGAAGAAGCCGTCGGT
The DNA here is from genome assembly GCF_053608585.1 of Rhodococcus sp. NPDC055024. Taxonomy (NCBI): domain Bacteria; kingdom Bacillati; phylum Actinomycetota; class Actinomycetes; order Mycobacteriales; family Nocardiaceae; genus Rhodococcus; species Rhodococcus sp. NPDC055024. Next base: position 1,109,206 of record NZ_JBSGVT010000001.1, read on the forward strand.
GATCGCGAAAAGCTGTTTGGCGAGGCGGCGGGGTTCACCGATCGCGGCAAGAACGAGCCCGAAGGCGAAGCCCGCGAGCATGATCGACACGTGGGTGCTTGACGCCAGCGCCGCCAGGGAGAAGAGGATCACGAGATTGATCCGAAGTTCGAGTGCAAACTTTCGTTTCTCGGAGAACTTGTGAAGCTTTCGCCAATGGCCGGAACGATGAAAAGCTCGCAGTACGAAGAACAAGGCAACCGCACACGCCGCCACAGCCAGTGCGCCGAGGCCAGCGCGAGGGGCATTGTCGGGATCGATCACCAACGGCAGCGCGACAACGCAGACGGTGTCCGCGATCGCGACCTGGGCCGTCATCTGCAGGACCGACGTTCCTCCGAGCGCCAGCGAATCGACGATGGGGAGAATCAACGCTGCGGACGACGACGCGATCAGGACCGCGTACAGCGCGGCGTGACCGGTGCCGAATACCGTCGCCGCACCGTAGCCGGCAACAACCGACAGGAGCCCGACGACGACCGAGCGAGCGGCACCCTTGCCTATTGCCGCCCGAACTGCCGGATCGCGGACCGGGACGTGCGAGCCGGCCACCATCATCGTAAGCGCGAACCCGATATCGGCCAGGAATGTGAACGTCCGGTCGGAGGAGTCGAGCAGCCCGAAACCGGTGACACCGAAGATGACACCGGCGGCGAGTTCGCCGACCACCACGGGGACATGCCAGCTGACGCGGGCGCCGAGCAGTGGGCCGAGAATGCCGGCCAGGGCGACGAGGGCAAGGATGCCGAAGGTCATCGACGACCTACGAGTTAACTGTCGAGGGTGCGATCTTCGCGGGGATGGCGGTGTTCTCGTCCACGTGGTAACTCGCACAGACACGGTGGTAGCCGTCGGCGATCTGCGCCGGTACTCCGGCGCGGAAGTCTCCCTGCACCAGCAGGATCGGCGACAGCGCGATCCCCTTGCGGATCTTCTTCAGGTCGGCAGCCACGTGTGGGTTGTCGACCGGAAGCAGAGGGAGCCCAGCAGCCCGCAGGATGTCTTTGGCCTTCTTCGAGACCAGCGTCGCCGTCTTGAGGGCGTACACGAGAGCTTGGACCTGGACCGGTGTCGCGCCCAACTGGAGGTAATCGCGGGCCGCCGGGTAGTCGTGCTCGTCCGGCAGGTCCTTCCAGAGGACTGCGGGAGCCTTCGCCGCGGGTGCTTTTGACGCTACCGGCGCCTTCGTCTTGGCTGCCTTCGACGTTTTGATCTTGGCCATCTGTGCTGTGTCCTTCAGTTTCGGTCCGCGAGCGGAGGTGGTGCAGAAATCGTGCACTATCAGCGTCGCAGGCACCACATCGGAGCTGTTTGGCCCTCTAGGCGGCGGGTAATCAGCAGACTGCGGGGGAACGAGCAGGAGGCGAAGCAATGAAGCGGATTCTCGCGGTGCTCGCAGCGCTGATCCTGGCGGTGTTCGCACTGACCGCGTGCAGTGACAACAGCGATTCGTCGGACAACGATTCGGCAGATCACAATGGCATGGCGATGACCAGCATGACGATGACGAGCAAGCCGACCAGCATGTCGATGCCGAGCATGCCCCTGGGTATGTCGACGCCGGGAGCGTCGTCGATGGGAATCGTGATCAGCGGTTTCGAATACTCGACGCCGGAGTCGGTGATGCCTGGACAGGTACTGACCATTCAGAACAACGACACCGTCGAGCACTCGGTTACTTCCGATACCGCGGGGCTGTTCAACGAGGACATCGAAGCTGGCGAGACAGAAACCATCACGGTGCCGAACGAGCCCGGGACGTACACGTTCCACTGCACCTATCATCCGAGCATGCATGGCACCTTGACGGTCAAGTAGACGTCGACCCGGCATGGCGTGACTATTGCCGCGGAAACTTCGGCGGCACGTACCCGATCAGGCTGGCGGAGAACAGGTCCGGGTGTACGGTTTTCAGGTGCGCCGGAGAATAGCGATCAGTGTCGTCACGCTCGTGGTTTGCGCCCTCGGCTTTTCGCCGCCGGCGCTCGCGGATTCACCGAACGGCTCGTATTCGTCACAGCTACTGTACTTCTCGGTCGATGTCGGGCCTGAACTCTCGACGCCGTGCACTGTCGTCGGTGAACTTTTTGTTCCCGACGGCGTCGATGCGGACAACCCGGCTCCCGGGATCCTGACCACCAACGGGTTCGGCGGTTCGTACAAGGATCAGATTCCCGCTCTGCAGAACTTCGCCGAGAACGGGTATGTCGGACTGACGTATTCGGGATTGGGCTTCGGCGGCTCGAGTTGCAAGATCACACTCGACTCTCCCGCATACGACGGCGTCGCCGCTTCGCAGTTGGTCAGCTTCCTCGGCGGCCAAGAGGGGATTGCCTACACGGATCAGGCTCTGACGCAGCCCTATCCGGCGCTCACCGCGGTGGTGCAGGACGCCGTCGATCACAACGGTGCACCGTCGACGAACGACCCGCGGGTCGGCATGACAGGTGGCTCTTACGGCGGTGGCATTCAATTCGCCGCCGCGAGCGTCGATCCCCGTATCGACACGATCATCCCCATGATCACCTGGAACGACCTCTCCTATTCCTTGGCACCCAACAGCACCGGGATCATCTCCGGTGTATCAACGGCCGAACCGGGAGCCGCGAAGGTGCTCTTTGCGTCGCTTCTCTTCGGTGCCGGTATTGCAAACCCCGGTGTGGACGGTTACATCGCCGACCCCGCACGACTTCCCGGCTGCCCGAACTACGTGCCGTACATGTGCAACGCGATCGCCGAGGCAGTGGTGACTGGTGACATCGGACCCCAAGTAGTAAGTGAGCTCCGAGCGTCGTCGGTATCGTCGTTTGTCGACCGGATCAATATCCCGGTACTGCTTGCACAGGGACAACAAGACACCCTGTTCGATCTGAACGAGGCAACCGCGACCTACGACGCATTGAAAGCCCGTGGCGTGGACGCCAAGATGATCTGGCATTCGTGGGGACACAGTCACTTGGCTTCTGCGCCAGGCGAATTCAGCTTCTCCGCACCCGACGAAGACGCCCAGTACGAAACCGGTCGCTTCATGGACTGGTTCGATCACTACCTCAAGGACGAGAACACGGAGACCGGACCGGAATTCGCATACTTCCGTAACTGGATCGACTACGAGGGGAACGCGGCGCCGGCCTACGCGACGTCCGACACCGTCGACGTCGGGACCGCCCGCTCCTTCCATCTGTCCGCTGACGGGGGACTGCTGCCGGACGGCGCGCCGGCGGTACCTGGTTCGAAGACGATTGTCACTGCACCGGGTGGGCTCCCGACAGGCGTCGAGCCGCTCAATATCAATCCGGCCGGAAACATTCCGAGTGCACAGATTCCGGGAACCGAGGCGCTCTGGACCACTGCGCCGATGGCCGAGGCGATGGACGTGGTGGGCGCCCCCACTGTGACGCTGCGTGTTGCGGCGCCCGGACAGCCGGTGGTGTTCGCGAAGCTCTACGACGTGGCACCGGACGGGACGTCGTCGCTGATCAACGGGCTCATCGCACCTGTTCGCATCAGTGATCCGTCGCAGCCCGTACCGGTGACGATGCCGGCGATAGTGCACAGATTCGAGCCGGGGCATTCCGTTCGTCTGGCAATCACCGGTGGCGACATCAGTTTCCGTGGAGGACTGCAAGGCATGCCGGTGACGATCTTCGCCGACGGGTCAGGCCCCTTGGAGCTTCCCGTCGTGGGTTGAAACGTCGTGGGTTGAAACGTCGTGGGCTGAAAATTACCGGGAGATGGTTCGACTGTCGCCGCGGAACTCGGCCACGACGGTGTCGCCACTGCGAACCGTCACGTCGTAGATCCCGCTTCGGCCCCCTCGTGCCTTCTCGGACGCGACGGCGGTCAACGTGTCGCCCAGACGTGTTGGACGGAGAAATCGAATGTCCGCGCGCGCTGCAACGGCTGAATCCTCGTAGCCGTTGCAGGCGAGCGCGAACGCGGTGTCCGCGAGCAGGAAAACATAGCCGCCATGTGTGATTCCGTGACCGTTCACCATGGTCTCACCCACAGTTACGGTCACGGTTGCGCTACCTGGTGCCAGTTCGGCAATCTCGATACCGAGCGCCCGAGACGCCTGGTCCGCGTCGAACATCTCTCTGGCGGTGATGCTTCCTGTGCTCACGAGACAACTCCTGTGGGATCGGAGAACTGCAGGGGTCTAGAGGACCGAGACAACTTCCTGGACGTACATGTCGACCGTGCCGGTGGCAAAGTTCGCGACGTCCTTTCCGGCAGCGCGCATTTCCGGTGACTTCAGACCGCTCTGCATGGTCTCGAGGTCGGGGAAGACCAGGTTGGCGACGGCGTAGAAGACGGGATCGGAGCCATCCATGGACGAGCATGTGCTGAAGGTGAAGTCCGACAACCCTGGTACCTCGCGGACGAGTGGGATGTGGATGTCGTTGTAGTACTTCTCGAAAGCCTCCGGATCGGTGGGGCGTCCGTAACACACTGCTACGCGATAGGTCATGTGCTTTCAATTCCCTTCGGGGAGAGTCTTGGCTACCAGCGTCAGGACGTCGTACGTTGCGACCGGATCGCTGTCCTGGTTCGTCACGACGGCATCCCAACGAACTTCACCGTAGTCGGCGCTGCTGCGGGGTGTGATGGTCTTGGCTGTGAGGGTGACCGTCAGGCTGTCTTCGGCTTTGACCGGGGTCAGGAAACGGAGGCTGTCCACGCCGAAGTTCGCGAGAACCGGGCCGGGAGCCGGGTCGACGAACAGGCCGGCAGCGAGCGAGACAACCAGGTATCCGTGCGCGACGATGCCACCGAAAAGTGGATTCGCGGCTGCGGCAACCGGATCGGTGTGCGCGTAGAAGGTGTCACCGGTGAACTCTGCAAAATGATCGATGTCCGCGAGCGTGACCTGGCGCGGACCGCCGACAATCGTGTCGCCGATCTTCAACTCGGCGAGGCTCTTTCGGAAAGGGTGCTCGGATCCGACGGTGCGCTGAGAACCGATGAACCAGCGCTCACCGACCGCGGTGAGTACGTCGGGTGTGCCTTGAACCGCGGTGCGCTGCATGTGGTGCAAGACTCCGCGGATGCCGCCCAACTCCTCACCTCCGCCGGCGCGGCCGGGCCCGCCGTGTACGAGAACTGGGAGGGGAGAGCCGTGACCGGTTGATTCCTTGGCGTCGTCGCGGTTCAAGACGAGAACTCGGCCGTGAAAAGCTGCCAGGCCCAGTACCAGTCGACGTGCGACGTCCGTGTCGGCAGTTACCACCGAGGCGACGAGGCTGCCCTCACCGCGGGCCGCGAGTTCGATCGCATGATCGATGCCGTTGTAACCGATGACGGTGCTGACAGGCCCGAATGCCTCCACCTCGTGCACCTCGAGTGCATTGTCCTCGGCACGCAGGAGGATCGGTGAAAGGAAGGCTCCGGACCGGGCGTCGGCACCGACCACGTCGAGGTTCTCCGGGTCTCCGAACACGATGGTCGCCGACTTCGTCAGGCCGCGAATGGATTTCAGGACTTCGTCGCGCTGTTCGATGCTGGCGAGCGCCCCCATCGTGACACCGTCGGTATCTGGGTGCCCGACGACCACTTTGCTCAGTCGCTCGGATGCGGCGTCGACGACGGCGTCGACCAGGGAGTCCGGGACCAGTGCGCGCCGGATCGCTGTGCACTTCTGGCCCGCCTTGACCGTCATCTCGGTGACGAGTTGTTTGACGTACAAATCGAATTCGGGAGTTCCGGGTACGGCGTCCTCGCCGAGGATGGACGCGTTGAGTGAATCGGCCTCGGCATTGAAGTGGACACCCTTGCCGACGACGTTCGGGTGAGCGCGCAGTGTTGCTGCGGTATCGGCGGATCCGGTGAAGGCCACCGAATCCTGTCCGCCGAGGTGATCGAGGAGTCCGCGTGCGCTACCGGAGAGCAGTTGGACGGAACCCTCGGGGAGCAAGCCTGATTCGATGATGCGCCGGAAGACGAGTTCGGTGAGATATGCCGTGGAACTGGCAGGCTTGACGATGGACGGCACACCCGCGATGAATGCCGGCGCCAGTTTCTCCAGGAACCCCCACACGGGGAAATTGAAGGCGTTGATCTGCACGGCGACACCGCGACGTGACGTATAGATGTGTTGCCCGAGGAAAGTTCCGCCCTTGCCCAGAGTTTCGACGTTGCCGTCCAGAAATACCGTGCTGTCGGGCAATTCGCGCCTAGCCTTGCTCGCGTAGCTCAGCAATGTTCCGAACCCGCCGTCGATGTCCACCCCGGAGTCTCGCGTCGTCGCCCCGGTGGCGGTGGAGAGTGTGTAGAACTCGGCCTTCCCTGCCATCAACGTGAGAGCCAGAGCCTTGAGTGCGCCGGCGCGTTCGTGGAAGGTCATCGCTGACAGTGCGGGGCCGCCGACGTCGCGTGCGTACGCAACCATCTCGGCGAGGTCGACGCCGGTGGCGGAGATCCGGGCCACCTCGGATCCGTCCACTGCACTCGGCAACGCGGAACCTGCGTCCGGTGCGGCGTACCAGCGACCGGCTACATAGCTTTCCAACAGTCTGCTCACGACATCTCCATCTCACCGTACGTTCGGTCGGTAATTACGATCGCCCGGTAACGCCGCGTTGTCAAGGATTCGGCAGAACTGCCTGAAGTCAGGCCTTGCGAAGTCCGTCGAAAGTCACGGCGACGACCGCGTCGGCTATGTCGGAGACGGACTCACCCGCTCGGGGTTTGTACCACTCGATCAGTGAGTTGACGGTGCCGAACATCAGCTTGCTGGCGAGGGCGGGTTCGATGTCCGGACGCAGGTCGCCCTCCGCTGCGGCGGACGCGACGAGGCCTCCGACGAAGTTGTCGAATTCGCGTCGGCGGGCGAGCGCGGCCCGTTCGACCGTCGTGTTGCCGCGGACGCGCAGGAGCAGGGTGACGTACGGAAGCTCTGCTACCAGCACCTCTACGCTGCGCCGGACCAGGTATTCGAGCCGGTCGATGTAGGGGCCGGTGGTGGCACCCTCTTCGGTCGTGACCGCAAACAGTGCGTTGAGCGCACGGGAAAGAGCAAGTTCGAGGAGTTCCGACTTTCCGGACACATGGTGGTAGATCGAGGACTTCGTGATGCCGAGCTTCTTGGCGAGCACCTCCATGCTGGCGCCGTCGTAGCCCTTGTCGTTGAACACCTTCACGGCCACGGCGAGGAGTGAATCGAGGTCGTAGCCGGGACGTCCGGGGAGGCCGGTGCGTCGAGTAGGGCGTGCCGTAGTCATGTCCCCATCTTCTCAGTTCGGACAAAGCTGTGCATCATCCTCGATCTCACTATTGCCAAACTACCGAATGTTCGGTTATTAATGTAGGACAGCGAGAAGGAGTGAATGTGAACACCCTGCACGTGGACGAGCGTGAGGATCGCGTCGTGGTCACCCTCGACAGGCCCGCGCAACGCAACGCGATCAACGCCGAAATGATCGACGAACTACATCAGGTTTGTCGGCACCTCGAACAGAATCCGAAGCTGCTCCTCCTTGCCGGGCGCGGAGACCACTTCGCTGGTGGTGCCGACATCGCCGAGCTCCGTGAGCGCGGGCGAGACGAAGCGTTTGCGGGTATCAACCGCACGCTGTTCGACCGCATCGGAAAGCTCCCGCTTCCCACCGTGGCCGCCGTGAGCGGGTACGCGCTCGGCGGTGGGGCCGAATTGACCTATGCCTGCGACATTCGCATCGCGACGTCGACGGCGGTCTTCGGTAATCCCGAGCCCAATCTCGGGATAATGGCGGCCGCCGGCGCGAGCTATCGGCTGCCGAAGCTCGTCGGCGTCTCGATCGCGAAGCAGGTGCTCCTCGGTGCCAGGAACCTCGACGCCGAGCAGGCGCTGCGAGCGGGGCTTGTTGTCGAGGTGACCGAACCGAAGTGTCATGTCGACGCTGCACATAAGCTGCTCGACCGTATTTCCCGACTGTCCCCGCTGGCATTGCGGCTGACGAAGATCATCGTCGACGCGCCCGGATCCCATCCGTTTGCCGACGACATCGCCCAAGCCGTCCTGTTCGAGAGTTCGGACAAGCGTGATCGCATGACGGCCTTCCTGGAGAAGAAATCATGACTGACGTAGTTGCACCGAAGGCCGTCGGCGTCATCGGCGGTGGACGCATGGGTGCGGGTATCGCCCAGGTGTTCGCCGCGCTCGGCGGGTCGGTCACCATCGCGGAGAGTGGAGACGCCGAAGCGGCGGTGCAGCGTGTGTCCACCGGCCTTGATCGAGCCCATGAGCGAGGGAAGCTCGACGGCCAGGACCCTGCGACGGTGCTGGCGCGCGTGAACGTCGTGGACGCAGTGACCTCCTTCCCGTCGTCGCTCGACCTGATCGTCGAGGCGGTCCCGGAAATTGCGGCCCTCAAGGTCGAGGTTCTCGCCGCTGCCGAAACCGTTGCGGGAGAACACACCGTGATCGCCAGCAACACCAGTTCCATGTCGATCGCCGAACTCGGCGCTGCACTGACGGACTCGGGGCGATTCATCGGTATGCACTTTTTCAATCCCGTCCCGGCGTCGCTGTTGGTCGAGATCGTTCGGGCACCTCACACCCGCCCCGAGGTGGTCGACTCGGTGCGGGCATGGGTGTCGATGCTCGGCAAAGCCGAGGTTCTCGTCAACGACTCACCTGGTTTTGCGACCAGCCGGCTTGGTGTCGGTCTCGGGCTCGAAGCCATTCGGATGCTCGAAGAGGGTGTGGCGGACGCGGAGTCGATCGACCGGGCAATGGAACTGGGGTACCGGCATCCGATGGGGCCGCTGCGTTCGACGGATCTTGTCGGGCTGGATGTTCGCCTGGCGATCGCCGAGCACCTCGCGAGCACGCTCGGTGATCGATTTGCTCCACCGGCACTGCTGCGGGAGAAGGTCGCTCGCGGCGAGTTGGGGCGCAAGAGCGGACAGGGTTTTCACACGTGGAACTGAACCGAACCGCCTGCGAAGGGAATATCGATGACTGACGTGATCCGAACGGAGATCGAGCAAGGTCTGGCGACAATCACTCTCGACCGGCCGAAGGCCGCCAATGCCGTCAACGGCGAGATGAAGGCTCAGCTGCTCGAAGCGTTGCTGCAGGTCCACGCGGACGCGGACGTGCGAGCCTTGTTGATTCTCGCCGAAGGCAAGAACTTCTGCGTCGGCCAGGATCTCGGCGAGCACGCGGCAGCTCTGAACGCTGATCCGGCGCACGCGATGGACACGGTCGAGGCGCACTACAACCCGATAGTCACGGCGCTGTCGACGCTTTCCGTTCCGGTGGTGGTGGGCATCGGCGGCGCTTGCGTCGGGGCCGGGTTGGGAATTGCGTTGGCCGGTGACATCCGGGTGGTCGGGGCTCACGCGAGCTTTGCGACTGCATTCACCGGCATCGGTTTGGCGAGTGACTCCGGGCTCAGTCATGCGCTCGTGCACGCGCTCGGACCGAGCCGCGCCAGTGGCCTGATGTTGCTCGGCGACAAGTTCGACGCGCAGAGTGCGTTGGAGTGGGGATTGGTCCATCGGGTGGTGGCCGACGAGGACGTTGCAGCCGAGGCTCGCTCGGTTGCCCGTCGACTCGCCGACGGACCCACCGCCGCCTTCGCCCACGTGAAATCACTGATCAGGGCCGCCGCTCCCGGGCTTTCCCAGGCGTTGGAGGCCGAGGCGAGTGCGCAGGTGGAGTTGGGTTCCACGGCAGATCATCAAGGCGCTGTCGCGGCGTTCCTGTCGAAGCAGAAGCCGGTTTTCGAGGGCCGCTGATTCGATTGCGCTGAAAGATTCTCTTGTGTGCTGGGACACCTCGGTGCATACTAGTTACCAACCGATCATTCGGTAATAAAAGGTAGGTACGATGACCAACGTGGAAGCTCCACAAGACCTGCAGAACTTGTTCGACGAGACGATCGCGGCAGACCAGCGCATCGAGCCTCGCGACTGGATGCCCGACGGCTACCGCAAGACTCTGATCCGTCAGGTTGCCCAGCACGCGCACTCCGAGATCATCGGGATGCAGCCCGAAGGAAACTGGCTCACCCGGGCACCGTCGCTGCGACGCAAGGCGATCCTGATGGCGAAGGTGCAGGACGAAGCCGGGCACGGTCTGTATCTCTACTCCGCGGCCGAGACGCTCGGTGCCGATCGCGGTGATCTGACCACCAAACTGATCGAGGGAAAGCAGAAGTACTCCTCGATCTTCAACTACCCGACACTGACCTACGCCGACGTAGGAGTGATCGGCTGGCTGGTCGACGGAGCCGCCATCTGCAATCAGGTTCCGCTGTGCCGCAGCTCCTTCGGGCCGTATGCACGCGCGATGATCCGTGTGTGCAAGGAGGAATCGTTTCATCAGCGGCAAGGATTCGAGTTGTTGGCGACGATGATGCGAGGCACGGACGCTCAACGCGCGATGGTGCAGGAAGCCATCGACCGATGGTGGTGGCCCGCTCTGATGATGTTCGGACCCCCGGACGACGAGTCGCCGAACACCGAACAGTCGATGAAGTGGCGCATCAAGCGACACACGAACGACGAACTGCGACAGCGATTTGTCGACATGTCGATACCGCAGGCCGAGGTACTCGGTGTGAGCTTCCCCGATCCCGATCTGCGCTGGAACCCCGAACGTGGTGCACACGATTTCGGTGAGCCGGACTGGAGTGAATTCATGGACGTGGTCCGCGGTAACGGTGCGGCTAGCGTCGAGCGGATCGCCAATCGGAAAGCTGCCCACGACAACGGGGCCTGGGTCCGTGACGCCGCCTCCGCCTTTGCACAGCGCGAGAGAATCGCGCACGATCTCACGACTGGGGAAACATCATGAGCGAAAACGATCAGGTACGGGGCGAATGGCCTTTGTACGAGGTGTTTCTGCGGGGAAAGCGCGGACTGAACCACGTGCATGTCGGGTCACTGCGTGCGGCGGACGATCAGATGGCCCTACGCCACGCGCGCGACGTTTACACCAGACGTAACGAAGGCGTGAGCATCTGGGTCGTGCCTTCCTCGAACATCGTGGCTTCGAGTCCGGCGGAGAAGGATCCGTTCTTCGCGCCGAGCGGGGACAAGGTCTACCGGCACCCGACCTTCTACGACATCCCGGACTCCGTTCCCCACATGTGAGACACCACTTCGACTTCGAGGACCAACAGATGAACGATCACGAAAGTGCCTACGACGGCCTGGTCGACGGCGACGGCCACGGTCAGTGGGCGTTCGGAACCAGCTTCGACGACCCCCTCGCCGGAGTCGACACCACGGTGCCGGATGACGTCGATCTCGGTGCTCTGGCGCGCTACTGCCTCATGCTCGGCGACGACGCGCTCGTCAGTTCGCAGCGCCTCGCCGAATGGTCGACGCGGGCACCGGAACTCGAAGAAGAGGTAGCTCTCGCCAACGTCGGCTTGGATCTGATCGGACAGGCCAGGCTGCTGCTGGCTCGCGCAGCAGCAGCCGATTCCACTGTGGTTCCGTTCATCTCGGACACGTCGCCCGTGCCGGCTGAAGATGCGCTTGCCTTCTTTCGTGATCAGTTCGGCTTCCGCAACGTGAGACTGGTGGAGCTCGCCAACGGCGACTTCGCGCACACGGTCGTTCGGCTCCTCGTGTTCTCGACCTGGCGGCTGGCGCTGTTCGATCGGCTCCGCACGTCGCGGGACCCGGTCCTCGCGGCCGTGGCGAACAAGGGCGTCAAAGAACTGACCTACCACCGCGACTACGCGGCAAGATGGGTCGTCACGTTGGGCGCCGGCACAGCAGAATCCAAGCGTCGGACCGCCGCCGCCCTGCTCGAGATCTTCCCCTTCGTGGACGAGCTCTTTGTTCCCACACCGGACGAACTCGTCTTGGCCGAAGTTGGTGTCGGAGTGGATCCGCGCACTGTTCGGCCGGAGTTCGACGCCGTACTTGCCCAGGTCCTGCACGCTGCCGAAATGGAAGAGCCCCCTGCACGTTTCTCCGGTTTCGTCGGCGGCCGCGGCGGGCGTGCCGGACTGCACACCGGGGCGCTGGGGCTGCTTCTCGCCGAAATGCAGAGCGTTGCTCGGGAGCATCCGGAAGGGGCGTGGTGACCGTGACTGCCACTACCGTCTCTTCCACTACTGTCTCTTCCGCGCAGGAGATCGTCGCTTCGGTGATGGATCCGGAGATGCCACTGTTGACCTTGGCCGATCTCGGCGTCATCCGATCGGTCGACGTCGAAGCGAACTTCGTCTGTGTGACAATCACTCCCACCTATTCCGGGTGCCCCGCCATGGCAACGATGCGAGACGACATCGAGCACAAACTGACCGACGCGGGGTACGGCAGCGTCCAGATCAAGACTCAACTGTCGCCGCCCTGGAGTTCGGATTGGATCAGCGAAGAGGGACTGGCGAAACTGCGGACGGCCGGGTACTCGGTGCCGGGGGCCGCGCCGCGTCGCACCTCCGGCCCGATCGCCTTGACCTTGACGGCCAAGCCGCGCGACATCCTGTGCCCCCAGTGCGGTTCGGCAAACACCAGACTGAGTTCGGAATTCGGTGCGACCCTGTGCAAAGCGCTCTATCGCTGCCTCGACTGCCTCGAGCCGTTCGATCACGTGAAGGAGATCTGAACAGATGAGTACCGCAACGACGAACCGGAACAAACCCTTTCACCCGTTGACGGTGGCAGATGTCGAATCACTGTGCGACGACGCAGTTGCCGTCACCTTTGACGTGCCCACCGACATCGCCGATCAGTTCGACTTCGGCGCCGGGCAGTCAGTGACACTGCGGCGGATGATCGACGGCGTCGAGCACCGTCGTTCGTACTCGATCTGTGCACCGGTAGGGGCGTCTCCCCGGGTGGGGGTCCGCGAAGTAGCGGACGGACTCTTCTCCACCTGGCTGGTGCACGACGTGAAGGCCGGGGATCAAATCGACGTGCAGGGCCCCTCGGGCAATTTTGTCGCCGATCCCGCATTGGGAGGACGACACGTTCTTATCGCAGCAGGTTCCGGCATCACGCCCATGCTGTCCATCGCTGCAACACTTTTAGCGAACCCCGAGGCCGATGTCACCCTGCTGTACGGGAACAGGCGTACGCGCTCGGTGATGTTCGCCGAAGAGATCGCCGACCTGAAGGACCGGTACGGTGCGCGTCTGGACGTCATTCACGTTCTCTCGCGCGAGCCACGGGAGGTCGAGTTGTTCTCGGGCCGTCTCGACGCCGACCGGTTGCGTGAGATCTTCACCTCTCTGGTTCCCTGCGACCAGGTCGACGGCTTCTGGTTGTGTGGCCCGTTCGGGATGGTCGATGACGCCCAGGAAGTGCTGGCCGGCTTGGGAATTGCAAAGGACCGCATTCATCACGAGCTGTTCTACGTCGACGATGTCGCGCCGCCGGTCGCCGTGCATCGTGAGCCCGGAATAGTCGGACCAGGCAGCGAAGTCACCATCACGCTCGACGGTCGATCGACCACCGCGACACTTCCGCGAGATCAGTCGATTCTCGACGCAGCGGAACAGTACCGATCGGATCTACCCTTCGCGTGCAAGGGCGGAGTCTGTGGCACCTGCCGTGCCAAGGTCACCTGCGGTGACGTCGAGATGCGAAGGAACTACGCACTCGAAGACTACGAAGTCGACGCGGGTTTCGTGCTGACCTGCCAGACCTTTCCTGTCGGTGAACAGATAACAGTCGATTTCGACGCCTGACCGCCCGCACAGCGCCCTCACTGAGCCCACCGGAGACAATCATGACCGAACTCGTCACTGCTACATCGCAAGACATCGAATTTGCCAGTCGGGACCGCATTTCGACGCTCCAACTCGAGCGGATGCAGTGGTCCCTGATGCACGCGTACACAAATGTTCCGCACTACCGCAAAGCGTTCGACGACGCCGGCGTTCACCCGAGTGACTTGAAGGACCTGAGCGATCTCGCGAAATTCCCCTTCACCACGAAAGCGGATCTGCGCGAGAACTATCCGTTCAAGATGTTTGCGGTGCCCCAGGATCAGGTCTCGCGGATTCACGCGTCGTCGGGAACCACCGGGCGCCCGACGGTGGTGGGATACACGAGCAACGACCTGAACAACTGGGCTGATCTCATCGCACGGAGCCTCTCGGCCGGCGGCGTCCGATCTTCGGACAAGGTGCACGTGGCTTACGGATACGGTCTGTTCACCGGCGGGTTGGGAGCCCACTACGGCGCGGAGCGATTGGGCTGCACGGTCATTCCCATGTCCGGTGGCATGACAGAGCGGCAGATCCAGCTGATCGAGGATTTCGAACCCGACGCCATCATGGTGACTCCGTCGTACATGCTGACCATCGTGGATGCGATGATCAAGAAGGGTATCGATCCCTCCAAAACCTCACTGCGTGTCGGTGTTTTCGGAGCGGAACCGTGGACCGAACAGATGCGGACCGAGCTGGAGCAGCAACTCGACATGCATGCCGTCGACATCTACGGACTCTCCGAGATCATGGGCCCGGGCGTGGCAATGGAATGTGTGGAAACCAAAGACGGGCTTCATATCTGGGAGGATCACTTCTACCCGGAGATCATCGATCCGATCACGGGTGAGGTGCTGCCGGACGGCGAGGAAGGTGAGCTGGTTTTCACCTCGCTTACCAAGGAAGCGCTGCCCATCATTCGTTACCGCACCAGGGATCTGACTCGACTGTTGCCCGGCACGGCGCGCTCGATGCGAAGGATGCAGAAAGTCACCGGCAGGACCGATGACATGATCATCCTGCGCGGCGTCAATCTGTTCCCCACGCAGATCGAAGAACTGATCCTGACCGTCCCCGCCCTGGCGCCCCAATTCCAGTGTGTACTGGACCGTCCGGGCCGAATGGACACCCTGACGGTTCGCGTCGAGGCCCGCCCCGATGCAGCGGTCTCGGATCACGCGGCAGCGTCTTCCGCGTTGCAGAAGCTGGTGAAGAACAAGATAGGCGTCACGGTCGAGGTGAACGTTCTCGAACCCGGCGGACTCGAACGCTCGATCGGAAAAGCGCGTCGCCTGATCGACCAGCGTCCGAAGGACTGAAGACTACTCGAGCGCCATGCGGGTGGCGAAGATTCCGAGAATGCCACCCGCAAGCCACTTCTGAGCGCGCATCCACACCGGACGTGCCATGAGGAAGGTCGACACGGCTGCCGCACTGCATACGATCAACGCGTTGACGGTGACTGCCACCAGGATCTGCACCCCGCCGAGTATCAGCGCTTGCTGCCAGACGGGGCCGGCCGAGGGATCGACGAACTGGGGGATCAGCGCCGCGTACATCAGAGCGATCTTGGGATTGAGCAGATTGGTGGTCAACCCCATCCCGAACAGACGCCCGCTGCCGTGGCGATCGACTTCGCCCACCTCGAAAGCGGACTTGCCACCCGGTCGTAGCGTCGACCAGGCGAGATAGGCGAGATACAGGGCGCCGCCGATCTTCACGGCGGTGAACACCGTGGGTACGGCGAAGAGAACCGCCGTCAACCCGGCACACGTCGCGGCGAGGTAGACCAGAAACCCGGTCGCGACGCCGCCGAGTGAGATCAATCCTGCTCGTCGGCCCTGACTGATGCTGCGGGACACCAGGTAGATCATGTTGGGGCCCGGTGTCAAAACCATCGCGAGGGCGATCAGCGCGACTCCCGTCATCGACGCTGACGT
Organism: Rhodococcus sp. NPDC055024; assembly: GCF_053608585.1. NCBI lineage: Bacteria > Bacillati > Actinomycetota > Actinomycetes > Mycobacteriales > Nocardiaceae > Rhodococcus > Rhodococcus sp. NPDC055024. The sequence continues at coordinate 1,124,846 of NZ_JBSGVT010000001.1, forward strand.
GATCATGTCGGTCTCCCACTACTCGGTCTGGTTGCTTTCTCGGCAGTTGCCCAGACGAGTACACAAGGGGTTGCGGTCGCGCGCCAAGGTCCAGTTCGCAGACAGTGGTCCGGTGTAGGGGCTCTGTGCAGAACCCCTACCTTTCTCCCGAACCCGACCATCGCGAAAGAATCTCTACTGCATTCTGTTCGGGAGTGTCTTCGGGATTGACGTCAGACATCTCGACTCAGTCTCGGTCATCCATGAGATCAAGGTCGTTCCATACCTTTTGGACCAGGCCGGCAGCGTGATTACTGTCCGCGTCGCGGAGCTCGCCAAGCACGGCCTGCACCGCAGCCACCATTGCGGTGACCGAGACCGAACCGTCGATGCCCTCGATGGGAGAGACGATCAGGTGTGTGGCGTCATCGGCCAGGCGAGATGAGCGCAGGTCGGTGAGGACGCAGACGGTGGCGCCGCGTTCGCGGCCCATGCGAGTCAGTCCGCGCAAGGTCCGGGTCAGTCGCCAGACGTTGATGACGACCAGACAGTCGGTCTCACCGAGGCTGTTGACTTCGATCGCCTGGGTCGTCGGGTGGCCGAACGAGAGCTGGATGTCGTGGCCGTAGATCGTGCCGAGCGTGCCGAGAACTTGTGCGGGTGCGGCGCCGACTCCGGAAGTGATGACGAGTGTCCGGCGGGATCGTTTTATGGCCCCCGCGATGGCCCGGATAGCCGCTAGGTTCGACTCGGTGGCGAGTGCGGCGATGTTCGCGCTGTCCTGGCGGAACAGCTGTGTGGCCTCGGTCGGCTCGGTGGTGGTGGTGCCGTTTCCCGCGGCGACTTTGCCGAGGTAAACAGCACGCAACTCCTCACGCAACTCTTGCCATCCAGCGAAGCCGAGTTGTTGTGCGGTGCGTACCACGGTCGATACATTGACGTCGGCGCGTTCGGCGACCTCGCGGGCAGAAGAGTATGTGGCGAATTGGGGCGCTCGAACCAGGACGTTGACGACTTTCTTCCCGCCGAGGCTGAGCGTATCGCGCCCGTCCCTGTCCGCCAGCCATTCCTCGATTGCCACGTCGTCTCTTCCCGTTGGAGTGGCCAACCGAGTGGAGTCATGATTCCCGGTCGGTGTGGTGCACGACGTGGAACCGGTGTGAGCGTGTGCTGTCTCCGGAGTCGAAGAACGACGCCATGCTGCGACCGAATTCCAGGCGTACCGGCGAATTCTGCCACACCGTGTAAGCCGAATCGTCGGGCCACAGTGCAGTGACAACCAAAGTGGTCGGGTTGTCCTCGGCGACCATGACTTGCGTCGACAGAGCGCCCGAGGCTTCGAGGACACCTGCCTCTCGGTAGAACGTGATCAAGTCCTCGATCCGGCCTGCGGTGGGTTGCAAGGTCAGCACTGAAAGAATCATGCATCAATTGTTGCATATCATTCGATTTGCATCTAGTGTTTGGAATCACTTCATTGGGATGGTGTCGTGGCACCTCGGGGTGTTGGTTGTCCGCGCAGTCCGACCCAACTGATTTCGGCCGCGTCGTCCGGCTGAACCTGCTCGCACACAATGCAAATCGATGCTCGGTGGTTGCGGAGTTCACCTTGGGCTCTTGCTGTGGAGTGCGTGTGGTCGCAACAGACTTCAACACACGCGGAGCTGCCGCCCAGCGTTCTTCTTCCGCATATCTCAAGAGAGGCAACACATGTCGAACACGTCCTCCCCGATCATCGCGTCCGGAACCGAAGGGAGTCTCGGCCGCGGGCCGTACAAGCGACTGGTGCTCCAGAACGTCACTGTCATCGACGGATCCGGAGCACCGCCCTACGGACCTGCCGACGTCGTAATCGAGAAGGACCAGATCCGCTCGATCAACTCCGCCGGCCGAAACACCGACATGACCCAGCACGGGCGAATTACCGACTCCTCCGCCGAGGTGCTGGACCTCAGTGGTCACTACGTCCTTCCGGGTCTCATCGACTCACACGCCCACATAGGCTTCTCGCATCAGGGGCCGGGAGCCGACTACATCTATCAACTCTGGCTCGGGCACGGAATTACCACGGTCCGTGAGCCCGGCGCGATAGTCAATGGCGTTCCGTTCACACTCGACGAAGCTGCCCGCAGCGATGCCAACGAGATCACCGCACCTCGCATCGTCACCTACGCCGCCTTCGGGGCTGGGCGCGGCGAACCGTTTCGCACCCCGAAAGACGCCGAGGAGTGGGTCTCTGCGCAAGCCGATGCCGGCGCGGCCGGAATCAAGTTCTTCGGCGCTCCACCGGAAATCTTCAAGGCAGCCATCGAGGAGGCAACGCGTCTGGGCCTGGCCACCGCGTGTCACCACGCCGTCAGTGACGTCGCCCGCGTCAACGCTCTGACTACTGCACGCTGGGGTCTCACCAGCATCGAACACGGCTACGGGCTACCGGAATCAATGTTCGCGGACCGTCGGGTTCAGCGCTTCCCCGCCTCCTACAACTACAACAACGAGCACGATCGATTCGAACAACTCGGACGGCTCTGGCACGAAGCAGCCGAACCAGGCAGCCGCGTCTGGGATGAAACCATCGACGAACTTGTCGCTCTCGGAACTGCGATGGATCCCACTCTGGTCGTCTACGTCGCCTCCCGCGACGCTGCGCGGGCCCGCGGTCGTGAGTACCACCGCGACTACACCGCCCCACAAGCCTGGCAATTCTTCCAGCCGCATCCTGAGACTCACGGCTCGTACTTCACCGACTGGGGCACCGAGGAGGAAGTCGCTTGGAAAGAGAACTACCGCCTGTGGATGACCTTCGTCCGAGACTTCTACCACCGTGGTGGTCTACTCACCGCCGGTTCTGACGCAGGCTTCATCTACAACCTGTACGGGTTCGGTCTCATCGAGGAACTGGAGCTACTGCGAGAGGCAGGACTGACGGCCCTCGAAGTGCTCCAGTGCGTCACCTCCAACGCCGCAACCCTTTTGGGACGAAATGATCTCGGGATCGTCGAGCCGGCGAAGCGCGCCGACCTGCTCGTCACCGCCGAAAATCCTCTTGCCAACCTCAAGACTCTCTACGGTCACGGTCACCTGCGCCGTCAACCCGACGGCACCATGGCTCGCGTCGGCGGGGTTCGCTACACGATCAAGGACGGCATCGTCTTCGACGCTGCAAGCTTGCGGGCCAACGTCCGCGACATGGTGGCCACTGAGCGCGAACGCCTGGGAGTCGATGCGCCCTACACCCCCTGACGCAAGTCTCGAGTGTAGGGAATCGCCGCTCAGGTATTGGCCCAGCTGTCCGGTCCGAAGACCTCGTAGTGGATATTCTGTGCCGGCACATCCCGTTCGAGCAACGATGCGCGCATCGCCAACATGAACGGCATCGGCCCGCACAGGAAGGCCTGGGTATCCGGCTCCACTGCGATGTCTTCCAGATTCGCTCGTCCTTCGTGAACCGATCCGAACGCAACGTGCGTGCCGAGATCTTCGTACCAGCGGTGCAAGGTTGCGGCGGGAATCTTTTCGACGAGCGTGCTGAGTTCTGCTCGGTGAGCATGATCGGCGATGGATCGGTCAGCATGAATAACGGAGACGGAACGCTGTGCACCGGTGTCCGCAAGATGATTGAGCATGCCGATCATCGGTGTGCAACCGATTCCGGCCGACGCGAGGAGCAGTGGTGAGTCGTCGTCGGGCATGGTGAGATCACCGAACGGTGTGGTGACGGAGAGCTCTTGTCCTTCGAATACATTGTTGTAGAGGAAGTTCGACACCTCGCCGTCGGGAGTTCCCGAGATTCGCTTCACACTGATCCGCCAGTCAGCGCTGCTCGGCACCGAACACAAGCTGTACTGACGAATCTGGCGAGCGCCGTCTGGAAGCACCACGCCGACCGAAAGGTACTGTCCGGGAGCGAAGGTGGGCAGTGCGCTGTCGTCGAGCGAGGTGAGTGTCAGTGAGACGGTGTCGGCGGATTGCAGGACGCGCTCACTGATTCTGACAGTTCGCCACACGTCACCGGTCTCGACTCCGGCGAGCTGGTAGAGGCCCCGTTCCATCGTGATGAGAGTTTCGGCCATCAGCCAGTAGACCTCGTCCCATGCTGCCGCGACCTCGGGAGTGACTGCATCGCCGAGTATTTCGACGATTGCGGCGAAGAGGTGTTCGTGGACGATCGCATACTGGTCAGGGGTGATGCCCAACGACGCGTGCTTGTGAGCGATACGAGAAAGGATGAGATCAACCTTGGCACTGTCGGGTTCGAGCTGCAGTGTTGCGAATGCCGCGATGGCGCCGGCAAGTGCTTTCTGCTGTTCACCCTGCTTCTGATTGCCTCGATTGAAGAGATCGCGTTCGAGTTCGGGATGTGCGTCGAACATCTTGCGGTAGAACAGGGTTGTGATATCGCCGATGGCAGCGCCGACCACGGGAAGGGTGGCGCGAATGACCTCGGTTGACTGTGGGGAAAGCATGAGCTGCTCCGTTCGGTCGAAATTAGGTTGATCAGCCTGCTTCGTCGCTCCGAGTGGTGAGGCGAAGCAGGACAGTTTTGGACGGCTGACGGATGACGTCTTCGATCGTGACCGCGTCGAGCGAAACGAAGAACGCTTCCTGAGCGTCGCGCAACGCACTTCGAAGGAGGCAACCGCCGCGCAGTGGGCACGGCTTGTCGCCCTCGCAGTCGACGACCTCGCCGGGCCCTTCGAGGCGTCGGGCCAGCCAGCCGATGGTGGCGGTGCGGCCGAGTTCGGTGATGGAAAGTCCACCGCCGCGGCCGCGCCTGGTTGTGACGATGCCCAACTCGCCGAGCCGTGTAACCACCTTGGTGGCATGGGAGTACGACACGTTGAGCTGCTGCGCAACATCCCGGGTACTGGGGGAGGCGTCCGCGTCGAGTACGGCCAACCGCATGACGACGCGCAATCCCAGATCGGTGAACTGCGTCAGTTGCATGACTTGAACCTACATAATTCGCATCTGAGATGACTATTTATGTGAGGGGGATCTCGAGGTGTCCCAACCGGAGCGAACGGTACGTTTGGCGCCGTCAGTGCGCTGAAAGTGCCGTTCGCTCACAACCGGGTGGCCGAACCCCCGGCGACGGCGGTGAGAAAGTGGGGCGCTCGCCAGCCTCGCGCTGCAAATTCACGGCCCACCGACGCAGTGACCTCCGCTCCCCTTCCTACCGGAACCAATGCGATGGCCGAACCTCCGAAGCCGCCACCGGTCATCCGGGCGCCGATCGCACCGCCGCGTCGTGCTGCGGCAACGGCGACGTCGAGTTCTTCGCACGAGACCTCGAAGTCGTCACGCAACGACGCGTGGGATTTGTCGAACAGCGTTCCGACATCACTGAATCTGCTGTTGCGTAGGAGTTCTGCTGCTTGCCGTGTTCGGGTGATCTCGGCCACGACGTGCCGCGCCCGTGTCCGGAGAATCGGATCTGACAACGATTCGGCCTGTTCTGCAGTTGCTTCTCGCAAACTGTCGACGCCGAGAGCCTTTGCGGCGTCGACACATTGGGATCGGCGCAACCCGTACTGTCCGTCCGCGAGTGAGTGTTTGACCCGGGTGTCGACGACGATCAGTTCGAAGCCGGCATTGTGGAGATCGAATGGAATGGGTTCGGTGGATCCGTCCTGGCAGTCCAGCAGCAACGCAGTCGAGGGTCTGGCAAAGAGGGCGATCGTTTGGTCCATCCCGCCGGTCGGTGCGCCGACGCCCTCGTTCTCCGCTCGGATGCACATCTTCACCAGCTGATCTCGGCTGAACGGCGAACCGTGAAGATCGTTGACGGCCAACGCAACAGAGCAGGTGAGGGCGGCGGAGCTCGACAGCCCGGCCCCGACCGGTACCGACGAGTCGACCGCCAGATCGATTCCCTCGAGGGGAAGACCTTCGCGCGCCAGCGACCACACCACCGCCGTGGGGTAGGCGGCCCATCCTGCTGCGATGTCGCCGACGGACCCGGAATATGTCTCGTCGGATTGCCGACTGTGAACGCGCACAGTCCTGTCACTGCGCAGCGCGGCGGCGACCAGTGTTCGCTGCTCGAGAGCGACGGGCAAGCACAACCCGTTGTTGTAGTCGGTATGTTCGCCGATGAGATTGACTCGACCGGGCGCTGCCCAGACACCGGTTGCCGGATATCCGTAGGTGTCGTGGAACTGTTGGAGCACAGTTTCTTTCGAGACAGGATCCACTATTTCAACTCCCGCAGGCGGGCCGCGACTGCCTCGGGAAGTGTGTCGTTCACCCAGGCGCCCATTGCGGACTCGGACCCGGCGAGGTATTTGAGTTTGCCGGGTGCACGCAAGATCGAGAACAGTTGAAGATGCAGGCGACCCAGCGCGCGGTCCACGCGCACCGGGGCTTGGTGCCAGGCCGCGATGTACGGCACTCGGTCGACGCCCGGATAGAAGCGGTCGACACGGCGTAGGAGATCTTGGTAGACCACCGCAAGCTCCTCGCGCTCTTCGTCGTTCAGTGACGGAAGGTCCGGGATGTCGCGGTGCGGCGCAAGGTGAATCTCGATGGGCCATCGTGCAGCAGTCGGAACGTAGGCGCTCCAGTGGTCGCCGTCGTAGATCAACCGTGACTCGTCTTTGCGCTCGAATGCCAGAACGTCGGCGAGTAGTGAGCGACCGGTGCGCTCGAAGTGCTTGCCCGCTTGCGTCAGCATCGATCGGGTGCGTGGCGTGAGAAAGGGGTATGCGTAGATCTGTCCGTGCGGATGGGTGAGTGTCACCCCGATCTCTTCGCCCCGATTCTCGAAGCAGAACACCTGTTCCACATCTGGATCCGCCGACAACTCTTCGGTCCGAGAAATCCAGGCACCGACAATCGTGCGCATGCGTTCGAGCGGAAGTTCGGCGACGGACGCCGTGTGATCGCTCGAGAAACACATCACCTCGCAGTGGCCGACAGCTGGGCGATCGCTCGGGTCGTCTCCTGGACTGTGGGCGGCATCGCCGGGCGCCGACGCAAAACTCGGAAACCGATTCTCGAACACCGCGACGTCGTAGTTCGATTCGGGTATCTCTGTGGGCGTGCGTGTTTCGTTGGTCGGGCACAGCGGGCAATCGGCGGCCGAGGGGAGGTGGGTCCGCGTCATACGATGTGAGGCCATGGTGATCCACTCGCCGGTGAGGACGTCGAACCTCATCCGAGAAGAGTGGTCGAGCGCCGGCAATTCGCGTGAATCTCGCGCAGTGCGGGCACGGAAACGGCCGGCGTCGTCGAAGTAGAAGATCTGGCGACCGTCGGCGAGGATGCGGCGGGTCGGGTTGCGCTCTGACGTCATGCGTCGACTTCCCATTCCAGAACACCCTTGCTGACAACGGGTTTCCACACTCCTATCGTGGAACCTGTTTCCAGCGCAGTGGCGTGGGCGGCCAACATGACCGAGATGGATGCCCAGATCGGGCCGCCGTTGTCGGTGGCATCCGACGCATACTCGGTCACACAATGATGAAGCGCACCGCTGCGTGTGTCCACGAAGTAGTGGTACTCGTCCAGTCCGGCAAAGGGAACGAACGAGGGGATGAACATGGTTGCGGCAGTGCCTGCGTCGCGTTGATCGTGTCTATCCATCTCGTCCTCGGCATAGAGGTCCGGATTCTCGTAGATCGTCTCGTCCCACGTTTCGAGGAGGGTGAGGCGAACTTCGGTGGTGACGTCGATGGGGTAGAAGAACTTGTCGGGAAGCACGCTGCCGAGAAAGAGCCCCGTTCGGTCGTCGTGAGTCAGGCTGCCGTTGTGCACCCGATACAGGTCGCGAAGTTCCTCGGGCCACGTGACGCCGGTCGACGCTTCGAATTCCTCGATGACGGTGTCACCGAGTCCTGGTTGAAACGCTGCAGCCGTCACCGGCGCGTGTGTACGGCACCACGCTTCGATTCGGCTCCATTCGTTTGCAACGCTCATGGGCCTTACGATACGTCCGAGTCAGGACCCGTGAATCAGGTACTGCAGCGTGTTCACCAGCTTTCGGTCCGAAGCCTCCGACTTTCGACCGGCAATGCCTGAACGAAGAACGGCGGAACCCTCGAGCAGACTCACGATGGTTTGCGCCGTTGCACCAAGGCCCGCAGCATCCAGATCCGGTTGTGCACACGCAACAGCGCGCTCGACGTGTGCGATGTACTGCGCGTAGAAGTCTCGAACCACCACCGCCACTTCCTCGTCTGCCGCAGCAATCGCCCACACTTCGACGTACAGACGCACGGTGGCCTGGTCATCCTGTTCTCCGAGCAGGACTGCGATGAAGTGCTCGGACTCCTCGCGAGAAAGGCTCTGATCCGTGTCTGTGATGGCAGCGAGGCGATCCAGTGAGCGAGTCAATGCACGTGACATCACCGCGCGGATCAGGTCTGCACGGGTGGGGTAGTAGTGCTGCAGATGCCCCACCCGCACTCCGGCAGCGGCCGCGAAATCGCGCATTGCCGAGTTGGCATTGCCCTGCGTGGTGAGGACCTGTTCTGCTGCGTCGAGAAGTGCTGCCGCGCGGGCGGCACCCTTGGAAGGGGTCATGCCCGCAATACTGCCACCCCGAAGTTCTCCAACTCGGAGACGGTGCTGCACGGATTCGGAAGCGACTCGGGGAAAGTAACTCCCGGCTGAGCATCGTCGGCCAAAGCATGTCTGACGGCCATCGCGCCGCCCACCGCAGTGAGGTGGGCTTGACCTCGAGGATCGACGATCGTTGCGCTTGCCGCGGCGTCCGGGCCGGTGACATCGATGCGTACTTGCGCGCTCCCGCCCTTGCCGGGCGAGTACAGGAGTCCGCGTCGTAGCGGCGTGAAGCGGTCACCGCGACCCCAACGGAACAGGCCCACCTTCTTGGCGGCGAGCAGGGCAGTTGTGGATGCATTCGAGCTGAAACCGATTCGAGTACTGGCAGTTTCGGCGCCGAGGGTCATGGGAAACGTGAATTGTTCCGGAGTGTCGATTCTTCCGACCTTGGTGCGCGATCCGGGAAAGTCGATCCAGCGTGTATCCGTCAACGGGCTGACGGTGATCGGGTTGCCTTGCTGCATCACCTCGAAATCCTGGCCGAGACGATCGATGAAGTCGACGGAGTCGAGCCCGGCAATGTCGTTGACGTCGTAGCGAATCGAGACGTCGATCGCGGTTGCGCCGCCCAGTTCCTCGGCCAACGCTGCGGCGACGACGTTGGTGACTCCGCCCATCCAGCCGGACGAGAGGTACACCGGTGCGCTCGGCGACATCTGACCCGCCAGAGTTGCGGCGCGGGCGACGCGGGTTGTCCAGCGAGTGATGTCGACGTAGGGGATCCCGGCCTCGACGGCAGCGGACAGCACACGATCGTGGGGATCGTTGACCGTCGACACGACCGCGCGTACCGACGCGTCGAAAGGCGTCGGGTCGAGGAGGTCCCAGCGGCGGACGGTGGCACCGTGACGGCGCGCCAGTTCGTTGCCGCGCTCGGGGGTACGCCCGGTGAGGAGCAGTGGGAAGTCGGGGGCGAGCAGGGCGGTCAGGGCGCTGCCCACGGTTCCGTATCCGCCGGCCACGAGGATCGGGCCGTCGGCTGAATACTGCAAGGAATCTTTCATGCTCTCAACTCTAGGTCAAATGACCTAAAACGTCGAGCGACGTCTTTCAAGTGCTCAGTCCCGGTGTTCGTTCAGTCCCGGTGTTGCACGATGTTGACGACGTTGCCGTCCGGCGCCCTGACGAGGAATCGGCGAACACCCCACTCTTCGGTCGTAATGGGGTGCACGATTTCGTAGCCGAGTCTGCGGGCCTCTTCGTAGGCGCCGTCGACGTCGTCAGCGTGGACGGAGATGACCGAGTCCTCGGCCGCCGTCGCGTCGTGCGTGACGAGCTGTACGTGCGCACCGGTGTCGGGTGAGGTGTAGCGAGCGACCCACCCCATGTTGAACTCTTCGGTACTCAGACCGAGATAGTCGGAGTAGAAACTCCTGGCGGTTCCGACATCGGCGACCTTGAGATTGGCGGTGATGCGTCGTGCACGCATGCGGTTCTCCTACCTTCGGCAACAGATGTGCTCGATGATCGTCCGAATGCGGAGTTGTGTCGACCGTGTAGTCCGAAGATGCTTTCCTACTGGCTGATTCGGTTGGTCACTGCGGATCGAACGAACTCACAGTTCCCCACCGTGAGAAGGGAAGGACGATCAGTTGAACCTTGCCGATCACATTGTCGATCGGCACTGTTCCACTGTGTTCGTCTTCGAGATGGAATCGTGAATCCTTCGAATGGGCGCGGTTGTCGCCCATCACCCACAGGTTCCCGTCGGGAACGGTGACCGGACCGAAATACTTTCCTTGGCAGGGGATGCCGTTGCCGGGAATGCGATCGTCGATGTATGGCTCCGTCAGCGGTTTGCCGTTCACTCTGAGCCCCTCGTCCTCGGACAGGCACTGTACGGTTTGGCCTCCAACCGCGACTACCCGCTTGACGAGGTCGTTTTCGTCCGGTGGGACCAATCCGACGATGGACCCAAGTCCCTGAAGCGCGCGAATCACCGAGTTGTCGGAGCGAATGGATCGATACTCGTCGTTCCAGGATTCGGGTCCCTTGAACACGACCACGTCCCCAGGTTGTGGATCCCCGAATCGATAACTGATCCGGTCGACGAGGATCTTGTCTCCGGTGCAGCCGGTACATCCGTGAAGCGTCGGTTCCATGGACTCCGACGGGATCAGAAAAATACGTCCGACGAAGTTCTGAATGACAACACTCAGCACGAGTGCGACCACAACGAGGATCAGAATCTCACGCCACAGTGGGCGTTTTCTCGGGCGATCGGCCACAGTCGATTCAGTTGATTCAGTCGAGTCTTCGTGGGCGTCGGATTCCGTCACACTCCCGACAATAGATGGCGCAACCGGTCGTCGGCCCGATACGAATGTTCTCGATTCGTGGGTCTACCTCTCGGCGGTCTTGCTTCAGAATTGGATCACATCACCCGCGAAGATCAGGTGGGGATCGGCGATCCAGGTATTCCTGGCCCAAACATCCTGCCAACGAATCCCTTTCGCAGAAGCAAGGTTGAACAACGTATCGCCCGCGGAAACTGTCACCGTGTCGCCCGCTGAACCTGCCGACGAGGGAGCCGAGGTGGTCGAATCAGGGGTGGTGCCGCCCCAGCTGAGGTAGGCGCCGCAGACCGGCCACGCACCGATGCCCTGAGCTGAGAGGGTTGCCTCCGCAGCCGCGACTTGATCGGATTTCGACGCCAGGTCGGCCCGGGCCGGCGCGCCTGCCGGTTTGTATGCGTCCCACGTCGACTGCGTGAACTGGAGCCCTCCGTAGAAGCCGTTGCCGGTGTTGATGTTCCAGTCTCCGGAACTCTCGCACATGGCAACTTGCGACCAATCGTGCGCACTGGCAACGCCCGTGGTAACGATGGTGCAGGCAAGCGCGAGAGCGCCTGCTCCTGCGGCTGTCGTGACGGATCGTTTGGCGCGAGAACGATTGTTCTTCCGGTGAATTCCCATGGTTCTTTCCTTTGATCGGTCTGAAGGGACAGCGATCTCGGCTCGGCGTGGCGCTGCAGTGGTTTGCGGCATATCGCGGCACTCGAAATCGTCAGTGCTGAAATGTGATTGAGGTGGGCCGGGCGCTCGTCGCCAGATCGTGGTTCCGAGGTATGACCAGATTGGCGGCGCGGCACGCTTGCCGACAACGGCTCAATTACCCGGTGGCGTACCTGTTTGTAGGCCGAGGAAAAACGTCGGTGTACTCGGTGCTGAGCGGAAAACAGGTAGACGAACAGGCCATTCGACCCGTGCGCTGACGAGCACCGACCGGCATGCTGAAGCAACACCGAAACAGGATCTCTTCGAGATTCAAGCTTGCGGCACGCCGGCGCCTCCTGTTGATCTATAGGCGCACCCTTTTGAGGGAGATGTGTCGCACCCCAGGGCCGCAGTCTGCGCCCGGGGATGAGCCCTCCTGTGGAATCCAGAGCAGTGGATACCGCAGGAGGGCATTCTCTCGAACTTCGATTGACCGCACGAAAACCGGACGTTTGGGGGACAATCATCTGGGGCGATCACCTGGGGCGAGAAGTCGAGGAGATATACATGTCCGAGGCCAAATCCGAAAGCGCCGAGTCTCTCGCTGGAACGACACCGCCGGCAAAGACACCGCCGGCAAAGACACCGCCGACGGAGCCGTCGAAACAATCGGTGCTCAGGCGGTACTACCCGGCTGCTGTGCCTGTCATCCTCGGCTTGATCATCTATTTCATGCCTGTTCCGGACGGTGTGGATCCCAAGGGTATGCACATGCTCGGAATCTTCGTCGGCACCATCGTGGCGTTGATCTTGCAGCCCCTGCCGACGGGTTCGGTGGCGCTGGTCGGTCTGTCGATCGCCATGATCACCCAGACCGAGACGCCGAGCGAAGCGCTGTCCGGGTTCAGCAACACGACGATCTGGCTGATCGTCGCGTCGTTCTTCATCGCCGAAGGCTTTCTGGTCACCGGACTCGGCAAACGTGTCGCGCTCATGTTCGTGACCAAGCTCGGCAAGTCGAGCCTCGGTTTGTCGTACGGAATGGCGTTGACGGACTTGATACTTGCTCCGGCTACGCCGTCGAACACCGCCCGAGCTGGTGGCGTCGTCTATCCGATCATTGTCTCGCTGAGCAAGTTGGAGGACTCCAATCCTGAGCCCGAGGACTCTCGCAAGAAACTCGGAGCGTATCTGCTGCTCACCTCGTTGCAAGTCAACGTTGTCACCTCGGCGATGTTCATCACCGCCATGGCGGGTAATCCCGTGGCCGTCGATGCGGCGGCCAAGATCGGCATCGACATCTCGTGGGGCAAATGGGCGCTGGCAGCCTCGGTTCCGGGGATTGCGAGTCTTATCGCGATTCCGTGGGTGATGTCGAAGATCTTCCCGCCCACGATGTTGAAGACACCGAAGGCGCCCGAGCAAGCGCGGGAGGAACTCCGCAAGGCAGGCCCGATCAGTCGCAATGAGAAGATCATGGCTGCCACCTTCGTTCTGCTGCTGGTGCTCTGGTGCCTCGGATCGCAACTCAACGTCAATGCCACTACAACAGCCTTCGTCGGGATCGGCATCCTGTTGGTGACCAAGGTGCTGACGTGGAACAACCTCGTCCACGACACCGGGGCGTGGCAGACGCTCGTGTTCTTCGCCGTTCTGGTCGGCATGGCGAGCCATCTCGAAGAACTCGGCGTGATCTCGTGGATCGGAACGCAGGTCTCTTCGAGCGTCGACGGATTGCCGTGGATCTGGGCCTTTGCGATCCTGACGCTGGTCTACTTCTACGCGCACTATCTGTTCGCGTCGAATACCGCGCAGATCGTCGCGATGTACGCGGTATTCCTCGGCGCGGCAGTGGCAACCGGTGCACCGCCACTGTTCTCGGCCTTGGTGTTCGGCTTCATCGGCAGCTTGTTCGGCGGAATCTCGCACTACGCTTCCGGCCCGGCCGGAGTGATTTACGGATCCGGATACATCAAGACTTCGGAATGGTTCCGAATCGGGTTCGTGATGAGCGTCGTGATCATCCTGATCTGGACGATCATCGGCGGCGCGTGGATGAAGCTGATCGGCGCGTGGTGACGGTCAGTTGTCCTTGCGCCGCAATCCGAATCGCATCGATTCCTTGTTGACAGCGGCAATCGCGGTCAAAGGTATCTCCGCGGGGCACACATCGGCACACTCACCGTAGGTCGAGCACGGCCCGAAATCGGCCTCCATCTGGTGCGACATCGCTCGGGCCCGCTTGCCACGTTCGTTGCGTCCCTGTGTGACGAGGGACAGATGGGTCAGTTTGGAACCGGTGAAGAGGTGCGCGGCACCGTTGGGGCAGGCTGCCACGCAGGCGCCGCAGCCGATGCACGCGGCGAAGTCCAGCGCCGCTTCGGCACTTTGATGCGAGAGCGGCTGACTGTCCGCGTCCGGCGCGGTTCCTGCATTGACCGAAACGTATCCACCGGCTTCGAGCACCCGGTCGAGCGCCGAACGATCGACGACGAGGTCTCGGACCACTGGAAAGGCTGCGGAGCGGAACGGCTCCAGTTTGATTCGGTCACCGTCGGAGAAGCTTCGTAGGTGCTGACGGCACGTGGGAGTGTTCGCAACCGGCCCATGGGGAACGTCGTCGACCGTGATGCCACAAGATCCGCAGATCCCTTCTCGGCAGTCGGAATCGAAGGCGATAGGTTCGTTGCCACTCTCCACGAGTTGGTCGTTGAGTCGGTCGAGGAGCTCCAGCAGCGACATCTCCACTGTCGCGTCGTCCACCTGGTAGGTGTCGAACGTTCCGGACGATTCGGGTCCGGACTGGCGCCATACGTCCACGGTGATTTTCATACGTAGTTCCTCGTCTGCAGTGGAACAGCGGTGAAGGACAACGGCTCGTCGTGTCGAATGTGTCTGCCGTCCTTGGCGGTTTCCCACGCCGAAACGAAGCACCAGTCCTGATCGTTGCGTTGTGCTTCGCCGTCTGGAGTCTGATGTTCGGCCCGAAAATGCGCTCCACAGGACTCGTCACGATCGAGAGCGTCGACGCACATCAGTTCGGCGAGCTCGAGGAAATCGGCTACCCTGCCGGCCCTTTCCAACTCCTGGTTGAACTGGTTTCCGCTGCCGGCAACTCGTAGATTCGACCAGAAATCGCCTCGTAGTGCTCGGATTTCGGCGATCGCCTTCGTCAAGCCCTCGGCCGTTCGGGTGACGCCGCATCCCACGTAAAGGATCTCGCCCAGTTGACGATGGAACCTGTCGGGGCCCTGTGTTCCGCCGACCGAGAGCAGCAGGTCCACCCGACCGCTCACGTCACTGAGCGTCGACGTCACTGCGGGATCGGAAAGTTCGAGAGGTGCTGATCCGAGCAGCGGCGCAAGATAATTCGGAATCGCGTACGGAAGGGTGAACCATCCGTCGACGCAGGCCGAGAGCAGCGAATTGGCGCCGAGGCGGTTGGCGCCGTGATATCCCCACCCGGCCTCGCCGCCGACGAACAGGCCAGGTATGGAGGTCATCTGGTCGTAGTCGTTCCAGAGTCCGCCCATGGTGAAGTGGGCTCCAGGGGCGATACGCATCGGCACGGTGTACGGGTCCTCGCTGGTGGCGTCGCGATACATCGAGAACAGATTTCCGTACCGCTCCTCGATGGTCTTGCGGCCGAGCCGTGCCAACGCGTCGCGAAAATCCAGGTACACACTGTTTTTCAGCGGGCCGACGCCGTGACCGGAGTCGATTTGCTCGCGGGCGGCCCGTGAAGAGACGTCGCGGGGAGAGAGGTTCCCGAATGCCGGATACTTGCGCTCGAGGTAGTAGTCGCGTTCATTTTCGGGAATGTCGCCGGGCTCACGATCGTCTCCGGGCTTGGCCGGTACCCAGATCCGACCGTCGTTGCGTAGGGATTCGCTCATCAGAATGGTTTTCGACTGCCACTCGGAGTTGACGGGAAGTGCCGTCGGATGGAATTGGATGAACGAGGGCGAAGCCATCAGGGCACCGCGTCGGTGCGCCCGCCACGCGGCCGTGGCGTTGGAGTTCTTGGCAAGAGTGGACTTGTGGAACACGGTGCCGTAGCCACCGGAGGCCAGTACGACGGCATGGCCTGTGGTGGCACCGATCTCGCCGGTCACGAGATCGCGTGTGACTATCCCTTGTGCTCGGCCGTCCGAAACGATGAGATCGAGCATCTCGGTTCGGGTGTGGAGGTTGACCGTTCCGGCTGCGATCTGACGCTGCAGTGCCTGCGACGACGCTATCTGCAACTGCTGGCCCGTTTGCCCGCGCGTGTAGTACGTGCGCGAAACCTGAACGCCGCCGAAGGATCGGGTGGCCAGAGTGCCGCCGTACTCGCGAGCAAACGGTGCCCCGATGGCATTCATGTGATCGATGACGCGTACGGATTCTTCGGCGAGACGGAAACAGTCGGCCTCGCGACCCCGGAAATCGCCGCCCTTCACCGTGTCCTTCACGAAGCGGGCAAGGCTGTCATTGTCCACCTTTCGAGCGCGAGCGGCGTTGATGCCGCCCTGCGCGGCGACGCTGTGTGCACGGCGTGGCGCATCGTGGAAGGTGAAGGACTCGACGTGATAACCCAGTTCGCCGAGGGAGGCGGCGCAGGCCGCGCCCGCGAGTCCGGTACCGACGACGATGACCGTGAACTTGCGCCGGTTGAGTGGGCTGACAAGCTTGTAGTCGAGCTTGCGAGTGGGCCAGGCGGTCTGTGGATCGCCGGCCGGGACCTTACCGTCCACCGGCGCCCCGATGGTGCGCAGATCGTCGAGTTCGAAGCTGTTCACTTATGACGCTCCTGTCTTCGAGATGACACCGGTCATCACTGCGATGGGGATCGACATGTTTCCGACCATCACGACGAGCGCAAAGATTCCGGAGAGTGCAACGGCAATCTGTCGCAGCCGTTGACCGGTCACGCCGAGATCGTTGACCGCACTCCAAAGTCCGTGCGCGAGGTGCATTGCCAGCAGGGCCATCGCGACGATGTAGAACACCGCCACCAGTGGACGCTCGAAGCTGGCGATCAGATTGTCGTATGCGTAACTCTGTGTGCGCGTGGCCGCTTCGTACTCGCTGCTGCCGATGGGTCGGGTTCCGGTCGTGAGGTCGAGTATGTGGAAGATGACGAAAAGCAGCAGCACTGCTCCGGTGACGGGCATCGTGCGCGCTGTAAAAGACTTGATTCCCAAGCCTTTACGTCGAAATTTCCCTCGCGCTCGGCGTCCGCGGACGGTCAGCAGCCAGGCGCACCAGACGTGTGCGACCAATGACGCTAGCAAGACGATACGAAGAATCCACAGAAGTCCCTCGTAGGGCAGGAAGGGTTCGAACACCGTTCGAAGCCAGTGTGCGTAGTCGTCGAAGTGATCGGCACCGGTGTAGACCTTCAGGTTTCCGATCATGTGGACGAGCACGAAAGCGGAGAAGATCAGTCCCGTCACGGCCATCAGAATTTTGCACGTGATGTTGGACGGCCGCGGTCGAGCTCGGAGTGAATCGCCGGTAGCTCGCGATACACGGGTCGGTGCACTCACAGACAAACCTCCCACGCCAGACTTGCCGGACAGGTGCCGTCAGCCTAAGCCCGATCGAGGTTTTCGGCCAACGGATCGGTGCCCGACTTGTCTGTTATTGCAGGTGGATGGGAGTGTAGGGGTGCTCATTACCCGAAAGTAAGGAACTCGTGAACGATGTTTGACTCGACGTGGCGACGGTGGTCATGGCGCGCCGGAACGGCATCGGCCCTGGCAGTGGCCTTGTTTGCGGTGGGGTCGCCGGCTGGTGCGCAGGAGACCGTCGACCTGGCCGACGTGTTCAACCCGTTGGTCGTGAAGGCACTCCAAGGCGCTGATATTTCCACCGAATTGACTCCACTCGGGCTCGCGTCCGACGATCCGTGGTTCGACGAGCCCGAAATCGAGCCGGGTACCGCCCCTGGCACTCTTCTCAAAGCGCGTCCGGTCAGTGTGCAGGTCTACCAGGTCCGTCCGGACGTGGTCTCGGCTCACCAGCTCATGTACACAACCACCGATCACTTCGGTCGGCAGGTGATCAGCACCGGAATTCTGATGATTCCCGAGGACGGAACCGCGCCAGGTGATCGCAAGGTCATCGGATACGCCGAGGCGAACGACAGCCTGGGCGCGAACTGCGCGCCCAGTCATCAGTGGACCGGTGGCAACCAGAGCGACCCTGCG
Source organism: Rhodococcus sp. NPDC055024 (assembly GCF_053608585.1). Taxonomy (NCBI): domain Bacteria; kingdom Bacillati; phylum Actinomycetota; class Actinomycetes; order Mycobacteriales; family Nocardiaceae; genus Rhodococcus; species Rhodococcus sp. NPDC055024. Next base: position 1,142,523 of record NZ_JBSGVT010000001.1, read on the forward strand.
ATGTTCTCGGCGCTCGGCCCGGTGGCAGAGATGTTCGGTCACGGCTGGGCAGTGATGATGAGCGACGTCGGCAACGACGGAGACACTTCACCCCATCCGTTCTCGATCGGACAGTTCTCGGGCAAGGCAACGCTCGACGGTGTGCGGGCAGCACTTGCGCTTCCTGAGGCCGGCCTCGAATCAAATACACCTGTGGGCATCTACGGGGTCGCCGGAGGCGGTGTCGCGGCGGGGTTTGCCGCGGAACAGGCGCATGACTACGCGCCGGAATTGAACGTCCAGGCCAGCGCCATCCAAGCGATGATGATCGACCCGGCAACGTTCGAGGAGACGGCTGCCGGTGGGATCGGTTCGGGATTCGTCTTCTCGAGCATTCTCGGATTCGACGCGGGCTACCCCGACATCCGGCTCGACGATCACCTCACTCCGATCGGTCACAACGTGGCCGCAGCCTTCCGCGCGTCCTGTCAGGCGCTGTATCTCGGACTTCCGTTTGTTCCCTTCGACGTCCTGCTCACCAACCCGGCGCCCCGAACGATCCCGGCACTGGCCGAGGCGTATGCGGACAACACGTTGGGAAAGCAGGCGCCGGCTTCCAAGCTTCTGATCTCCTCCTGTGAAGACGATTTCCTCGTCCCCTTCAGTGAGGCAGAACAGTTGGCACAGACGTATCGAGCCGACGGCGGTGACGTGGACCTGATCCCGTCGCAGTGCGGGCCGCTCGACTACGTGACGAATCTGTACAAGACCGTGACCGATCAGTTGGGCATGCAGGACATCGCCTGGCTGGCAAAGACGTTCGACGAAGCCGAGGGACGATGAGCATACGGAAGTCTCTGACGCGCAGGGATTTTGCGCGCACGGTTCTCGTCGCCTCGGCAGGTGTCGGCGGAGCGGTCGTACTCGGCGGCCGGGCGTCCGCGGGCACCGGTGGCCTCGACAGCTACCTCGACCTGGAGGCAGTGAACGCAAACGCCGAAGCCGCGGGTGGTCTGCATCCGTCACTCCCGTCGGATTCCGCAACTCTGCGGTCTTTGGTGGATACCGCCCGAGCCTCGCGAGTGAATCCGCACCGCTATCAGACCCTGCTCAAGCAGTACTGGCTTGCAGTCGGAACTGAATCCGCAGGAATCGATCTCGCTTCGTGGACACCGTTCGACGGAGTGCACGCGAATCTCGGAAACCTCACCAACACTTTCCAGTTCTACGAGCGACTCCAGCTCGAGCATCAAGAACTGCAGTGGGCAGGCATGGGAGGAATGGTCGGGCCCGCTTTCGCCGGTGGACTCCTCGACTTGGACTACGGGCGGGTTGTGCTGGAAGTCCAAGCGATCAGCGAGGCGATGGCACTGGTGTGGCGAGAGATCGACCGCGTCGGGTCGCCGGTTGCATCGTCGATGGGAGCACCCGAGGACATTGCGGCGCTTCTCCAGGTCGGCCACGAGATTCGCCCCGAGGACGTGATGTGGTTCCAGGGCAAGGTGATTGCGATGAGCAAACACATCTTCTCGGATCTGATTCCCATGCACATGGCGTGGGTTCATGACGGTGTCGACGGCATCGCCGAACTCGATCGCGCGGGGCTGCTCGACGAGAACGCCCGCATCGCGTGGAACAACATTGCTTCGGGGACACCGGAGGCGGTCTTCGACGGCAATGTGCGTCTGCTGCGACGCGAGCAGTACCAGTCGGTGGGTGATCAGTGGGACGAGGCGAAGGCCTACCGCGGCAGCGTCGGTCGCTCGTTGACCTACCTGACCACCTTCGCCGCATCACCGTCGATGCCTGGCGTCGTGCCGCCACGCGAGTCGAACCCGCTTTCGTTCGCGGTGGGCAATGCCGTTGTGAAAACGCCACTTCCGGACTTCAACTGGGCAGACCGTGACGGTCGGTGGACCTACATCAACGATCAGCTACTCCCGGTCTACAACAACCTGATGAAGAATCAGCCGGTGCTGTGGCGATCGACGCTGGCGGCGCCAGTCTCCGTTCGGATAACCGAGCAGCGAATGATCGCTCGCTTGCCGGACATGTTGCGGTCCATGCTGTCGACTCTGGCGATCACCGTGAACTGACCTCGATGGCGGGGCTCTCGGGAGCCCCGCCACCGTCCGTGAAATCGTCGGTCAGGCCTGGCTCAGCTCCGATTGCATGCGCGCGGAGTCCTTGCCGACAGTGCGGGTAGCCAGGTAGATGAATACCGCGGTGAGTGCCAACATGATCGGCACGAGATACATGGCCGAGTTCAACCCGTCGCCGGCATACTGAGCCAACTTCCCGGTACCGGCGTCGGCAAGCGCACGCTTGGCGAACCAGTCCGAGATCGCTCCAACGGCAACCGGTCCGGAGAATCCGCCGAGAAGGTACATGGCAGCGAAGAACAACGCCGTCGCAGTGCCGCGGAGCCTGGGAACCACGACGTCGTGAATGGCAGGGTAGACGCTGATGTAGAAGCCGTAGGCCAGAAGCCACCCGGCCGAGAACAAGAGCGTGAACATCACGACGTTCCCGCCGTGTTGCAACAGTGCCAGCGCCGTCAAAGGTGCCGCCAATGCCGAGGTTCCGACACCGATCATCAAACGCGCCCGCGGTGAGCGAGCGCTGGCCTTGTCGGCGTAGCGAGCGCCGAGAAGCAATCCGATCAGGCCCGTGATTCCGACGATGATGCCGGTGACCGAAGCCGCGGCAGTCAGTTTCAGGTGGTACTGACGCATCAGAAGCGGGACGACAAACGAATTCACTGCGTAGGCAGCGAAGTTGAAGGTCAGTCCGGCAAGGATGAGCCACCGAAGCGTGGGAATTGCGAGCAGACGACGAATCGGCCGGGTGATCGGTGCCTGTGAAACAGCGGCAGCGCGAGCCTCCGGACTTTCGGAACCACCACGAACCGGATCGGCCATGCGATAGAGGACAACTGCCAGAAGGACACCGGGAATCGCGGCGAGGAAGAACGGGGCGCGCCAGCTGTCGAAGGCCTCGGCGATCTTGCCGACCGTGAAGTACGCGAGCATGAGGCCGATCGGCAAACCGAGCATGAAGACACCGAGAGCACGTGAGCGGCGCTCCGCCGGGTAGATATCACCGATCATCGAGTTGGCGGCGGGTGTGAAGGTCGCTTCGCCTACACCGACACCCAAGCGCGCGAGGATGAACAGCACGTAGCTGCCGGCAGCACCGGTTGCCGCTGTCAGCCCGCTCCACACCAGCAGGCCGATGCCGATGATCTTGGGGCGATTCTTCGTGTCGGCCAACCGGCCGAGCGGCAGCCCGGCGATTGCGTAGACGAGGGTGAAGGCAGAGGTGATCAGCCCCAATTGCAAGTCGCTGAGCGAAAACTCGTTCTTGATCGGCTCGGCGACGACCGAGGGGATCGCCCGGTCGAAGAAGTTGAGCATGTTCGCGAGAAACAGTGCGACGAGTGTGCCGCCCAGAAGTTTGTCACGCGTTCCGACCGGGGCGCCGTCGACGGACGGTAGCAGCGGAGCGTCTCGTTGAATTGACATGGTTGTTCAACCCTTTTCGCGAGTGCTGAATGAATTGTGCTGGGGGAGAAGCTCAGGACAGAGCGTCGGCGACGGCGTTGCCGATCGCCTGCATTCCGGCTGCAGTGGGATGCAGCGGAACCGCCGGCTGGGTTGGGATGATTCCGGTGTAGTAGGCAGTGGCGGGGTCCGTGCAGATGTCATGTCCGGCAGTGGCTTCGGTGACGTCGATGTACTCGATACCGTGGCTCGCCGCGGTGGCGGCCATCACCGTGTTGCCGTAGTCGATGACACTCTGGAGATAGTCCGCATCGCGCGGCCAGAACGGCTGGGTGCCGGGGCATCCACCGTTGGCGATGTACGTCCCGTATCCGATCACGACGATGCGTGCCGAGGGTGCCCGGTCGCGAACTACTTTGATCATGGAACTCCAACCTGCGGAGGCATTTTCGATCATCTGTCGCTGTTGATCGATGCCACCGGTAGTGAACTTGTCACGGCAGGACGTTCCGGTGGGTTCGGGGAGTGGATTGACGCAGCTCAGAACTGTCGGAAACAACGAGATGTCGTTGGCACCGATGGTGATGGTGACGAGGTCGGTATCAGGCCCCAATGCTGTTGCCTGCGGTGATACTTGACCGGAGAACGTCGATTGTGCGGTGTCCGTGACGTTGGCGGATCGCGCCGACGAGCAGGTCATATCCGTGAGTTGAGCGCCGAGTTCTCGCGCCACCACGGACGGGTAGTTGTCGAGTGATCGTAGACAGCCCGGTGACGACGAGTCCTGCGCGGTGACCAGAGGGCCGGCCGCCGCGGAATCGCCGAGTGCGACGTACTGGATAGGACTGACCGGTGTTTCGGCGCTTGACACGCCGGTCCCGAGAGCCGCGATCGAACCGGCAGTCACGACGCCTGTCAGAATGGCTGCGCTGCGCGTCTTCCACGTCACTCGGGGCTCCTATTGGTTGAAGGTGAGACTTCCAGTCATGCCACTGATTGTGAATTCGTGAGTGGCGTGGGTTACATAGTGATAGGAAAAGGGCAGGTCGGCCTTGTGGTGGCAATTCAATTCTGTGGAGGGTTTTGTGTCTGGAAACAAAGATCTGCCGTTCGAGCCGATAATGGTTGGTGGCAGATCTCTGGCTGACCGATTGGCGCAGCGCACCCATCCGCTGGTCATTGAGACGGTTGATCTGGTGCACCGCGACGTCACCTTCTATCGTTTGCTCCCCGACGAGGCATTGCGGAACGACGTCACGACCATCGTCAGACGCAATCTGGAACTGTTCATCTCGATGCTGCGGACGGGTGCTGATCTGGCGCCCGAGACGCTCGCGGACATCAGTGAGTCCGCCCGGCAGCGAGCTCAGGAATTGGTTCCTCTCGGCGAGGTGTTGCGGGCATATCACCTGGGTGCGGGGCTTTGGTGGGAGACGATCTCCGAATGGGCGCTCGCACAGGACGGTGTGGCTCTCGCGCGCACCGGACGACTTTTGAACGCATATGCTGCGGCGTCGACGTCGGCGGTTCTTGCCGGCTACGGTTCCGACCACGCCACCCAGACGGACGAGGATTCTGCGCGAAGGTCATTGTTCGTAGCACTTTCGACGGGTGTGGATGTTGATCGGGTCTCCGACGCTGTGGGCATCAGGTTGGCGCGCCTGTACTGGGTGGTGGCCCTGCACGTCGAGCGCAACAACGACGAGTCCTCGACCGAGGTGGACACTGCCGTTGCCGAGCGGAGAAAGGTGCGCCACCTGCAACGAGAGCTGGATCAGGTGGGGCGGGACAAAGCCCTCGGGGTGCTCGGCAGCAGCGGCGGAGCCGTCTTGATTCCCATTGTGGAATCGGAACCCGCAGAGGGAAGCTGGGCATCGAGTCCGCAGTACCTCGCCCTGTGTCGCCGGTTGGGTGATCTCGAGAAGGTCATCGGTGCATCGACGGTTGCCGCCGTCGACGTCGCGGCACCAGCAGCAGTTCCCGCAGCGGTGAAGCAGGTGCGCGAGGTGCTGAACGTTGCCCGAAAGTACGGACGTACCAGTGGGGTCGTTCGTCTCGAGGATCTTGCAGTCGAGTATCAACTGACCCGGCCAAGCGCCGCGCTGCCGATCCTCGCAGATGTGTTGTCGCCGTTGGAGTCCGATCTTGCCGTGCTCGAGACGCTCGAATCTTTCATCGACTCCGGATTCGATCGAGCTGCCACCGCCCAGCAGTTGCACGTGCATCCGAATACTGTGGTGTACCGCCTGCGTAAAGCGAGTTCCCTGACAGGACTTGACCTGTCGGCGCCGAAAGATCTTGTGCAGGTCACGATGGCGCTGGGAGCGCGTCGCGCAATCGGGATGGAGGCGGATGCTTCCCAAACGTGATGCGTCTGTGGTTCTCTGTGAACGTGTCTGATTCTCGCGGTTTTCGCCGCGCTCTTTTGATTCCCCTGTTCGGTGCATTGATTGCCGGTTCAGTCGCGGCACCTGCCGGAGCTTCCCCGCCCTCTTGCGAGAACCCCGGTACGGCTGGGGAATTCACACAGCGTCCCGCAGCGGAACTGGGGTTCGATGCTGCAGCGCTGCAGCAAGCAGTCGACTTCGGCACAGCCAAAGCGTCGACGTCCATACGCGTGTTGCGGCATGGGTGTCTCGCGGCGTCCAACGTCGACGGCGTCGCAGATGCGATTCCGTTCCCGTTGGCTTCTTCGTCGAAAGGCGTAGTTGCTCTCGCCGTCGGCAGGGCGAACACACTCGGATTGTTGGGACTCGACGATCGAGTCGGTCAGTACATCGGGGGACTTGACCAGGAACACGCTGACATCACGGTGCGGCAGTTGCTGACCCAATCGTCCGGGCTCGACTTCTCGTGGGGTGCCGACATTGCGGGCTACTACACGGACGCGGTGCAACAGACGCTGCACCTTCCGTTCGTGGCCGAACCAGGAACCAAGTTCGCGTACGGACAGACCACTGTCACGGTGCTCACTCGGATCGTCCAGAATGCGGCGGGACGTGACTTTCAGGATTTCGTGCAACAAGAGTTGTTCGGCCGCTTGGGGATTCCGCGTGACCACTGGGTGTGGGTGCGTGATCGTTCCGGTGACACCATCGGAGCCGGTGGGTTGGCGATCCGGCCGGGAGACATGGCCAGACTGGGTCAGCTGATGGTGCAACGAGGCGCGTGGCGCGATCAGACGTTGATCGACTCCGCCTACATCGACGAGTTGTCCTCGCCCTCTCCGTCCAATGGTGGGTACGGCTTCTTGACCTGGGTGAACGCGGGCGAGAACTTCTATTCCGTGAATGCGCCGGTGAGCAAGTATGTTTCGCATCCGGTGTGGCAGAACGCGCCTCGGGATCTCTACGGTTTCGTCGGAATGCTCGGGCAGTTGATCGTCGTGGTACCCAGCCGTGATCTGGTCATCGTGCGGGACGGATTGTCGAGCTACTTCGACCCTGCAGACCCATCGGCGGGATTGACCGGTGAATCGAATCCCGATCTTCAGGAGTTCTTGCGGCTTGTCGTAGCTTCCATCATTGACGTTCCGCCGCCGCTGTACGTCGGGTCTCCCGCACACGGTTCGGGCGGTCCGCTGATCGACGATCCGTCACAGCTTGTCGGCTTCGCGAATCCCGAACTGATCTTCGACACCATGGCCGGAACGGGGCGAGCAGGAACACCTGGATGCAACATTGTGATCTGCAACAACGAATTGTTGCCGTTCAGTGTTGCCGACCTGCTCGGGGATGCTGCAGCTCAGATCGGAAATGCGGCGGGCGCGTCGTTTCGAGACGCTGGTAGATGACGGTTTCGAAGCCAAATCGTTGTGAAACCTTCATGTTTAGTCTGTGTGACGGTAAGTCAACAGTAAAAGTCACTTAAATCACACAATTAGGACAAAACGTTCGTTACCGTGTGCTGGACAACCGACAATTTTTGGGGGTTCGGCTTCATGGCAAATGTTCGTAGGTCTCTGACGAAGGGATTGATTGCTGCTTCGGTAATTGCCGCAGCCGGTGTGGGATTGTCGCCGGCGACAGCGAGCGCCGACATCACTCCGACGACGGTCGTCAACGGCATCCTGTCGACGGTGGGTGGGTGCCAGACGCCGGTGCGATCCCTCATCCTTGCGTGCACGAGTGCTGAGACGCTGACGCGTCAGTCGCCCGTGTTGCTGGACCTCAATCCGGTGGGCACCAACATCGTCGTTCTCGGTGCAGGACTCTTCGATGACGGCACGATGCGTCCGATGCTGGTCGACCGACTTCAGGCGGCACTGCAGCTAGCTCGTCAGTACCCGCAGTCTCCGATCATCACGAGCGGTGGGGCTCCAAAGGCCGGGGTGACGGAAGCCAGGGCGATGCGGGAGTGGCTCGTTGCCAACGGCGTTCACCCGGGCCGGATCACCGAAGAAGGCACGTCGTGGTCCACGGTGGAGAACGCGCTCAACTCTGCGCGGATTCTCGCCGATCGAGGCGCGACCGGCGTAGTTGTGGTCTCGAGCGCCAATCACGTGGAGCGCGCGATGGTGGACTTCCGGGTTGCAGTTCTGGGCCGGATCCCGGTCGCAGGTGTGATCGCGGCGACCTGACGTCAGCGATCGAGGGAGTTGGATTTCCGCCAGTTCAACGGTGAGGCGTCGAATCGTCGCCGGAAGGCGCGGCTGAACGCGGCATCGGATTCGTAGCCGACAGTTATTGCAATGGTTCCGACCGGCTCGGTGGTTTGCACGAGTAGTTCGGCGGCGCGGTCGAGTCGGCGCTCGGTGATGTAAGCACCGGGCGTCTGGCCGACCAGTCGCGAGAAGCGCTCTGCAAAAGACGATCTCGACAGCGTGGAGAGCGTGGCCAATTCGTCGATGGTCCAGTTGCGTGACGGGTCGTTGTGGACGGCCTCGAGAGCCTGCCCGATTCGTGGATCCATGGCTGCGGTCAGCCATCCGCCGTTCGATCCGTCTGCGCGTGCCCACGCTCTGAGGATCTGGACGAAGAGAAGGTCGAGAATCCGGGAAACCATCACGGAGGAACCAGGTTTCGGATCGTCCACCTCAGCACCTAACAATCGGCTGCTCACCTCGAGCCACTCGACCGGGGTCCCTGGCGTCGCACGCAGTTCGACGAAGTCCGGCAGAACCGAGAGCAGTCGCTGCGCTGCGACGTCGTCGAGTGTGAAAGTCCCGAACAGCCAACGAGTCTCGGTGCTCGGAACGATCGGAATCGCATTCTCGATCGTGTGGGCAAGTCCGTGAGGTAACAGCACGAGTTCCCCTGGGCTGAGTTCGATCGGGGCCTTGCCCTGCGTTCTGATCACGATGTCACCGTGCTCGGCAATGTGAAGTGCTCGCACCCCGGCGGGTACCTCCACGGTGAAGTTCTCGCCGTGGACGCAGCGATGAATCTGGTCACCGCGAAGGTGAACGACTTCGAGAACGTGCGAGAGAGTGTCCCGGGTTCGAGTCTCGTCGGTGGTGGGTACGTACCGCTGTGATGATGTCGTTGTCATGGATCGATCGCTCCGGTGGTCTCGCGCGTTCGGCGTTTCTGCACAAAAAATTGGCAATCTGGTCATGGTTATTGATCCAGGATCCCCTTAACGTGGGTAACAGGCAAGGCCCTGATTTCGAAGGCTTGCCGATCGTCGGAGTATTCGTCGCACTGCTTATCTGGAGGAGTTGGTCATGGCAGAGAAGGTAAACATCGTTCTGGTGCACGGAGCCTGGGGAGACGGTTCTCATTGGCGTCACGTCATACCCACCCTGCACAACGCCGGGCATCGAGTGGTTGCGGTTCAGAATCCACTCACTTCGCTCGCCGACGACGTGGACCGCACCAGGAAGTTGGCCGAATCGATGGACGGCCCTACCCTGCTGGTCGGACACTCGTACGGCGGCGCGGTGATCACCGGCGCGGGCCATGCGGAAAACGTTGTGGGACTGGTGTATATCGCTGCCTTCGCGCCGGACGAGGGTGACAGCTTGGGAAGTATCTTCGCCCGCACAGATCAGCCGGCGGGAGCGGCGAACATCGCGCCGGATGCCGAGGGCTTCTTGTGGATCGCCCCGGACAAGTTTCAGGAGAGCTTCAGTCAGGATCTCGACGACACCGAAGCATTGGTCATGGCATTGACGCAGAAACCCATTGCAGGTCAGTGCTTCTCAGACCCGTCAGGACCGCCGGCATGGCGCGGGAAGCCCAGTTGGTATCAGGTTTCAGGGCAGGATCGAATGATTCCGCCGGAGACCGAGCGATGGATGGCAGAGCGTATCGGTGCCCGCGAGATCGAGGAACTCGACGCAGGCCATGCATCGTTGGCGTCTCACCCACACGAGGTCACCCAGTTGATTCTGCGTGCTGCAGCCGAAGTGTCGTGACCCGGTAAGTTCGTCCGACTGTTCGAGTTGGCTCTAACCCACAACTGTTCTCGTGTCAGTCCTTGGCCTGAGCGAGCCGACGTAAGAGGGCGGTCAAAGTGGTGATGTCATCGGTGTCCCACTGCGCCAAACGAGCACGCCAGCGTTCGAGCTGCTGGGTGCGGTAAGTCGTGAGCTTCGTTCGGGCTTCGGGCGTCAAAGCGACCAACTTTGCGCGGGCATCGTCGGGATCGGGAATGCGTTCGACCAGACCAAGCCTGGCCGCTGCATCGATCTGCCGGGTCAGTGTCGACTTCTCGATGTTGAGTATCGAGATCAGGTCTGCCATCCGAACGGCGTCGGACCGGCTCAGGATCACGAGAACGTGGTACAGAGCGGGGTCGAGTTTGGGATGAATCGCGCGTGCGTCGTCGCGCGAGCGTGCCCGTCCCTTCTGCCACATGTCGGTAAGTTCCATCTCCAGGCCGGTGATCGGATCTGAAACCACAGGTTTTCCTCCCCTTGGTGCAATTTGTTCCGATGTTCATCAAACCAGAACGGGGAGGTGTGTGAATTCGGTGAACCGCCGCTGAGCGAAAGGTACGTTCGGCGCACTGAAGGCGCTGAACGTACCTTTCGCTCGGAAGGGGGTGGCGAGGAAGGGGGTGGCGAGGAAGGGGGTGGCGAGGACGGGGGTGGGTCAAGCCACCGCATACGCCCGTACACAGGTGTGCAGATCGCGGGTGAGATCGGCGGCGGTACTGGTCGGAGAACCGAATTTCACGACGGACCCGTCACTCCCGTGGAACAGCAGCGTCGGAAACGAAGTGGCGCCGAGCCTGCGTGCTCGCACGAAATCGGCGCGGGCGGCATCCTTCGAAGCGGCGGTGAACAGGGAAGACACCGCGACAGAGGGGTCTAGTCCGAGCGATTGCGCAATAGCTCGGTAGGTCTCGGGATCGGAGAGGCTGCGACCGTCTCGGTAGAACGCGATCTGCATGGCCTCCGCGATGTCGAGCGCGCGTGTCGGGTCCTGCGCGCGCAGCGCGGCGAGGCCGATCGCGGCATCCGTCGAATCCATGACGAACCGTCCGTCAGCCACCAGTTGTGAATATCCGTCACCGAAGACGGCTCCGGTCTGAGCTGCGATGGTGGCGTTGGCTGATTTGAGGTACGGAGCCGAAGACATGGGCGCGACGCGCTCGCCGGTGAACAGTCCGCCGCTGACTACGGACAAGTCGATGGAATCGGCATTTCGACGGACGAACTCCGTCAATGCAGGGCCGAAGCCGAAACACCATCCGCAATAGGCGTCGAAGACGTAGGTGAGTTGTGTCTTGCCTGCTGTTGTCGGGCCTGCTGATTTCACTGTGGATTCCTATCCGAGCGCGAACTGATTGATACTGTGACGGTATGTCGCATTCGGGTATTCGGTCACGGTGAAGATGAGTCCCGAACTAGTGAAAAACAGACAAGTACCCGTCCGGGACGTCGGGTACGCATCTTCGGTTGCTGATGCGACCGAGATCGAGGTTCTCAGCCTGGACACCATTCGCATCAACGGGGGTAGTGCCGAGTTCGTCGGCCCTCAACGTCCGCAGTTTCACCTACTCGCGCTGGTGACCGAGGGCTCGGCGCTACACACCATCGACTTCGTGAACTACGCGGTCAGCCCGGGGACTGTGTTCTGGGTCAGACCGGGGCAAGTGCAACAGTGGGGTCGAATCCAGGATTTCGAGGCGACGGTTGTTCTCTTCACACCCTCGTCGCTCGATGCCGTCAGCCAGCAACTGTTGGACGGGAACGCTCACAGTCGGCAGGCCGCGTGGCAGTTGTCCGGCGAGAACCTCGAGACCATCAGCGCGGGTATGAAACACCTGAATCTCAACTACGGCTGCCCGGATACTTCTGCGCCGGTGGTTCGCGCGGCGGTTCTGCGGCACACGCTGACCGCAATTCTGTTGAAGCTGACCCATCTCGGTGGGCAGGAACAGAGCTCGGTGCTGGCGCACAATGACGTATTCGAAAGGTTCCATTCCGTTGTCGAACGTGACTTCGCCACGGTCCGTTCGGTTTCGGAGTACGCCAACAAGATCGGGTACTCCGAGAAGACTGTATTGCGGGCTACCCGAGCCGCGGCCGGAATGACGGCAAAGCAGTACATCGATCAGCGCGTGGTGCTCGAAGCGAAACGTCTACTGTCGTTCGGTACGGACACGGTCACCCAGGTGGCGTCGAAGTTGGGGTTCGACGATTCTGCGAACTTCACGAAGTTCTTCGCCACCCGGGTGGGTGTTTCTCCGCTGACTTTCCGTCAGGACGTCAGAGCGCGCTGAATGCCGCCCATCGCGCGTCGGCACTGTCGAGGGTTCCGATGCTGCTCTGCCCCTTGCCATGTGCGATGCCGTCCAGGTCTTGGATGATCCAGTAGATCGCAAACGGATGGCTGCCGAACCAGAGATCGCCGCTGACGTCCAGGGCGTGTGCCGGATCGGGCGCCAGGTTGTCGAACAGCGGAGTGTTTCGCACGATGGATGCGTCGTACTGCTGGCCGGACAGCACGGCGACGGTCTGCGCCGCATGCTCGGGCAGAAGCTCCGGGGAGACGGGTGAAATCGTGCCGGTGTCTTGATTGTTGGTCGCGTTGACTTCTGAGACCGGCCTGGTGAAACCCGCCTCGGTGACCAATGTGGAGATGGGAGTGGTCGGTGGCACGGTGAACAGGTTTCCGCTGTAGCCGAGAAGTATTGCAAGGCTCTGGCCGGCCGCCGCGGTCTTGACGTCTTCGAGGCCGGATTCCAGCTTTTCGATCATCGCGGTTGCTTCGCTGTCTCGATCAAGCTGTTCCCCAGCCTGTTCCAGCACGTCACGCCACGGTGCGGAGTAAGGGAGAACCAAGGTCGGTGCCACGGCGTTGATCTGAGCGAACAGGCTCGGTAGTGGACCGGCATTGCTCATCAAGATCTCGTCGGGTTCGACCGACGCGATCTCCTCGACGGCGGGGTTGGCGAAGAAGGTCGGCTTGTCGAGAACTTCGACGCCCTGCTCGCGCAGAATCGTTTTTGCGACGTCCGATCGCAGGGTGCTGTAGACGACGGTGGGCTTCACACCGAGTGCGAGTGCACTCAGGCCCGCATACTCGTCGAGCGCGAGAATGCGCTGTGGTGATGCCGGAACTTCGACGGTGCCGAGTTCGTGTGTGACGGAGCGAGTTGCAGAAGCGGTGTCGGACTCGGCGGAGCTGCTGCACGCGCTTGCACCGGCGACGGTGAGGAGAAGCGCCGAGACGATGCCGAATGCGGTTCGGGTGGTGAACATCTGAGGTCAACGATCCATTCGTGGGAAGAAGAAGGACAGGAGGGTTCCGGCCAGTAGCAGGCCGGAGCAGACGAAGAGGGCTTGGGAGTATCCGGAAACCAGTGCTTCGGTCGGTGCGCTGTCCGAGCGCGCCGTCGAGGAAGCGGCGACGCTCACGAGAACGGCCAGTCCGAGTGAACCGCCGATCTGACGCGACGTGCTGAGAAGTCCGGATGCCATGCCGACTTCTTCGGGAGGAGCGTCGGCCGTGGCGACGTTGCTGAGCGGCATGAACGACAGACCGATGCCGATGCTCGCCAGAAGCGAAGGCACCAGGATGACGGCCCAGAAGGGGCTGTCGACGTTCATGGTCGAGAAGATGAAAGTTCCGATCGCTGCGACTGCTGTTCCGACTACGAGCAGCGGCCGAACTCCGTAGCGCGGAAGGAGTTTGGTTGACGCGAGGATGCCGATGACCAGGCCGAAGCAGAAGGGCAGGAAAGCCAGACCGGTGGTGGTCGGCGAATAGCCCAGCCCACGTTGCAGGAAGAGTGAGACGAAGAAGAATGCGCTGAACTGTGCCGCGCACACCAGGCACATGATGGCGTTGGCCAGCCCGATTCGGGGTCGAAGCAGGGTGGACAGTCGTACCAGTGGGGTGGCACAGCGACTTTCGACCACAACGAAGGCGGTCAGCAGGGCGATCGTGAGCGCGAATCCACCCAGCACGTAACCTGAAGTCCAGGAATGTGATTCGGTGGCGATGACGGTGCCGACCAGGGCGGTGATGCCCGTCGTCGCCAAGATGGCCCCGGGGAGATCGAGGGAGCCGCCTCTGGCGGCTTGGCCGGCCGGCAGTCCACGTGCGCCGGCAACTGCGGCGAGCAGGGCCACCGGTGCGCCGGCGAACATCACCCATCGCCAACTGAGCCCTTCGGTCAAGATGCCACTCAGTACGACACCGAGTGCGCCGCCGAGCGCTGATGACATTGCCCCGATGCCGAATGCCTTCGCCCTGGCGCGTCCGGTGGGAAAGGCTTGGCTGAGGGCGGCGAGCCCGGCCGGCGCGATCATCGCAGCGCCGACGCCTTGAAGCGCCCGAGCTCCGACAAGCATCTCGGCGGACGCGGAGAAGGTGCCGACGATGCTGACGAAGGCGAACAGCAGAAGCCCGGAAACCAGAACCCGACGAGTGCCCATTACGTCGCACAGACGGCCGCCGAGAAGCAGCAGTCCGCCGAAGGCGAGGGCGTACGCGTTGACGACCCAGGACAATCCGGCGTCGGAGAAGTTCAGTGATTTCTGGATGTCGGGCAGTGCGACGTTGATGACCGACATGTCGAAGGCCACCAGGAACTGTGCTGCCGCGGCGGCTGTGAGGACCAGAGCAGGCGCCGCTACCGCCCGGGTTGTTGTTGTCATTGCAGGTAACCAATTTGTATACGCGTTCTCATAAGTAGTTAGGTTTACCTTGCTGGGGGCTGAGATGCAAGGGGTTCCCCGGGCGAGAGCGTCGTAGCAGGGGCGCGCACAATCGACGGATGGCCGAAAAGATGGAACCGAGATCACCGCGGCTCGGACGTCCCCCGACGATCACGTCGGAGCAGATAGTCGACGAGGCGAAACGGCAACTTCAGTCCGGTGGCGCCGACGCATTGAGCATGCGAGCGTTGGCGAAGTCGCTCGGCACCACACCGATGGCGCTGTACCGGCACGTGGGCGACAAGGAACAGCTGATCAGTGCGGTTCTCGATGTGTACTCACAAGACCTCGGTTCCCTGGTCCTGCCACAGGATCAGGTCGCACGGCTTCGCACGATCTTCTCCGCGATCTTCGAAAAGCTGGCGTCGGAGCGCTGGATCATCGAGTTGCTTCAGCGCGGAGGGCGCGGCGGGAGCGGCGCTGTGGTCTTGGTAGACCGGGCCATGGCCGCGTGTGTCGAACTCGGTATGTCGCCGCGTCGCGCACTGTTGGTCTATCGAGCACTGTGGAACTACACGCTCGGTGCGCTGCTCAACATCTACGACACCACGACGCGGCCGGAAGGCAGTGTGTCACCTCTCGCGGTCAAGATCCGGGAAATCGGGCCCGAGACACTGCCGGTACTCAGTGAGGCGCTCGAGGACTGGCCTGCAGGGACGACGACTGAGAGTTACCTGGAAGGTCTCGACGTCTTGATCAGCGGGTACGTGAATTCCGGCTAGTCGGCGATTACAGCAGGCCGTGCCTCGGTGGGATTGTCCCGGACAGCGTCCAGCGCCCGATGTGTTGGACCTTCCACCGGGTCGGATCGTGGAGGGTGTGGGTGCGTGCGTCACGCCAGAATCGTGAGAGGTTAGCCGATTCGCCTGCGCTTCGGGTACCGCCGATTTCGAACAGCGTGCTCGTCGCCGCCAATGACGCCCTGGCACCGACCACCTTGGCAGTTGCGGCGTCGATGGACGCTCGGGCTGTGGAGTCCTCGGTGGGATCACGACGCGCCACGTCGATCGATCGCGCTGCCTCTGCCAAGAGTGATCGGGCAGCGCGAACCTCGATCGACGCTTCGCCTGCGAGCTGAACGAGCAGTGGATCCTCCACCGCCGTATCGACTTTCGCCTCGAAGAAGGGACGTGCTTTCGCGGCGAGTTCCACGGATTCGCGCAGTGCGGCCGACGCGATGCCGGTGTCGATCGCGGCGTGCAGTATCTGTGCCTGTGCCCCGTAGGTGGTCGGATGCGCGAACAGCGATGTGAAGGGTACGACGTTGAACCGCGGCACCGACACGGATTCCAGGGTCACGGTTCCGCTTGCAGTTGTCTTCTGCCCCATGCCGTCCCAGTCGTCGACGATCGACAGTCCGGGTGTATTCCGAGGTAGGTAGACCACGGATTTCACTTGCGCACCGGTCTCGGTGAACTGATCCGCATTGGCCGCCCGCACCACGATCCAGTCTGCGAAGAGCGCTCCCGTGCAATAGAACTTGCGACCTTCGAGCAGAAAGTCTTCGCCGTCGGGAGTGAGAGTGGTGCCGTCGATGTCGATGGTCTTGTTGCCGCGCTCGCTCTGGGCGTTGGCGAACTGCTTACCCGACAATGCCTCGGCGTAGAAGAACTGCTTCTGCTCGTTCGACCCCTGATACCGGAGCGCTTCCAAGAAGGTGAAGTGGCTGTGGGGAATCTGCGCGATGCTGGGATCACCTTCGGCGAGTAGACGGAAGACCTCGGCCAACGTCTCGGTGCTCGCGTCGATTCCACCGAACTCCCTCGGCACCGAAAGTCCGAGCAGGCCGGATTGCGCCAGCGCGCGGACCTCGTCGTGGGGAAGAAGGCGCTGCGCATCGCGGACGCCGGCACCTGCCGCGAACTCGGCGGACAGCTCCGACGCCACCGAGAGAGCCTCGTCTTCGCTGGTGATGCGGTGCGCGATCTCCTGAATGTCCACAGCAGTCATGCTGCCACCGTTTCACGGTCGCAGCACGCACCCAACACTTACAACCTGTGTGATCGCTACCCTGGAAATAGCCGGGAACTGCATGTTTGCTGGACATTATGTCTACTGAACGTATCGCCGACGAGATCAAGTTCGCCTACTGGGTGCCCAATGTCAGTGGTGGTCTGGTCACCTCCGACATCGAGCAGCGGACCAGCTGGGACTACGAGTACAACAAGAAGCTGGCGCAAACCGCCGAGAACAACGGCTTCGAGTACGCCCTGAGTCAGGTTCGCTACGAGGCGAGTTACGGGGCCGAGTTCCAGCACGAATCCACGAGCTTCAGCCTCGCGCTACTCCTGGCAACGGAGAAGCTCAAGGTGATCGCCGCGGTACACCCCGGACTCTGGCAGCCGGCAGTGTTGGCGAAACTGGGTGCTACCGCTGACCATCTGTCGAACGGTCGATTTGCCGTCAACGTCGTCAGCGGTTGGTTCAAGGACGAGTTCACTCACCTCGGTGAGCCATGGCTCGAGCACGACGAGCGCTATCGGCGTAGCGCCGAATTCCTTCAGGTTCTTCGCAAGATCTGGACCGAGGACGACGTCGATTTCCGCGGAGACTTCTACCGCATTCACGACTTCACGTTGAAGCCGAAGCCGCTCAACACTCCGGAGCGTCCCAATCCCGAACTGTTCCAGGGTGGTAACTCGGCGGCAGCCAGAGAGAACGCCGGCCGCTATTCGGATTGGTACTTCAGCAACGGCAAGGACTACGACGGAGTCACCGAACAGTTGGTCGACGTTCGCCGGGTTGCTCGCGAGAACGATCGGGAGGTGAAGTTCGGGCTCAACGGGTTCATCATCGCCCGCGACACCGAGGCCGAAGCAAAAGACACGCTGCGGGAAATCATTGCCAAGGCCAACCGCCCTGCGGTCGAGGGATTCAAGAATGCAGTTCAGCAGGCAGGCGCGTCGACCGCGTCCAAGGACGGCATGTGGGCGGATTCCAAGTTCGAGGACCTGGTTCAGTACAACGACGGCTTCCGCTCGCAACTGATCGGCACGCCGGAGCAGATCGCTCATCGGATCGTCGAATATCGTCGTCGCGGTGTCGATCTGATTCTCGGTGGGTTCCTCCACTTCCAGGAGGAGATCGAGTACTTCGGGGCCAAGGTGCTTCCGCTGGTTCGTGAACTCGAAGCAGCCGGCAGTGCCGAACAGGTGCTCGTCACTGCCGGCTGATCGGCTGACCTCTCAGGACTTTGCGTGGCGCTTCGCCAGCATCCAACGAGAGATCTTCATGTCTCGAGCTTTTCGCTCGATGGTCAGCAGGTCCAGTGGAGCGCTGAACTTCTGAACGGCAAGTGATTTCACGCTGCTGAACTCACGCAGACCGTCAGCTCCGTGGATGCGTCCGAATCCGGAATCGCCGACCCCGCCGAACGGCAGGGCGGCGATTCCGGCGAATCCGAGAACCGAATTGACCGTGACGACACCGCATTCGAGCTTCTCGGCAATCGCTCGGCCCTTCGACGAACTCTTGGTGAACACCGAGGCGCCCAAGCCGTACTTCGACGCGTTGGCGCGTTCGATTCCCTCGTCCATGTCGGCCACCTTGTTCACCACGACGCTCGGGCCGAAAGTTTCCTCGGTGATCGCAGTGGAATCCTCCGGAACATCCGTCAGGATGATCGGATCGATGAACGGACCGTTGAACGAATCAAGTCCGCCGAGTACAGCTTTCGCACCGCGTCCGAGAGCGTCTTCGATCTGACCCCGGACTATCGCAGTCTGCTTTCCCAGCGTCATCGGCCCGTAGGTCGAGCTGTCGGTGGCGCCGGCGTGGGCGTCCCGTAGTGCGGCCGTGAGTTTGGACAGGAAAGCGTCGTACACGGGCGCTACGACGTAGATTCGCTCGACGCCGGCGCAGGTCTGTCCGCCGTTGCCCACTGCCCCGAACGCGGCGAAGCTGACGGCTGCATCGAGGTTGGCGTCGGCGTCCACCAGCATGGCGTCCTTGCCGCCACATTCGGCGACCAGGGGAGTGAGGGTGTCCGCGCAGGCGGCCATCACACGCTTCGCGGTAGCGGTCGAACCGGTGAATGCGATCTTGTCGACACCGGACGAACACAGAAGTGCGCCGGTTTTGCCGTCACCGGTAATGGTCTGCAGGACAGGGTGTCCGGGTGCGGCGATGTTCCACAAGCGGGCCAACTCGACGCCGACGCCCGGTGAGAGTTCGCTCGGTTTGAATACGACGGCGTTACCGGCGGCCAGTGCGTAGCCGATCGACCCCATCGGAGTGTACAGCGGATAGTTCCAGGGACCGATAACGCCGACGACGCCCATCGGCCGGTATCCGACTGAGGCAGACTGGTTGGCGCTGATCAGTCCGGCGCCGACGCGTCTGCGGCGCAACACTTTCTGTGCGTTGCGTGCCGCCCAGTCGAGATGTTCGACGGCCAGCATGACTTCGAGTAGTGCGTCGTCGCCGGGTTTTCCCGTCTCGGCGGAAATGATCTCCGCCATCGATTCGGCGTGAGTTGCGATTGCGGCGCGGAAATTACCGAGCACCTTCCGGCGGCCTTGGAATCCGAGTTGATCCCACCACTTCGATGCGGCGCGAGCTGCGGCGACTGCCTTTTCGATCGCCTGCTGGTCGGCGATGGGGTGCTGCGCGACCACGGAGTCGTTGCGAGGGTCGAGGCTCGCGAAGGTGCGGTCGTCCGATTTCGGATCTGTAGACGTGCTCTGGCGGCCGAGCTGTTCTGTCATGTTCTTCAGATCCTCCACATGTCGGTGCATCACATATATGTGATGTGATTTACTGTGCTGGTAGTCACAGTATGCGTCGGACGGAGCTCCGACAAGCCTCCAGCCTCATCTCACTCGGGAGTTTTCGATGTACATGGATTTCACGCAGGAGCAGTCTGATTTCGCCAAGTCGGTAGCGGCGTTCTGCAAGAAGGAAAGTGGGACCCGTGAGCAGCGAGATCTGCTGACCGATCATGGCGCCCATAACCACAACCAGGCGTTCTACGAGAAGATGGCCGAATTGGGATGGCTCGGGCTGACCGTCCCGGAGGAGTACGGCGGATCGGCCGGAAGCACAGTTGACCTGTGCATCTTCCTGGAGGAAGCCGCCAAAGGGATGGCGCCGATCGGTGGACTCGGCCCGACCGTCATCACCGGGGCCGCGTACGAGAAGTTCGGAAGTCCCGAGCAGAAGGAGGCAGTGCTCGGCGGGATCGTCCGCGGCGCCTCCCAGTCGATCTCGATGTCCGAACCCGAAGCAGGCTCCGACGTGGGCAATCTGAGTTGCCGCGCCGAGAAGGTCGACGGCGGGTGGCTGATCAACGGCCAGAAGACGTGGTGTTCCAACGCGCACTTCGCCGAGAACATCCTCCTGGTGGCTCGTACGTCCAGAGGTGAAGGCAAGCATGAGGGCCTGACGATGTTCCACGTGCCGGCTGACATCTCCGGACTGAAGATCAGTGGAATCGACACCATGGGTGGCAAGGAGGTCAACGATCTGTACTTCACCGACACGTTGCTGCCCGAGGGCGCGGTGGTCGGGGAAGTCGGCAACGGCTGGCGTCAACTCATGGCCGGACTCAACATCGAACGCCTCATCCTCGCGGCGATGATGCTCGGGACCGCACAGCGCGCTTTCGACGACACCCTCGAATTCGTCACCACGCGTAAGCAGTTCGGCCGTCCGGTCGGATCGTTCCAGGCGCTTCGCCACCGGATCGCGGATCTCGCCACCGAGATCGAATGCGGCCGTCTGCTGGTCTACAGCGTGGCCCGGATGGTCGACGCAAACCCGACCAAGATGTTCCCGCGGGAAGCGTCGATGGCCAAGCTCAAGCTGACCGAGACCGCCAAGAAGGTCGCGCTCGAGGGGATGCAGATGATGGGTGGGTACGGTTACGCGACTGAGTTCGACATGGAGCATCATGTGCGAAAGACTCTTGTGTCCTCCATTTATGGTGGTACCAACGAGATTCAGCGAGACATCATCGGCAAAACGTACGGACTGTGAGGATCGGTTGTGGCAACGTCTGCACGCACTCGGAGAGCGACATCTGAGCTGAGGAGACGGCCACAGTTGTCGGAGGACGTGGCCAACCACGTTCGCAACCTGATCATGTCCGGCTCGGTTCGTCCGGGCGAGTTCGTCAGGCTGGACGAAACCGCAGCCGACCTCGGGGTCAGCGTCACGCCTGTGCGAGAAGCCCTCGTCGCATTACGCGGCGAGGGGATGGTCGAGTTGGTTCCGCATCGCGGCTATCTCGTTTCACCCCTCAGCCGCCAGGACATCGAAGACATCTTCTGGTTGCAGGGGCAGATCGCGGTCAAGCTGGCCTTGCGGGCGATGGACAGCATCACCGCTGATCAACTGGTGGAACTCACGGAGCTCAATGCCGATTTGCGAGCGGCGGTCGACGCCTCGGATGCAGCTGCGATCGAGCAGTGCGAATTCGAGTTCCATCGCCTGATCAATCGCGCTGCAGGCGGAGCGAAACTGGCGTGGTTCCTGTTCGGCGCGATTCGGTACACCCCTGCTCGTCTCTACGCGACCGATCCCGGATGGGGTGAGCTTGCGGTATCGAGTCACGACAGCCTGATCGAAGCGTTCGAAAAAGGTGACCGTGAGCAGGTCGACGCGCAGATGGGTCTGCAGTTCTCCGACGGCGCTGCCCGACTGCTGGCGCACCTCGACAACATCGGTATCTGGGACTGAATCAGGAGCTCACGACGGAGCAGGAACTCAAGACGGAGGTAGGGCGGGAGCGAGCAGGATCGCCGCACACTCGGCGACCAGTTCTTCTTCCGTCACGTCGATGTACCCGTCGAGCCATGCACTGAGGGTCTGCGCCAGTCCGCCGACCAGGAACGTTGCCGTCAGGGTCAGATGACCGCTGTCGTTCAATCGGTAGAAGGTCTTGGCGTTGGCAGCCAGGAGACCGACGAATATCGTCGTCGACGTTTGGCGTTTCTCGGCCAGGACAGGGCTCGTCAGGGCGCTGGAGAACAGAAGACGTCCGCGGCGGGGATCGTTCGCGATAGTGCGGACGATGTTCGCGATCCCGGCGAGCGCCTTGCCGCGTTCGGTCTCGGCGGCGTCCACCGCAGCCTGGGTTGAAACGGCGATATCCGTGATGACTGTGTCGTAGACGGCCGACATCAATGCATCACGATCGGGGAAGCTCTCGTAGAAGTACCTCGCCGCGACACCGGCCTGCTTGCACACTCCTCGGACGGTCAGTTCGGGATCGGTCGACCCCATGAGTTCCACGCCGGCCTCGATCAGCGTCTCCCGTCGTTGGGCTACGCGCAGCGCGCCGTCGACGCCACCGTACGAACGCGGTTGGTCATTCATGAAGACCATCTTGGCATCTCGGTGTTGATTGAAATCTCGGCGTTGCTTGACATCTCGGCATTTCAGCGTTTCACTCATCTGAGAACGTGCGTTCGCAGATGCGACTTCGAAGGGGTTCTGCCATGACGGTGAGTAGGGATTCGATCGACGGGCGCGGGAAAACGTCGACAAGTGTTGACGCCAAAGCGATCGACATCGACGCGGAAGTCGAAAAGGCGATGTCCGGACTCGGGTTGTTGGCCGCCGGCGCGAACGTCATCATGCAGTTGGCGCGTCCGGCGGTGGGGTACGGCGTGTACGAGAGCAAGGTCGAGACGGGTCGGTTGGACCGACACCCGGTCAAGCGAACCCGGACGACGCTGACGTATCTCGCGGTTGCGAGCCTGGCGACGGACGAAGAAAAGAAGCTGTACCGACGCGCAGTCAACGGCTCGCACAAGCACGTTCGCTCCGACGAGAACAGCGCAGTCGAGTACAACGCGTTCGATCCCCAACTGCAATTGTGGGTGGCCGCCTGCCTGTATCGAGGCTTCGAGGACGTGTACAAAATTCTGTACGGCGATCTCGATCCGGTGACCCAGGACGCGTTCTATCAGCGCAGCGCGACCTTCGGTACGACTCTTCAAATGCGCCGCGACATGTGGCCGGCGGACCGGGATGCGTTCGAGGTCTACTGGAACGAGAACCTCGGCAAGGTGGCCATCGACGAGACGATTCGTGAGCATCTGTACGGGATCGCGTCGGCGACATTCACGCCGAAGTTGTTGCATCCCGTGGTCGGCCCGTTCAATCGATTTGTCACCACCGGGTTCCTTCCCCAGGTCTTTCGTGACGAGATGCGGCTCCCGTGGTCAGTGCGTCGGCAGCGTAATTTCGACCGATCCATGCGCGTCGCCGCGCTGGTCAATCGGTTCAGTCCGAAGATTCTGCGGATGTTCCCCTACAACTTCTATCTTTGGGATCTGCGTCGGCGCATCGCCAAGGGAATTCCGTTGGTCTGAACAAACTCTCGGACCTGAAGTGATTGACACCACAGGTAAATTGGACACATACTCAAGATAGTTGAAGTTGACGTCAAGTTTCATCATTCCTGTGGAGGCTGTCAGTGGCGAACATCGAAGGCGTATGTGACCAGCGATTCTCTGGTTTGAAGGAGGCACTGGCACGCAATCTCGATACCGGCGAGGATGTCGGGGCAGCGATAGCACTGACGATCGACGGCGAATCCGTCGTCGACATGTGGGGCGGTTGGGTCGACGTCGAGCACACTGCTCCTTGGGGCCGCGACACCGTCACCAACGTCTGGTCCTGCAGCAAGACCGTGACCGCATTGGCCGCGCTCATGCTCGTCGACCGCGGCTTGCTGGATCTCGATGCCCCGGTCGCGCAGTACTGGCCCGAGTTCGCCGCAGCAGGCAAGGATCGTATTCAGGTGCGGCAACTGCTCTCGCACACCTCGGGTGTGTCGGGGTGGGATCAACCCTTCACCTTGGAGAACATCTGCGACGACGAGTACGCCACCGCCCGGTTGGCGACCCAGGCCCCCTGGTGGGAGCCGGGTACGGCATCCGGATATCACGCCCTCAACTACGGTCACCTGATCGGTGAGGTCGTCAGGCGCATCGACGGACGAACCCTCGGCCGCTTCATCGACGAGGAAATTGCCGGTCCGCTCGATGCTGATTTCCGCCTGGGTTTGCCGAAGTCCGAGTACGGGCGAGTCTCGAATGTCATTGCACCACCGCCGTTGCCGATCGACATCGCGGCACTCGGGATGGACAGCATCATGGTGAAGACCTTCACCGCACCGCCGGCCGACGCTACAGGTTCGTGGACCGACGGGTGGCGCGCCGCCGAGATCGGCGCGGCCAACGGTCATTCGAATGCGAGGGCGCTCGCACGCATCCAGTCGGTGATCGCGTGCGGTGGCAAGGTCGGTGACGTCCGTCTGCTGTCGGAGGAGACCATCGACAAGATCTTCGAGGAGCAGTCGTACGGGGTCGACCTCGTCCTCGGTGTGCCGGTTCGCTTCGGCGTCGGATTCGGCTTGCCGACACCCGAGTCCGTCCCGTTCATTCCGGAGGGGCGAATTTGTTTCTGGGGTGGTTGGGGAGGCTCGCAGATCATCATCGACACCGACAAGCGCATGACGTTTTCGTACGTGATGAACAAGATGGGGCCGGGTCTGCTCGGTTCGGAGCGATCGGCGCAGTACGTATCGGCCGCCTACGACGCGCTGACCTGATCGGCCATTCCCGAATCCGGCAGAACGGTTTGTTTGTCCATCGCTGACTATGCTGCCGGATATGCCAGTGTGCTCCGGGGGGAAATCAGCATGTCCGCTACGTCGAAGTGTGCCCGAAAGTTCCAGACCTGCGCCGGTTGAACTGTGATGAACGGTCTCGTCGAAGTTGTCATGCGCTGGTGGCGGTTGCCGGACCAGTTTCACAGTTTCAGTCGCTACCTCGAGGACCGTGGGTTCTTGACTTCCTGCCGGGCACTGGTCGGCGGAACCGCGTTCTGGATGGGCTTGGTATTGCTGTCGGCACGCTTCAGCGGCGTCGGTCCGCAAGGTACGTTCTGGCGAGCAGTAAATCTGGCTGTCATTGCGATGTGCGTCGGTGCGGCCCTGATCTGGTGGTTGTTTCCGCCGACGCCGTTGTGGTCGTACACCTTTGTCGTGGGGTCCGACGTGGCGATTGCGGCAGCATCGGCAACCGACTCGGAACCGCTGGGGCGGCTCATCGCGTGTGTCGTTTTTGCGTCGATCGGTGGCTACATTGCGTTCTTCCACAATCCGAAACTCCAAGTCGGTCACTTGATCTTCGCCTCGATCGTCACGGTGCTTTCCGGATGGACCCTGCTGTTCGGCCCAACAGCCGACGTCGGGTTGGGACTGGCGAAGATCTCGGTTGTGCTGGCCACGATCATCGTGATTCCCGTTGTGTCACAAATTGTTCTGGCGGTCCTGGGTTCGGACGCGACCACTTCCGACATCGACCCGTTGACAGGACTGCTCAACCGTCGCGGACTGGCGCGTCGGGTGAACGACTTGATGGGCGCCCCGGTCACCGAAGCGGACGCACTGCTCGTAGTGGTGATCGACCTCGACCGCTTCAAGACGATCAACGACGTTCACGGCCATGACGTAGGAGACAGCACAATCATGCGAACTGCACTGCGCATCCGTTTGTGGACAACCCAGTCCGCCTTGACAGCTCGTATGGGCGGTGACGAGTTCGTCGTGGTGGAGCGGGTACCGGTCAGCGTGATTTCCAGGCTGGAAGGACAGATTCGCTCCGCGATGGACGGGGCGGCCGATGATCCGCCGACGAGCGCGAGCATCGGAATGGCGGTCCGCACCGCGCCACGGAATTCGGACGAGTCGGTCGACGAAGCCTTTGCCGAACTGTTCCGCGTTGCAGATTCGGCAATGTACGAAGCGAAGCGGGAAGGTGGCAACCAGGTTCGCGCGAGCCTGGTCTGACGTGAGGGCTCAGTCGGCGAGCTCAGTCGGTGAAACTCAGACCACGTTCGGCGAGTGCTTCGCGCAGAATCCTCAAGGCCTTCGGTCCCATCCCGTGCAAAGCGCCGAGTTCCTTCTCGGACACGGACGTCAGCTGCGCGAGATGGGTGTAACCCGCTGCGATCAGCGCGCGCTGTGCGGGAGCTCCCGTCTTCGGGAAGTCGGTTTCCACTGTGCCCGGATCCGGTTCTGTCACTGGCCAACTCCTCCGTGTGGGTTTTTCACAGTTTAGCGAGCGTCGTGAACGATTTCGGGGCTGCCGATCTTGTCGGGCGTTCGCGGAAGTGCGCGAGCTGCTACGGCAATGCCGATGATCGCGACAGCGGCAAAGGTGAAGAGGAGCAATTGTGCAGAACGAAGCGTCGACGGTTCGCCGATGTTCACCAGCACTCCGGCCAGAGCTGCGCCGAAAGCATTGGCGATCAGCTGAACGGTGTTGATGGCAGCCGAGGCCCGCGCACCTTCCCCGGGATCGGCGACCGAGGTCATCGCGCCGACAGCAAGATGAGGCCAGGCGATGCCGATTCCGACGCCGGCGACCAGCAGTCCGATCACCCACGCGACCATCGCACCGGCGCCGGCGTGCTCGGTGAGAAATGCTGCCATGATGCCCAACCCGATCGCGACGAGGATCGGGCCGCTGACAACGATTCGACGCACGATACGAGGGGTCGTGGCTGAGGCGCTCGGGATTTCGCCGAGAGTCCAGCCCAGAGCGAGTGCGGCGCCGAGGAATCCGGCGGCGAGCGGTGCCAGTCCGGCAAGTCGTTGGCCGAAGAGTGGAATGAATGTCTCGACGGTCGACGCGACGGCGAGGACGACGATGGTCAGGTACACCCATTTGAGAGACGACGCTTTGAACGTCGACGGTGGCAGTACGCCGTGGCCCGAGCGGCGGTCTGCGGCGACAAAAGCGATCAGTAGCAGCACAGCGGAGAGGACCATCCCGGCGGTCACTGCGAGGTTGGACAGAATCCCGGCGACGCTGACCAACAATGCTGCCGCGGTCAGCAGCGCCAGTGAGAGGACCGGTACCGGGCTACTGGCGGTGCTGCCCGGTTCATGCGCTGGTAAGGCGCCGGGAACGAGAGCCGCAACTGCAATCGTCGCGACGACCAGAACGCCGAAAGCCCATCGCCAAGCACCGAATTGAGCAAAGACACCGCCGATCGCGGGCCCGGCGAAGGTGCCGACTCCCCACATCGCCGAAACCAGCGCAGCCCCGCGCGTCCACAGATGTTTGGGGAGCGCGGCGTTGATGACGGCGTAGCCGAGACCGGCCAGCAGGCCACCTCCCGACCCTTGGATCGTGCGGCCGACCAACAGCAACTCCATGGTCGGGCTGACTGCACACACGACGGTGCCGAGCGCGAAGATCGCGAGGCCGATCAGGTAGGCACCGCGCGGTCCCCTGGCTGCGAGGACGTTGGTGACCAGCATCGAGGAGATGACGGAAGCGATGAGAAAGACCGTTGCGGTCCAGGCGTAGTACTGCTGACCACCGATGTCGTCGATGGCAGTCGGAAGCAGGCTGGTCGTCAGGTAGACGTTGGTCGCATACAGCGCGACGCCGCCTGCGAGGACGGTAGCGGTGCCGAGGTATCGACCGCTCAGGAGCTGCCGCCAGGTTCCGGCGGGAGCATCGGTAGGGGAGTGCATGTTGTCGAAGGTAGAATCTCAAGTGCGCTTCAGGTCAATGTTGCGCAGCCATTGGGAGGCAAAATGATCCGCAAGAGTGACGAACTTCTCTCGATCGGTGAGGTCTCGGCGCGAACCGGCGTCGCCGTCTCGGCGGTGCGCTACTACGAAACACTCGGTCTGGTTCCTGCGGAGCGGACGGCAGGAAACATGAGGAAGTTCCCGCGTCACTCGATCCGGCGGGTGTCACTGATCCAGTTGGCAGTCAGGTTCGGGATACCTTTGGCCGAAGTTGCCGAAGTATTCGGGTCGTTGCCGCAGGGGCGAACTCCGACGAAGAAGGACTGGCGCAAGATCTCGACGGAGTGGAATCAACGCCTCGAGGATCGCAAGCAGGCCATCAATCGGATGCAGGACGAGCTGACGGGCTGCATCGGCTGCGGGTGTCTCTCACTCAAGACCTGCAACCTGCTCAACCCGGGAGACGAACTGGGCCGGGAGGGTCCCGGCGCCAGACGTCTCTGAAATGCCTGTCGGTCAGACTCTTTCGCGTGGCCGAGACTGTGCATTCCACCGACCACCGCGACGCTCGATCTCGATGGGATGCGAGAAGCACTCGCTGATGTTCTGGGTGGTGATCACTTCCTCGGCGAGGCCGCCGGCGGTCACGACGCCGTCCTTGATCAGGAGAGCGTGCGTCGTGGTGCTCGGAATCTCTTCGATGTGATGCGTCACGAGGATGCTGGCAAGTGACGGGTTCTGATTGCGGAGGTCGTCCAGGGCCGTCAAAAGTTGTTCGCGTGCAGCCAGATCCAGCCCGGTGGCCGGCTCGTCGAGCAGTAGCAGGCGTGGTTCGACCATGAGTGCTCGGGCGATCAGGGCGCGTCCCCGTTCACCTTGGGACAGGTTAGGCCACAGTGCGTCCGAACGCGGGCGCATGCCGAGGAGATCGATCAGCGCATCGGCATGAGCTTCTTGCTCCGGAGTCGGTGACCATCGCGGCATCACCTCGGTGGTGTTGGTGAGGCCGGTGATCACGACGTTGCGGACCGTGATCGGAATTCCGATCGTGTGACGCGGGTTCACGTGCCCGATGTCCATCCGCAGTTCCCTCATATCGACTCGGCCCAGCTTGTGTCCGAGGACGTAGACGGAACCTCGAGTCGGGTGGGCGGTTGCTCCGAGCAGGCTCAGGAGCGTGCTCTTGCCCGCGCCGTTCGCGCCGAGGAGGACCCAGTGTTGTCCGGGTTCGATCGAAATGTTGATGTCTTTCAACAAGTATCGGCCGTCGCGGACGAGATCCACGTGTTCGGTCGACAGAACTGTGCCGGTGGGGTGTTGCACGAGAACTAACCTCTCTTAGGCGTCGAGCACACGCAGTCGTCGTAGGACGGTGTCGATGTTTGCTCGAGTTGCCGCTACCGCGGCTTCTGGGTCGGCGTCTTGAAGGGCCTCGACCAACTGATCATGGGCATGTGAGGTGTCGGGGACGCCGGCCTCGTGGGCCATCATCTCGACGAGGGATTCACGAAGGAGTGGACGCACCGACGTGAAAAGCGAGAGAAGAACTGCGTTTCCGGACAGCCGAACGACTTCGGTGTGGAAGTCGAGGTCGACGTCGACGAACTTCTCGACATCGCCCTCGAAATGACTGTGTCGCATGGTCAGTCGCCGCCGCAGGCCGTCGAGGTCCTCGGGTTGTACCCGCTCCGCGGCCAGTCTGGCGGCCTCGATTTCGAGTGCGCGACGCACTTCGAATACCTCCAGGATGCGTGAGCGTCGAAGAAGTTTGGTGAATTCGTCGACGTGCTCGAGTTCGGACGCGGCAGCCACGAAGGTTCCGACGCCGTGTCGGACTTCGAGTAGTCCGTCGCGAGCGAGGAGGCGGATTGCCTCGCGAATCGAGGAACGCCCGACGCCGAGTTCGACGGCGAGGGCCGCCTCGCTCGGTATGCGCTCGGACGGCGCCCACGTTCCATGCATGATTCGCCCGCGCAGCAACTGTTCGAGTTGCGGTACCAGCGGACCACTGCGAAGTGTGAATCCTGTGTGGTCGTCGGACACGGCTTGCCTCTCGGGTGGGTACCGAAAGAGTAACAACTCATCAGACGTCTGAGGACTCGGGTGGCCGGTGTGTCGCCGCAGTGTTCACACGGTCGAAGCGTGTCAGTTGCGGGTGACGCCGAGGAGCAGTGCGATCAGGTCGAGGGCCGTCTCGATCTCGGCCTTTTCTCGGCCGAGCAGGGGGGCGTAGAGGTGTACGTCGCAGATGCGGACGAGGGCTTCGCCCAGTACTTGCGGCGAGAGCGTGATCGTCAGCTGGCCGGCGTCGACCTGGGATTGCAGGATTTCGGCGGTTATGGAGGCGGAGATCGATTCGATGGAGCCGGGCATCATCGCGAGTTTGATGAACACCATCGGTTCGCGTTTGGTCAGCGCGCGCAGTTCGGTCGATGATTCCACCGAGCGCATGACGCGGCCGAAGACGTCGAGGATGTACTCCGGACCTTGTCCCGACGCCTGTGACATCGCCTTTCGGTATGTCCGTTCGGTGGCCTCGGCCAGCACTGTTCCGAGCAGTTCGTCGCGGTTGCCGACCCAGCGGTAGAGCGTCGCGCGGCCTACGCCGAGACGTTCGGCGAGCAGCGACATGTCGAGTGGTTCCTCCGCGAGGTACATGCTCGCGGCGGTGTCGATCGCGCGTCGGCGTTCGAGGTCGGTAGGCATCGGGACATTCTCTCCGGTTGTCCGGTACTGCACAATTTCGGCCGTTGAAAAATGGTGAGCCTCGGGGGATCGAGCCTATTGACGAACCTGGCCACGTGAGACACACTAGCTCATTGTCTCATGTTAGTGATGGTGATCACAGTCAGGGGTTCGATCGATGAGTTCAGTACAAACCGTTCGTGGGCCGGTGGATACAGCCGATCTGGGAAAGGTGTTGATGCACGAGCATGTCTTCGTTCTGGGTGAGGAGTTGCGCCAGAACTACCCCGACTACCCCGAACCCTGGGACGAGGAAGTACGGGTAGCGGACGCAGTAGCAAAGCTGACCGAGGTGAAGTCCCGCGGAATCAGCACGATCGTCGATCCCACAGTGATCGGCCTCGGCCGGTACATCCCGCGTATCGCCCGGATCAACGAGCAGGTCGATCTCAACATCATCGTCGCTACCGGCATCTACACCTACAACGACATTCCCTTCCAATTCCATTACACCGGACCGGGATTGCTGTTCGACGGACCCGAGCCGATGGTCGAACTGTTCGTCAAGGACATCAGGGAAGGAATCGCCGGAACCGGTGTCCGAGCCTCCTTCCTGAAGTGCGCCATCGAAGAGCCGGGCCTCACCCCCGGCGTCGAGCGGGTCATGCGCGCGGTCGGACAGTCGCAGGTAGAAACGGGAGTGCCGATCACCGTGCACACCAATCCGCACACTGAATCCGGGTTGGTCGCGCAGAAGGTTCTGGCCGAAGAGGGCGCGGATCTGACCAAGGTGGTCATCGGTCACTCCGGCGACACCACCGATCTCGACTACCTGTGCGCTCTCGCCGATGCCGGTTCGCTACTGGGGATGGACCGTTTCGGGCTCGAACCGTTCCTGTCGTTCGAGGATCGTGTCAACACCGTGGTGGAGATGGCCCGTCGCGGTTACGCGGAGAAGATGGTTCTGGCACATGACGCGTCGTGTTTCATCGACTACTTCCCCAGCGCTGCAAGAGAAGTGGCACTCCCGAACTGGAACTATACCCACATCAGTGATGACGTCATTCCCGCACTGCTCGAACGCGGTGTCACTGAAGACCAGGTCAAGGCGATGCTGGTGGACAATCCTCGTCGGTACTTCGAGAGCTGAGCTATGACCAACGTGTACGAGAGCAAGCCCTGGCTCGCCAACTACGACGCTGACACTGCGCCGAACGTAGACATCGAGCACGTCAACGCCCTCGAGATGTTTCGTGCAGCGCTGGAACGCGATCGCAACGCCCCGATCATCCGATACTTCGACAGGTCTGTCAGCTTTGCCGAACTCGACGAGATGTCGGATGCGCTTGCCGTAGCCCTCGCCAAGGATGGAATCGGGTTCGCAGACAGAGTTTCCTTTGTCCTGCAGAATGTTCCGCAGTTCGTGATCGCGACAGTCGCGGTCTGGAAACTCGGCGCCGTCGTCGTTCCGGTCAATCCGATGTACCGGGACCGTGAACTGTCCACCGTTCTCATCGACAGCGGCGCGGTAGCGGTCATCTGTCTGGAGTCTTCGGCCCAGACGGTTGCGGCTGCGTCTGCGGGCACCGAAGTACGACGGGTCATCACTACGTCCGAACTGGATTTTCAGTCGCGCGACGACGAACGGATCTTCAGTTCGGCGTCCAGGATTCGCCACGAGGGTTTTCCGGACCTACTGGAATTGATCGAGGCTCATCGAGGACAGAAGCCCGGGCGGGTCGAGCTCGGCCCGGAAGACCTCGCCTACCTTCCCTATACGTCGGGAACAACCGGCCCGCCGAAAGGTTCGATGAACACGCACGCGAATGTCGTGTTCGCGGCACAGATCTATCGGGACTGGTTGGGACTGCGGCCAGGCGGCGCGATGTTCGCGGTGGCGCCACTGTTCCATATCACCGGATTGATCGGGCACGTCGCGGCTCCACTCCTGGCCGGCGCGCCCACGATTCTGACCTGCCGATTCCATCCCATCGTTGCAGCGGAATCGATTTCGGAGCATCGGGCCACCGCAATCATCGGTGCGATCACCGTGTTCATCGCGTGGACGGACAGCGCCGCAGTCTCGAAGGAATCGCTGAGTACTCTCGAGTCGGTGTACTCGGGTGGCGCGCCGATTCCGCACGCGGCGTTGGAAGCGTTCCGGTCGAAGTTCGGTCACTACATTCACAACGGTTACGGGCTGACCGAGACGAACAGCCCGGCAATCGTGGTACCGAATTCTCGTGAAGCGCCGGTGGATACGGCGTCGGGAGCGGTCGCCGTCGGTGTGCCGGTATCGAATACGTACGCGGAGGTCGTGGACGAGAACGACAAGCCGGTACAGATCGGTGAGTACGGCGAGATCGTGGTCTCCGGTCCACAGGTCGCACTCGGGTACTGGAACAAGCCGGAGGAAACCGCACATGCCATGCCGGGCGGGCGTTTTCACACCGGAGACATCGGATTCATGGACGGCGACGGCTGGTTCTACATCGTCGACCGGATGAAGGATCAGATCAATGCCTCGGGTTTCAAAGTATGGCCGCGCGAAGTGGAAGATGTTCTCTACGAACACCCTGCCGTGCGGGAAGCTGCCGTCGTCGGTGTCATGGATCCGTATCGCGGCGAAACTGTGAAGGCCTTCGTGTCCTTCAAAGACGGGTCCGAGGCGACCACCGAGGATCTGGTCGAATTCTGCAAGGAAAGGCTTGCAGCATACAAGTATCCGCGCATCGTCGAGATCATGAATGACCTACCGAAAACGGTCAGCGGCAAGATTCTTCGTCGCGAGCTGAGGGTTCCGAACTAGATCTACCTGACCAACGAATTGCCGGCCGCCGTCAAGGTGAGTCGGCCATTCGTCGTGTTGGCTGTCGGAAATCAGTAGGGGATTAAGTCCCCTATGCGGCAATGTATTTCAGTGATTGACATCACTCTTTTTGTATCGCAGACTGATCGCAACGCCACAGAGTTGAAGTTGGTGTCAGTTTCTACTTCTGGCCCGGTTCCGCTTCTCAACTCCCGGCGCGACGAGCGTCCGACCCATCGAGGAGTAACCCATGACGAGATCGGCAGTGGATTCGAGCACGCAGGCAGGGGGCCTGTCCGATCAGGAACGGAAGAAGAAGAAGGCGCACCGCAAACTTCTAGGCGCGGGACTGCTCGGCAGTTCCATCGAGTGGTACGACTTCTTCTTGTACGGAACGGCTGCGGCACTGGTCTTTCCGCATGTGTTCTTCCCCGATTCATCCGCACTGATGGGCACACTGCTCTCGTTCAGTACGTTCTGGGCCGGGTTCGTAGCTCGTCCCATCGGCGGGTTGGTCGCGGGGCATTACGGTGACAAGTACGGACGCAAGCCCGCGGTGGTCACCTGCCTGCTGCTGATGGCTGTCGCAACCTTCCTGATCGGCGCGATTCCGAGCGCGTCGGCGATCGGCGTCGTCGCTCCGATCCTTCTTGTGACGCTGCGATTCATTCAGGGTCTTGCCTGCGGTGGGCAGTGGGGTGGAATCGTCCTTCTTCTCACCGAATCCGCGAGTCCCAAGAAGCGTGGTTTCTCAGGCACTTTCGGTCAGATGGGTGTCTCCTTCGGTGTTGTCCTGGGCAACCTGGTCTTCCTCGTCGCGACCGCGACCATTTCCAACGACGCGTTCCTGAGTTGGGGTTGGCGGGTTCCGTTCTTCGCCAGCGCGCTGCTCTTCCCCGTTGTTCTGTACATCCAGACGAAGGTCGAGGACACGCCGGAATTCCTCGAGCTGCAGGAAGACGCCAAGAAGAATCAAAAGGACGTGGTCGTTCAGGCTCCGTTGGCCCAGGCGCTCAAGGATCACTGGCGCAAGATCCTGCTCGGCTGCGGACTGCTCGCTGCCACCAATGCGCTGTTCTACATCAGCATCGCCGGCGTGCTCAGCTACGGCACAACCGAACTGGGGTTGAAGCGGAACTCGCTGCTCATCATCTCGCTCCTGAGTGCGTTGCTGACCGTCGGAGTGGTGCTGTGGTCCGGGAAGATGTCCGACAAGATCGGTCGTCGTCCGATGATCCTGATCGGCGCCGCGGCGATCGTGGTCTGGGCGTTCCCGTACTTCTGGTTGATCAACACCAAGTCCCTGCCGCTGTTCTTCATCGCGGTGACAGTCGGCAGCGTGTTCCAGTCGATGACCTACGGGCCGATCGCTGCGTACATGGGTGAGCTGTTCGCGCCCAACGTGCGTTACTCGGCAGCATCGTTGGCGTACCAATTGGCTGCGATCACGGTCAGCGGCGGCACTCCGTTCATCATGACGGCACTCATCGCGAAGACCGGGACCACTACATGGGTTGCCGTGTTCGTAGCCCTCATGGGCTTGGTGACCTTCTTCAGTGCCTGGGTGCTGAAAGAGACCAACCCGAAGGAAGTTCGGGACGATCCGAACGCAATTCCGGGCGCGCACCTGTACGCCAAGTAACTCTTTCGGTTTCGAGCAGACGCCCGCTATCGGTCACCGGTAGCGGGCGTCTGACGTATAACTGGAGCATGGCTGCAGCACGCACAGGCTCCGAAGATGCTTCGTCGACAGTGTCACGGGAACTCCCCTCCACTCAGCGTGGTTTGCGTACGCGTCGAGCGTTGATCGATGCGGCCCGCACGGTCTTCGAACGGTCCGGCTATCTGGACTCGCGGCTGATCGACATCACGGTGGAGGCGCAGTGCTCGGCCGGTACCTTCTACACCTACTTCGCGAGCAAGGAAGAGATCTTCGCAGCAGTGATGGAGTTGGCTCGCGAAGACATGATGCATCCGGGTATGCCGCACACTCCGAAAGGCGCGGATCCTGCTGAGGTCATCGCGGCGAGTAACCGCGCGTACCTCGAGGCGTACCGACGGAACGCGAAGCTGATGGGACTGCTCGAGCAGGTCGCGAGCATCGATCCGGAGTTCCGGGTTCTCCGCCTCGAGCGTGCTGACGCGTTTGTTCGACGCAACGCGCGCAGTATCGAGAAGCTGCAGAAAGGCGGTCTGGCGGACGCCAATCTGGATCCGCTACTGACGTCTCGGGCACTCTCCGGGATGATCAGTCGACTTGCGTTCGGGTACTTCGTATCCCGCGGCGGCGAGGACGGCGCCGCCGGAGTGACCTTCGACGGTCTGCTCGATACGGTCAATCGGTTGTGGATCAACACTTTACAATTCTCGCTACACCAAAATTGATATTGACGCCGGGTTCATGTTTGGTGTCTGATGGAGGAATGACACCCACGCGTACGGCAGTGCTCGTCGATTTCGGTGGAGTTCTCACCTCCAGTGTTCTGCAGGCCTTCGCGGACTTCGGAGCTTCGCTTGGTGGTGACCCGCAACTTCCGTTGACCCTGCTCTCTCGTGACGACGTCTCGAAGAGGCTGCTCGCCGATCATGAATCCGGAAAGATCGACCAGGAAGCATTCGAGGCCGGATTCGGGGAACGTCTACGTGCGCACGGCGCCGTCGTCGACAGCGTGGGGTTGGTCGACCGGATGCAGGCCGGGCTGATTCGAGACGAGGAGATGGTGCGTCTGCTCGCAGACGTGCGGGAGGCGGGCCACCCTGTTGCGCTCGTGTCCAACGCTTTCGGGCGTGATTGTTATGCGGGATTTGTCCTCGAAGACCTGGCCGACGAGGTGGTGATTTCTTCGGAAGTCGGGATTCGCAAGCCCTCTCGTCAGATCTACACCATCGCGTGCGAGCGCCTGGGTGTCGCCTCCGAAGATGCCGTGATGATCGACGATCTGCAACAGAACCTCGACGGAGCGGCCCGGTTGGGGATTGCGGGCATTCTCCACACCGACGCGGAAAGTACTCGCAGGCAATTGGAATCGACGTTCGGACTACTGCCCACGCAGTGAAACTGTAGGTTGCTCGGTAATACTCGAATACTGCTGGAACACTTTTGGAGGAATGAATGATTGCTGTCATCGCGGATATCACCGTCAAGGACGGAAGCGGCGAGCAGTTCGAAGCCGTAGTCGCCGAACTCGCCGAAAAGGTGCGCACGGAAGAGCCCGGAACGGTTCTGTATCAACTGATCCGCTCGAAGACGGACACGAACTCCTACAAGTTCATGGAGCTGTATCAGGACGGCGCTGCCATCAAGGCGCACGGAACGTCCGAGCATTTCCAGGCTGCAGGAAAGGCGATGGCACCCTTCCTGGCTGGTGCCCCGCAGATCGAGTACTTCGACGCTCTCTGAGCGCATGGACAGGGCTCTCTGAGCGCATGGACAGGTGAGCCCCGGCGAAATCTCGCCGGGGCTCACCTGTGTTTTCAGTTCTGCTTCTGGGCGAGGAGTTCGGACCGGTCGATCGATCGCTTGAGGATCTTTCCCGTCGAACCCTTGGGGAGTGCGTCGATGAACTGGACCACCCGCGGAATCTTGTAGGCGGACAGACGTTCCCGAGCCCACGAGGTGACGGCATCGGCTTCGAGGTCGGAGCCTGGGCGCACGGCCACCACTGCCGCAACCTCCTCGCCGTAGTAGTCGTCGGGGATGCCGATCACCGCGGCTTCGATGATGTCGGGGTGCTGGTAGAGCACCTCTTCGACCTCGCCTGGATAGACGTTGTATCCACCGCGGATGATGAGGTCCTTGACACGGTCGACGATACGAAGGTCGCCGTCGGCGTCGGTCTCGCCGAGGTCTCCGGTGCGGAACCATCCGTCGGCGGACAGAACGGCGGCAGTGTCGTCGGGGCGCTTCCAGTATCCCTTCATGACCGTCGGTCCCTTGATGAACACCTCGCCCACTGTGCCTGCCTCGCAGACATTTCCGTCGTGATCACGCACCTCGACCTCGGTGCGCGGTACGGCGCGGCCGGTGTAACCGATCTTTGCGACGCGGTCGATACTGTTGAAAGTTCCGAACGCGCTCGTCTCGGTCAGGCCGTAGCCCTCGAGGATCGTGCAGTTGAAACGTGCTTCGAAGGCGCGTGCCACTTCACCGGGCAGTGACGCTCCGCCGGAGATCGCGATACGCAGTTGTTCGAAGTCGGAGCTGTCCACGTCGGCGGCAGCGTGCAGCATGGCATTCCACATTGTGGGGACGCCGGCCATGATGGTGAGCTTGTCTCGACGCACCAGATCGAGCATGGCGGCGGGGTCGAACCGGGCGAGCAGGGACAGTGATCCGCCGCCGGTGAAGGTTGCCATCATGACCGAACCCTGGCCGAAGATGTGGAAGAGTGGCAGTCCGGTTCCGGTGCGGTCCGCGGGGTTTCCGTGGCTGCTCTCGGCGCCGATCTCACCGGCGGACAACAAATTCCCGACGCTCAGCTGAGCGCCCTTCGGGCGGCCGGTGGTGCCGGAGGTGTAGAGAATGGCCGTGGTGTCTGCTGCGTCGCGGTCGACCACGGTTGCCGGTGCATGGTCGGCCTTCGCCGATTCTTCGGTGAGCGTCCACACCGGGACACCACGCGCACTCCCTGCGTCCTGGACTGCGGGGCCGAGCTGATGCCAGGCGATGGCCAGGGAAATCTCCGCGTCGTCCAGAACGTACTCGACTTCGGGTTGCGCCGACATCGTGTTGATCGGTACCACGACACAACCTGCGGCCTGAATCCCCATGTACGCCACGATGAATTCCGGCACCGACGGCGCCGCGAGCAGAACGCGGTCGCCGACGCTCAACCCTTCGTCGCGAATGCGGCCGGCGAACGCCACAGACGTGTCGTGGAGCTGTCGGTAAGTCCAGTGATTGTCCGTGCCGCGAATCGCAATATTGTCCGGAGTGGCTTCCGCGTGACGGGTCACCGGGTCGAGAACGCTAACCATGGTTCTGCCTTTCGGGAGGAATCGACCGATTGTGTGTCCTGGGTCTCACCAGAGCGTACACTTGAATCCGGCGTCAACATCGAGTCTGGTGGGATTGTCCCGAAAATGTGGGGTTGTCCCGGAAATGATGCCGGCCCCGAACGATGACTCGGAAAGATGAGGAGCGCACTGTGCTCGACGACGAATCGCGAATTGCCGCCTTACCGGTGGCTCCGCCCGCGCTGCTCCGAGATCGCCCCACTACCGAGCGGGGAACTCGCACACGCGCAGCATTAGTGGCCGCTGCCCGTACGGTTTTCGAGCGCAGTGGCTATCTCGACGCCCGCCTCATCGACATCGCCAAAGAAGCCGGCTGCGCGACGGGATCGTTTTACACGTACTTCGCGAACAAGGAAGAGGTGTTCGCCGCCGTCCTCGAGGTCGCGCGAGACGACATGATGCACCCGGGTATGGGGCGTGTTGCCGGCGCGGACGATCCCTATGCGGTG
This sequence comes from Rhodococcus sp. NPDC055024, assembly GCF_053608585.1. Lineage (NCBI taxonomy): Bacteria > Bacillati > Actinomycetota > Actinomycetes > Mycobacteriales > Nocardiaceae > Rhodococcus > Rhodococcus sp. NPDC055024. The sequence continues at coordinate 1,180,582 of NZ_JBSGVT010000001.1, forward strand.
CTCGAGGCGAGCAATCGGGCGTATCTGGCCGCGTATCAACGCAATGCAAAATTGATGGGTCTCATGGAGCAGGTTGCCCACATCGACCCGGAGTTCCGGAAGTTCCGCAGCGAGCGCGCCAATGCGTTCATTCGCCGTAACGCCCGCGGGATTGCCGATCTGCAGTCCCGCGGCATCGCGGACGCGACGCTGGATCCGATGACGTCGTCAATTGCTCTGTCCGGCATGGTGAGTCGCCTCGCCTACAGTCTGTTCACTCTCCGTGAGGGTGAGGTGGACGGGCGTTCGCCGGAGTTCGATCAGATTGTCGCCACGGTGACCGACCTGTGGGCGAACGCTCTCAAGTTCCCTGACCGATCCTGACGTGGCGGGTCGCCCCGGCTGCATCGATGTTCGAGCGGCCGGGGCATACCAGTCTCGGTTCAGCTCTTCTCGGTTCAGCTCTTTTCGACGACGCGAGCGACAGATTCGGCGACGACGACGGGCTTGTCGGAACCTTCGCGCTCGACCACCTGGCTCATCTTCACCTGGATTCCGCCGGGCAACTGCTCCGCGGACACGACGGTTGCGCGCATGCGGACCCGCGATCCCACCGGGACCGGGGCGGGGAAGCGCACCTTGTCGTAGCCGTAATTGAGGCTGTGTGCGAAGCCGTCGAAGTGGATGAGTTGGTAGGAGAACTGTGGGCCGAGCGAGAGACTGAAGAGTCCGTGCGCGATGGTGCTGCCGAGCGGGCTCGATGCAGCGCGTTCCGGGTCGACGTGGATCCACTGATGATCGTTCGTGGCTTCGGCGAACGCGTTGATGCGCTCCTGGGTGATGTCGTACCACTCCGTCGGGCCCAGCTCCTGGCCGATGAGCTTCTCGAGCTCGGCGAAGGTGGACGGGCGGACGGGCAATTGGTTTTCAGTCATCGTTATCCCTTTACTCGCAGTTCAGGAGGACGGAACGGGCCGTTCGGGTGAGCGTCACGATTCGACGGTTGAAACTGACGCCGGATTCAACTATACATGAGGGGAGACGTGGATCACTGTCAGCGCGTAGGTATGACGCAAGCGAGAGGAATCGCTCATGAAGGTTGCCCAGAAGGTAGCAATTGTCACCGGTGGCGGCGGGGGAATCGGCGGTGCACTGGCCGAGCGACTGGCTGCCGAGGGTGCTCGCGTCGTAGTGGCTGACCTCGACGCGGCAGCTGCTTCGGCAGTAGCAGAGGCGATCAACGCGGAGCATCCCGGAGCAGCCGTGTCTGCCGGTGGCGACGTCTCCGACGAGGCGGTCATTGCGGGCCTGATCGCGCAGGCGGAAAAGGAATTCGGCCCGGTCGACCTCTACTTTGCCAATGCCGGCGTCACCGGAGGCATGGGCCTCGACATCAGCGAGGACGTCTGGGACACGACGATCGACGTCAACGTTCGCGCCCACATTCGCGCCGCCAGGCTCCTCGTCCCCGGGTGGACCGAGCGCGGGGAGGGCTACTTCATCAGCACGGCCTCTGCAGCAGGCTTGCTCAGTCAGGTCGGATCCGCCGCGTACTCGGTGACCAAGCATGCTGCGGTGGCGTTTGCCGAGTGGCTCTCGATCACCTACGGAGATCAGGGCGTTCGTGTCAGTTGCCTGTGTCCGATGGGCGTCAATACCAAGCTTCTCTACGAGGGCGAGAACTCCGGAGATCCGGTCGGAAAGGCCGCAACCGGAGCCGTGCTGGCGGCAGGCAACGTTCTCGAGCCTGCTGAGTGCGCCGAAATCGTCCTGGCTGCAGTAGATGCCGAGGAATTCCTCATCCTTCCGCACAAGAACGTGCTGGACATGTACCGGCAGAAGGGCGCCGACTACGACCGTTGGCTGCGCGGGATGCGTCGGTACCAGGCTTCGCTGCTCGCGGGAACGCGATGACCGAGGAACCCGTCCTCTCCGAGCAGAGAGGAGTGGTGCTGATCCTGACATTCAATCGGCCCCGTGTCCTCAACGCGTGGACCAACGAGCTCGAAGACCAGTACTACGACCTTTTGGCCGCAGCAGACGAAGATCCCGGTGTCCGAGCAATTGTCGTCACCGGCTCCGGCCGCGGATTCTGCTCGGGGGCCGACCTCGGCAATCTGAAGAACGTCGGCGAAGTCTCCGAAAGTGATCTGGTCCGACCGCGAGACCGCGATTTCCCGACCACCATCCGTAAACCGCTGATCGCTGCCGTCAACGGCGTGGCTGCCGGCCTCGGTATGGTCGAAGCCCTATACTGCGACGTTCGTTTCGGCTCGAGCGCAACACGATTCACTACCGCGTTCGCGCGTCGAGGCCTGATTGCGGAGTATGGCATCTCGTGGATGTTGCCCCGCTTGGTCGGTCACAGCCGCGCAGTCGATCTTCTGCTTTCCAGCCGAATGGTCGGTGCCGACGAGGCGTACCGCATCGGTTTGATCGACCACCTGGTCAGCGGCGGTGACGTTCTGGATGCAGCGATTGCTTATGCCGAGGACATCGCGGCCAACTGCTCACCGACATCTCTCTCCGTCATCAAATCTCAGATGAGTGCCGACGCGCACTCGACCTTCACCGATTCCGCCAGGCGTGCGGAATCACTGATGCTGAACGCATTTCACGGCCCAGATGTCGTCGAGGGCGTCAACAGCCATCTCGAACATCGAGCCCCCAATTTTCCTTCCCTCTCTGTCAGGAGTTCACATGTCAGTGTTTGAGTTCTCGGATCGCACCAAGAAGTACCAGGCCGAACTGCTCGATTTCATGGACAAGCACGTTTACCCGGCCGAAGCGGTCTACGAAGAGCAGATGCGTGAGTCCGGTAACCCGCACTTCCAGCCGCCGATCATCGACGACTTGAAGAAGGAAGCCAAGGCCCGCGGGCTGTGGAACCTCTTCCATCCCCATTCCGAATGGGGCCCCGGCCTGACCAACCTGGAATACGCACCGCTCGCAGAGATCATGGGCCGCAGCCACCTGGCCTCCGAGGCCACCAACTGCGCCGCTCCGGACACGGGAAACATGGAGGTGCTCACGCTCTTCGGCACCGACGAGCACAAGGAGAAGTACCTCAAGCCGCTTCTCGAAGGCGAAATCCGTTCCGCCTTCGCGATGACCGAGCCCGAGGTTGCCAGCTCCGACGCCACCAACATCCAACTCCGTATGGACCGTGACGGCGACGAGTACGTGCTGAACGGCCGTAAGTGGTTCGCTTCCAACGCCTTGCACCAGAACTGCAAGGTTCTGATCGTCATGGGCAAGACCGACTTCAATGCCGCCACCCACCGTCAGCAGTCGATGATGGTCGTGCCGATCGATGCTCCCGGCGTCACGATCCTGCGCAACCTGCCGGTTTTCGGCTACCAGGACCGCGAAGGACACGGCGAGATCACTTTCGAGGACGTGCGCGTCCCGGCCAAGGACATTCTCGCCGGTGAGGGTGAAGGATTCGCGATCAGCCAGGCCCGCCTCGGCCCCGGCCGCATCCACCACTGCATGCGTGCAATCGGAATGGCCGAGCGCGCACTGGAACTGATGTGCAAGCGCGCATCCACCCGCATCACCTTCGGAAAGCCCGTCAGTGACAACGCCAACATCCAGGACTGGATCGCCGAGGCTCGTATCGACATCGAGATGGTTCGACTCCTCACGCTCAAGGCCGCACACATGATGGACACGGTGGGCAACAAGGAAGCGCGCACCGAGATCGCAGCCATCAAGGTCGCGGCACCGAACATCGCGCTCAAGATCATCGACCGCGCCATCCAGGTTCACGGCGGTGGCGGCGTCACCGACGACTTCCCGCTCGCGATGGCTTACGCCCACATGCGCACCCTTCGCCTGGCCGACGGCCCGGACGAGGTGCACAAGCGCGCCATCGCCAAGCAGGAACTGCGCAAGTACCGCGAAGTCAAGGCGAACTGACATGGCAGGACTGGATCTCACCGGTAAGACGGCAATCGTCACAGGCGCATCGCGGGGCATCGGCCTCGCGACCGCGCAGGCGATTGCGGCGGCGGGCGGAAACGTCGTACTGACTTCGCGCTCACAGGAATCCGCAGATGCGGCTGCCGCACAGGTGAACGGCAACGCGATCGGCGTCGGCGCTCACGCGACGGACGAGGATGCAGCCCGCAAGTGCGTCGAGCAGACGATCGAGCGTTTCGGCAGTCTCGACATCTTGGTGAACAACGCGGGCACCAACCCGTCGTTCGGGCCGATCATCAACCAGGATCACTCGCGCTTCGCCAAGACTTTCGACGTCAACGTGTGGGCTCCAGTCCTGTGGACCGGCCTCGCAGCGCGAGCCTGGATGGGCGAGCACGGTGGTTCCGTGGTCAACACCGCCTCGATCGGCGGCATGGCGTTCGAGGCCGGGATCGGTACGTACAACGCGTCGAAGGCTGCTCTGATCCACATCACCAAGCAGTTGGCGCTCGAGTTGTCACCGAAGATTCGTGTCAACGCCGTTGCGCCGGGAGTGGTGAGAACCAAACTCGCCGAAGCTCTGTGGAAAGAACACGAAGAAGCGGTGTCCGCGTCGACCGCTCTCGGACGCATCGGTGAACCCGAGGACGTGGCCGCTGCCATCGCCTTCCTGGTTTCCGATGCAGCCCAGTGGATCACCGGCGAGATCATGACCATCGACGGTGGCCAGTTGTTGGGCGACGCACTCCCGTTTCGGCAAGGAGCGTCGGTAGGTGGCTAGCGTCGGAGTTGTGGGACTCGACACCGAAGCGGTCACGGGGTGGATCGCAGGCCTGGGGATCGACTTTTCCGGGCCGTTGTCCTTCGATCGAATCGGTCTAGGGCAGTCCAACCTCACGTACCTGGTTCGCGATCAGGACGGCAATCGCTGGGTTCTACGACGCCCACCTCTCGGCCACCTTCTGGCCTCTGCACACGACGTGGCGCGCGAAGCTCGAATCCTGAGCGCTCTCGAATCCACCGATGTACCTTCGCCGCGAGTATTCGGGTTGACCGAGGATCCTGCCGTCACCGAAGTTCCGCTGCTACTCATGGAATTCGTGGACGGCGAAGTGGTGGACCGAATGCCTCTTGCGGAGGCCTTGTCGGAAGAGCGTCGCCGGGCAATCGGAATCTCGCTCGCTCAGACGCTGGCGAAGATTCACGCCGTGGATCTGAAGCAGGCGGGCCTCGACGACTTGGCAAGCCACAAGCCCTACGCTGCACGGCAGCTGAAGCGATGGGGTGGGCAGTGGGAACAGTCGAAGACGCGGGAATGCCCCGATCTGGACGATCTCACGCGACGCTTGATTGCAGCTCAGCCGGCTCATACCGAAACCACGTTGGTGCACGGCGACTTTCACTTGCGCAATGTGATCACGTCCGCTCAGAACGGCGAAGTTGTCGCGGCCCTCGACTGGGAACTCTGCACTCTCGGTGATCCGTTGGCGGATGTCGGAAGCTTGTTGGCGTACTGGCCGGCAGCGGGGGAGAACACGGGCGGCGACTTCCCGGCGTCGGCACTCCCCGGATTCCCCTCGCGAGAGGAGATCTCCCGGATCTATCTCGAGGCCACCGGACGGGATCCAGCTGCGCTGAAGTTCTGGCACACCTTGGGACTGTGGAAGATTGCGGTGATCGCCGAAGGCGTGATGCGTCGTGCCCGCGACGAACCGCAGAATGCCGCCGAGAGCGGAACTCCCACCGTGGAACGTATTGACGCCTTGGTCGCCAAAGCCAGGGAAATTGCAGATCAGGCCGGGATCTGACGAGATCGTCCGGTGTCCGTCGAATCACGAAATTATGGAGGGCCAGTGAGCCAGGAACGTAGAACCGCAATTGTCACGGGTGCAGCGCGCGGAATCGGTGCAGCAGTGGCGAAGCGACTGTCGGAAGACGGTTTTGCCGTCGCCGTGCTCGACCTCGACGAAGCGGCGTGTGCCGGAACCGTCGACGCGATCAAGGCTGCAGGCGGCCAGGCGCTGGCCGTCGGCGCTGACGTCTCCGACGAGGCTTCGGTCGCCGCAGCGGTGGATCGTGTGGCCGCAGACCTGGGCGCACCCACCGTACTGATCAACAATGCCGGCATCACTCGCGACAACCTTCTGTTCAAGATGAGCGTTGCCGAGTGGGATTCGGTGATGAACGTCCACCTGCGCGGAGCGTTCCTCATGTCGCGTGCGGTGCAGAAGTACATGGTGGAAGCGAAGTTCGGCCGCATCGTGAACCTCTCGAGCACGTCGGCTCTCGGTAATCGCGGACAGGTCAACTACTCCGCTGCGAAGGCCGGAATGCAGGGCTTCACCAAGACATTGGCCTTCGAACTGGGCAAGTTCGGCGTGACGGCGAACGCTATTGCCCCCGGATTCATCGAAACCGAGATGACCGCCGCAACGGCCGAGCGCATGGGCGTCGGCTTCGAGGACTTCAAGACCGCTGCCGCTTCGCAGATTCCGGTCAATCGCGTCGGACAGCCCGAGGACATCGCGCACACCGCGTCGTTCTTCGTCAGCGAAGGCGCAGGCTTTGTTTCCGGTCAGGTCGTCTACGTTGCCGGTGGACCCAAGGACTGACCGTCCGCTCACCGCTCGAACCGAAGGAATGGGCATGGCTTTCGACGAAGAGGCAGTATCGCGTGACCTCACCGACAAGGTGAACACGCTTCTTGCGGAGAACGATCCGAGCAGTGTGTCGGTATCGGATTTTCTCGGCGCACGATTCGACGCCGGGCTGGCGTGGGTTCACTTCCCCGAAGGTCATGGGGGACTCGGTGTACCGCAGAGCTTTCAGCGTCAGGTGAACGCTCAGCTCGAGGCCGCCGGTGCACCCGGCCCAGCCACCGGCAAGAACGGGATCGGCCTGGGCATGGCGGCACCGACCATCGCTGCCTTCGGTACCGAGGAGCAGAAGCAGAAGTTCCTGCGCCCGTTGTGGACTGCGGAGACGGTCTACTGCCAGCTGTTCAGTGAACCTGGCGCAGGTTCGGACCTCGCGGCCGTCGCTACCCGCGCTGTCCGCGACGGCGACGACTGGATAGTCAACGGGCAGAAGGTATGGACGTCGGGTGCGCAGAACGCACAGCTGGCGATTCTGGTGGCCAGGACTGATCCGTCGCGCTCCAAGCATGCGGGTCTGAGCTACTTCATCTGCGACATGACCGACCCGGGCGTCGATGTCCGGCCGCTGCGTCAGATCACCGGCGAGGCCGAATTCAACGAGGTATTCCTCACGGACGTCAGGATTCCGGACGCCAATCGCCTCGGAGCCGAAGGCCAGGGGTGGAAGGTTGCGACCACCACCCTGAACAACGAGCGTGTTGCCATCGGTTCGGGCGCACCGCGTGAGGGCGGCATGATCGGAAAGGTCGCGCAGGCCTGGCGCGGCGAGCCCGAACTGCGTAACCCGGCGATGCACGACGAGTTGATGCGGCTCTGGACCGAATCCGAAGTTGCGCGTCTGACCGGGGAGCGACTGCGCCAGCAGCTCGCCGCCGGCCAGCCCGGCCCCGAAGGCTCGGGAATGAAGCTCGCGTTTGCCGGTTTGGCCCAGCAGATTTCGGGTTTCGACCTCGAACTGCACGGCGAAGCCGGTCTGCGCTACGACGACTGGACACTGCGTCGACCGGATTCCGTCGACTTCACCGGGCGTGAACCCGGATACCGGTACCTGCGAGCCAAGGGCAATTCGATCGAGGGCGGAACGTCGGAGATCCTGCGCAACGTCATCGCAGAACGCGTACTCGGGTTGCCGCCCGAGCATCGCGTCGACAAGGACATCGCCTGGAAGGACCTACCCCGATGAGTGCCGATCTGCTGTACTCCGAGACCGAACAAGATCTGCGTGCCAGCGTCAGACGACTGCTGAGCGAGCGGGCTGGCGCCGACACCGTGGTCACGGCCTACGACGACGTGTCCGCCGACTTCACCGGACTGTGGAAGTCACTGGCGTCCGAACTCGGTTTGGCGGGACTGCTGGTACCCGAGGAGTTGGGCGGGGCAGGTGCGTCCACGCGTGAGGCGGCAGTCGTGATGGAGGAGATCGGACGTGCGGTCGCCCCCGTTCCGTTCTTCACCAGCGCTGTGCTGGCGACCACGGCGTTGTTGAAAGCGGGCGAGACCGAGGTGCTCGGTCAATTGGCCGCGGGGGATTCGACAGCTGCTCTGGTCGTCCCGTTGTCCACTGCACCAGGAACTTTCACCCCCACTGTCAAGGCAACGGCGGATGGACTCGTCGGCAGCGTCACGACGGTCGCCGGCGTCGCCGAGTCCGATGTTCTTGTGGTTCCGGTTGCCGGTGACAGCGGTGTGGAACTGCACACCGTTCGGATCGCCGACGCCACCGTCACGCCGGTTCTGTCCCTGGACATGACGCGCCGATTGGCGGACGTCGAGTTCGCGGGGGCGCCGTCGGTGCGGGCCGACAGCGGCAATGCGGCTCAGGCGATTGAGGAAGCATTGCTCTGCGGAAGCGCACTTCTGGCGTCCGAACAGTTCGCCGTGGCTCAGTGGTGCCTCGAAACAACGCTCGCGTATGTGAAGGAGCGCAAGCAGTTCGGCCGGGCGATCGGTTCGTACCAGGCGATCAAGCACCGCCTCGCCGATCTCTGGCTCGAAGTCAGCTCTTCGGGAGCGGCAGCACGATATGCGGCGGACACCTATGCACGCGGCGACGCCGATGCGGCGATCGCAGCGACGGTTGCCCAGGCATTCTGCAGCGGCGTCGCGGTTCATGCTGCCGAGGAATGCGTCCAACTCCATGGTGGAATCGGAATGACGTGGGAGTATCCGGCGCACCTGTACCTCAAACGGGCGAAGAGCGATCAGTTGTCGCTGGGAACCGCGTATCAGCATCGGGCGCGTCTCGCCGAGTTGGTCGACCTCCCGATCTCGTCCTGAAACTCACCCACTATCTGTCTGGAGAATTGCTGTGAAGGCTTGGCGCGTCAACGAACTCGGTGAACCCCGCGATGTGCTCGCGTTGGAGGAGACCGCGGATCCCACCCCGAATGCGACGGAGATGTTGGTCAAGGTGCTGGCGGCTCCGGCCAACTTCCCCGACGTCCTCATGTGCCGGGGTGAGTACCAGATCAAGCCGCCGCTGCCCTTCACCCCCGGCGTCGAACTGTGCGGTGAAGTGGTCTCAGTCGGTGAATCGGTGACCAAGTTCGCAGTGGGTGACCGTGTGATCGGTAACCCGAGTCTGCCGTCTGGCGGATTCGCCGAGTACTCGGTACTGGATCAGAACAACACGTTCCCGGCGCCGTCGGCTCTCGACGACGCGGAAGCCTCCGCGCTGAGTATCGGCTATCAGACAGCGTGGTTCGCTCTGCATCGCCGTACTCAACTGCTCGAGGGCGAAACCTTGTTGGTGCACGCCGCAGCGGGTGGTGTGGGTAGTGCCGCAGTGCAACTCGGCAAGGCGGCAGGCGCCAAGGTGATCGGTGTTGTCGGCGGCCCGGACAAGGCGGAGTACGCACGCAAGCTAGGTGCTGACCTCGTCGTCGACCGTCACAGCGAGGACTTCGTGACAGCGGTCAAGGAGTTCACCGGCGGAAAGGGCGCCGACGTGGTCTTCGATCCGGTCGGCGGCGACGCATACGCGAAGTCCACCAAGTGCATCGCCTTCGAGGGACGGATCGTCATCATCGGCTTCGCCGGTGGCACGATCCCGCAGCCGGCACTCAATCACGCTCTCATCAAGAACTATTCGATCATCGGACTGCACTGGGGGCTGTACAAGGCTTACAACCAGCAGGCCATCGACGACTGCCACGTCGAGCTCACCAGGCTCGCCGACGCCGGCTTGGTCAAACCACTGATCAGCGAGCGGTTGTCGTTGACGGACGTTGCCGACGGTATCGGTCGCCTCGGCGACGGCACCACTGTCGGTCGCGTCGTGTTCCAGCCCTGACTCTTTGCTGTGCGCCTTTATTAACCCCCGGCGGTTAATAAAGGCGCACAGCACTTCGTGTTCGACGAAAGGTTTCCCCGATGAGGCAAGCTGTCATCGTTTCCACCGCCCGTACCCCGATCGGTAAGGCTTACCGCGGCGCGTTCAACAACACTCAGGCTCAAGAGCTTGCTGCACATGCCATTTCGAATGCAGTTCAGCGCGCGGGCCTCGACGGTGGCGAGGTCGAGGACGTCATCCTCGGCGCCGCGCTGCAGCAGGGATCCTCCGGCGGCAACGTCGCGCGGCAAGCTGTACTGCGGGCCGGGCTTCCGGACTCCGTTTCCGGAATGACGATCGACCGTCAGTGCTCATCCGGGCTCATGGCGATCGCAACCGCAGCCAAGCAGATCGTGGACGACGGAATGCAGATCGCGGTCGGCGGCGGCGTCGAATCGATCTCGTTGGTCCAGAACGATCACATGAACAACTTCCGTGCGGCCGATCCGTGGCTGAAGGAAAACAAGCCGTCGATCTACATGCCGATGCTGCACACGGCCGAGATCGTCGCCGAGCGCTACGGGGTCACCCGCGAGCAGCAGGACGAGTTCGCGCTCGTCTCGCAACAGCGGACCGCAGCGGCACAGGACGCAGGTCGGTTCGATCTCGAGATCGTCCCGCTGCCCTCGATCAAGCAGGTGCAGGACAAGGAGACGGGTGAGATCCGCAGCGAGTCCGTGACGCTGGCCCGGGACGAAGGCAACCGCGCGTCCACCACGTTGGAGGGGCTGGCGAGTCTGCGTCCGGTTCTGGCCGACGGGACTGTCAGTGCTCATTCCTCCATCACTGCGGGTAACTCTTCTCAGCTCTCCGACGGGGCTTCGGCGTCGGTGCTGATGGAGGCAGGCGAGGCGGAACGCCGCGGTTTGGCTCCGCTTGGTATCTACCGTGGCATGGCTGTCGCGGGTTGCGCTCCGGACGAGATGGGAATTGGCCCGGTATTCGCGATTCCGCGTCTGCTCGACCTGCACGGGCTGAAGGTCGACGACATCGATCTCTGGGAACTGAACGAGGCGTTTGCCTCTCAGGCCCTGTACTGCCGCGACAAGCTCGGGATCGATCCCGAGAAGTACAACGTCGACGGTGGCGGTATCTCCGTGGGTCATCCGTACGGAATGACGGGTGCTCGTCTCGTCGGCCATGCACTCCTGGAAGGCAAACGGCGCGGAGCCAAGCTCGTCGTCGTGACCATGTGCATCGGCGGCGGCATGGGTGCTGCCGGGCTTTTCGAGGTCGCATGAGCTTGATCGAGGGACTGTTCGACGTCAGTGGAAAGACTGTCGTGGTCACCGGTGGATCACGCGGTATCGGATACATGATCGCTCGCGGATTTGTCGAAGGCGGAGCGACGGTAGTTATTTCGGCCCGTAAGGCGCAAGCCTGTGACGACGCCGCGCGGGAGCTTTCCGAGTTCGGCACCTGCATCTCGCACCCGGCCGATCTGTCCACCGACGAGGGGATCGAGAGCCTCGCTGCGAAGGTCGCGGAGATTTCGCCGACGCTCGACGTACTGGTCAACAACGCCGGTGCCACGTGGGGCGCTCCCGTCGACGATTTTCCGGCTGCCGGCTTCGATAAGATCTTCGACATCAACGTCAAGGCGATCTTCCTCTTGACTCAGAAGCTGTTGCCACAGTTGCGTTCTGCGGCCACTGCGGAAGATCCTGCGCGTGTGATCAATATCGGATCGATCGACGGGCTCGTGGTTTCGGGTTCGGAGAACTTCTCGTACGGAGCCAGCAAGGCTGCGGTGCACATGTTGACGCGCAAGTTGGCGGCAACGCTTGCGGGGGAGCAGATCACGGTCAACGCGATTGCGCCGGGTCCGTTCCCGTCGAAAATGATGGCCTTCCTTCTCGAAGACGAGCAGAGCGCAAAGGCTGTGGCGGACTCGGTCCCGTTGGGCCGGGTCGGAACTCCGCAAGATGCCGCAGGTCTTGCTATCTTCCTGTCTTCGCGTGCCGGGGCTTATGTGACCGGGACGGTGATCCCACTCGACGGCGGAGTGAGCGGAACGCGCTGACCCACTGACTGATCACCGCTGTCCGAAAAGGCCTGAAAGTCTGAACTGCTATGACTTTCAGGCCTTTTCACGTTTTTGTCTGATTGGGTTATCTGTGACTGCAGTTGCTAGATTGTCCGAGGTTCGGGGGGAACGACGACAACAACACCAATAATCCCGGCCTTGGGGGAGTCATGTTTCGCGCGGGGAGATCATTGGGGGTGTTCGGGGTGGTCGCTGCGCTTGCAGCTGCTGCCGTCACGGCGGTGGCATCGCCGGCCGCTGCGGCGCCGGGATGCGTCGGTGTGAGTGGTGTTGGTAGTACCGGAGGGCCGGCCAATGCGGCGCCGTGGCTCAACGGCAACACCGGAGGGTTGCCCGGACTGTCCGGGCGTACTGCCGCCATCGAAAAGGTCACCGGGACATATAGTCCCAACAAGACGGTTGATCGCTTCAACGTCCTGGGCACCGACCTCGGCATCATGTGGGACAACGGTGCCGGTCAGATTCTGACCGCTTTCGGTGACACCACCGGGCTCAGCCGCAACCCCGCCTGCGACGGTTTGGTGGGCGAGTGGCGAAGCAATGTACTTTTCCGCAGCTCGGACCGGGTACTGGCCGACGGGATGCGTATCGACAGCGCGCCGATGGACGGCGCCGGTCAGGCACGCGAGATCATCTCCGGTCTGAAGATTCCTGGCGTCGAGGCTTCCAGTATCCCCACCAGCGGCATCGCCGTGAACGGTGTGCAGTATCTGAGTTACATGTCGGTGCGAAACTGGGGCGAAGCCGGGCAGTGGAGCACCAATTACTCACAGATGGCCACGTCGTCCGACAACGGCGAAACCTGGACCACGCGTCCGGAAACGCTGCGCCCCAACATCGGTGGTGTTCTTCCCGCCGGTGTCGGTCCTGTTGCCGGTAGTGAGAACTTTCAGATGAGCTCGATGGTGAAGGACGGCGGGTTCGTCTACAACTACGGAACGCCCGCGGGACGATCCGGTGAGGTTCGGCTTTCTCGCGTCTCCGAGGGGGCGATACTCGATCTTTCCGCCTACGAGTACTGGAACGGAAGCGGCTGGGTCCGCGCCGATCCCGCTGCGGCCGTACCCGTCATGGACGGCCGCATCGGTGAGGTCTCCGTTCAGTACAACGAGTTCCTCGGCAAGTTCGTCGCGATGTACGCCGACGCGTTCAGTTCGATCGTGATGCGAACCGCTCCAAGTCCGGTCGGTCCGTGGACGGCACCGGAAACATTGGTCAATCTGGTCGAGGTTCCCGGTATCTACGCCGCATACATCCACCCCTGGTCCAGCGGTTCGGATCTGTACTTCCTTGCCACCACGTGGGCCGACTACAACGTCATGTTGATGCGTACGACGCTCGTACGCTGATCCAACATTTGCACCGTCTCACGATTTCGTTGGCTGGAGGTACACGATCTCCTCGGTGATCGGCGCGTCGTCGTCGGCGCCGGTTGGCGGTTCTTGTCGGCGGCGCCACCAGATGGTGAACAGGACGGCTCCGATCACCAAGGCGGCCAGAGCGAGTACCGCCACCCAGAATTTCGGGCCGTAGTATCCGACAAGGACCATGCGCATGGCGTTTCGCGCCCACGTGAGCGGCATCAGAGCGTGCAGCCACTGCAGGACCGTCGGCATCTGTTCGATGGGGTACACCGCACCGAACGCGAAGATCTGAATCATCAGGGCGCCCAGGGCGATGAAGGTTCCGTTGACGGCTCCGAACACAACGGTGAAGAGCCTGCCGGAGCTGACTGCGGCGCCGCCCACCAGGATCATTACTGCGATCATCGCCAGGACACTAGGTGGTTCGACGTTTGCCACGGTCAGTGACACCACCGACAACACGAGTGCCGCGACCAAGGTGACCAGGGCGGGAATGCGGTAGCGGCGCAGCCCCTCACGTACCACGCTCGTGTGCGAGTTCAGCGAACGTCCGCGTCGGGGGCGGACGACGAACCAGGTGAGGATTCCGCACAGGAACAATGCCACCGAGATCACGGCTGGGACGGCTCCCGGTCCGAATCCGGCTGCGGGATAGTTGTTCCGCGCGTCTACGGCAACGGGGGAAGAGAGCAGATTGGCCGTGGTGGCGCGCTCGTCGTCCGTGAACTGCGGTACCTGGGCGGCACCGTCCGACAAACCGGTAGCCAGTTCCGCGCTACCCGCGTCGAGCTCGCCGACGCCGGCCGCGAGCTGGCCTAGGCCGTCGCGGAGCGCGATACTTCCAGTGTCCAGCTGGCCGAGGCCTGTGGAGAGTTCTTGTGCGCCGGTAGCGAGTTGGCCTGCGCCGTCGGACAGTTGGCCCAGGCCAGTGTTGAGTTCGCCTGCGCCTGCCGCCGCTGCGAGCAGGCCACCGCGGTAGTCACTGCTCGGATCGGTGAGTTGCCGCGAGATTTCCCGCGCACCGTCGCGAAGCTGACCGAGCTGACCGATCACGTCGTCGTCCGACGGTTGCGCGGTCAGGGAGGCTCGCAGTCCGCCGAGCGCTTCGACGAGCCCGGCGGAGACCGGATCGGTCGAGTTCCGAAGCATCGACGTGAGGGCATCGATCTGACCGACGACGGCGTCGGAGGACCCGGCAAGGTCGAGTACCGGGGTGGTGACCATGTCGACCACTTCGCTGATCTGACGAGCTCCAGCGCCGAGTTCGTCTGTTCCCCCGACCAACTGGTTGAGTCCGGCGCTCAGCTCGCCCGAGCCCGCAGCAGCTTCGTTTGCTCCAGCGGCCAGCTCGCCGGCTCCGGCGGCCAACTCCTTGCCGCCCTGATTTGCTTCACCCATACCGGTGGCGAGTTCCTTGCTTCCGGCGTAGAGCTCGTTGGTTCCGGCAAGCGCTTCGGAGGACCCGTCGGAAAGCTGTTGCGCGCCTGCGGCGGCTTCGCCGAATCCTGTTCCGAGTTCACCCAACCCGACCAGCACCTGGTCGATGGACTGCTCACCGATCGACTCGGAGACCGCCGAGCGCACCTGAGCGATGATGCTTTCACCGACCGGGCCAGCGACCAGGCTGTTGTAGTCGTTGTATAAGACGTCGAGCTCGGCTTTCCGGCCCGAACCCGATGCGGCACTCGCCACGTCCGCGCTGAAAGTCTTCGGAATGACCACGGAGAAGTAGTAGGTGCCGTCGTTGACGCCGTCGGCGGCTTCCTGTTCCGAGACGACCTTCCATGCAACGTCACCGCTCTGGACGAGCGCGGCAACAACCTCGTCTCCGGCGTGGAGACTGGTGCCGTCGAGTTCTGTGCCCGCATCCGCGTTGACGATGGCGACGGGCAAGCGGTTGACCGTGTCGCCCGGATCCCACAGTGCCCACATGTAGAACGCCGCAATCGACAGTGGTGCGATCACGAGGACAGCGAGAACTGTCCGGATGATGTGCGTGCGTCGCGTCGTGGCCGGGTTGTCGACTACGGGTTGTGGCGCCATGTGGAGCTCTCTTCTCGTGGACCGAAGCAGTTGTGGCACGAAAGAAAGCCACCAAAACTGCTGGACATACGTCCAGCTCGGTCACGATACAAAGCAAACGGCCATCCTGTGACCGTTTTCGAAGAATTGGGCGTTACCGGCCGCTGTGCTCTTCCTCGATCTTTGCCCACTCCCACCCGCGGAAGTTGGCCAGACGAAGCTCCTCTGCTTCGTCGAAGGTGTACCACTCGGTGCCCGGCGCATCAGGGAGAGTGCCGCGCAGGTATTCGCCCAGGTAGTGAAGCGGGCCTTCCCATCCGGTTCCGACGCCGTAGCAGCCGGTGTCCGGGTCGTTGCGGAAGACATCGGCGACGGAGGCGTGCTCCAACTCGAGCCAGGTGGCGTCGGGGCCGTCTGCGGTCAATCGGATCTCGACCTGATCGCTGTATCCGCGATCGCCGGGTGGGGTCCACTGCAGTCGCAGCAGGTGTGGAGCGTCGCAGGCCAGGATCTCGCCGCTCGCCTGGCCTTCGAAAGCGTAAGAGCCGCCCACCTGGAAGTCTCCGCTCACCGGGAGGAAGAAGCGGTTGATGCGGTCAGGCGTTGTGATGGCGTCCCAGACGTCGTCGACCGACGCGTTGTAGCGGCGCTTGAGTACGGCTGTTCGAGCCGAACCTTCGGCTATCTCGCGGTTGCCCATGCTCCGCTCTACCGCGGTGAGGCTGGTGTCCTGGCTCGCGATCTCGGTCATTGTGAGTCCCCTTCTTCGGAAGAATTCGATGGTGAAGATCTGTTCCGTCCGGAGCCGCGTCGTTTCCCGCGTGCGAGTTCTGTGGCCAGTGCGTCGAGAGGTCCGCTCCAGAACTGCCGGAATCCGTCGAGCCAGTGGTCCACTTCTTGCAGTGGCGCGGGCTCGACGGCATAGAGACGCCTGGTGCCTTCGCTGCGTACGGTGGCGAATCCGTTTTCTCGGAGTACTCGCAAGTGCCCGGACGCGGTCGGTTGGGAGATCCCGAACTCTGCTGCCACGACTTCGGAGATCTGACCCGCCGAGCGTTCTCCGTTGGACAGGAGTTCCAGGATTCGCCGCCGAACGGGGTCTCCGAGAACGTTGAACGCATGCACCAGTCATTTATATCGGCGATGGCCAATATAGGCAAGCGCCGAATTTTCTCTGGAGCGTCGGTCAGTCCGCGAGAGTGAACTCGTCGGCGTCGAAGAGTTCACCGATCAGCCCGCCGAGGTGGCGTCGATGTTCGGCCGACAATGTCGCTGCCGCCTCGGCGTCGTGGTCTGCGCACAGGTCGATCAGCTTGTTGTGATGGTCGACGGAGTCCTGGCTGCCGAGAAGGCTCGAGAACTTGCGGTAGTAGATGCGGTGAATTTGTGGGTGAACTTGGTGGATCAGCTTCTTCAACAGCGGATTTGCCGCAGCATCGATGATGACGCTGTGTAGGCGATCGTCAGCGGTCAGGGCTCGGCCTATGTCGTTTCGCTTGACGGCGGCAGCGAAGTCCTTGTTGGCGGAACGCATTGCCCCGATCATCTCGTCGGTGAGGTTCGGTACTGCGGTGACGACGGCCAGTTGGTCGAGAGCTTCGATGACTGCGAGTGTTGCTTCGACGTCGCCGCGGTCGAGGCTTGTGATGCGTGTGTACGCACCGGGTTTCGCTTCCACGAGTCCGGTGTCGACAAGCCTTGCCAGTGCTTCGCGGACCGGAGTTCTGCTCAAGCCCAGATACTCGGCGAGCTCGCTGTCCTTGATCTTCGATCCCGGGGCCAGTTCACCGGTGACGATCGCTTCGCGAATGCGTTCGAGAGCGATGTCGCTCATTCGTGTTCGCTCAACCGGTTTACCGTCACGCAACATACTGGATATCGTACTCTGCAGGCCGCCCGCCACTGGTCAGCCCGAGTGCGCCGTTGAAGCGTCTTTCCGAGCGTTCGCAACGCGCAGGAGCAGAGCGCGGGCGAGAATTGTTGCCGGATCGACGATCTGACAGGTTGTGGCACCGGCAGGGAGTCCGAGTGGAATCTCGGTACATCCGGCCACGACTACCTGCGCGCCCGATTCGGCGAGAAGATCGGCGGCCCTGACGAGCTTGTCGGTGGTCTCGAGTCCGACGTTGCCGCTCTTGATGGCTCGGATCGCCGGCATCACCAATTCATCCTGGATCGCCGGTTCGGGTAGCAGGACGTCGATCGAGTATTCGGACAGCCACTGTTGATACAACCCGGTGCGGACCGTTCCTGTGGTGGCCAAGAGTCCGACGGACGTCACGGCCGGTGAGAGTGTCCGGATGTGCCGCGCAACTTCGTCGATCATGTGGACGACGGGAAGTCCCAGTTGGGACGAGATGGCGGGCAGGAAGGCGTGGGCGGTATTGCACGGGATGGCGAGCGTCGTTGCGCCCGACTCTCGGAGAACGCGCGCACCGCGGATCAGCCAGGGGGTGGGGTCCGGGCCGTTCTCGGTGAGCGCCAAAGTCCGGTCGGGAACGGTGGGATCGGCCCAGATGACAACTTTGGGGTGCTCCTGATCCGTCGAACCTGGTGTCAGCGCAACGAGTTTGGAGTAGAAGTCGGCAGTAGCGGCGGGCCCCATGCCTCCGAGTATGCCGATGACGTGTTCGCTCATGGCCGCCGGCGAGTGGCCGCTCTGCCGTCTTCGTTGCACCTTCATGTTGCAAACCAACCTTTCGCATCCAATATATTGGATACTAGTAATGTTGACTACAGTGAAGGAGGTCGGAGGTAGTTGTCAAGTAGGGCGCAGTGTTCCCGGAATGGCGAAGTTCGAAAACTCAGTCGATCAGCAGGGGTTCGGTTCGCCGATCTTGACGGCCGAGAGCACGGCTTCGATTTCCCCGAAAGGACTTCCGGCAGAGGGTGTCTGATCGACGACAATCCAGTTGGAATCGACCAGCTGGCGTCGACCCGCACCAGTTGCGTCAGCGCTTCTCGAGAAGAAAACTCCGGCCGACTGAATGCTGTCCTGCGCATCTTGAAGATTCATGCACACGACGTTGGGCATGATCGCGGGAGCTGTAGCGGGCGTCACTTCCGCGGCGACTGGGGTCGTGACCAGTGGAGAATTCGTCGTAACGGCCGCCGAGGTGGTCGATGGTGCCCAAAGGGTTGATGAAAGGGGGGAGATACGAGCGCAGAGCACATCACACGCCGTCGATGTGCCTTATGTCGAATAGAACCATAGGCTTTCGGCACCGGATTCGAGAGGAATTGCCTACATGCATTTTCTGGAACTACGACACGCGCAGTGCGAACCCCCAGCGGCGTATTCGCCTGTCCTGGAGAGCTACGGAGACGTGCAGACGGTGCTTCTGGGCACCGACCGGCTTCCGTCACATCAACGGTTCGACGCCGTGATCGTGATGGGTGGGCCGATGGGCGTCGGCGATCAGGGCGAGGTCGAGTGGTTGGCGTCCGAGATCGAGTACATTCGCGATCTGGTCGAGAATGACGTCCCGGTGTGGGGAGTGTGCCTGGGTTCGCAGTTGCTCGCCGCGGCGCTGGGTGCTCGCGTCTACACGGGAGCGGTACCCGAAGTCGGAGTTGAGGACATCACCTTGACTGCCGAGGGGCACGAAGATCCGGTGTGGGGAGGCCTGCCTTCCACATTCCCTGCGATGCAATGGCATTCGGATACCTTCGACATTCCGGACGGTGCGGTACGGCTCGCTGGTTCAGCCAAGTATCCGAATCAACTCTTCCGATACAAGCAGAGTTACGCCGTTCAGTTTCACCTCGAAGCGTCCTCCGCGGTGGCGCGCGAATGGATGGAACTGGCCGAGTACCGCGATTCGCTGCATGCTTCGTTGGGAGTGGACGGTCCGCGCATCTTTATGGAGCAGTTGGGTGCTGCCGAGTCGCAGGGGCTCGAGATTGCCGCAGCCGTGATGGAGAAATGGTTGAAATCCATCTCCACCAAATAGGCCCGTTTTGTCTAGATTGACCGATTTACCTGTTACCTTGTGTTCTCGTGGGTGGATGAACCGATCCGGTCGAGCAACACACCTCGTAGAGTCCGGATCTCCCCCCGCGAAAGGGGAGCGATGCGCCGGATACGGAAGATATCGACAGCAGCAGTGACGTGTGTACTCGCGTCGACCGCGGTCTTGGGGGCAACCCAAGCGCATGCATCCCCGTGGGATTGCAACGTCACCGGCAGCTTGGATCAAACAGGCGGGCCGACCAATCCGATTCCCTGGCTCAACGGCACGGACGGGAAACTTCCGGAACTGCAGGGGCGTACCTCGGCGGTCGAGTACATCACGGGAGCACTCAGCCCCAACCAAACCGTCGAGCGGTTCAACGTCCTCGGTACGGATCTCGGCATCATGTGGGACAACGGTGCAGGTCAGGTCCTGACAGCCTTCGGTGACACCGTCGGAATCGGATCTGACCCCCTGTGCTCCGGGGTGGTCGGTGACTGGCGCAGCAACGTCCTGTTCCGTAGCTCGGACGGAAATCTGTCCGACGGCATGAACATCGACTCCTCACCGACCGACCGGCCGAATCACTCACGCGAGATCATCGGAAGTCTGAAAGTCACCGGCGTCGAAACCAGCAGCATTCCGACGACGGGTATCTCGGTTGGCGGCGTTCAGTACGTCAACTACATGTCGATTCGTTCGTGGGGAGGGTCGGGCGAGTGGGTCACCAACTTCTCGCAGATCGCGTCCTCGCACGACAACGGTGAGACCTGGCAGATCGAACCGGCCTCGTCCCGGCCGAATCTGCCGTTGACGGGTAACGACAACTTCCAGATGGGCTCCTTTGTCAAAGACGGTGGTTACGTCTACAACTTCGGTACCCCAGCCGGACGTTTCGGCGAGGGACGACTCTCGCGGGTGAAGGAAGCCTCCATCGCGGACGTCGCGGCGTACGAATACTGGGACGGAAAGGCGTGGGTCCCCAACAATCCCGCTGCCGCGGCGGTAGTTCTCGACGGGGATGTCAGCGAACTGTCGGTGCAGTACAACAACTATCTCGGCAAGTTCGTCGCGATGTACTCCAACGAGTGGGGAGCGCTGGTGCTGCGGACGGCCTCGGACCTGACCGGACCGTGGAGCGCACCGGACGTCGTGATCGGCACCGACGAGGTTCCGGGCCTCTACGGCGCGTACATGCACCCCTGGTCGCAGGGGCAGGACCTCTACTTTCTCGCTACCACGTGGTCCGACTACAACGTGATGCTCATGAAGACCACGCTGCACCAGTGAACCGGATGGTTATCGTTGAACGGTGAGCACCACCGACAATGCGCTACTGATCACCGCCCTTCGAGACGTGTTGGTGGGACCACTTCCCGAAATCGGCCGACGATTTTCGACGCTGATCGCGGATATGGTGCCGCACACCTCTCTGGTGATCTTCACCCGAGAGTGCACCGGTAGGCCGCGCAAGGTTGCCG
This sequence comes from Rhodococcus sp. NPDC055024, assembly GCF_053608585.1. NCBI lineage: Bacteria > Bacillati > Actinomycetota > Actinomycetes > Mycobacteriales > Nocardiaceae > Rhodococcus > Rhodococcus sp. NPDC055024. The sequence goes on from NZ_JBSGVT010000001.1 coordinate 1,201,340, forward strand.
GGGATCCAACTGTCGTCGATCGTGTGACCATCGCCGAACTCGACCGTATCCGTACGGATCTCACTGTCGGACAGATCTTTCGGGGGAAGTCTGCCATTGCCGGCCGCGAGCGTGAAGTGCTCGCGATGCTCGATCGAACAGACACCCTCCTCGTGCTGACGCCGCACCCCGGACCGGTGAAGGCGGCATCCCTCGAATTGATCCAGGCACTGTTCGCGGTGACTGCAACCGGAATTCAGCTCCAGGTGCGGAACGCGAGCCCGGCATACCTGGCCGAGTCGCGGGCAGCGTCGTCCGAGCGAGCACGCACCGTCGCAGAGATGACCGAGGTGCATGCGGCCACTCTCGAGACGATGCTGGCAACGCTACGCTCGGCGGATCTCGACGACACACGTGCGCGAACCTCGGCCAGGGAAACTGCGGCCTCGGCCCTGATCGGCCTGCGTTCAGCCGTCGACGTGCACCGCGAGTTGGCCGAAGAGTCGACCACCACGGCTTTTGCACGGATGCGTGGGGAATTGCGTTCGCTGCTCAAGCATCGGGAAATCGCGTTGGAGTTGGTGGAGCCACCCGTCGACGGTCGCGGTCTGCCCGGCGAAGTGGCGCACGGCGCCCGAGCAGTGGTTCGCGGCGCGGTCTTGGCTTTGTCGGATCAGCAGACGCTCTCGCGTATCCGGGTGGCCTGGACGCTCGACGCGGCCTCACTCTCGATCGACATTCGCGACGACGGCGGCGGTGAAGCCGACGTGATCGATGTGGAACGTCAATTACGTTCTCGGGTAGAGACTTTGGGTGGAACCGTCGAATCCGAGTCGACGCCTGGGTGGGGGAATCGGATCAGCGCAACCATCCCGCTCGACGCCCCCGTCGCCCTACCGAATCGCGACGTCCTCACAGAACTGGCACCGCGGGAGTTCGAGGTACTCGAGCATCTGGTGGCCGGACGGCGCAACAAGGCGATCTCGGAGCGACTCGGTGTCAGTGAGAGCACAGTCAAGTTTCATGTTGCCGGGGTCCTGCGGAAATTGGGCGTCGAGAGTCGGGGCGCGGCCGCCGCCGCGGGCGCCGAGGCCGGCGTGAAGCCCGCGCCCTAGTCCTTTCGGCCAGGTCGGTCAGTCAGTTCGGCCAGGGTTGCGGGCACCTGCTTCGGGCTAACCTTTCAACGAGTGCACATATCGCAATGTGAAAACACGGCGTCATGTGACGACACGTCCTCAAATCGCACGAAGCCAGGAGCAAAGCCATGCCACAGCAGGTACGCGGCGTCATCGCCCGATCCAAGGGTGCCCCCGTCGAAATCGTCCCCATCACGATTCCCGATCCCGGCGCCAACGAGGTAGTGATCGCCATTGCAGCGTGCGGTGTGTGCCACACCGACCTGACCTACCGCGACGGCGGAATCAACGACGAGTACCCGTTCCTGCTCGGGCACGAGGCGTCGGGCATCGTCGAGAGTGTCGGACCCGGTGTCACTCATGTCGAGGTGGGCGACTTCGTCGTCCTCAACTGGCGTGCCGTATGCGGGCAGTGTCGCGCGTGTAAGCGTGGCCGCCCGCAGTACTGCTTCGACACGTTCAACGCCGAGCAGAAGATGACGCTCGAAGACGGCACGGAACTGACGCCGGCACTCGGCATCGGCGCATTCGCAGACAAGACGCTGGTTCACGAAGGCCAGTGCACCAAGGTCGACGCCTCGGCCGATCCGGCTGTCGTCGGACTGCTCGGTTGCGGCGTCATGGCCGGCATGGGCGCCGCGATGAACACCGGCAACGTCGGACGCGGTGATTCGGTTGCCGTGATCGGTTGCGGCGGCGTCGGCGACGCAGCGATCATGGGTTCACGCCTGGCCGGTGCCAACACCATCATCGCGATCGACCGCGATCCCCGAAAGCTGGAGTGGGCCACGGAACTTGGTGCCACGCACACGATCAATGCCACCGAGGTCGACGACGTCGTCGAGGCGGTCCAGGAGCTGACCGGAGGTTTCGGTGCCGACGTGGTTGTCGACGCAGTCGGCCGTCCCGAGACCTGGAAGCAGGCGTTCTACGCCCGCGACCTCGCGGGAACCGTAGTGCTGGTGGGAGTTCCGACGCCGGACATGAAGCTGGAAATGCCTCTGGTGGACTTCTTCTCGCGCGGCGGAGCCCTCAAGTCGTCGTGGTACGGCGATTGCCTGCCCGAGCGTGACTTCCCCGTTCTGGTCGACCTGTACCAGCAGGGGCGTCTGCCGCTCGAGAAGTTCGTCAGTGAGCGAATCAAGCTCGACGAGGTCGAGAAGGCCTTCGAGACGATGCACCGCGGCGAGGTCCTTCGTTCGGTGGTGGTCCTGTGACATTGCGTGTGGATCGTGTAGTTACTTCGGGCACGTTCAGCCTCGACGGCGGAACGTGGGACGTCGACAACAACATCTGGCTGATCGGTGACGACAACGAAGTGGTAATTGTCGACGCAGCCCACACCGCGCAGCCGATCATCGACGCTGTCGGTGGACGCAAGGTGATCGGAATCGTCTGCACCCACGGTCACAACGATCACGTCACGGTTGCGCCGGAGCTGGCCGAGAAGCTCGACGCTCCGATCTACCTGAACCCGGCCGACGACGTGCTCTGGGAGATGACTCACCCCGGGGTGAAGCATCTGAGCTTGGAAGATGATCAGCGTATTGCTGTGGCGGGCACGGACATTCTGGCCATCCACACACCGGGCCATTCCCCGGGGTCGACCTGCCTCTACCTGCCCGAGGCGGGGGAACTGTTCAGCGGCGACACCTTGTTCTCCGGTGGACCCGGCGCAACGGGGCGGTCGTACTCAGACTTCCCGACCATCATCGGGTCCATTCGCGACAAGCTGTTCGCGCTCCCCGCCGAGACCAAGGTTCACACCGGTCACGGCGACGGCACGACGATCGGTACCGAGGCGCCGCATCTCGAAGAATGGATCCGCGCCGGATCCTGATGTGATCAGAAGCGAAGTGGGGACGCCGGTATCGGTGTCCCCACTTTCGTTACAACGCGGAGGCCCAACCGGCGGTGTCGTTCTCACCCGGGATTGCCATCAGGCCGTGCCACAGTTCGAGGATCTCGAACCATTCTGTCTCGGATCGGCTGAGGGGACGTACAGATTCGTAGCCGGCGCGCAGGCTCTGCCGTACCGCGATCGGTGTCGGTCGCCAATCGGTGAACAGGGTGCCCAGATAGACGCTTGCCTTGGCCAGGTCGCTCACCCGGTGGTCGATCACCACGTCGTCGAAGTCGAGTACTCCGGTGGTCTGAGAGTTTCGAGTCAAGATGTTGGCTGCGCGGAAGTCGTTGTGTACCAGTTGAGTTCGGTCATCGAGTTCGGACGCCCGCTCCAGGAGGTTCGCGAGCCTACGTGTTGCCTCAGGCGCAAACCCGCGGTTGAAACTCTCCAGCCAGCCACCGATGCGCTCCTTCAACCCGGTAGTGCGCAACGAGAACACCGATCCGTCGACGTGGGTGGCACCGAGCGCTCGGTGTATCTCAGCCAGACAGGCTCCGGCCGACCGGACCGCCGAGTGGTCCTGCACGTCCAACCAATCTCCCGCCAACTCCGGCAGTACGGCGAATGACACTGCGCATGAAGGGCCTTCCAGTGTTTCCCGGACCAGCAGTGTTTCCCGGTCCAATCCGTTCAGGGACGTGATCGGCGACGGAACGGGTATACCCACCTCAGCGAGTGCGCTCAGCAGGCGCGTCGCTGCCTCCAGGTGCGCGAAGCGCTCTGTGGCTCGCGACCACTTCACCACCAGCCCACCTCGGTCGCTCGCAACCCACACAATCGCGTTCTGGTCACTGATCGCCATTCGGGAGCACTCGAGGGCCGTCAATCCCCAAGTCTGCTCGAGTACCGCCGAGACCCAACGGGTGGCTGCGCCAAAGCCGTTGAATCCGAATCGCTCTTCCAGCGCAGCTTCCGGCTCCACCGTTTCCCAGAGCATGGACACCCCCAGCGGCAACATACTTCGACCTTAGTTGGTGATCTCCGCTGATTGCGGACGATCTCCTCACGCCTTGCGGGAGCTCCTCGACGACCCGGCTGTGCCGATTCCCGAACGTATGCGCACGGTTCGCACGATCTCGTCGAACAGCAAGGGGATCGGGTCGAATGCCACGACGAGCATGATCGCGTCTTTCGGGCCGAGGGTGGCCTGCATCCAGCTGTCGACGGAGTCTTGATCTGACGTGGGCCGTTCGGTCCAAAGCCCGTTCTCGGTGTGTTCGTAGGCATTTTCGATGATCAAAGTGTTCGGGTCGAGTCGGTCGAGCTGGCCGAGGTATGCCGCTGCGTCCTTCGCGATTCGCTGGACACGATCGGGAATTTCGGTGGAGATCGGTGACGGATATGCCTTGTCGAGTCCACCTGCGCCTGCCGACCACGCGCCGTAGACGATGGGGTTGGCTGTACGCATGACCGCATACAGTCTGCGCGGCGCCGATTCAACGATTGCGCTACGCAACAGTTCTCGCCAAATTGCGCTCGAGAGACCTGACCCTTGGTAGTTCGGGTGCACTCCCGCCGAGTTGGCATAGAAGCATGACCGTCCGCCGAATTCTCGTTGATTGCTTGCGACCCAGGCTGCGGGAGTACCACTCGCATCGAGCACGACGACCAGGCCCTTGAGGTCATCAAGTTTGGCATCGGAGAGCCAGTCGCTCCAGAACTCCGGGGCTGTTCCGGTGAATGTTTCGACCGCAACCGGGACGAAGTCTCTGCGAAGGATTTCCCGGCCGCCGGGCGACAATTGTTTGGCCACGTTTGTCCAATGCAGGCCGGTGAAGCCGGGGCGAACGGCGAATCTCTTGGCGCCGGAAACTAATTCCGGTGGGCAAAGTGGTGTGACGGAATCGGACGTCGACATGGTTGGTCAGCCTCTCACGCTGGGCTTGGATTGATCACTCGCGGTTACAGTTCGATGGTGAGTTGGGCGGAGTTGGCTCGATCGGTGCAGATGAGCATGGTGTCTGGTTCGTCGAGGAACGCTGATTGTCCTCGGCGGTCGACCTCTCCGCTGATGACCCGCACTCGGCACGTGCCGCAGAATCCCTGCTGACACGAGTACCTCACATCGGCCCTTGCGGTTCTTATTGCAGCGAGCGCTGACTGGTCCGCGGCGACGTCAATCGAATCCGTGCTGTGGGCAAATCGGATCTCGAAAGGCTTTCCCCCGACAACAGGTTCGGGGATGAATCTCTCGAAATGCAGACCGGCGGAGCCTGTTCGGTCGAATTCGGCTCGAATGTCGGTCAGGAGGGCCGGCGGGCCACAGAAATAGACGGACGTACCTGGGCCGGCGTGTGTAAGCAGTTCTGCGGCCGGCAGGCGCGGGCCGGTGAGGATCCGGACCCGGTTGGAGTCCAATTCGCTGATCTCGCCCAGAAACGGCATGGACCGGGTGTCCCGGCCGAGGTAGGTCAGATGCCAATCGACGTACGACGACGCCGCGGCACGCACCATGGGCAGAATCGCGGTGATACCGATGCCTGCGGCGATGAAGGTGACGCGGGAGTTGTCTGCTCGTGCCAGGTGCGGGTACGCGAAGGGAAACGCGTTTCGAGGGCCGCCTCCGGTGAGTGCGGTACCCGTAGTCACTCGATCGTGAATCTCGGTCGATCCTCCTCCGCCGTCAGGGATCCGGCGGACCGCGATCCGGTAACTACGCGTATCGGTGTGATCGCCGCAGAGCGAGTACTGCCTGATCGTTCCCGAAGGGAGCGTCAGATCGATGTGTGCGCCCGGGTACCACCGCGGCAGGATGGTCCCGTCTGCGGATTCCAGACGCAGGCTCCGCACTCCGTCGGCCTCGAGGTTCGTCTCTGTCACTACGAGACTCAGTGTCCGGTCGACTGGGGTGGGTTCGATGATGCGCACCCGGCTGGTCACGGCGGAGTATCCGCGGATCAGGGACTGCAGGCCGGACATCAGTCGGTCAGGTTTGTGTGGTCGGCGCAGGGACGCAGGTACGGGTGGGGGACTGAATCGGGTCATTCGCGTACTCCAGATCGGGCGGTGTGCGTTACTCAGGCGGCGGCGCGAGCTGCCGGTGACGAGGCGAGGTAGGCAACTGCTTGGCTGGTCGAGCCGTACCGCGACGGGTGGTAGCCGGGGCGGAAGTACTCGAAGAACATCCGTGTCAGGCTCCACGGACTTGGCATCAGGCCCTTCTTCATCGCCAGGCGAACATCGCGGAGCTTGATCCGCCGGGTGTTTCCGCCGAGCGCAGGATCCACTGACATCATGTAGCGAATGCCCCGCACCCAGAGAATGACGAGCATCGGTGCAGCGACTATCCAAGTACGTACTCTTCGCAGGTAGCCGCCGTCGAGGTGGGTGAAGAGGTCGAACGCCACATGGCGGTGTTCGACTTCCTCGGCCAGGTGCCAGCGGAACAGATCGAGGACTTTCGGGTCGAGGGTTTTGTCCCAGCCTCGGGCGTTGAGCCCCCAATCCCCGAGGTAGGAAGTGAAGTGTTCGAGGGCGGCGACGAGAGCGACACGTTCGAGGAGCCAAGACTGGGCTTTGCGTCCGGTGAGATCACGGTCGCCTAGAAGGCGGCGGAACATCCACCGGATCTGCTCGACGAACGGTTCGGTGTCGAGTCCCTCGCCATTGAGATACTCGAGCAGCGATTGGTGTGCCGAGGAATGTGTCGCTTCCTGGCCGATGAACCCGATCACGTCCGCGCGAACGGCGTCGTCCTTGATCAGGGGCAGTGCTTGTTGGAAGACGTCGACGAAGAACACTTCGCCCTCGGGCAGGAGCATGTTCATCCCGTTTGCCAGGTGCGTAGCGAACGGATTGGCGTCGAAGTAGTGCATCGGCAGCCCGGTCCAGTCCCAGGACACGTTTCGGGCTGCGAGGGCGACCTTGTCTGCGTCTTTGTCGACGTCGGTGTGTGCGCTCATCGTGGTTCTCCGTTCGATTCGGTGGTTTCTTCTGCGTGCTCCCGGGCGAAGGACCGCACGAGATCGGCAACGACTGTCGGGTTGAACAGAGGTATCCAGTGACCGCCGTCGACGGAGTGAACCCGTGAATCGGCTGCCCAGCGACCGATGTCGACTTGGCTTGCGGGAGTGATGAAGATGTCCCGACGGGGAGCAAGAACCTGTACGGGCAGATCAGTGGTGCGCTGTTGCGGGCGAAGCAGGCGCGGAAGCAAGTTTGCGGTGTAGATCCGGAGGGCGCTGCGATTCTCGCGAGCGCGGTGCGCCGAGACCGGGGCGGAACGCGCTGCCGACTCGGAGCTCGAAGTTTCGAAAAGCGAGGCCAGAGTGATTGTTCTGTCGACCAGGCCTAGCCGGCACGCCAGCGGTGCAATCCACGGGAGCTGGAAGAAACCCATGTACAGTGGCGACTTCCACTGTCCCAGAATGTCTTTCCAGCCGGCGGGTCCCGCTGCGAGGCGTGACCGTATCCAATAGGGAACGTGATCGAGGCAAGGTCCGGAGATCGAGGTCAGCGACGCGAAGTGGTGCCTCTGTGCTGAAGCGGTGGCGGCATGCCAGCCCTGCACAGAACCCCAATCGTGCCCGACCAGATGCACCGGACGCCCGGGCGAGACCTCGTCGAGTACCCGACCGATGTCGTCTGCCAACTGGTCGAGTCGATAGTCCCTGATCCGGTTCGGGTGCCCGGACGCTCCCGAACCTCGCACGTCGAAAGTCACCACACGCATCGTCGACGCGAGTTCGCTGGTCACTCCGTCCCAGACCTCGTGGTCATCGGGAAATCCGTGCACGCACAGAACTGTCGGCCCACTCGGGTTCCCCCGCTCGAACACTGCCAGTCGTACCCCGTCCGAGGCTTCGACGAACCGTGTCGCCACGCGAGGAAAGGGTTGGTTCAAGGCTGTCATGTGAAGTCCTTCGTGGATGTGACGGCGGGGTGTACCCGAGCGCCTCGGCCATGTATATGTGAATGGCAGTAACGTATTCTGGATAAGATAGTAGACTGATCGTGCTACCGCAAGGGTCGGTCGCTGAACCCGAGGATGGATACTCATGACACCGAGTCCGCGAGAAACACCGAGTCCGCGAGAACGGCTCATCGCAGGCACGATCGCCCTCGTGCGGGAACGCGGCGTTGCCGGTACGGGAATCACCGACTTGCTGGCTCGGAGCGATACCGCTCGGCGCTCGGTTTATCAGAACTTCCCGAGGGGGAAGGCGCAGCTCGTCGAGGAGTCCACGCGGGTGGCCGGGCAGCTGATGAGTTCGATCATCGCGGAATTCACCGCGACGGACAGTCCTGTCGAGAGTCTTGTCGCCTTTGTTCAGATGTGGAAGGACACACTGGAAGCCAGTGATTTCACCGCCGGATGCCCGATCGTCGCTGCGGCACTGGGTGGCACCGAGGCTCCCTTGGCGCCGGCAGTTGCCGCGGAAGTATTCGACGATTGGATGAACCTGCTTGCCTCGCAGCTCGAGCGCGCGGGGGTAGGTGAGTCCGTGGCCCGATCACTTGCCGCGACGACGGTGTGCGCGATAGAGGGCGCCGCGGTCCTCGCCATCTCGTCGCGATCGGTGCGTCCGTTGGATCAGGTTGCCGTGCATCTCGCCGAGCTCGTATCTCTACATCTGGGCGAGCTTCGCGCGTAGAGCGTTCGAGAATCGTTAGACGGGTGTTCGTCGGCCACCCTTGTTTCAAACTTGCTGTCGTTCAATCGCCCCTGTTGTTCAATCGCCCTGTCGTAGTTCGCTGAAGATCAGGTTGGTCTGTGTGTTGGCGATGGCCGGATCGTTGAGGTGCGCGCTGACGAAATCGCGAAGCCGAGTAGGGGATTCGCACGACACGTGCACCAGAAGATCACGGTCCCCACTCATCAGGAACACTCGCTGAACGGAATCCAGTCCGCTCAGGTGCTCGGCAATTTCCGTCATCCGACTCCTGGCGTGGGAGTGAATCAGAATCGACACCATCGCCGAGATCTCGAGGCCGAGTAGCTCGAGGTCTATGTCTGCGTGAAACCCCTTGATGACGCCCGATTCGCGTAGAGCGCGCATCCGCGCCAGGGCGGTCGACGGCGCTATCCCGACCTTCTCGGCGAGCGCATTGTTGGGGATGCGTGCATCACGGACGAGTTCGCGGAGAATCGCTGTATCGACGTCGTCGAGCCGAACATGATTCGGCCGCGCCGCGGCAGCTGCCCGTTCGATCGCATTTATCATCCGATTTCTCCCTGTCGTCGCGAAAATATTCAGCAACTATTGACCGCGCCCGTTGATGATTCTAGCTTTTGCCAAACACATCGAATTATCAAATGGTCGAGATCAGCACAGTCGACTGTTGCGACGAAGGGGTCTGGATGCTTCCGAGGATCGGCCGACACACGGGCGACGGACACGCGGGCGACTGGGTGGCACGGGTGATCGACATCAGCCCGCCGATCTCCGAATCGACGCCCGTGTGGCCAGGCGATACTGCCTTCACCCGCGCTGTCACGTCAGACCTCGGCGGCAGTGACGCCGTCACGATCAACCGAATCACCACCACTCCGCATATCGGTGCTCACGCCGATGCGCCGGCGCACACCCGCATCGACGGCGCGACTATCGGTTCTGTTCCCCTCGAGCCCTATCTCGGTGAGGCTCTGGTGGTCGACATGACGGGGGTCGACGGTGCCGCCTGCGTCAGGCCCGTCGAAGAGACGGTGGAGCGACTCGGCGGCCATCTGCCGCAACGGCTGATCCTGAGGACGTACCGGAAGTACCCGCGCGAGTGGGACAACGACTTCGCCGGCGTTTCTCCGGAGCTGACGCACTGGTTCGCCGACCGCGGTGGCGTTCTGATCGGAATCGACGGCGCCTCGTTCGATCCGATGGACAGCAAGACCATGGACGGGCACCACGCGGCAAGCGATCGTGGCGTCGCGATCCTCGAAGGACTCTGCCTCGACGACGTCGACGAAGGCTACTACGAGTTGATCGCCCTGCCGCTGAAGTTCCTCGACCTCGATGCCAGCCCTGTACGCGCAGTGCTCCGGACGCTGCCTTCATCACTTTCAACGCCGACACATGCAGGAGAAGAATCGTCATGACATCGACAACCGCCCTTTCGTTGGAAGACTGCGTCAAGGCCGACGCAGTGGATCCCTTGAGGGAGTTCCGCCGCGAGTTCGCGATTCCAGAGGGCGTCCTCTACTTCGACGGAAACTCGCTCGGCGCGCGTCCCATTGCCGCGCAGGAATACGCCGCGAGAGTGATCGGCGACGAGTGGGGCAACGGCTTGGTTCGCAGTTGGAACGAGGCTGGATGGTTCGACCTCCCGATCCGCCTCGGTGACAAACTTGCCCCGTTGCTGGGAGCAGGTGAAGGCGAAGTGGTAGTAACGGATTCGACGTCGATCAACCTGTTCAAGGCATTGGCCTCCGCACTGTCCATCGCGGCTGCGCAGGATCCCAGCCGGAAGGTGATCGTCTCCGAGCGAGACAATTTCCCCACTGACCTCTACATTGCGGAGGGCATCATCTCGCTGCTCGATCAGGGATACGAACTACGCCTGATCGACCAACCGAGCGACCTCACCGAAGCAGTAGGACCGGACACCGCCGTAGTGATGTTGTCGCACGTCAACTACCGCACCGGAAACCTGTATGCGATGACGGAAGTCACTGCAGCAGTGCAGGAGCGTGGCGCGCTCATGATCTGGGATCTCGCACACTCGGCTGGCGCCGTCGCTGTCGACCTGGGCGGCGCCGACGCCGACTTCGCGGTCGGGTGCACGTACAAGTATCTCAATGGTGGTCCCGGCTCGCCCGCATTCATCTGGGTCAACCGTCGTCATCAGAACACCGGAATCCAGCCACTGTCCGGGTGGTGGGGGCACGCGCGACCGTTTGCGATGGAGTCGGCCTACGAACCCGGCGCAGGAATACGGCGCTTTCTGAGTGGTACTCAACCCATCACGTCGTTGTCGCTTGTCGAATGTGGTCTCGACGTCGCGCTCAAAGCTGACATGGCCGACATCCGGAGCAAGTCGCTCGCGCTGGCCGATCTCTTCATCGACCTCGTCGAGGAGCGTTGCGCTGCCTACGGTTTGGAGTTGATCACGCCACGCGAACATGAGCGTCGTGGATCGCACGTGAGTTTTGTTCATCCCGAGGGTTATTCGATCATGAAGGCTCTCATCGCGCGGGGCGTCATCGGCGACTACCGCGAACCAGGAGTGTTGCGGTTCGGTATCACTCCGCTCTATCTCGGCTACGCCGACGTGTGGAACGCCGTCGACGTGTTGCGAGACATCCTCGAGAACAAGTCCTGGGATCGCCCCGAATTCCGCGAGCGCGACGCAGTCACCTGATTCTTCCAAGTTTCCGCGGACCGGGAGGTACCGCCTTTCGCAAGGAGCTTTCATGAGTGATTTCAAAAACATTCAGCAGCGAGAATCAGGTCTCAAACGCGAACTCGGCCCCAAGCAGATGAGCATGATCGCGCTCGGCGGTGCAATCGGCACCGGACTCTTCCTCGGCAGTAAGTTCGCCATCGGATTTGCCGGCCCGAGCGTCATCATCAGTTACGCGATCGGTGGGTTGATCGCCCTGCTGCTGATGGGTGCCCTCGCCGAAATGACCGTCGCACATGCGACATCGGGTTCGTTCGGTGCGTACGCCGAGTTCTACGTCGGACCGTTGATCGGCTTCCTCGTTCGCTATCTCTACTGGTCGTGCATCGTCCTCGCTGTCGGTACCGAGGTCACCGCAATCGGTGAATACATGCAGTTCTGGTTCGCCGACGTACCGTCGTGGCTGTGGATCGTGTTGTTCTCCGGAGTGCTGATCGGCGTGAACATGTTCAACGTCAAGGCCTTCGGAACCATGGAGTACTGGTTCTCGACGATCAAGGTCTTCGCGATCGTGGCATTCATCGTGATGGCAGCGTATGTCGTGTTCGGTAGTGGAAACCCGGACTATGGATTCCACAACTACACGGCCGGTGGCGGATTCTTTCCGAATGGTTTGTCCGGTATGTGGTTTGCCGTGATCGTATCGATCTTCAGCTACTTGAGCATCGAGATGATCGCCATTGCAGCAGGTGAGGCGGAAAACCCGGCAGTGGCGGTGAAGAAAGCATTCCGTGTGACGATCGTTCGGCTGTTCGTCTTTTACATTGCAACGCTTGCCTTGATACTGGCAATCGCTCCGATGGACAAGATCTTGAGCGGCGGAAGCCCTTTCGTCACGGTGATGCAGGTCGTGAAGATTCCGGGCGCAGACAGCGTGCTGAACTTCGTGGTGATCATTGCCGCACTGTCCGCGATGAATAGTCAGTTGTACGTGTCTTCGCGCATGATGTTCTCGCTCTCACGCGCCGGTGACGCACCGGCAATTCTCGGCAAAGTCCGAGCCAACGGCTCACCGGTCAACGCCTTGTTGCTGTCGACGTCGGGTATCGCCGTCGCGACAATTGTCTACGTGCTCTTTCCCGAGCAGGCATTCACCTTGATGATTTCGTTGTCGATGTTCGGGGCTATGGCGACGTGGCTACTGATCTTCGTGACGCACTGGTTCTTTCGCAAGCGGATGAAAGAGGACGGAACAAAGCTCTCCTTTACGATCCCGTTCTTTCCTGTGGGGACAATCCTCGGCGGTGCCCTCATGGTCGCGATTCTGATCACCACGTTGTGGGTCGACGATTTCAAGATGACGCTGGTGTTCGGAGTTCCGTTTGTCCTGGCCGTGATCGGCATCTACTACTTCACTCGATCGCGTCGGGCGCAGAGTCGAGCAATAGATGCCGACCAGATTCAGGACGAGGTCACGGGGACCGTCGTCAAGCGAGTTCCCTGACTCATCTTGGAATCACAGGGTTTCGGCGAAGAACTCCATAGTGCGGGTCCACGCGAGGGCAGCAGAATCTGGGGCATAGTGGCTGGCCGAAGTGTCGTTGTTGAACGCGTGGCCGGCATCGGCATAGCGGTACACCTGGGCGAGGTCGGAGGCAGTTGCGCGCAATTGCTCGACGCTCTCGGGTGGGATGCTCGGATCCAGGTCGCCGTAGTGGCCGAGCCATGGGACCTGCAGTTGCGTGGCGAGTTCGGTGCCTGCCGCAATCCCATTCCATCGGGCTTCTGCAACGCCGCCACCGTAGTAGGTAACGGCAGAATCGACGAGGGGCACCGCGGCGCACCACAGTGACGCGGTGCCGCCCATGCAGAATCCGAGGGAGCCGACCTTGTCTGCTCCCTCGGATCGGCTGTAGTCGACAGCGGCACGTACGTCGTGGCCGATGGTTGTGCTGTCGAGTGCCATGAGCGCGTCCTTGGCGGACGGAAAGTCGGTGAAGGACGTCTGCGCGCCGCGGTGGTAGAGGTGCGGAGCCACGGCAAGGTAGCCGGCATCGGCGAGACGCTCGAGGATGCTCTCGATGTGCTTGTTCACGCCCCACGCCTCTTGGAGAACCACCACCGCATGCTTCGGCTCACCTGGCGAATCCGGTCGGCTGACGGTCAGCGGCACGTCGTGTGTGGTCGTCGTGAAAGTTCCCATATCCAGACTGTAAGCGAGACCAGACTGTAGATGGACCGTCGAACTAGACTCGTCAAATGTTCAGTTCCGCCGTACAACCGATCAGCTTGGGCAGTTGGCCGACGCCCGTCGAACCTTTGGCGCGTTGCGCGCAGGCACTCGGATTGGGGCCGGAAGATCTGTGGATCAAACGTGACGACGTCACCGGCCTGGGCGGCGGCGGCAACAAGATCAGAAAATTGCAGTACACCTGCGCTCAGGCTTTGGCCGTCGGCGCGACGACACTGATCACTACCGGTGCACCGCAAAGCAATCACGCTCGGTTGACTGCTTCGGCAGCAGCTCGGTTGGGATTGCGTTGTGTCCTGGTACTCGGTGGTGCCGAGCCGGAATCCGTGCAGGGCAATCTCATTCTGGATGCACTCGCAGGCGCTGAGATCGTCTGGGCAGGTGGGGACACGGCATCCGCGGTCGACGCCGCGGCGGAGGCTGTCGCTGACTCGGGCGGTGTACCTTTTGTCATTCCCTTCGGTGGTACCAGCGCGGTGGCTGCGCAGGGTTACGTCGACTGCGCACGCGAGATCGAGCAGCAACTCGCCGGAGTGGAACACGTCGTGGTTGCACTCGGATCGGGCGGAACGATGGCCGGCCTTGTCGCGCATCTCGGCGTCGACAGAGTTGTCGGCGTCGATGTCGGGGCCGTTGCCGACCCGGTGTCGACTGTCGCTGGATTATTGGACGAGATGCCTGGTCCGACCGTGCGCGCCGAGGAACTTCAGATCCTGCGAAACCAAGTTGGCCAAGGCTATTCGACGCTCACGGAAGCGTCAGCCGGCGCGATCCGATACTTGGCGCGTACGGAGGGCATCTTCCTCGACCCGACGTACACCGGCCGAGCCTTTGCGGGATTGATCCAACTCGCGGAGGACAAAGCCATCACGACGGGATCGAAAACGGTCTTCCTGCACACCGGTGGGCTACCTGGCCTGTTCGGCCATCCCGAACTGTCGACGCTGCGGTGAGCGAGCAGATCGACTACCCGCTCAGCAGCCCGCTCGACGAACTGTCCGAGTGGCAACGCGTCGTGCGCCCGCTGCGCGTCAGTGCCGACGGGTACCTGCGGTTGGCGACCAATCGGCTGGCCGTCGACTCCGACTACACCTGGGAGATGCACCGCCACAGCGATCACGAATTGCTGTGGGCGATCGACGGTGTTCTCGAGGTCCGTACTCCGGAGACTGTGTACACGGTGCCCAGCGGGGTCAGTCTGTGGATCCCGTCTTTTGTTCCCCACGAGGTGACAGCGCGCAGCGGTACCGAATTGTCGTGCACGTGGTTGGTGGCATCCGACGTGACGGGGTTGGATCGTGTGGTGGCCTTGTCCACCCCGCCGCTGCTCGAACAGGTACTCGATCACCTCACCCGAGACGACTTGACGGATGCGGAGCGTCGGCGAGCCGAGGCGTTTGCCGTCGACCTCGTCGAACCCGTTCCGCGACTGATTTTCGATGTACCGCTGCCGACGACGCCGTGGCTTCGGAAGATCGCAGATCAGTTGGTTGCCAGCCCGGCCGACACCCGATCGGTCGAGGAGTGGGCCACCGACGCGAAGGTCAGTACGAGGACTCTCACCCGAAGGTTTCCAGCCGAGACCGGATTGACCTTCTCGGAATGGCGTATGCGGCTGCGGGCTCATCACGCGATGCAACTTCTGGCGCTCGGTCGAAGCATCTCGTTTGTGGCGCGGAAGACAGGTTTTCGTTCCGAAAGCGCGTTCGGCGCGGCATTCCGTCGAACGATGGGCGTGACTCCGGGCGAGTTTGCAAGCCTGATCGATCATCCGTGCGCGCCAATGACCGATTGGCTACAGGACTAGTCCGAACAGCGACTCAAGGGGCCTCGATCGGACTTGTGTAGCGGCGCAGAATCAACTTAGGGTTGGCTAAACAATCACCCTGTAGGAGTTCTGCGTGCGCGCAATTCGATCATTTTCTGTCGGTTCCAGAGTCATCGCAGCGGCGGCAGCGGCCGTCGTTGGTGCGATGGTGATGACCGGCTGTTCCTCGTCGTCGGCCGATTCCGAGCAGACGGACGTCCGGACCGTCGCGTCGGCGTACGGGGACATCGAGGTTCCGGTTTCACCCGAGCGCGTCGTCGCCGCGTCGTACGACACTCCCTGGCAGCTCATGTCCCTCGGAGTGAAACCAGCTGCTGTGCAGGACTACGGCAAGTGGATCAGTGAATTCACGCCGGAGCAACAGGCCTTCGTCGACGGGCTCCCGACCATCGGGCCTTTCGGGGAAATGAACTTCGAAGCGATCGCTGCGGCAGATCCCGACGTCATTGTCGGCGACGCCGACGAGGTGGACCAAGCGGCGTTCGACCGTCTGTCCGGCATTGCACCCACCGTCATCGTCAAGGGAGAGAGCCGAGGCGACTGGAAAACGATCACCGCCGAGCTCGCTGAGGCAATTGGTAAGACCGACGTGCTCGAGTCGACGCGGACTGCCTACGAAGAGAATCTCGAACGTGTCCGTGGCGAGTACGCCGACGTGATCGCGAACAACAAGTGGATTCACATCTCACTCGGAGACGCCCCCGGCACATTCTCGGTCCAGCAACCCACCGGTGCGATCGGCAATTTGGTCGTCAACGAACTCGGGTTGGCGTACGGGCCTGGTGTACCGACCAATTACACCGACGCCGGATACGAGTCGTATCCGATGGAGCAGCTGGCCGACATCATGAACGGAGTGACGGTCGTGCTGTATCCGCTGAATGCGGACGGATCGACCAGTGCGGCGGTTCAGGCGGTCCTCGACGACAACCTCTTCACAAGGCTGCCGGCGGCGCAGGCCGGGCATGTTTTCGGATTGCAGTCGAGCGTCACCGACTTCGTGACCGCGAACGGTTGGCTGAACGAAGTGACAACGAAGGTGTTCGCAAGGCTCTGACGCTTGCTTACCTTTTGACTGCGCGCCCGCAACTGACCAGTTGAGGGCGCGCAGTCTTTTTGGTCGCCACTACGAGCGGAAATCCTGTCCTCTGCTTATGATTTCTGTCACTGCTGGTTACCGTTACTTCTACGAGGGCGACGCGGTTCGACCTTGCCTTGGCAGGGATCTCCGATCCTCGGCGACGTGCGGAGGTGGTCGCCATCCCCGCAGATCGATGGGGTATTTTGTCCGTATCTACTGTCGGGGTGAGCAGTGATGTGCGGGGGAGTTTTTGGTGAGTACAAGCGCTCGTGCCGTCTTTCGAGCAGGGCGCTCTGGATTTCGGGACCATACCCGTCCGGACATTAGTTCTGGTTTGCTGAGCGTGAACGGTGCGTGGGGCGAACCGTTCGAGGGGACGAAAGGCGAGATCGGCGAATGACAGCGACTTCCGACGCACGGCGCACCGAACCGAACGCTGTCCAGAACACAGTCTCGTCGTCCGCCGAAAAGCCGCGCTGGCGCGATCGCAAGAGGTACCTGTGGCCGCTCGGATTGCTCATCCCGCTCAGCCCGTTCATCTCCTGGTTTCTCGTCGACAACCTGCGTCTCGGATTGTTCTGGGCAACCGGCGCGTGGTTGCTGGTCATTGTCATCCCGATCATCGACATGCTGGCCGGTGAAGACGGCGAGAGTCCGCCGGACGATGCGATCCCCGGACTGCAGAAGGATCGCTACTACCGCTGGTGCACTTACGCGTTCCTCCCCTTGCAATATGCCGGTCTGGTCTTTGCCTGCTGGTGCTGGATCAACGCTCCGATGGGAATCGCGGAGAAGATCGCGATGTCGTTCACGGTGGGCGTCGTCGCCGGCGTGGGTATCAACGCAGCACACGAACTTGGCCACAAGAGCGAGAAGGTCGAGCAGTGGCTCGCGAAAGTGGCGCTTGCACAGTCCCTGTACGGGCACTTCTACGTCGAACACAACTTCGGCCACCATGTGCGTGTAGCTACTCCGCAGGACCCGGCCAGCTCGCGGTTCGGTGAGAGCTTTTGGAGGTTCTTGCCACGAAGTGTGGTCGGCGGCCTGCGTTCTGCCTGGCGTATCGAGAGCGCTCGACTCCAGCGGAAAGGCAAGCGAACCTGGAGTTTCGAAAACAACGTCCTCAACGCCTGGGCGATGAGTGTTGTCCTCTTCGCGACGCTGATCGGCATCTTCGGTTGGGAGGTAGCACCCTGGCTGCTGCTGCAGGCATTCGCCGGATTCACCTTCCTCGAAGCCGCGAACTACCTCGAGCATTACGGTCTGCTGCGTGGCAAGCGTGCCGACGGCTCGTATGTGCGCTGCAGCCCGGCTGACAGTTGGAACAGCGATCACGTGGTGAGCAATCTGTTCCTCTATCAGTTGCAGCGACACAGCGACCACCACGCCAACCCGAAGCTGCGGTACCAAAGCTTGCGCAGCGCAGCCGAAGCCCCGCAACTTCCGGCCGGTTATGCGGTGATGATCGTGATCGCGTGGATACCGCCGCTGTGGCGCCGGGTGATGGATCAGAGATTGTTGGACTACTACGACGGCGATACAGAACGGATCAACGTCGGCTGATTCGCAATTGCAGTCGGCTAGGCCACGCGCGCAATGATCTGGGGCGATGCCTGCAATGGCACGTGTCCCTGGATCAAGATTCGTTGGCAACCGTCTACTTCGATGAGTACCGGAATCGGTTCGGTATAGCCCGGCTCTGCACGCGTCAGGGTGGTGCCGACAGTGGTTCGAGCGACTTCCGAGCATGCGTCCGCCCGGCGTAGGTGCTCGAACGATTCGCCGAAGCTCTCACTCAGTTGTGTCGCGCCCGCGAAGACGACTTCGCCGCCTGCGGCTGCGGTGTACCGACAGATGCCGTCGCTCACCCAGTAGCGCTCGGCGACCAGATGTTGTTCACCGATCGTGGGCGTCAACCGAATCGTGCCGCACCCGATCCGTTGGAGGACCGCATCTGAGGTAAGCGAAACGATGTGCTCGGTCCGCCTGACTTCGTCGAGCTTCTCGATCTCGACCAGTCCTCTCAGCTGTTGGAAGCCACATTCGTCGACCGGATACGACGGGCGGACGATACGTCCCCGTGCGTCGATCAACCACAAATCCGCGAGCGGTACCGTGCTCGCTACCGGGCAACTGCCCTGATCCCGACGTCGACCCTCTGACGGTGCATTGAGCTTCGCGACGGCAGCGGTGAAATCTCCCTCCCACCGGTGCTCGTAGAAGTTGGTCGTGAGATTCGCGGTGATCGAGGGGCCGAACGATTCGTCGCAGGTGACTGCCGCTGCGGGCTCGAAATCCGGTGGCACCGTTCCGCTGCGAAACCAATGCGCTTGTGCGATCGCAGGCGGCGGTTCGATACCCAGAAACCGACCTTCGTCAGGGAGATTGCAGACTGCGGATTCGCCTATTTCGGCATGAGGTCGTGCGATCGCCGGCTCGCGGGCATGTGCGCATCCGCTGGAAACGCACAGCAGGAGCGCGATTGCGATCGAACGTCGCAGGGGCATGGGTGAACGGTACCGTCGAATGTGGCTGCGCAGACGGCACGATGGCGGGAATCAGCTCCCGCCATCGTGCCTATGCTCCATTGGCTTGTGTTGCGAGGCCTCAGCGACCGTCGTCCCACACGGTGTTGCCGCTTGCAGTCGTCGACGGGTAGTCCTGGACGGCGTCCCAATGCTCGACGATCTTGCCGTTCTCGTCGAAGCGGAAGATATCCATCGAGCCGCTGCCAGCCGTTCCTTCACCGGACGAAGCGAAGGTCTGGACGAAGACGAAGTCTCCCTCGGCTACCGTTCGCGGAAACTTGGTGGCCTTGTCTCCGGTAACAGGTTCGATCCCGGCCAGTGCCGTGACAAACGCGTCCTTACCGTCTGCGAACGAGGGGTTGTGCTGCGTGTAGGTCGGGCCGACCAGCTGGTCGGCAGCCTCGGCGGCTTTGCCCTCGTTGAAGGCGAGCTGTAGGAAGGTCAGGGCGTTGGCAGTATTGCGTTCCAATACTTCTGACGTCTTGGACGGCGAAGAGGTTGGCCCGTCGAACATCGTGTTCGGATTCGCGGACGTTTCCGGCACGTCTTGAATGGCATCCCAGTGTTCGACGATCTTGCCGTTGTCGACGCGGAAGATGTCGAACACGGCCTGGCCGCGGTCACCGGGTGCAGAAGTGGTGTGAGACTGGAGGGCAACAAGATCGCCCTCGGCGAAAACGCGAGTGATCTCGGCATGCAACCCGGGTGTGGCCTCGACGTAACCGCCTATGCCGCTGACAAATCCGGCTGCCCCATCGGCGGCGGTGGGGTTGTGTTGGATGTAGACGTCGCCAATGTACCGGTCGGCGGCTTGCTGGACCTGGCGGCCGTTGAACGCCAGTTCGTAGAAATCCGTGACGATGGTCTTGTTGGATTCGAGTTGATCGCCCTGTCCGGCAACAAGATTTGCGGACGTCGTAGAACTGCTGGGCGTTGCGGATTCCGTGTCGTTGGAGCATGCGGTGAGCAGGAGGGCGGCGGCAGCGGGGACAGTCATCCAGGCTGCGCGCCTGCGGAGGTTGCCCATGCTCAGTGTGCGACGGTGAAACGCTGGCGACGGTGAGCCGGAGTCTCGATCTCGTCGACAAAAGCGTGTGCGTAATCTTCGCCCGCGATAGCGGAATTGCCTTCGGCGTCCGTCAGGAGAACGTCGCCACCCACCTGGAAGGACCCCTTCGGAGCGACGCCGGCGTGGGCGCCGAATGCTGCGGCCGGGCTCACGTAGAACCAGTCGACATTGCTGTCAGTCGCGCGGAGCGCATCGAGGACCTCGGCGTGAGCGAGCGCCTCGCCCTTGTATGCGTCCGGGAAGTCGGGGGTGTCGACCACGCGTGGCCCACCCTCGGCGACCAACAAGCTGCCGGCGCCACCGACTACTGCAATGCGAGCACCGTTGCGTGCGGCGGCATCTGCGAGGGGAGTGACGGCGTCGAGCAGGCGCTTGCCGTCGATCTCGCGGGCGGGGATGGCAACGACGACGACGTCGTTGTCCGTCGTGACCTGCTCCACGATCGTGTTGTCGTGAACGGAACCCTGCACGACATTCGTCTCGGTTCCGGACTGCGCACTGCGGGCGACGACGGTCACCTCGTGGCCGCGTGAAGTGGCTTCCTTCGCGATTGCGCTTCCTGCAAAACCGTTTCCACCGAATACTGCGATCTTCGACATGGCGTGTGCCTTTCCTTGATGTCGTCGTTGTGCTTGTAGTAGTAAATTTATTCACCTGGAAGGCGGATGTCTCGGTCAGATGTAGGCAGGAATTGGTGAAAAACAGACATCTTGATGACGGTGGGCCGACTGCTTCGTGTCGACGTTGCGAACCGTAGGGTTGGTGCATGACTCTCACCGCCGACAACAACGCAGGTCCGCTGGCAATCGAGCGCTCGGACGTCGAAGCCGCACGGACTCGTATCGCAGGGCTGGCGCGGCGTACCCCGATCTTTCGAACTGCGCTGCCGACGCCACACGGTGAGGTACCGGTTCTGTTCAAGCTCGAGTACCTCCAACACGGCGGTTCCTTCAAAGTGCGCGGCAGTCTCAATGCAGTGGAACGAGCTGTAGCCAACGGCACCATGCCCGATGCCGGCGTGGTCATCGCGTCCGGTGGCAATGCTGCGATCGGGGCCGCGTGGGCGGCGCGGCGACGAGGACTCACATGCACAGTGGTGGTGCCGGAGACCGCGCCCGACGCAAAGGTGAAGGCGCTCGGGGAGTTGGGCGCCGCCGTTCACAAGGTAGGCGATCGCTACGCACTCGCTGCTGCCGCCGCGGCGGAGATCGCACGCGCGAGCGGCGCACTCGAACTGCACGCCTACGACCTGCCCGACATCGTCAGTGGGGCCGGCACCATCGGTCTCGAGATCGAAGACGAAGCGTCCGGACCGATCACGTATTGCATTGCCGTCGGCGGTGGTGGTTTGGTCTCTGGAATCGTCGCGGCGGCACGTCCCGAAGATCAGGTAGTAGCCGTCGAGCCGACCGGAGCTGCCACCTTGCACACTTCGCTCGATGCGGGTCGCCCGGTCGACATCGAAGTGAACAGCATCGCCGGGGACTCATTGGGGGCCACACGCATTGGCGCCATCGCCTGGGCGACACTGCACGAGAGTTCGGTAGACAGTGTTGTGGTCGAAGATGATTCGATCCGGCAGGCTCGGGCATTCCTGTGGCGGGAGTTCCGGATTCTGGTGGAGTTGGGAACCGCAGCAGCATTGGTTCCGGTTCTGAACGGGACGGTTACGCAGCCGTCCGGCGGTGAACTGTGCGTGGTTTTATGCGGCGCCAATACGCATCCGACCGACCTGTAATTTCTGCGGTCTGTTGGGCGTGTGTGAGAAAATCCCAGGTGGGTACCTCCGCAATATGAGTACCAGCAGCATTATCTGGATAATTGTTGCCGTGGTCGTGGTGATAGCGATCGTGGCCGCACTCCTGTGGGTGGCGCGAAACAGACGTGACGAGCGTCGACACATCGAGGCAGAACAGATCCGCGAAGACGTCGCAGACAAGTCGCTGCAAGTCGGCGAGCGCGAGGCGCGGGCAGAAGAGACAGCAGCCAAGGCGCGCATGGTGAAAGCAGAGGCGGACGCCAAAGCGGCGGAAGCGTCTGCGCTGCAACACCATGCAGCGCAACACCGGAAAGAGGCGACGAGTTCTCGCGAGGAACTGAACCAGCAAAGAGATCACGCAGACACGATCGACCCCAAGGTCCCCAACCCGAAGGTTCCCAACACCGAAGAACCGCGATCGGCGCCGGATCAGAACCCTCGCAACCCTGGACCTCGCAACCCTTGATGCATGCGTTCGAGGGAAGAGTCCGTCCGTATATGGTTCGTCGATCATGATGAACAAAGAATCGTCACCGCAGGACCAGAAAAGCGTCGCGTCGACAGCGGCTGACGTCGCGCAGAACAACGTCTTCGAGCGCTTTGCCCGTTCCGGATTCATCGTCAGCGGTGTTGTTCACCTGCTGATCGGATATATCGCGATCCGCGTTGCTCTCGGTGGATCCGGGTCTGCGGACCAATCGGGTGCGATGGCCGAGTTGGCAGGAAAGCCAGGGGGCGTCTTCGCTCTGTGGTTCGGCGTTGTGGCCTTCCTTGCCATGGCGTTGTGGAGATTGGCCGAAGCTGCGTTGGGAAGTTCGTCGTCGCCGTCCTCGGACGACAAGAAGAAGGAGTTCTTCGATCGCGCCAAAGCTTTGGGCATCTCGCTCGTCTATTTCGGTTTTGCGTTCACTGCATTCGGATTCGCCCGCGGTAGCGGTAAGTCGAGCAGTGGTCAGAGTGCGGGAATTACGGCACGTCTGATGGAGAACACGCTTGGGACTATCGCATTGGTGCTCGGCGGGATCGTCATCATCGCGGTTGGTCTTTACCACGTGTACAAGGGCGCGAGCCAGAACTTCTTGGATGATCTGAAAGGCACCCCCAGTACGTTCGTGCGCCGACTCGGAACCGTCGGGTACGTCGCCAAGGGCTTGGCCATCGCCGCGGTCGGCATTCTGGTTCTTCTCGCGGTCAACAACTCCGAACCAGGCAAGGCATCCGGCCTCGACGGAGCGTTCAAGACACTGGGCGCGCAGCCGTACGGAGTCGCCCTGCTGATCCTTGCCGGATTGGGCATCATCACCTACGGGCTCTACTGCTTCGTGATGGCGCGCTCGACGAAGATGTAGCGCCCGTAGGTAAGTGGGTCTATCCGAATGACCCGGTCTGGAAGCCGACGTCGCTGCCCGACGAACTTCCGGTCGAGCTACCGAATAGCGGTCGTCTCGGAACCAGATCATGCATCAGGTTCTCTGCTGCAGGGTCGATCATCGCCGCGTTTCCACCGTTCGCCAGAATCGTGATCGACCAGCCACTGTCGGGGACCAACAGGGTGATGCAGTTGGATCCCGTGCTGCCACCGTTCTTCTTGGCGAACCGTTGTGGGAAGTTCGGCGTCGGGGGTTGGAGCTGCCACGCCATTCCCATTCCGAAGGCCGGATTCTCCGGAGCCTGGGTGGCGATCTGATCGAGCGTCGAGGTCAGTACCTGTTTGAGCGGGTTGTTGCCGTAGCCGAGAGTTGTTGCGGCCCAGATCGACATGTCCTCAGCGGTGCTGACCAGGCCACCCCCGCCTGCGATCGCACCCGTGTTGTTCCACAGAGGCGCTCTTGTGCCGTCGAGGTAGTACGGAACGGCCAGGTCGGTTGCCTTGGACTCGATCACGGTACCCATCATCCCGAGCGGGTCGGTGATTTCGCGGGCGACTGCCGCCGCGAAAGGCGGCTTTGCCTGTCCCGGAATGATTTTGTCTGCCATGAGTGTGCCGAGCAGTCCGAACCCGAAGTCCGAGTATATCCAGTGGCTACCGGGGGAGAACTCCAAGGCGCCGGCGTCTTGGAGTCCGTCCCAGAGCATATTTCTGGTGTACTTCGCCTTCTCGTCCGTGCACGATTGTGTGGGATCGGCACACCCTGCCGAAAGATTGGATGGGTCGTCGCTGAGACCGGAGCGGTGGGTGACCAGTTGGCGAAGCGTGATCTCCTCACCACCGCTGCCTTTCGGCAGCGGGTTGCCATCCGAATACTTGCTCGCCAGGTCGTCCAATCCGACTTCTCCCCGAGCGATCAGTTTCGCAAGTAGTGCAGCGGTGAAGGTCTTGGTCTCCGAGGCGATCTCGAATTGCGTTCGCGGAGTGACTCTCACGCCGTTTTCGACGTCGGCATATCCGTAGTGGTACGTCGTCGTGACACCAGCCTTGCGGTTCTTCTCATCCGGTTTGACGATGGCGAAGGCAAGACCGGGAACTCCACTGTTCAACAGTGTCTCTGCGACGCGCTGTACCGCTTGGGCTTCTGCAGGATCGCCTACCCGCGAACCCGGATTGGGCGCGGTGGGGCCGGCGGCGCCGGCGGTCGACGAGGTTGCGAAGGTTATGACGGCGGTTGCCGCAAGCCCTGCAACGCTGATGAACTGTCGCCGTGACGTCCGGGCGGACCCTCGATCCTGGTTTTCCATTGTTTGCACATTACAACCAAAATCGACTGGTTTGACTGTTTTGTCGGAATTGGCAAGGTGTGGTCCTTAGGGGACACTGTCGCTAGATCACGCCGCCGTTGACGTAGATGACCTGGCCGTTGACCCAACGAGCTGGGCCGGCGAGGAACGCCACAGCCTCCGCGATATCCACCGGTGTGCCGAGCCGCTCCAGGGGAGCCAGCTTGGACAGATTCTCCACTGTAGCTTCGTCTTTCCCGTCCAAGAACAGGTCGGTGGCTGTGGGGCCAGGGGCTACCGCGTTGACCGTGATGTCGCGTCCGCGTAGCTCTTTCGCGAGAACCAGAGTGATCGCGTCGACAGCGCCTTTGGTGGCGGCGTACGCGGCATAGGTCGGGAAGGCCAGCTTTTTCACCGAAGTAGAGAAATTGATGATCGCACCGCCGCGCCGGACACGTCTGGCTGCCTGCTGGTCGACCACGAAGGTTCCTCGGACGTTGGTCCGATGCATCCGATCGAAATCGTCGAAGTTCAGTTCTGCGACGGTGGAGAGGATCATGATTCCGGCTGCGTGAACGACGACGTCGATGCCTCCGAACTCCTTCTCTACCGTATCGAACAGTGTGGCGACTTCACCTTCGTCGGCGACGTCGGCATGCACCGCGATGGCGCGACCGCCCGCTGCGACGATGGTGTCGACTGTTTCCTGGGCGCGTTGACGGTTTCCTGAATAGTGCACGGCGACAGCCATTCCGTCGACGGCGAGCTTCTCTGCAGTCGCTCGCCCGATGCCGCCGGAAGCTCCGGTGACGATGGCGACGCGGGTAGTGGTGTCAGTCATGATGTAACTCCTGAACTGGTTTCGGTTGCATCGGACAGCTTGCGGAGCCACTCTCGCAGTAGGCCGACTTCGTTGGTGGAGAGGGAAGTTGAATCTGCGGCGGACAGTTGGGCGTCGAGAGTGGATGCAACTCTGTTGAGTGAGGTTTCCGGGTGGGCGCCGGATTCGTCGATGATGGACGCGAAGATTCCGTCGCGAACTCGCTGTGACAGCTTCGGATCGGGGTACTGTTCCGGCCTTACGACGAGCATCAGCGCGACGCCCGCATTGGCGGACATCACCATCTGCGTAGCGACGTCGACCGATACGGTCAGAACGCCTGCGGTAGCACATCGTTCGAGAACCGATCGAAGTAGCGCCTGAGCCTGCAAGGCAGTGTCTGCGCTCTGGGCGGAGGGTGAGTGCATCAGCCGGTAGTGAGCGGGATGCGCGAGCGCGAAGGCTGTATGTGCATCCCAGCCGGCCCGTAGATCGGCAACGGGGTCATCGGAAGGTGTCGCAGCGCGTTTGCCTTCGAGGTATTCGAAGAAACCTGCCTCGACGACGGCTGCGAGCAGTCCGTCCTTGTCGCCGAACTGGCGGTAGAGCGCGGGGGCGCCGACGCCGGCCATCTCGCACACGGCGCGGGTGGATATGTCGCCGTTGGGGGAGGTGTTGAGCAGCTCGGTCGCTGCGGCCAGAATCTTTGCTTTCGAGCTCATGTAAACAACGCTAACAGAATTATGTGATCATCGCTACCAGAATCGAAGAGGCTCTTTTTTGTGTCGGTGTCCGTTGGATGGACTACAGATACCTAGTCCCAAGTCGTGTTAAAACTCTCTGAGTTCGCCCTGTCGGTGGCCTGTCCCTGCTCAGGAGCGAAAATTCAGGAGGTTCTGCCGGTGAAAATCCCTTCGGTTCGGTCAGTCATGGTCTTCGTGTTGGCGATGCTGTGCTTCCCGCTGCTCTCGTGTAGTTCGTCCGACACTCCCGTGACAACCGGTGCGCCCGTGACTACAACTGTCGAGGCCTCGGCAAGTGATGGACCCGTCGAGGCTGAAGTTGGCGAGGACGGTGTATCGGTCAGTGGGAAGATCGGTCGGCTCGGTGTCACTGCAACAGCGCCCGCGGGAGTGGCGGATATCGGGACCACGCTCACGCTCTCGAGTGGCGTCGGGACGAACCGTAAAGTCTTTCCGGCAGAGTTGGTCTCGACAACCCTGGCGCAGCTCACTCTCGGAGATGGACTACAGCCCGAGAAGCCGATCACGTTGACCTTCGACTTGTCTGGACAACCCGAGATTGTCCGACAGATCAGCGATTCCGTTCGACCGATCGTCGCGGTCAACTCCGATGATCCTGTCAGTAGTGACCTGCTTCCTGCCGAATGGAACGCGGTGTCGAAATCCGTGACGACTACAACCACTCACCTCAGCAGTTTCCAAGTCCTTCTTACCGACGTCGGGCAAGTGCTCACCGACTCTTTCACCCAGGTATGGGCGGCGAGCGAAGGAGGATCCGATGAATTATGCTCTGAGAAAAGTGAACTCGACCTTACAGGCAGGCAATACACGCTCACTGCCTCTAAATCGGGGGTAGTTGCTGCTTGCCTCCGCGCTGCCGAGGAAGGGATCGCCGTCGACCTTGCCACGAATTCCGCACAATATTACGAAGTCAAATCCCAACCGCCCGGCCAATTCGTGAATCAAGGACCGTTGCAAGGGACTGATCAACTTGCGGTATTGCTTCGATCCAGTTTAAGTGGCGGGAATTTGGGACTGTTGACCCCGAAAGGCAATGGCACACTAGTGTTACCTGCCGGCACGACCACAGGGGTCGTCCGCCTCGATGTCGATGCCGCCGCACTACAATTGGAGACGATTCTTACCGGTCTCGACATGTACGGGATCCAAGGAGACGAACTGGTCGATGCATTTCAGACGACCAAATCTGCCTACGACTGTTTGGTGACGGTATACGAGAGTTTGACTGACCCGAGTAAGGCCAACGTCGGCGAATTCACCAAGGCGCTCGGCGATCTCGCTCAATGTGGACTTGCCGGGGCGACAGGCGCCGTAGGCGACAGTCAAGGTCGGATTCTGCACAAGATGAGTGTCGTCACGTCCCTGTTCACCGCGCTCCCGAGTCAGTTGATGGCCAATATCACGGGAATCGCCGGCGAATTCAATGGTGACAATCACCTCGAATACACCCTGGAAAGTAGGGGACCTGTCCGCGCGACCTCGACTGCGCCGTCGCCGAACAATACTGGCGCCACTCTCGAACTGATCACGAAGATCACCCCAAACGGATTCGGATTCACCCGTGGGCCAGATCATTACGAGATCTCGGACGTTCACAAGAACAACGGTCGTTTCTACGTGGACATCAATTACCACTGGAAGCTGAACCGACCAGAAGGCAGTGACCTCGGATACTGCAGAGGTCACGCGCGAATTACCAACAGTGAGGGAACAGAAATCGCGCGTTACGACGACACCGGATTCAACATCTGCCAAGGGGGCGGAGCCTTCGGTACCAACACCCTTATCTACGATCCTGGCACCTACACCGTCACTGTCGACGTCGAAACTGAGCGCGGTGCACCTCTGAGCATCTCCCGGGACTTCACCGTCGATTAATGACCGGACGCGTAGATCAGAGCGAGGTGGGCTGGAGTGGCTCGATGTCGAAGGTGCGAGGTTCGAACAGACCCAGAGTCCGGGTGCGAATGGAGGGTAAGGCTTCGTGGAAGCTCCCGCCGAGACGGTGGAGGGAGTTGAACGAGCGCGATTCCCAAACCGGAAACTCCCCGTCGGTGCCGCGGGATGCTGTGTCCCACAGCAGTGCGTCACCGTTTTCGCTCCATCCGAAAACCTGCAGCGCGTCGGGGAGTGACCAATTGCCGTCGGGTTCGATCATCCAATCGAACTCGTCATCCCGTCCTTCTCGGTAGACGGAATGAAGATGAGCGGTGAGGTTGCGGGCGCGCCCTTGCCAGCCATCGGCAAATCCGGGAAGGGCGGGCGGATAGATGAGCCAGAGTCCGAAGGTCCGCGCCCAACCTGCGTGCCGGATGAATGCGCGATAAGAATCGGGGAAGCCCTGCCGGTCGGGAAATCGAAAAGAATCCATAAGGGCAAAATTGATATGCTTGAGCGTCGGTCGGCCGTCTACCGTCAGCGCGTTGGGTCCCTGTGCAAACACATCCTCAACGCTAGCAATAGCGAATGCCGCGCCGCCTTTTCGGCTATCGAAGCACGCCGGAATGGGTCACCGAGGCGTTTGCTCGGTGACCTTCGGGTTCAGAGTCGTGTGGTGGAGCGGCGGGGTTTCTGGTCCGGGTCGATGCCCGGTGGTGGGATGAACCAGGGCAGGTGATCGGTGCCTATCCGGATTTCCCATTGTCCGGTGTATCCGGGTTTTCGGTGCATCAGGGTGTGGTGGGATCGGCAGAGTAGGACCAGGTTGTCCATGACGGTTGGTCCTCCTTTGGCCCAGTGTTTGATGTGGTGTGCGTCGGTCCAGGCGGGGACGCAGTCGCAGCCGGGGAAGGCGCACCCTTTGTCTCGGGCGATCAGTGCGGTTCGTTGTGCCGCGGTGACAAGTCTTTTCAGTGGGCTGGCGTCGAGTGGGGCGCCGTTCTCGTCGAGGAGGACGGTAGAGAGCATGCAGTCGCAGGCGATCATGCGGGTGCGGCCGACGCTCAGCGGTCCCATCCAGGGCATGTGGCCGACATCGAGATCCGGCATGCCAAGGTCCAGGGTGTCGAGGTCGTCACCGTCGGACGTCGAGGCATCGCCTGTTGAGTGGCCTGCGGTGGAGGCGCATTCACGGTGGTAGGCCAAGTTTTTGGCGTTGATGTGCACGTTCAGGTGTGGGCGTTGGCCGCCGTCGATGCCGGTGGCCGCGTTGTCGAGGTAGCGCCGGATGAGTTCTGCCATGGCGTCGGCGTTGCGTGTGGCAGCGGATCGTTTATCGGGTGTGCCGTCCTCGGCGGGGGTGGGCATCGAGAGGCTGGAGAGGGCCGAGAGAAGCATTTCGCCGGTTACACCGTCGAAATCGCCTCGGACGGAGACTCTTCCATTGAGGGTCGGGGAGATGCGGAGTTCGTTACGGTCGGTGTCTTCGCTTGGTGGTGGGTCGTCGGATTCGAACATGTGCTCGAGGACGTTGATGGCGTAGCGCAGTTTGACGGTGGTTGCTTCGGTTCCGGATGCTGCGGCGAGGAGTGTGTCGCGGCAGTACGGTAGTGCGGCGTCGGGCATTGCTTTGGGTGGGGATTCGCAGAACGCGACGATCAGTGCTGCGTGTTCGAAAGTGAGGTCACCGGTGTCGAATTGGTTCTCGATCTCGGGAAATGATCGTAGGGCTTTGCCCAGGGCGGCGATTCTTCTGCCGGCGGGGATTTGCAGCATGGTGTGGTGTGCGAGCCATTCTCCGGTGCCGCGGTAGCAGAGTACTTGTTCGTCTGGGTTCAACGTCAAGGTGTCGAGGGCGGTTACTCGAATGGCTTCCAGGCGAAGGATTTCCGCTGATGCAGCGATGGCGATCTGGCGGACGTCGGTGGGGTGCAGCCGCCACAATCGTGCGCGCACTCCCACTGCGGAGCTGTTCACCACGTCGGTGACAGCATCTTCGCCGGTGACAGCGCCGTCGGTGATGTTGATCGTCATGAGAACCCCCCGTTCCATCTCCCATCATACTCGAACATACTTTCGAGTCAAGGGTTCTTTCGGGAAGGCGAAGATGATCGCGTTGACGTGATTCTGTTGTTCGAGAGCAGATTCCGTCAATTTTCGGTTCGTTGAAGGAAGGGGCGAGGCCAGGCGTCGAGGGCAAGGACGGCGAGGATCGTCTGGGCCAGTCCGGTGGTGAAGAAGATGCCTTGCAGCGGCGACCAGGCGAGAACGATGGCGATCTCGACGAAGATCCAGATCATCATGGTCAGGCCGGCGGCCGCGTGCAGGCCCCACGTCAGACGGAACCTGTTGTGCTGAGCGAAGAGCGCGGTGGCTTGGATGCCGCCCACGACTACGCCGAGGATGATGCCGGGCCAGAAGTAGGAAGGAAAGACGGTTCCCTCGATCCACTCCGGAGGCAGGCCCATCCCGCCGCCGATCGTCAGGCCCGCCATTCCTACGAGCGCAGAGAGCAGGTTTAGCCACGCGATGGCGGACAGACCGATCCGGAGACCCCGTGGCGGGAGCGATGTGGACGTCATGCCTGACAACGATAGAGAGGGTCAGTCGAGCCCGTCCATGTTCCTGCGCGTTGCCGCGCTGGCAGCGTCGGCATCACCCGCGACGATGGCTTCCACCAGATCTCGGTGGGCAGCGGCTTCGTCGTCGATGGAGTCGGGGTTTCGGGCCGTGACGTCGGTGATCACGTCCAGGGCTGAGTTGCGGAGCGTTTCGATGAATGAATCGAACACCATCGACAACACGCTGTTGTGTGCTGCATTCACCACGGCGCGATGTAGTTCCATGTCAGCGTCGACAAATTCTGTTGGTGTCGAGGCATTTTCACGTGCTTCGAGTGCTGCTCGTAACAGGTCGACGTCGGCAGAGGTCCTACGCATGGCAGCCAGGCGGCCCGCTTCCACCTCCAGCAGTCTGCGCACTTCGTAGACTTCGCGGCGGTCCGAGCGTTTGAGCTCTCGCTCGAGTTCTGTGACCGGAGTCGAGGACATGACGTAGGTGCCGGATCCTTGATGAGAGTAGAGCTGTCCCGACGCAATCAGTGCACGCACGGCTTCCCGGCCGGTCGAACGCCCGACGCCGAGGAGTGTGCTCAGATCCTGCTCGTTCGGGATTTTCGTCCCGACCGGCCACTCGCCGTCGCCGATGAGGCGCGCAAGTTCGTCCGCGGCTTTCTGTACCAGTGACTGCTGCTTGACCTGGCGCACTGCCATGTGTCTGCTCCTGACTGACTCGGCGAACCGCAGTGGAGCGGCTCACCGAGTGATACTTCATGTCCTCCGATGAATCCTCAGACTACGGTGCCGTCTGTTGGTTTATCGAAGGGCGATGACGTCCAGTTCGCGCTCCGTCTCGTCTTCCGGGTCGAGGCGTCGATCGCGCAAGGTGAATGCGATGACGGCGCCGACGAACAGCACTGCAGTTGTCGCCCCGATCGCCATGCGCGGTCCGAAGTGATCTGCCAGGTAGCCGAACAGCGGAGATGCGATGCCTCCCACGGACATCGCGAGGCCGAGCGTCACCCCACTTGCTGTGCCGGGGCGATTCGGTAGGTAGTCCTGCGCCAACGTCACCTGTGGCGCGAAGGGCAGGAACATCGCGAATCCGAGACAGACGATTCCCAGTTCGGCAATCGCCACGTTCGGGGCGGCGGCGAGCAGTGTCAGTGAAGGTACCGCAAGCAGGTAGCCGAGTCGGATGGATGCGCGTCGACCACGACGGTCCGCGAGGACTCCACCCAGCAGCGTTCCGGCCGCTCCTGCCAATGTGAAGGAGGACAACACGATTGCAGCACTCGAGGACGATCCGTTCAGTCCGTTGAGCACGTACGGTGAGACCAACGACAGTGTGGTCACGTACGGAATCGACCAACAGACCGTTACCAGCACGAGTCGGGTGAACGAGCGCCAATCGTCTGACACGGGACCGTTCGCTGCCAGTTGCGCACTCAGCGACTGGGCTGACTCGGCCTCACCCGTGTTGACCGATCGCGACTGGGCGACCATCCACCAAATAGCCGCCACCACTGCAGGAACTGCGAGTAGATAGCCGCCGGACAAACCGAGTGAGCCAACCACGAGCGTGACAAACGGTGGCGCCAGCGAGGCGCCCAACGTACCGCCCACGGAGAACACGCTCATGGCTTTCTGTGAATGACCTCCAGCCGCGCGTGCCAAATTTGTGGCGGGAGGATGGTATGCGGCGATTCCGATGCCGGCCA
This sequence comes from Rhodococcus sp. NPDC055024, assembly GCF_053608585.1. Classification (NCBI taxonomy): domain Bacteria; kingdom Bacillati; phylum Actinomycetota; class Actinomycetes; order Mycobacteriales; family Nocardiaceae; genus Rhodococcus; species Rhodococcus sp. NPDC055024. The sequence goes on from NZ_JBSGVT010000001.1 coordinate 1,233,550, forward strand.
CGGCAATTGCCAGCCAAGTGACGATGTAGGTGGTGCTCATCGCTGCCACGACAATGCCTGCTGCGGCCGTCACAAAACCTGTGGGTACCAGCCAGTTTCGGCTCTTTCGATCGACCAGCATGCCGAATGCAGGTTGCACGACACTGGATAGTCCGGTCGCGGCGAGCGTGATTCCGGCGACCGCGGAATAGGAATATCCGCGTTCGAGCATCATGAACGGCAACAGTGCAGGCACAGCCCCCTGGTACAGATCGTTCACGACGTGTGTGCCGGTGAGAAATGCAACTTGCCCCTTCTTCATCTCCTTGGGCATCCCTTCGTTCAGGTCTTCAAGTCCTCAGGTCCTCTGAGGACTTGAAAGCTATCACGAACCCGCGGGCGCACGGTTGTGTTGGAGACCTGGATCTCATTCGAGACGCCTGACTAGCTCGCAGCAGTCGCGGCGTTGCGGGCGGCGAGTTGTGCGAAAGCGTGGGTAAGTTCTGCCGGGCCGACGACATCGATGTCGGTGTCGAATCGGTTGAAGGAGGCTGCCAGCGCCGTCCAAGACCATGATCCGGCTTCGAGACTGCACTGCTCGGGGCCAAGATCTTCGACGATGCCGTCCCCGACAAAGGGAAGAACATAACTGGCTGGTCGATGGAGAACGACCTTGCCGTGGCACGGCCATCTATTGATATGTTCCGAGCCTTTGAAGCGCGCGGACACGTATTCGCTGACGTCGCCGCCGGGGATTTCCTTCGGTGTGAACCGCGGGCCGTTCGGGGTGCGTGGGGTGATGCGATCGGCACGAAAGATTCGCCAGTCGTCTCGCTCGAGATCCCACGCGACGAGGTACCAGCGATGCTTGGAGGTCACCAGATGATGTGGCTCCACGCGGCGTGGGGGCGTTATTTCGACGTTGTCGGTTGAGCGGCCGTTCGAGTAGTCGAAGCGGAGCACCTCGTGAGCGCGCACCGCTGCGGAAATCGCTACGAGCACCTCCGGGGACACCGAGTCTGCGTCGCTGGAATCGGTCGAAATCGTGGTGAACGTGAGTGCGTCGAGGCGATGACGCAGACGCGACGGCATCACTTGCCGCACGGTGGTCAGCGCACGCACTGCGTCCTCTTCGATGCCGACGCCGGTCAGCGTCGCCGCCTGCAGAGCGACTGCCAAGGCGATGACCTGATCGTCGTCGAACAGCAGGGGTGGTAGCTCGCTGCCGGCGTCGAGTCGGTATCCGCCGTCCGGGCCCATGGTCGCCGCAATGGTGTAACCCATCTCCCGGAGTCGGTCGATGTCGCGGCGGACCGTGCGGTGGCTGATGTCGAGCCGCTCGGCGAGTAGGGCGCCCGGCCAGTCGCGTCTGGTCTGCAAGAGGGAGAGCAGATTCAGGAGCCGAGTGGTGGTCGCCATGTCGTGAGACTACGACGAGTCTAGGACGAAAACAGTCCTATACGGCTGTGAGAGTGGACGTAGTCACGGAAAACCCGGGCGGCATTCTTACCAGGAGCAGACATGAGCATCACGACAACGACCCATCTCAACTTCCGAGGAGACGCCCGCGAGGCTCTGGAGTTCTACCAGTCCGTCTTCGGCGGCCAGGTCACGATTGCTACCTACGGCGACTTCGGCATGCCCAAGGAGGTGCCCGGCGCCGAGAACGTCGTGTTCGGCCAGGTCGAAACCGCGGACGGCTTCAGCGTGATGGCGTACGACATCCCCGGACAGTCGGGCGGTTCGGCCGCCAATGCCGGCACGACGCACCGCGAGAACGGCACCACGATCACCGATCGACCGTTCTTCGTCTCGGTTCGCGGTGAATCGCTCGAAGAGGTGCAGAGTTACTGGGCCAAACTCGCTGTCGGTGGCTCCATCATCGAGGGTCTTGCCGCGGCGGCGTGGAGCCCCGGTTTCGGCATGCTCACCGACGCGTTCGGGGTGACGTGGATCCTCGACGTCGCCGCCGGTGAAAACCCGGCCTGACCATTCAGACGACATCACTGACACGCCGAAGCCGCCGGCACCGAAAGGTGTCCAGCGGCTCCAACGCGTCGGTGCCCGTCTTGCGCCTCTCGGCAAGTGGCCACTCGAAGTGGCAATTCTGGGGTGGTACCCGGGGCAAAGAACCGAACACCGACACCATCTCCAACGAACCTCCACACGGAGTTATTCCATGCTGACTTGTGCCGCGGTCAATCGTGGTCCTGCTCATCGCTCAGCTCTGGCAGAGCTCGCGACAACGGCTTCGATTCTCTGAGGTGCGCGTCGTAGCACCTCGAGGACTGCCTGGGTATCGAGATTCCCTGATCAGTAGGCGGAGCACGAGAACGGCTCAGGCCCCTATCTCGGTGTGAGATGGGGGCCTGACGTGAGGATCTGAATCAGCCGGTGACACCGGTCAATTCGTTGGGGGCGTGATCGAGGGTGGTCTCGGTCAGGATGCTGCCGTCTTCGAGGTCGACGGCGATCAGCTTCTTCGACGTGGGATCGGTGACGTATGCAGTGTGGTCTTCCACGAAGAGTGCCGGCCTGGGCTCCTGCCACTTGGTGGGCTCGGTCCATGCGTCGATAACGGCGATCTTCTTGGTGACGACGCCGGTGTTGGGGTCGATGACATGGATGGCGCCGTCGGTGCCGAGTACCAGGGCCTCTCCGTGCGGTCCGCGTCCGAGTGAGCGGAAGGTGTAGCTGGTGCCGAGGTCGACGAGCTTGAGTTCGGACGTTGTCGTGTTGGTCAGCGAGACCCGTTGCGGACGTTCGAGTTCGGCGTCCTTGTCCGTCTTGTAATCACCCAGCACGATGTCCGACTCCTCGGAGCCGGCCTGGTTGCCGATGCGGCCGTATGCATCCGGACTCTGGACCTTGGTGATCGCTCCGTTCTTGTACACGAGCAACCCGTCCTGGCAGCCCAGCACGATGGCTTCGCCGGCAGCGACTGCTTCGCCGTGGACACCGGGGCACTGTTCGTTGCGCAGGATTTCCTTGCGGTCGGCATCGAGGACAGCTATGCCGTTGCGGGACTCCGAATTTCCGATTGTCGTCAACAGGCTTCCGTCGGCAAGTGCGACGGCAACACCGTGTTGGGGTTCCGGGGTGGTGTACGTCTCGACGCGGGGCTGACGTTTTGCCAACTGAACCGGGTCGAAGATCTCGACCAGTCCCGAGCCGTCGTTGAAGAGGACCGTCTTTCCGGCATGGCGTACGACGTGTCCAGGCTCGTTGGCTGCGAACTCGACCTCGGACATCGCGGGATCGGCTGTGTAGTAATGAGAATGGTCACCGTGGGCCGAAGACCACGTGCCGGTGTCGAGCACCTTGAACGCTTCGCCGGCAGAGATCATGACATGGCGACCGTCGCCGGCCGGGTTGAGTCGGGTGAAGCCGTCGATCTTGGTCTCGCCGACCACGTCGAGGGAAGTTGCATCCAGCACGAGGACGCCGCCGTCGTACGATACGGCGAGACGTGGTGTTGCCGAGGCCTGTTCGGTTGGTGCGGCCGACGTCGTGGTCGTTGTTTCGGACTGGGCGGAGTCCTTGTTGTCGGACGAGCAGCCCGTAACGAGGGCGAGCGAGAGGCCTACTGATGTGGCAAGGGTGAGGCGCCGCGACATGCGGGTGTTGAGGTGCATGGGTATAGATCTACTGCTTAATGTAAATGATTGTCAAAGTCGTGTATGCGAATGTTCGCATGTCAGGTGTAATCACCACGCTCGAGCAAGCGCGAGACGATGACCCCGAACACGAGTCCCCAGAAAGCGGCGCCGATATTGAGTAGTTCGATGTCGGAGATCGTCACGAGAAACGCGATCAAAGCGCCGAAAGTGAATTTCCCGCCGAATGCGGTGACGAAGGCTCCCTGTAAGGCCTTGAGCATGGCCAGACCACCAAGAGTGACGATGAACGCAATCGGAGTTCCCAACATCATCGCGACGAACGTCGGGGCGAACAGTCCGAAGACGACGGCGAGTAAGCCGCAGAAGATTCCGGCGGTGTACTGGCGTGTCCGCTCTCCCGACGCCGTGAGCAATGCGTTCGTCGGCCCGGTCAGGCACGTCGACACACAACCCACCGCCGCGTTCACGAGAGAGAACACGCCGCAGGCAACCGTTGCTGTCCCGATCGGCGGTTGATGACCCGCTGCTCGGAGGACTGCGATTCCTTGGCCGTTCTGCACGACGACGACTGTGATCGTCAGCGGTACAACCAGTTCGATCATCGCCTGCCATGACCAGGTTGGTGTGGTCAGCATCGGATGCGCCAGCCACTCATGAGCGTCGCCGGCGGAGTTGAATCTTCCGGTCGCGAGTATCACGACTACACCGACGATCAACGCGCCGAGAACGGGCGGAACGAATCTTCCCAACTTGGCGAACACGCTCAGAGCGACAAAGGTGGCGATCATCGGCAGTGCGATCACCGCGTCGTGGGCGGGCGCTTCGGCCAAATCGGTTCCGAAATGAAGGAAAACTCCTGCCACCATTGCCATTACGATGGGCATGGGTAAGGCGGCCATGATCGGTGTGACCCACCCGGTCAATCCCAACAACAAGATCAGGGCGCCGGTCGCGAAGAACGCTCCGAGCACTTGCTCCCACGGCAGATACTTCAACGACGCTCCGACGACTACCGTTCCGGGAATCGTCCAGAAGAAGGCCAGCGGCTGCCGGTACAGCCAGGAAGCCGTGATGGTCAGAATGCCGTTGACGAAGAAGGCACCGAAAAGCCAAGAGGCCAATTGAGCTTGACTCAGTCCACCCGCCAACCCCGCGGCGAGAATGACTGCTACCGGCCCGGTGGCAGAGAAGACGATGCCGATGATTCCGTTGGCGACGGACGTTCCGCCGAAGTCGCGTAAGACCCGCTTCGGGCCGTAGAGCGGGAGGGGTAGTGGCTCGGTGACGACGCGACCGGGCGTGGTCGTCGCAGTGTCCGACATGTTCTCAGTTCTCTTGATGCGGATCCGAAAGCCCCCGGTCGCGGAACAAAGCCGCGAGTTCGCTCCGTGATCGCAGTCCGAGTTTCGCGTACGCGCGCGTGAGGTGATATTGAATGGTCTTGACGGAGAGGAACAATTCGCCGGCAGCTTCCTTGTTGGACTTGCCCGCTGCGACAAGGTCGGCGACTGCTCGCTCTTGTGGGGTCAGGTCGGTGATTCCCTTCTCCGTCCGCGAGAGGTTCAACCCGCCCGCGCGGAGTTCGCGCTCGCAGCGCTCGACGTAAGTAGCGGCGCCCAACGAGTGGTACAGCTCGCGGGCGGCCCGGAGGACGACGTCGGCCTCTGCGCGTTTTCCCGCCCGGCGGAGAGTTTGGCCGTAGGCAAAATTGATTCGGGCTCGGTCGTAAGGGAGCGGCAGCGTCTCGATTCCGAGTAGTGCAGCATCGAAACTTTCTCTTGCCGAGTCGAGTTCGCCCCGTGCGCCGTGGATCCGGCCGCGAACGTAGCCGAGACGTGCCGCAGCCGAGCGGTGCTCACGACGTCGTGCGGTCTGCTCGTGTGGTTGCAGAAAGGCGTCGGCATCATCGACTCGCCCGACCATGACCAATGCATTGGCGTAGAGATCGACCCACGGCCAGAAGCCTGGCTCGTCGAGCCATTGTTGCGCCTTGCTCGAGGTGAGCGGAGCCAGCGCGACCAGGACTTCGGCGTAGTCGGCGGCGGCCTCGGCAACCTGCGCTCTGGCGAGAAGTGCAGGAACGTACATGATTTCGTAGGCGTGAACGCCGGCGTATGCGCGTCGTACGTGGTCACGAGCCAGTTCCCAGTTGCCGCGCAGAGCGTGAATCTGTGCTCCCGACCAGTGAACCAACGGCCGGATGATCTCGATCTCGAACCGATCTACCTCGGCCCCGGCGCCCTCGACGGTTGAGAGCGCTTCGTCCCAGGCACCGAGGGCGAATTGAGTGCGGGCGAGCCAGGCCTGTGCCCACAGCGAGATTCTTGCCGAACCACTGGAAAACTCTGTGGATACTGCGCTTTCGAGGTCGCGTCTGGCGGACTCCGGGTGGTCCAACGCAAGCTCGAGCCAACCGCGTCCCATCTGGAAGCGCTGTGCTTGAGCTCCGGGGCGGACGCGATCGGACAGTTCGTCGTATGCCGCGAGCGCGTTCTCGGTTCTTCCGGTAGCGCCGAGCCCGAGACCCTTGATCGCTTCTGACTCCACTGCTGCGGGATCAGAAGGACCTACCAATTCGACTGCGCGGTCCACCCACTCGACGAGGGCTGTGCCATCGAGCCGAGCCAGAGAATGCAGGACCATTCGTTGGGCGATCATCGCAGCGGTGCCTGGCTCACGATTTGCACTGCAGCTGTCCCACGCTCTGGTCAGCAGATCAGCAGCCTCGGTCGATCGCCCTCGATGAATGGCGAGGTAGCCGAGGACGGCGTCGCGGAGAGGCCCGCGCGAAATACTCTCGATCTCCGGCACGAAGACCATGGCGCGGGGGATGTCACCCGATCCGGTCAGCGCGTCGACTCCGCGGAGTAGTCGGTCCTCGTGTTCGGTTCGGGCCGTGGTGAGACGGCTTGCCGTGACCATGGCGTCGGCGACTTCCGACCACGCGCCGTCGGATGCTCGTAGTGATGCGTACGCAACGAGTTCGGCGGCAAGGTCCTCGTCGTGGGTGGTGCTGGCAGCGGCAAGGTGGAAAAGCCGTTCACCTTCTCCCCAAGCGATCTCGGCTGCTCGAGTGTGCAGGAGATGCAAGTGTGCGGGTCCCAACGCCGCGTGCACGGCGGCTGTCACCATCGGGCCGCTCAGTGACACCTCGGTGCTGCCGCGCTGCTCGTGGACGGAGAGGAGGCCGCTGGCGAAGGCGCTGTCCAAGGCGCCGACCACGTCGTCGACGTCGGCCAACTGAGCAAGGTGGGACAACGTCGTGCTGCGTCCGAGAACTGCTGCGGCTTCGATCAACGTTCGTGCTCCCGCCGAACACGCCGCGAGGGCGGCGGCGATCGCCACCGCACGATGGCGAGGGACGGGTAAGGTTCGGTGCCACTGGGACCAATAGGCCGGTGGCAGCTCGTCGAGGAGCGAGACGATGTCGAGTGTGTTGCCTGCTGTGAAGTCCTGAAGGGCAAGCGCGACGCCGGAACTGAGGTCGATTCCGCTTCGCATCCGCGCGATGTCGATGATGACGGGTGCGTCGAGCGGGCTGATGTGCAAACGTGTCGACCAGTGCAGGTCGAGAATCTGCCTGACATCCTCGCGCAGGAACGGCGTTTCCTCGGCGACGAGGACGAACAGCAGTGGTGCCGTTCGGCCTCGATGGAGGGCGGAGGTGATTGCCTGAAGCGAGCTGACATCGCTGTGATGGGCATCGTCGACGACGATCAGGGTCAGTTGCTCCGCTGCGTCGACGATCTCGTGTGCAACGGCTACCGGGTCCAAGATGGATACCGGACGTTCGAGTAGTTGTCCGATCACTCCGAAGGCAGTGTTCGATTCCCATTCCAACCCACGGGCACGACGGAGCGTATGAGCGGAGGAGATTTCGGCGAACCGGTCGACGAGAGTGGACTTACCGCTGCCGGCATCGCCCTCGACCAGCACGAGAGTCGGCACTCCTGACTCCGCCGCGGCCAAGGCTCGGCCGAGAACGGCAAGCTCGCGTTCTCGGCCGAGCAGCAGGTCGCGAAGTGTCACCCGACTACCGTAACGCCGGGCTCACCACGGGTTTCCTTTTCGGCACGGTCTTCATCGGATCGAAGTTCAGTGGCGCCCAGGTCGGGTGCTTGCTTCGGCACGAAGAAGGTGACGATCGCGCCCAGCACCGCGATGCCGGCGAAGACGTAGAACGCCGATTCGGAACTGATTCCGGCGCTGATCAGACTGCCTCCGATCAGTGGCCCGAATATCCCGCCCAGACGTCCGAATCCGGCGCACCACGCGACACCTGCGGCCCGAGCGGCCGTCGAATAGTAGTTGGACACGAATCCGTAGATCAGGACCTGAGTACCGATGGTGCCGACACCCGCGATGGCAACGGAGGCGAGGAGTACGGGAAGGGGGAACCCGAATGTGAACAGCAGCAGGGCGAGTGCAGCTAGGCCGAAGGTGGTGGCGACAACCCGTTGCGGACCGGTGACGTCCGCGATCTTGGAGGCGAGAAGTCCACCGATGATGGCACCGCCGTTGAGTACCAACAGGAACGAGAGCGAACCCTTCGCGTTGTATCCCGCATTTTCCATGATCTTGGGCAGCCAGGTGTTGAGTCCGTAGGTCAGGAGGAGGCCGGCGAAGCTCATGAGGCCGAGAAGCGCGGTGCCCCAGACGTATTGTCTGCTCGCCAACGCTTGGAAGCCGACCTTCTCGGCTACGGCGTCGTTGGGTCGATCTGCACCGACAGGCAACGGAATTCCAGTTTTCGAGGAAATGGCGCGAGCTTCCTCGACACGTCCGCGAGCAATGAGCCACGCGGGAGACTCCGGCAGTTTGAACCAGGCGAGTGGGAACAGGAACACCAACGGCAGCGCGCCGATGAGAAACAGTCCGCGCCATCCGATGGAATCGCGGAGAACGATCGCCAGGACGGAAGCCATGACGCCACCGGCAGGGACACCGCTGTAGACGATGGCGTTGAACAGATTGCGGCGTCCCGGCGGCGCGAACTCGGCAATCATGGCTCCGGCGGTGGCGACGAGCCCACCGACGCCGATGCCGGTGAAGAACCGCAGCAGACCGAAGGTGGTGATGCTGGTGGCGAACGCTGCGAGTGCCATTCCGACCGAGAACCAGATGATGTTGATCAGCATCATCTTTCGGCGACCGAAGTGATCGCCGATCGCTCCACATGTCAGTGCGCCGACCATCACTCCGACGAGTGCATACGAACCCAACGCACCGGCCTGAGATGCGGTCAAGGTGCCGATGTGGCTGGGGTCGTCCATGAGCACCGGCAGGATCGTGCCGTAGACGACCAGGTCGTATCCGTCGAACAGAATGGCAATGGCGGCGATGGTGACCACCCACAACACTGACGAGCGATGGCGGGCACTGGCCCAGGAACCACGTTCGATCGAGGACATGGCGAATCTCCGTTCGAGAGATCAGGAATCGGGGGAGGCTGGATTCAGCCGAGGTCGCCACCGGCGACGGGCAGAACCGTTCCGGTGACATACGAAGCCTCATCGGAGGCAAGGAAAGTGATAGCGGCAGCTTGTTCGTCCAGGGTGCCGTAACGCTTGAGCAGCGACGAGTCGACGGTCTGGTCGACGATCTGCTGGTACCAGGCCTTCTCCTCGTCGGTCTCGGCGCCCGGTCCGCGTGCTACGACGCGTGGTGGCGCCTCGGTTCCGCCGGGAGCGGTTGCCACGACACGTATTCCGTACTGCGCGACTTCCATCGCCAGTGCAGCGGTGATCGCGCTGACTCCGCCCTTGGCCGCCGCGTAGGGAACACGGTTGACGCCGCGGGTGGCGACCGAGGAGACGTTGACGATGGTGCCGCTCGCCTGCTCGATCAGATGGGGCAGTACCGCACGGCACGTCCAGAGCGTGGGGAACAGCGATCGTGTGACCTCGGCTTGTATCTGCTGCGGTGTGTAGTGCTCGTAGGGTTTGGCCCAGATGGTGCCGCCGACGTTGTTGACCAGGACGTCGATGCGTCCGAAGCGCTCCAATGCGGAATCTATTGCATGCTGGGCACCTTCGAACGTCTCGAGGTCCGCGGTCACCGAATGGGAACGTTCCAACGGTGTCGCGATGTCGTGAACCAGTTCGGCTCGATCCACAAGCGCGACGGAACCGCCTTCTGCGGAGACTCTTTCGGCAACGCTGCGCCCGATCCCCTGAGCCGCTCCGGTGACGACCACGACCCGGTCGTCGAACCGGCCGGCGAAGAATCTCGCGCTCACGACGCCACACTTTCCCGAGCGTCAGTGATGGCCCGGTGCATCGTCGACTTGGCGTGTTCGCTGTGCTGGACGATCAGATCACGGGCCGAGGCGCGATCATTCTGCTCGAATGCATGCACTATACGTGAGTGATCCTCCGCGACATGCTCGTCCACCCAATCGGCGGTGCGGAGCACGCGGTTCATCAGTTGTGTGACCTCGAGACGGTGGTATGCCTGCAGCAGCACATCGTTTCCGGTGCAGCGGAAGAGGAAGTCGTGGAACAGGGCATTGGTTTCGGTGAATGCCGCTGCGTCCGTGAAGTGATCGCGGTCGATGGAAGTGGCCGAGTTCTCCGCCAGAATGCGGTACTCCGTCAACTGCGCCGGAGTGAGGCGGCCGATCGTGAGTTCCATTGCTCCGAGTTCGAGTGCCATCCGCGCGTCGAACTGTGCGTCCGACTCCGCGACCGGCAGATGTTCTTCACCGATCTCGTACGTGTCGGCCGCAGATTCGTTGGCCGAGGCTGCCGGTGAATCAGCCGGTGCTGCCGCGTTGTTGAACTTCTCGAAGTAGAAGTTCGCGGGTGTGATCGAGACGTCCTTGAAGTGCAGACGTACGGCTTCAACCATCGGCGGCGGGCCGCACAGGTAGACGTCTACGTTGCCGTCGTCGAGGTGATCGGACTCGATCAAGCCCGTGACATAGCCCTTGTTCGGGGCTGTGCTGTCGGGATCGGATACGCAGTAGTCGAAGGTGAACTGGGGTAAAGACTCCGCGTAGCCGTGCAGTGTGTCGATCCCGACGAGATCGGTGTCGGAGCTGACGCCGTAGACCAGATGAACAGGCCGAGTGGAGCTTTCGGTACGCATCTTCTCCAGTATGGAGAGCAGCGGGGCCAAGCCGGTTCCACCGGCAAGCAGTAGGGCTCTCCGTTGACCTGACCGGAGGAAGAAGCTACCCATCGGGCCGGTCAGTTCGAGAGTGTCACCTATCTGCGCACGCTGACTGAGATACTCGGACATCAGACCACCCGGGGTGATCTTGACCAGGAACGACGCCGACTCGACCTCGGGGCCGGTGCTGAACGAGTACGACCGCGTCGCTTCGGTTCCGGGAACGAGGATGTTCACGTACTGACCGGGGAGAAAGACCAGATCTGGCCGGTTGTCGACTTCGACGGTGAAACCCACAGTCGAATCCGAATGGCGAATGATCTCGGTGATCGTGGACGTGTACGAACCGGCAGTGGTCTTGGCGACCGCCGACGTGGTGGGAATCTGCAGCACGAGATCTGATTCCGGCACCATCTGGCACGGAAGGCAGTATCCCTGCTCGGCCTCGTCGTCCGTCAGGGCCTCCTCGATGTAGTCGCCGGCGTCGAAAGTGCCTGACTCACAGAGTGACTTGCAGGTGCCGCAGGCTCCGTCGCGGCAGTCCAGCGGAATGTTGATTCGTGCGCGGTACGACGCGTCCGCGACGGTCTCGTCGGTGTTGCATTCGACGAAGCGGGTGATGCCGTCTTCGAAACTCAGGGCTACTTGAAAGGTCGGCGCAGCTTGAATACTCATGGGAAACAGCTCGATTCGAAGGGAAGTCGTGTCAGAAGTGGTAGATGTCGACCACGTGATGGATGTAGTCGTTCTTGAGGACTACCTTCTTCTTCATGATCAACGGCTGCTCGCCCGAGAAGTCGATCGTGTAGTGCGAGGTGCCGAAGTAGGTGTCGACGGTGTTGTAGCGGAAGTACAGCGTGAACCAATTGAAGCGGACGTCGACGACGAAGCCGCGTTCGTCGATCACTTCCACGTTGGTGATGTTGTGGCCGGTGCGGGGCTCGGGAAGGCTTGTCGCGCTGGAACGGTCAGTCCTGATTCGGAACACGCGGTCCTCGATACCGCCTCGATTCGGGTAGTAGATGAGCGAGATCTCCGCGTGCGGGTCCGTGGTCAGCTCGCCGTCGTCGGCCCACGCCGGCATCCAGTACTCGGAATCGGGGTGGTAGCACTCGATCCACTTCTCGAACTCGCGATCGTCCAGATGGCGAGCCTCACGGTAGAGAAACTGCTGCACTGTTTCGAGGGCTACGGCATTGGTGGTGGTGACAGTCATGATGATGGTCCTCAGATGGTCCGGGCAGAAGCGGCGTGCTCGGCATCTACGGCCGCAAGCATGGCGTCGCGCCAGTATCCGTGCTGAATGGGATACAAGCCTTCGTCCTCGGTCTTGGCTCCGCTCGAGAGCACGCGATTCATGCCGAGATCCTTCGCGACGTCGTTCGGACCGGGAATCTGGTGTGTGACACCACGGCTGAGGTCGTTCCACGGGGCGCCGGCTGCCTGGTAAGTCTTCTGGCAGGAACGGAACTCTTCGAGATCGTCCGGGGTGGCCATACCGCTGGCGTTGAAGAAGTCCTCGTACTGACGGATGCGGTTACTGCGTGCTTCGGTGCTCTCTCCCTTGGGAGCGATGCAGTAGATGGTGACTTCGGTCTGGTCCACGGAGATCGGACGGAAGTGCCGGATCTGGCTGCTGAACTGATCCATGAGGTAGACGTTCGGGTACAGGCAGAGATTCCTCGACGCACCGACCATGAATTCGGCTTTCTTGGAACCGAATTGAGCTTCCAGCTCCGCTTTGCGTTCGAACAGTGGACGGTCCTCGGGATTTCCCCACCACATCCAGAGCAGGAGGTGGCCGTAGTCGTAGGAGAAGTATCCACCGCCTTGCTTGCCCCAGGTGCCGGCATCCATTGCTTTGGTCTCGTTGGACGATTCACCGGCGGTGCGGCGAGCGGTGGTAGCAGCGTAGTTCCAGTGCGTCGAGGACACGTGATAGCCGTCAGCACCGTTCTCGGTCTGCAGCTTCCAGTTGCCGTCGTAGGTGTAAGTGGAAGCGCCGCGCAGGACTTCGAGTCCGTCGGGTGATTGATCGACGATCATGTCGATGACCTTCGTGGTGTCACCGAGGTGCTCTTCGAGTGGAAGTACGTCGGGGTTGAGGCTGCCGAAGAGGAAGCCGCGATAGTTCTCGAACCGCGCCACCTTGGTCAGGTCGTGTGAGCCGTCTTTGTTGAACTGTTCCGGATAGCCGCCGGTGCGAGCGTCCTTGGCCTTGAGGAGCTTTCCGCTGTTGTTGAAGGTCCAGCCGTGGAACGGGCAGGTGAAGGTGGTTCGGTTGTCGGTCTTACGGCGACAGAGCATCGCACCGCGGTGGCTGCATGCGTTGATCAGCGCACCCAATTCGCCGTCCTTGTTGCGGGTGATCACGATGGGCTGACGGCCCATGTAGGTGGTGAAGTAGTCGCCGACATTCGGGATCTGGCTCTCGTGCGCGAGGTAGATCCAATTGCCCTCGAAGATGTGCGTCATCTCGAGTTCGAACAGTTGCTCGTCCGTGAAGACGCTGCGCCGCACCTGGTAGCGGCCGGTCTCCGGGTCCTCGACGAGCGCGTCGTCGAGGGCAGCGCGGATGTTCGCGAACTGGTCGGTGCCGCGGGCAGCGTCCAACATATCCGTCATGGGTGTCCTCCAGATAAGAGTGGGCGCCGACCGAGAAATCCGAGGGCAGTCGGACAAAGTCGGCGGGACCCGCTTTCCGGACGGGGCTGCGTCCGGTACTGAATTCACCTTGACATCGTGTGTCTCGGGTCACACTAGGCAATTGCCTAGTCCTGACCAAGGGTGCAGTGTTCGTCGAATTCTGCTGATGGGCCGTGCCTGCTGAAGACGACGACGAGGGCGGACTCGACATCGCGAGTCCGCCCTACCGCCGAGTGGGCTACCGGTTCTTGAAGAAGGAGACGTCGTCGTTGCCGATGAGGTCAGGGACCGTCCAGCCGTCGAGGTCGTATTCACTCAGGCACTGCTCGGCCAGTCCCTTCATGGAACTTGCGTGTCCACGATTCTGGGCTGCGAACAGCAGTTCGGCTTTGACGTTCTCGTGATTGCCGGAGTAGTTGCGCTCGTAGAGTTCGTGTCGACCGCCGAACTCGGTGCCGATCGAATCCCAGAGCGCCTTCATGACTTTCACGCGGTCCACGGCGGTGATGCCGTCGGAACCGCGAACGTACTTGTCGAGGTAGGGACGCACGTCCGGGCTCTTGAAGTCGAGTGAACTCGAAGGCAGGTAGATCAGGCCTGACGCGACGTCCTGTTCGATGATCTCCTTGATCCGCGGGTACCCCTGGATCATGAACATTCGATAGGTGAGGCCGTACTCGAGCTTCGGGATCACCGAATCGCCGACCCACTGTTCGGGATCGCGTGCCATCGATTCGGTTAACGACCAGAAGAGGTTTCGCCACCCGATCACCTCACCGACACGGGTCTGGACTCCGCGGAAGCCGCCGGCGCCGGTGGCTTCGAGTGCCTTCATCAACAGTCCGGCGATGAAGTCGAGTTTGACGGCCAGGCGAGTGCAGCCCTGAAAGGTGAAGCGCGGCAGGAATCCCGATTGAGGGAAGAATGCGTTGATCCGGTCGACGTCGCCGTACATGAAGACGTTCTCCCACGGAACCAACACCTTGTCGAAGACGAAGATGGTGTCGTTCTCGTCCATGCGACTCGACAGCGGATAATCGAACGGACTGCCCATCACCGCAGCATGTTCGGTGTACGAGGTGCGGCAGATCAGCTTCACACCCGGTGCGTCCATCGGTACCGTGCAGATCAGGGCGAACTGCTTCTTCTTGATCGGCAGACCGTAGTGAGCGATGAAGTTGTAGTTCGTGATCGCCGATCCGGTGGCGACCACCTTGGCTCCGCTGACGATCAAACCGGCGTCGGTTTCCTTCTCCACCTTCATGAAGACGTCGCCGACTTCGTCCGGTGGAAGTTGGCGATCCACCGGGGGATTGATGATCGCGTGGTTCCAGTACAGAACCTTCTCCTGCGATTCGCGGTACCAGCGCTCGGCGTTGTCCTGGAACGGTGCGTACAACTCCTTGTTGGCGTGGAGGGTTCCCAGGAAACTTGCCTTGTAGTCGGGGGAGCGGCCCATCCAGCCGTAGGTCATACGTGCCCACGTCGCGATGGCGTCGCGTTCCTTGAGCAGATCAGCCGAGGACGTCGGAGTGCGGAAGAACGGCATGGTGACACCGCCGTTGCCCGTGTCCGTCGGAACAGTCAAGGCGTCCACGTGCTCGCCCGTGTGCAGAGCGTCGTACAGCCTTGCGGTCATGCGGATCGGATTCCGGAACGCGGGGTGCGTCGTGACGTCCTTGACACGATCACCGTGAAGCCAGATCTCGCGACCGTCCTGCAGGCTCGAGATGTACTCGTCACCGGTCATGGGCCGCGTGGCGAAGTTCTTCGTGCGGTTGGCTTCGCAGTCGGCGGCCGGATTGACCTGTGGCGCTCCGGAATCTGCGGGATCGACGCCGGTGGGAGGAATTTCGGTGGTCGTCATGGCAAAACCTTTCAGATCGTTTGGGGTGCGGGCTGAAGATGAATCGGGGTGAACGAAGTGGTGGCGTCGAACCAGCCGCTGTGGGGGTCGTCCTGACTTCCGCTCCAGACTGTGGTCGACGAGGTGGCGCCTAGATCGTGAAAAGTGCTTCGGTAGAACAGAAGCGGATCCTTGCCGCTCGACTGTGCGTCGACGATCTCGCCGATGAAGATGATGTGGTCACCGCCGTCGTACTCCTTCCACGGGATACACGAGATGGTTGCTGCGGCGCCGTCGAGCAAGGGAGCGGTCGGTCCGTCGATCCACCTCGGTTCGGTGCGCTGCGGTCGGCCGGCAAAATGCATGGCCGTGTCTACTTGGTCGGAGGCAAGGATGTTGACCGCAAACGGCGCGTTGCCGAGGTAGCCGCAGGCCTTGGACTTGCGAGTCATCGTGATCTGGCACAGCCGTGGTTCCAGGGAAATGGCCGTGAATGCGGTGACGGTGGCTCCGTGCGGTTGACCGTCGGCATTGGTACAGGTGATGACGGTGACGCCGCTCGCGAATTGACCGAAGATTCCTCGAAGCTGATTTTGTTCCATGACCGGACCTCCTTGTCGGATGGCGGTTGAGTGAAAGTGCCGCGAAGTGCGGGAGGGAAGGAGTGGGCGACTAGCGCCGGGAGTGAAGACGAACGTACGGCGGGCGCAGCCTTCGGTCGATCCGTACAGCGCGGTGGCTATCCGGATTGCGCACCCGATCGCGGCCCGTACCCGTTTCCCCTTGGAAGTGACCGGGGACACAGTGTTCAATGATGTTGAGCGCCCTTGCTCGGCAATGTGGCTGGTCACGGGTTTGGAAGGTGAAGAAGGACGATGGTCGACTCCATGATCGGTACAGCTCCCCGCGACTGGGACGAGGCGTGTCATGCGGTTTCCGACGCCTATTTTCCGCACACGCTGACGCCGTTGTCGCGGCATGCGGCCAGTGGAGTCGGGGTGTGCACCACCGAGTTGGGACCGCTGAGAATCGCTCATATTCGGTGGGGAGCAGACGTCGCCGTCGAATCCGATCATCCCGGCGCCTATGGGGTGAACATCCCGCTCTCGGGCGAGCTCGAGTCGGTGTTCGCGGGCTCGCACGTGCTCTCGACGCAGGGTGTTGCGACGGTATGTCCACCCGACATCACCACAAGAATCACGCGGTGGAGTGCGGACTGCGAGATCGTCGGAGTCCGGATGGACCGTCAGTACCTCGACCGCGAGATGGAAAAGGTTCTCGGCAGGCCCGGAATGCACTTGCCTGATCAGGTGGATCTTCGGGGAGACGACGGGGCCAGATGGCTGAAATTTGTTCGCTCACTGTCGGATCAGATACTCGGCCCGGTCGGCGTGCTGCACAACGAACTGGTGGCAGGTCAGCTCTCCGGCGCCGTGGTCACGGCATTCGTCCTTGCTGCAATGCCTGAAAGCGAGGACGCGGTGCGACACGCCAGGCCACGCATCGTCAAGCGGGTGCTGGACGAGATGCACGACGACCCGGCCCGCGTGTGGACCGCAGCGGAGATGGCCGAGGTGGCGGGCGTCAGCGTACGGAGATTGCAGGAGGGGTTTCGGCAGTACGTGGGCCGGAGTCCGTCGGAGTGCCTGCTCGACATCCGTCTCGAGCGGGTCCATGCAGATCTGGTGGATGCCGACGACTCGACGACGGTCACCGATGTCGCTGTGAGATGGGGTTTTACGCACACCGGACGGTTCGCGTCGTCCTTTCGGCGTAAGTACGGATTGCTGCCTTCCGAGGTGTTGAGGCGCTAGCTTCGGTAACCCATGTCCGCGCTGAGTTGGTTTGCCTTCTCGACGAGGAAAGGCGCGACGTCGGCGCGGAAGGCTTCCGGGGTTGTTCGTCCGGCCGAGGTCGAGCACGCTGTGACTCCGACGACGCTTCCGCCGGCGTCGCGGACGGGGGCGGCGAGGGAAATCAGGCCGTCTTCCAGTTCCTCGGACGTGAGCGCGTATCCCTGCTCGCGCACCACCCGAAGGGCGGTATGGAATGCGCCTTCGTCGGTGATCGTGGTGGGCGTGAGGGCGTCGAACGTGGAGTTCGCGATGACGTTGTCGACGATTTCGGTTGGCGCCCAAGCTAGCAGGGCCCGACCCATGGAGGTGGCATATGCAGGCACTCTGGTGCCGACGCTGACGTTGATGCTCATGATCCGCCGGACGGGTACACGGGCGGCGTAGACCACGTCGACGCCGTCGAGCACCCCGAGCGACGCCGACTCGTGGGTGTGTTCTGCGATCTCCAGCAGGCGAGGGAGCGCCGCCTCCGTCAAAGCATGTGATGCCGAGAAGTGCTGCCCGATGCTCAGAACGCGCGGGGTGAGCGACCACCGACTGTTGTTACCGGTGACGTATCCGAGCTTCTGCAGCGTGAGGAGGATGCGCCGGACCGCTGGGCGGGAGAGACCTGTTTCGGCGGCAAGATCGGCGAGCGACGGGTTGGGGTTCTTCTCGTCGAAGGCCGTCAGCACAGCAAATCCACGCTCGATGCTCTGGATGTAATCGCGATCGTTCTCGCTCACGGAATGGCCTTTCATCTGCGGGTATGCCCGATCGACGCCTTCGAAGGTTGACAAACCTTGTGACTGGGCGCACAGTACAAGCGTACGCAGAGCGTAACAGATGTACGCACAGCGTACAACCCAAACTTGGGGAGCCGACTCAGCCCAGCAGTACGGCACCCACCCGGTAACAGCCACATACGGCCCCGAGGAGGACCACATGACCACTTCCGAGAGCCCCACCGCAGTAGGTTCGGGCACTGCCGCCACCGACAAGTTCCTCCAGGAACGAGTCAGCGCGGACACCCCGCCCGAGCGCGTCTCGGCCATCGCCAAGGACGTTCTCGAGGCACTCGCCGGCGTCATCGACAAGCACGGCATCACCTACCCCGAGTACCGCGTCCTCAAGCAGTGGCTCATCGACATCGGCCAGTTCGGCGAGTGGCCCCTGTGGCTGGACGTCTTCCTCGAGCACAACGTCGAAGAGGTTGCGTACCGCGGCCAGCACGGCACCAAGGGAAGCATCGAAGGCCCGTACTACGTCGCCGACGCCAAGACGTTGCCTGCCAAGTGTGAACTTCCGATGCGTGACAACGAGGTTGGATCGAAGCTGGTCTTCGAGGGCCAGGTTCGCGATCTCGACGGCAAGGGGTTGAGCGGTGCAACCGTCGAACTCTGGCACGCGGACGACGAAGGCTACTACTCTCATTTCGCGCCGCACATCCCCGACGGCAACCTCCGCGGAACGATCGTCGCCGACGACGAGGGGCGCTTCGAGATCACCACGATTCAGCCTGCGCCGTATCAGATCCCGACCGACGGCCCCACTGGCTGGTTCATCGAGAAGGCCGGCTGGCACCCGTGGCGTCCGGCTCACCTGCACCTCATGGTGAAGGCTCCCGGTAAGCGCACGATCACCACCCAGCTCTATTTCAAGGATGGAGAGTGGATCGAGAACGACGTGGCAACGGCGACGAAGCCCGAACTGATTCTCGATCCGAAGCCGGGTGCTGACGGAACCAACCGGGTCACATACGACTTCGTGCTCGATCCGGCCTGATCCACAACTGCTCAATAGAAAGTGATTTGATGACAGACCTGTCGATCGTCTCCATCGAGACGACCATCCTCGACGTTCCTCTGGTTCGCCCCCACAAGTTCGCCACCACGTCGATGACGGCGCAGCCGTTGTTGCTGGTCGCGATTCGCACCTCCGACGGAGTGATCGGATACGGCGAAGGTGTCGTTCCGGGCGGGCCGTGGTGGGGCGGCGAATCGGTGGAGACGATGCAGGTCATCATCGAGAAGTACATCGCGCCGGTGGTGGTCGGCAGGCGCGTGGATCAGATCACCGCGGTCATGGCCGACATCGAAAAAGTTGTCGCCAATGCACGATTCGCGAAGGCCGCCGTCG
Source organism: Rhodococcus sp. NPDC055024 (assembly GCF_053608585.1). Classification (NCBI taxonomy): domain Bacteria; kingdom Bacillati; phylum Actinomycetota; class Actinomycetes; order Mycobacteriales; family Nocardiaceae; genus Rhodococcus; species Rhodococcus sp. NPDC055024. The sequence goes on from NZ_JBSGVT010000001.1 coordinate 1,252,728, forward strand.
ACGTGGCGCTGCACGACGCCTGGGCTCGTAGCCTGGGAGTCCCCGTGCACACGCTGCTCGGCGGGGCCTTCCGTGAGAGCGTCGACGTCACGTGGGCACTGGGCGCGGCGCCGGCGGCGGAGATCATCGAGGAAGCTCACGAAAAGCTCGAAGCCCGACTCAATTTCAGCTTCAAACTGAAGATGGGCGCACTCGATCCTGCCGTCGATGTTGCGCGCATCGTCGAGATCGCTCAGGCGCTCGACGGTCATGCCGGTGTCCGCGTCGACGTCAACGCGCGGTGGGATCGCTTCACCGCACTGCGGTACCTGCCTCAACTCGCCGAGGGCGGAGTCGAACTGATCGAACAGCCCACTCCGGCAGACCAAATCGAGGTCCTCGCCGAACTCAGCAGGCTTCTACCAATTCCGATCATGGCCGACGAGAGTGTGCAGACCCCACACGACGCTCTGGAAATCGCTCGCCGGAGCGCCGCGGATGTCATCGCCCTCAAGACCACCAAGTGCGGTGGCCTGCAGCGCAGCCGCGACATCGTCGCGATTGCCAAGGCCGCGGGTATCGCGTGCCACGGTGCGACGTCCATCGAAGGTCCGATCGGCACAGCAGCTTCGTTGCACTTCGCGTGCGCCGAGCCGGGAATCAACTTCGGAACAGAACTTTTCGGCCCTCTGCTCTTCAGTGAGGAATTGCTCCAGGAACCCCTGAAGTATTCCGAGGGTCAGTTGCACCTCCCCGCCGGGCCTGGCTTGGGAGTCGAACTGAACATGGACGCCGTCAAGACCTGGACCAGGAACTAGAGGAAAAAGGAACATGGCACTCTTTCACGTTCGGATGGACGTCGATATTCCGCGCGACCTGGATCCGGAAGTTCGCGCCGATACCGTCGCGACGGAGAAGGCGTACTCACAAGACCTTCAGCGCCAGGGCAAGTGGGTTCATTTGTGGCGAATTGTGGGGCAGTTCAGCAACATCAGCATTTTCGACGTCGAGTCGGCTGACGAACTGCACGAGATTCTCTGGAATCTCCCCTTGTTCCCGTACATGAGCATCGAGGTCATGCCATTGACGCAGCACGGATCTTCGATCAAGTAGCCCGCCATGTCTGCCGTGTCTGCCACACCTCCGGGCCTGCTGGAATCTGTGCAGCAGTGGCACTGCGAGATATCGGATACCTTCGGTGGCCTGTCCCCCGAGAGCTCCGTCGATACCGCACCTGTGGGCACGGTCAGCGGCGTAAGTCTCGGGGACGTAGGCGCTTTCGACATCTCCGGTTCACCTCAGATACTGCGGCGGAGCACGCGCGCAGCAAAGCGAGACGGTAGCGATCTGCTCAAGATCTGCACGGTCCGAACCGGGCGAGCGACCCTGCGCCAATCCGACCGCGAGTTGACGGCCCCGCCCGGCGGGATGATTCTCTACGACGTAGAGCGTCCGTACGCGTTGCGTTTCGACGGTCACTGGTCGTGCACCGTCATGACGGTACCGCGCGGCGCAATGTGCCTGACCGAACGAGAGCTGAATTGCGCGCTCGCGCGCATCCACGACGGCCGGCGCGGATCCGGTGCATTGCTGCAGAACTTCATCTCGGGCGCTGTTGCATCGCAGGTAGACGGCAGCGCCGCAGGACTTCTCGGAGATGCCGGAGTCAATCTCGCTGCGGCAGTCCTGGTGCAAGACTTTGCGCCCGCGACACCCGGAAGTTCCTCGCGTGAGGCGATCTTGCGATATGTGCTTCGGAATCTCGATGTACCGGACCTCTCGGTCGCGTCGATCGCCGGTGCGCTGCACATGTCACCGAGAACAATTCAGCGTCATTTCGGCGACGGGGGTCTGACCCTCAACGCGCTGATCCGTCGAGAACGGTTGATCCGTGTACGCCGCGATCTAACCGACGTCTCATTGCGCGATCACTCGATCTCCGTCCTGGCCGCGCGATGGTGTTTCCATGACGCACCGGCATTTTCGCGTGCGTTCAAAGCGGAATTCGGTACGGCGCCGTCGGAAGTACGTCACTGATCTGTCGCATCCGAACAACAAACGTGTCCGATCACGACAACTCGGAGCCCGAATACCGGGGCAGAGTGTGTTCCAGATCGCTTTTCAAGCTCGCGAAGAGCTCGGGCCCGCGAACAGCGAGGGCCGCAGCGGAAGCTACGAATCGAGGAACTCATGACGAATCTGCTCGCTCATCAGCAATGGCACGGAAAGATTTTCGACGGCCAATGGATCGACGGGGGCGGTGACACCGTCGAGTCCGTCGAACCGGCTACCGGCGAGGTGCTCGGTGTGATCGGGACGGCGACTGTTGCGGATATCGATCGAGCGGCACACATCGCGTCGGCCGCGCAGCCGTCGTGGGCGGCCACGATCGGGCAGGCCCGAGCTTCGGTGATCCGTAAGGCGGCGCAGATTTTGGAAGCCGAGCGAGCCGAGGTGGAGCGCTGGTTGATTCGTGAAGGTGGCTCCGTACCAGGGAAAGCCGCGTTCGAAGTTGATCTTGTCATCTCCGAACTGTGGGAGGCGTCGGCACTGCCGACACAGCCGTTCGGACACCTCCTGCCTGCCAGCCAGGAGGGGCGTACGAGCATCGGTCGCCGGGTGCCCCTGGGCGTAGTCGGCGTGATCAGCCCGTGGAACTTCCCGCTGCTCCTCGCCATGCGCGCTGTCGCACCCGCCTTGGCGCTCGGAAATGGCGTCGTTCTCAAGCCGGACGTTCAAACTGCGATCAGCGGTGGCGCGGTCATCGCGGAATTGTTCACGGCAGCAGGTCTTCCGGAAGGTCTCCTGCATGTGCTCGCCGGTGACGCGGAGCCTGGTCAGGCATTGTGCGAGAGCCCCAGCATCGCGATGGTGTCCTTCACGGGTTCGACCGCCGTCGGCCGTCAGGTCGGAGCAACAGCCGGACGCACGCTCAAGCGTGTCTCGCTCGAGTTGGGCGGGAACAATGCTCTGATCGTCCTCGACGACGCAGACCTCGATGCCGCGAGTTCGGCGGGTGCGTGGGGATCGTTCCTGCATCAGGGCCAGGTCTGCATGACCGCGGGCCGACACATCGTGCTGGAGTCGGTCGCCGATCAGTACCTGGACCTGCTGGCCAAGCGTGCCTCGGTCCTACCCGTCGGGGATCCCAATACAGGCAACGTCGCTCTCGGTCCGCTCATCAACGCGAGGCAGATTGCCAACGTCGATCGAATCGTCCAGGGCACCAAGGCGGCCGGCGCCGAAATCCGCGCCGGTGGAACCTACGAAGGGCTGTTCTATCAGCCGACCGTCCTGGCCGGTGTCACCTCGGACATGCCTGCGTTCCGCGAAGAGATTTTCGGACCCGTGGCGCCCGTCGTGGTCGTCAAGGACGAAGACGAGGCCGTCAGACTTGCCAATGACAGCGAATACGGTCTGGTAGCGGCCATTCAAACAGGATCGGTGGAACGCGGCGAGCGGATCGCGGACCGTCTGCGGACCGGCACAGTGCACATCAACGATCAGACGTTGAACAACGATGCCTATGCACCATTCGGCGGTGCGGGTGCCTCCGGAAACGGCGCGAGATTCGGAACTCAAAGCAGCTGGGACGAATTCACCACCTGGCAGTGGCGAACCAGCCGGCCCGCCGCCCAGACCTTCCCGTTCTGAAGTCGAAAGGAACTCCGATGCACACCATCTCGGCTCACGAGCTTCCCGTCGTGTTGCAGGACGGCGAATTCGAACTGCGAATGCGAGAAGAAGGCGACATGATCGTCAACTTCGTCAAAATGCCTGCCGGAGCCAACTTTGCCGAACCGTTCGCGCATTTGGAAGGTGGGCGCTGTCAATGTCCGCACTACGGATACGTCTTGAAAGGCAGGATCTACACAGATTCCGAATCGGGTCGGCAGATCTACAATGCGGGAGAGGTCTTCTACTGGGCACCCGGTCACGTTCCCGGCGCGATCGAGGACGCGGAGTACGTGGACTTCGCTCCGAAGGCCGAATTCCTCGAACTGATCGACGGAGTACGTGAGGCGATGGGTGACTGAGCTGTTCGGCCCTTACCGAGGTCAGCGTATTCCGTCGCGGCGCAATGCGACGGACACTGCGGCAGAGCGGGTATCGACGCCGAGCTTGGCGTAGATGTGCCCGAGGTGGGTTTTCACAGTCGCCTCGCTGATGAAAAGCGCCTTGCCCAGCTCGCGGTTGGTCATCCCCTCGGCGAGCAGGCTGAGCAGTTCGGACTCACGCGCGGTGAGCGCTTCCTGCGGGCGCTGCATCTGCTGGACAAGACGAGAGGCCACGGTAGGGGAGAGAACGCTTCGCCCGGCAACCGCGCCGCGCACCGCTCCGAAGATCTCGTCGGGAGTCGAGTCCTTGAGTAGATAGCCGATGGCACCGGCGTCGACGGCCCGTACGACGTCGGCGTCGGTGTCATAGGTCGTGAAAACGAGTACGGGAACATCGACCCCGTCGTTGCGAAGCCGTTTGATCGCTTCTGCACCGTGCATGCCGGTGCCCATGTCCAGATCCATCATCACCAGATCAGGCGAGGCGGAAGGTATCGCCGTGGCCGCTTCCTCGCCGGACGATGCTTCGCCGACCACCTCGACGTCCGGCTGAGTGTCCAGCAGCGCTCTCAGCCCGGCGCGCACGACCAGATGGTCGTCGACGAGGAACACACGAATAGAGGTGGTCATCGGATCCTCCGTTCGAGCGGGAACTGGGCCGCGACGACGGTGCCGTCTCCTGGTGCGCTTTCCACGGTGAACGATCCGCCGAGCTGAGCCACGCGGCTCCGCATCGCACGTAGGCCGTATCCACCGTACCGAGAATGGTCGGTGAGTTTTCCCGGATCGAAGCCGACGCCGTCGTCGAAGATGTCTACGGAGACGGAGTCGTCGAGATACGTGATCGTCACGCCCGCTGTTTCGGCGCGAGCGTGGCGGGCGATGTTGGACGACGCGCTCGAGACCACTCGCACGATGGCGTGAGCCACGTCCGGCGACACGGCGACCGGTTCGCCCACAGTGCGAACCCGAACATCAGGGGTGAACTGACGGGCGGCGGCAACGACCAGGGCGTCGAAATCAGCGGGGCCACCTTTGGCCGGTGCGAGGTCATGGACGAGGTCGCGGCTCTGCATCAGGCTCGTGCGGATGTTCTCTGTCGCGGCATCGACATCGGTTCGAGACGGCGAACCCGTTGTATTCCACGTTTGTTCGGCTGCCTCGAGCCGAAGTAGGGCGCTTGCCAGTCCCTGAGTAACGGTGTCGTGGATCTCGCGAGCGAGGCGCTCTCGTTCAGCGGCAACGCCGGCAGCCCGTTCGGTATCTGCCAGTGCCGACTGCGCTTCCGCCACCTGGCGCAGAAGCCGAAGGCGTTCTCGGGCATCACGTTCCATCTGACCGTACGCGGCCGCGACCAGTGCAGCGGTGCACAGAGGTCCAAGTAGGGTCACCAATTCTGCGCGACCGGTGACCCGGTAGAACGCGATACCGGCGAGGACCCCCAGGATCCCGACGAGGGGGTAGGCGATCTTGCTCGGATACAGACGAATGCAGAGGAAGAGAACCGGGAAGGCGCACCACGCGAAACTCGGTGCAAGCCAGACCAACGCTGCCCACGTGCTCAGTACCGGCCACATCCAGAGCCGTTGGCGAACCACCTCTCGCGAGGACACCGTAGCCATGACGGCGTAGAGCAGGGCGAGGACCACGGCCAGGACGAGCACCACCCCGAACCGACCGCTGGTGCCGTGGACTGCGACGTACCGAACGCCGGACGTGGACAGCAGCACGAAGAACGACGCGTGGATCGCATACGCCAACGGACCGCGTAGGCCGAGGTCGGCGTCGGCATCCGTCGTGGCTCCACTGCTCATCCCTCGAATGTTACGGAGTGCGCCTGGCCCTCGTATCAACCATTCGGATGACATCTAGGTAGCCGTTGTGGGCACTGTTCGCCACCCGAGCGCCCGATGTGCGGACCCTCACCGGAACGCGACGCTGTAGTGGACGGTTTCGAACCACTCGACTGAAAGTGTGCCCATCATGAACCACCGCATTTACACACGACTGCCCCGGACGCTTGCTGTCGCCATTCCGGTTGTCGCGATCCTTGCGAGCGCCGCATGCTCGAGCACCGACACACCGGTGGCGAACGCATCGAGCACGACGTCGATTACTGCCACGCAGCAGCCTGCTGCGAGCGGCGATTCGGCAGTTGTCACTCAGAATCGACTCAGCGCCGACGCAGCAGTGACGGCTGCCGGTGCAGCGCTGGCGAAATGCCGCGCCGACGGTCTCGGCTTCGTCACCGTCTCCGTCGTCGACCGTGCCGGCAATGTCATCGCCATGGTGCGCGGCGACAACGCAGCCCAGCACACGGTGGAAGCCTCACGCGAGAAGGCATACACCTCTGCGGCTTTCGGAGCCGACACCAGTGACCTCTTGCAGCGTACCAAAGGCGAAGGATCGACCATCGCCGACCTTCCCGGCACTCTCTTCCTTGCAGGTGGAGTCACATTGAAGGCTGGAGCCGGGTCGATCGCCGGTATCGGCGTCGGTGGCGCTCCAGACGGAATGCAGGACCAAGCTTGTGCCGCTGCTGGGCGAGACGCGATCGCTTCGATGCTCGGCTGAGTGAGCGCAGAGAGCGTGCTTCGTGAATTGTGCTTTTCGCCACCCGGTTTCGCTCGGCATGACAGTTGTCCGTTTGCTGCGATGACCTCGGCTTTGTAACACCGAAGACCCCACAAAGGGACAAACACGTCGACAGTGGAACCGACGATGCACTTACCGGAGCAGTTTCTTCATGCGCAGTTTCGGGGAAAGACACAACCTTGCAGAGAATCAGATTCACGTTGCCCGAACGCAATACACGGCGGGTGCGGGTGCTCCTAGCGGCGTTGTTGTCGATATTCCTGCTCGGCGGTATGTTCGGTCCGACCGCCGCGAGTGCTACTCCGGCGCGCTCGGCGCCATGGGGTGGTTACGACGAGTTGTGGGTCCCGTCTTCGATGGGAAACATCAAGGTTCAGGTGCAGTGGGCCGCGCGCGGTGGCAACGCCGCGCTGTACCTGCTCGACGGTCTTCGCGCGCAAAACGACAGGAATGCCTGGAGTTTCGAAACGAACGCACTCGATCAGTACCGCAACGACAACATCACTTTGGTGATGCCTGTGGGCGGCGAGTCGAGTTTCTACACGGACTGGTACGCGCCGTCGAACTTCAACGCCCAGCCGATAACGTACAGGTGGGAAACATTTCTCACTCGTGAGCTTCCAGACTTTCTTGCAGGGTACGGTGTTTCGCCTACCAACAATGCGATTATCGGGTTGTCGATGGGTGGTAGCGCGGCATTGAATTTGGCTGGGCACCATCGTGATCAGTTCAAGTTCGCAGGCTCGCTGTCCGGGTACATAAACATTTCGGGGCCGGGCATGCGTGAAGCGATCAGGGTAGCGATGTTCGATGCCGGGCGGTACAACGTGGACTCGATGTGGGGCCCGCCGTGGTCGTCAGGCTGGCTTCGCAACGACCCGTTTGTCAACGCGGAATCGCTTCGCGGACTGTCGATGTACATTTCGTCGTCCAACGGCATCCCTGGACCGTACGATCACCCATCTGCGCCGATCGACTACTTCCACACGGCGACGGGCATGGGTCTAGAGGCGCTCTCGTGGGTGCATGCGCGTGCATTCGAGATTCGTCTGAAATCCTTGGGAATCCCAGCGACGTACAGCTTTCCGCCCGCCGGAATTCACTCGTGGCCGTACTGGTCTGCTGAATTGTGGATGGCCAGAGGACAAATCCTCGACACCATGAACGCTTGGTGAAGCCGTAGTGAGGATCTCTCCGGACTTGCTCTCGATCGAAAGTCCGGAGAGAACTCGCTCAGAAGGTGATGATCCCGCGAAGATTGCGACCGGCATGCATGTCGGCGAAGCCGTCGTTGATCTGGTCGAGGGTGTACCGGTTGGTGATCAGTTCGTCGAGTTCGAGTTTGCCGCTGGTGTAGAGATCGATCATCCAGGGAATGTCGGCGGTGGGATTCGACGCGCCGAACAGGGATCCTTGAATTCTCTTCTGGTACAGCGTGAGTTCCATCAGGCTCACGGGTATTCCGACGTCCGTCATCTTCCCGAGGCCGGTGACGACGCATGTTCCGGCCTTGCGGATGGACGAGAATGCTTGCGCGACATGTTCTCCGGTGGTGACGCCGACGGTGACGATGGCGGAATCGGCGCCCTGGCCGTTGGTGAACGAGCGCGCTATGTCGGTGGCTTCCTCCATGGTGGCGACGGCATGGGTGGCGCCCAACTTCAATGCACTGTCGCGCTTGAAAGCGACCGGGTCCACCGCGATCACGTGGGCGGCGCCGGCGTGCGAGGCTCCCTGTACCGCGTTGATTCCGATTCCGCCGACCCCCATGACGATGACGGTCTGCCCGGGATACACCTGAGCGGAGTTGACGGCGGCGCCCCAGCCGGTTCCGACGCCGCAGCCGAGCAGGCACAGAGCGTCGAGTGGCAGATGCTTGTCGACCTTGACCGCCGAGAGAGTGCTGACCGTGGTGTATTCGCTGAAGGTGGACAGGCCGCAGGTTTGTGCGACGGGTTGACCGTCGAGAGACATTCTGTAGCTCGAGGTTTCGCCTGGCCTGCTGCCGGTCATGATGGCGGCGCCGTTGTCGCAGAGGTTCTGGATTCCGCTTGCACACCAACGACAACGGCCGCAGGCGGCGAGGAAAGAGAACACGACATGATCGCCCTCGGACCACCCTTCGGTGTTCGGCCCGACCTCGACGACGATTCCGGCGCCTTCGTGCCCGCCGCAGATGGGGTAGCGGCCAACGCCGTGGTCGCCGCTGGCGAAGTGGTCGTCCGAGTGGCACAGGCCGGAGGCGACCATCTTGACGGTGAGTTCGCCGCTACGGGGTGAGTCGAGTTCGAGGTCGACCACCTCGTATGTGCCTGGTGCTTGGCGAATGACGGCTCCACGAGTGCGCAAGGTATCTCCTGAGGTGAGAGTTGTTCTTCGGCTTCCTCAGTTGTCTACTCGAGAGTTCGAGACGGGCCCGAGATCCGTCTCACTGATCGGACGTTTCGTACCGCTCAGACTCGTCCGGGGTGCGTCCCAATATGGCGAGTTGCAGTTCGGTGAGCAGGCGCGTGTCCGGCTCGTCCAACGAAATGCCCATGATCTGTTCAGCGCGCCGGATGCGGTAGCGCAGCGTGTTCGGATGCACTTTCAAAGAGGATGCGGCCTTCTTCACGTCCCCGAAAGCTGTCAGGTAGGCAGTGAGCGTGAACTGCATGTCAGAGGTGTTCTTGTCGTCGTAGGAGATGAGTCTGTCGATACGAGGGTCGCGCAATCGCTCGTGATCAGCGACGAGGTCGAGTATCTCGCCCAGCAATACCGCGGTGCGCGACGCCGCGAGGGTGGTGACCTTCGAGGTTCCGTGATCATCGGTGGTATCGAGCACGCGGTCCACTTCTCGACGCGCCTCGGGTACGCCGTGCAACCGCGCGATCGGCACTGCGACGGCCGCGCGGACGCTGATACCCGCACGTCTTTCGAGCACTCGCACGGTGTCGTAAGCCCAGTCGCTGATCGCGACCTCGTGCTCGGCCTGCGGGAACAGCACGTAGATCCGGTTGTCGATGATCGTCGTGACGGCATCGTGGCGAAATGCGCTGGCACGCAGGCGCAAGGCGTTGGTGATTCGATCGAGATTCGATCCGGGTGCAAGTGATGTCGCAAATCCGATGACCGCAGCCGGTCCGTCGGTGCTGATGCCGAACGAGCCGGCGAGTGAGTGCATGTCGACCCCGCCGGAGCGAACGCCGAACAGCCTTTCCACTTGGGCGTTCTCGCGGCTGGAGGCGTCCAACGACCGCATGAGAATGCGCGCGGCGACAGCGGCGGCGCCGCGCAATACCGCTCGTGCGTCGTCGGAAAGAGGTCCGGATGCCTGCTGTATCCAGATGCTTCCGAGATTATGTTGGTGCGCAACGGAACCCGTCGGCCCTGGCTGGCCGGGCCGGGTAATGCTCACAGCCAGACGGTGTGCGGCGCCGATGCTCAGCTCGGATGGCAGACTGATGACCTCGTCCGAGCGCCTGAGATGCTCGAACACGCCCCTTTTCTCGATCCATTCGGTGTATTCGATCGGCCATTCCCGGCCGAGTATGGAGAGCTGACGAAGCTCGTCTTCGCCCTCGTGAGCAGCAGAATATGCAATGACGTGCAGTGCGGTGTCGTCGATCGTGACGAGTCCACCGGTCAATTCGGCGATCGTTTCCGAGAGCGCGAACAAATCGGAATCACCGCCTGATACAGCGCCGGCGGCGGCTCGCGAACGATACAAGCTCTGCGTCAGAAGACGTTGTACAAGCGAATAGACGTGGCCGGAACTGGCCTGCGGATGGACCGCGGCCACGGCGATACCGATGCTACGTGCGGCGGTCAGTACCGCCGTCGCCTCGCGTGCATTTTTGACGAGCAGGAGCTTCGGACGACGCCTTGGCGGCCTGCCCTCGAACTTTCGCAGCCATTGCGTGAGCGTCGATTCGGGAACCCCGACGGGAAGATAGATGTCGGAGATCGCACCTCGGCTGTCGGTGCCGTCTATGTCGGAGGACTCGACGAGGGCGATCGAACGGATTTCGACATCAAGCCCGTCCGGGCTTTCCAGTAGCTCGATCACGGACTTGTCCGTGGAATGCATGAGGGCGCCGAGGGTGGTGCCGACACGCGGCCCGTTACTCCTCGGACCTGTCGTCGCTTGCGGGAGGGCTACAGAAAGTGGCTGCACATTTGCTCCTCGGCCGGTGGGTCATTACAGGCTAACCCCGCCAGACGAAATGCAGAATAAGGAAATAGGGGACAAATTTATTCGTCAGGCATGATGATGCCGAGTTCTCGGGCCTTTTCGGCGACTGCCTCGGGAAATACGTTCTTGAACAGATAAAGGTCTTGTCCGATCACCCAACCAGGTGCCAACGCCGTCGCATATCGCTCGAAGTATCCGAGTTGCTTTCCGAAAAGAACCAATTCCTCTGGACTCGCAACACCCCACTGTTTACCCAATTGAATCAGCGCCATGATCAGCTCGCTGAGCTTGAGTTCACCCAGATCGCGGCCGAGGATCGGAGCTAGAGCAGTGGCGACCTGCATACCCAGTTGGGCGTCGTCGACTTCGTAGTCGGTTGCATAACCCAAGGATCGAATTCCCCGGGCAACGCGGGCGAAATCTCCGTCGACAATCGTTGCGCGGAACATATCGGAGAGTATCGATCGCCACGTTTCCGGAAGAACACCGACAATGCCGAAGTCGAGCATTGCTATCCGGCCGTCATCGAGGACCCACAGATTCCCGGCGTGTACGTCGCCGTGGAAAGGACCGTGAACGATGACTGATTCGAGCCAGACCTTCACACCGCGCCGGATCAACATGCGGGCTTCGTCGATTCCGTCCGGACCGGCGACGAATCGATCGAGCGGAACGCCCCGCATGCGTTCCATACAGATGACTCGGGGGCCGCAGTAATCCCAGTAGACCTCCGGCGTCGTGACTCCCTTGTTGTCGCCGAACGCACTGATGTTGTTCCGGAAAGTGGTTTGCCGGTCGGCCTCGACTGCACTGTTCAATTCCGTCATCGTTGCGTTGTGCAGATCGCGAATGATGGCGGTGGCATTGGCAATTCGAAGGAACTCGACAAACTTCTCGAGGATGTTCGCACCCCAATATGCCGCCCGCAGGTCGATCAGCATGCGCGCATAGATGTCCGGGCGCTGGATCTTGATGACTGCCTCTCGGCCGTCGTGCAGAACGCACGCGTGTACCTGCGCAACCGATGCCGCTGCTAGAGGCGCGTCGTCGAATTTCGCGAACAGTTCGTCCACGGAGTAACCGAGGTCCTCCTGCACGACTCTTCGGGCCTGCTCGGCAGGGAAGGACGGAACGTCGTCGAGGCAACGCAGGCACGCATTGGCGACCGGGGCCGGGAACAGGCCGGACGACGACGCGACCAGTTGACCGAGCTTGACGAAGGTGGGCCCCAGAGCGATGAAGCCGTCGACCATTCCGTCGGAGGCAGCGTCCGCCCAGGTGCGTCCACGCTTGCGGAAAGGCCACACGATCAGCGCCAGCATGATCGACGTGGACAGCACGACGGCGATGATCGCGGAGCGCCACAACTGGGCGAGGCCGAAGCGTTCCAGGTCCGGCATGCGGACCTCGAGGGCAGTGGCGGGCACTCCCGAGGAGTACGGCCCGACAGGTCGCGTTGGATCCAGCACAGCTCTCCCTCGTTCAACGAGCGCATCCAGCATTTTGCCGTGAGATCACCTACGTGACCCCTTCCGTTAGTCAGTATGCCAAGTCACACATAACTGCCGGAACCGCCCACGCATTCAGCCTACGATCGGTGAATGCGTGAGCACTTGATCCCGATCGGCGAGGTTGCAAAATCGTTCGGAATCGCGGCGTCGACCTTGCGGTACTACGAGGATGAAGGCTTGCTGTCCGCGCGGTCGCGAACCGGCGGCAAACGCTGGTACGGGCAGTGTGAGCTGCGACGGCTGGCATTGATCCGGATGTACACCGAGACGGGAATGTCCTTGGAACAGGTGCGCTCCTTCATCGAAACCGACACCACGTCCGAGCAGTTCTCCGCGGTTCTCGCGGATCAAGTTTCGGCACTCGAGGCACAGATCGCCGCCGCTACGCGAGCGAAACTGATTCTCGAGCATCACCTGACGTGTCGGCAAGAGCGTCCGATGCAGTGTCCGTGGTTGCTCGAGCAACTCGACATTCGCGTAGAAGCGGCGCTTGACTTCAAGTTGACTTGAACCTCCATAGTTAGGGCGCACTTACCGCCCTACTCGGAGGTTGACCATGTCGACACGACGATGGCTGCCGCTCATCGCCGCATGCATCGGAACTTTCCTGTTGCTGACGTACGCCACGATCACGACGATCGCGGTGCCGGCCATCGCAGACGGTTTGAACGGCAGTACGGGCGCGATGTCCTGGGTCGTCGACGCGTACACACTGGCCCTTGCTGCGCTTCTGGTGGGCATGGGCGCGCTCGGCGATGTATGGGGACGCAAACGCCTCTACATCTGCGGCCTGGTCGTGTTCCTGGTTGCGACGGCCGTGTGTGCTGTTGCTCCGGACGTCACGGTTCTGGTCACAGCTCGCGGCGCGCAAGGAATTGCCGGTGCAGCGATGTTCGCGACGCTCCTGCCTCTGCTCGGCGACGCATACTCGGGCCGTGATCGTCACGTCGCCTTTGCCGCGTGGGGCGCCGTCGCCGGATTGGCGGCCGGAATCGGGAATGTTGCAGGAGGGCTGCTGACGCAGTTCTTCGACTGGCGTGCGGTCTTCTATTTCGGAATCCCCGTGGCCGCAGTAGCGCTCGCAATGGCTGTTTTCTGTTTCGCCGAAAGTTGGCGCGGCGACGACAATATCGACTGGGCCGGAATGGTTTTGTTCACTCTCGCTGCCGTTGCCGCGGTTCTCGGCGTGACGTGGGGCGGCGACGCCGGGTGGACTTCGTCTTCGACAGCTCTCGCCTTCCTCATCGCAATCGTTGCGTTGACGGCATTTGTGTCCTGGCAGCGTCGAAGCAGCAGTCCGATGCTCGATCCGGCCTTGTTCCGATCCCTGAAATTCGACGGAGTTCTCGTCGCGGCTTTCGGTTACTACCTTGCGGCTTACGGCCCGCTCGTAGTTCTTTCACTGTGGCTGCAAAACGGGTTGGAACTGTCGGCGTCGACGGCCGCACTTGTGCTCTCGATTCAACCGCTCGCTTTTGTCTTCGTATCAGCACTGGGTGGATCACGGCTTCAGCGAGTCGATCTTCGATTTTCGCTCGGATTCGGGACGGTCCTCTGCGGAATCGGTTGCCTGGCAATGTTGTACGTTCTCATCGCGCCGATCTGGCCGGCGCTTATCGCCGGACTGATTCTGACGGGTGTCGGTTCAGCCATGGTGTCGCCGGTGTTGCCAGGTGCCGCGATGTCGGATGCTCCGGCAGAGCGCGCCGGGACGGCTTCGGCCACAGCCAACTCGTCGCGCCAATTCGGGCTCGCAGTCGGAATTGCTTTGTGCGGCTCGCTCTTCGCCGGATCGGACGAGTTTGCTCTGCTGTGGCCGTTGGTCTTCTGCGCCGGCGTCGGAATACTCACGGGTTTTGGATCGATCCTTCTCTTTTCTCGCTCGTCATCTCCTGCAACAGTTCAACCAATCGCCGAAAGGGCACACACATGACCACGCTGCTCACTCCACGACCGCACAGGCGTCTCGAGATGGACTGGAATCGTCGCAGGTTCCTCGGCGCAGCAGCAGGATTGGCTGCTGCGCTGGCAGCGGCCGGGTGCTCACGCTCCGGCGCAGATGCCGGCGGCACACGCGATGCCGGTTGGTCCTTCACCGATGATCGCGGAACCCTGATCGAGTTGGCTTCACCGCCGAGAACATTTGTCACCTACACCGGAATCGCGGGTGCTCTGTGGGATTACGGACTGGTGCCTGTCGGTGTTTTCGGGGCGCTCACACGATCGCCGGGATCGACGGACGCCAGCATCTCCGGCAACTTGGATTTCTCGAAGACCGACATGGTCGGGCAACTCTGGGGGCAAGTGGAACTCGAAAAGATCGCTGCGCTGGAGCCGGACGTCGTCATAGTCCCTCAGTTGCGTGGTTCGGCTCTACTCGACGAGGCGAACTTGGATGCGGTGAAGGGCTTGTCGACAGTACTGTTCGTGGAAACGGCAGCAGGAACCATCGACCGAACCGTGCGAGAGATCGTGGAACTGGCCGTGGAACTCGGAGCAGACCCGGATATGGACGTGCAGCGAAAGGACTACGACGCTGCGCGCCAGCGGATCTCCGAAGTTGCTTCTTCACTGAACAATTCACCCGTACTATTCGCCTCCGCAGATCCGGACACGATTCGAGTCAGTCGTTCCGGATTTCCGATCCTCGCAGACCTGGCGGGTTTGGGTCTTACCGTCGTCGATCCAGCAGAGGGATCGTCGGTCTACGTCGAGAAGCTGGCCTGGGAGATGGCGGACCACTATCCGGCCGGCATGATCTTCCTCGACGATCGTCCGTCCAGTTTGCAACTCGATACGCTCGGCACCAATCCTGCGTGGTCCAACTTGCCTGCGGTGAAGGCGGGGAAGGTCGGCACCTGGAATCCGGAACCCGTACTCAGCTATGCCGGGATCGCCCGTACTTACAATACTTTGGCTGACCAACTGCTGGCATTCTCACATTCCTGACTGCCGCGTCGTCTACGACGTATGGACCTGTTCACTGATCTGTCTGCTCGAGTTGATTCCCTCGATTGGCCTGCACTGTTGGGTGTGCACAGACGACACCGCTACTCGACGAATCGGAGTGTCGCGAGATCGCTTCCTGGTACTCGGACGTCGACCGATTTCGAAGCACGATCGACATGGCTCGGTACCGCTTCGGTCAAGGGGAGTATCGATACTTCGGTGATCCGGTACCCGAGCCGATCACCGCTATGCGAGCGGCTTTCTACCGGCAACTTCTCCCGATCGCGCGAGAGTGGGCGTTCAAGCTGGGGGACAGCGCACCGTGGCCGGACACTTTCGAAGGATGGATCGATCAATGCCGCAACGCCGGCCAGAATCGACCTACCCCGATTCTCCTGTCCTACGGTCCTGGCGACTGGAATGCACTGCATCGGGACCTTTACGGAGAGTTGGTGTTTCCCTTGCAGGTGGTGATCGGGCTCGACAGACCTCGGATCGATCACGCCGGGGGAGAGTTCTTGCTCGTCGAACAGCGGCCGCGCGCTCAGTCGAAAGGGACTGTCACGGTGCTCGAACAAGGTCACGCGTTGATCTTCACCACGCGGGATCGGCCGGTCCAGAGTTCTCGGGGGTGGTCCAGAGCCCCTGTGCGACATGGTGTCAGCGTGGTGCACTCGGGTACGCGTCGAACATTGGGATTGGTGCTTCACAATGCCGAATAGGACGTACATTCTCCGCGACGCCCGCAACAAACCTTACGAGAGTTCGATGCCCGGTGCGCTTGGCGGGCATAGGAAAACGAAGATCTACGGCCGACTCGACTGTCGAGGGGCGGCGCAGGCAATCGCGCGTGGTGGGTATGTCGCCAGTCGGGTGTTCTTCGCGGACGAGCCGACCGCGATTGCGGCCGGCTATCGCCCCTGCGCTGTCTGCATGCCCGAAGACTACGCAGCGTGGAAGGCGGGTTCTACGCGCCGAAGCGGTCGCGGTACTCCTTCGGAATGAGCGGCTTGTCGCCGCGGACCTTCAGCTGCTGGACAGCCCAGGTATTACCGTCCGGGTCGGCGAATCCGAAGAAGGTGCCACCGTCACGCTCGTCGAAGACGGTGACCTCACTGGCATCGACGCCGCGGTCGATGAGCTCCTGCCGAGCCGCTGCAGCGTCGGCCACTACCAACTGCAATCCCTTCAACGAACCAGGGGCCATCTCGGTTTGCGACGGCAGGTTGCCGATGACGATCGAGCAACCCGAACCACGCGGAGTGAGCTGAGCAATCGTCATGTGTTCGTTGACGGTGTGGTGGTCGAGATCGAAACCGACCTTGTCACGGTAGAACTCGATGGAGCGGTCGAGGTCGCTGACGGGAACGATGACTACTTCGAGGGTCCAGTCCATGAAACTGCCTTTCGCTGAGGAGGTTCGGGCAAACAGGTGGTCAGAGTTGCGCGACGATCTTGTCCAGGCGTTCGTAACCTTCGGTGACGCCGAGTTCCATATTGCTCTCGATCATTCCGTCTCGCGCTTCGAGGCTCGGATATACGGAATGGCCGGAGAGGCGGGTGCGTCCATTGCCCAGATCCTCGAACGTGATCGATTCGATGCTGACGACGTCGGGAAATCCCTCGTATTCGAAGGTTTGGATGGCAAAGTCGTTCTCGCGAACGACGTGAAATACACCATTGAACCGGAACTCTTCGCCCTCGGGGTTCCGATGGACGTACTTGTATCGACCGCCGCTCACGAACTCGTATTCGTCGATCTCCATCTCGTATCCGTTGGGGCCGAGCCACTGCTTGACCAGTTCGGGATTCGAATGAGCCGCGAAGACGGCACTGACGGGTGCGTCGAATTCGCGGGTGATGTCGATGTACGGCACGCCCTCAGGAGCCGTGATGGTGACGGGATTGGTGGTAGCCATGGCTAAGTCTCCTTCTGTGTGGTGCTGAGTAGGTGATCGAGCTTGCGGAACTGTTGTTCGTGGATCAGTCGATAGCGGTCGATCCAGGCGGTCAAAGCCTCGAGAGTTGCGGCGTTGAGATGTACCGGCCGCCTCTGGGCGTCGCGGCTGCGAGTGACCAAACCAGCGGCTTCGAGTACCTGAATATGTTTGGAGACAGCCTGTTTGGTGATCTCGAACGGCTCGGCCAACTCGTTGACCGTTTGGGGGCCGCTACTCAGGCGGGCGATGATCCGCCGTCGTACCGGGTCGGCGAGCGCCATGAACGCTTTGTCGAGACGCTCGTCTGCCCCTGGATCCACGATCACTTGTCAACCATCTCCTTTATCAACCAATCTGTTGATTACGATACGAGCCGATGTGGAGGGTGTCAATGCCTCGGGACCGATTAGCGTGGAAACCATGAACGCTCTGATTCCTCGGCCACGATTGGAAGTGGCGCCAGGGGCGATCCTCGTTCCGGATTGGCTCAGCGTTGAACAGCAACGCACCTTGGTGGCCGAGTGCAGACGGTGGGCAACCGCACCCGTACCGATGCGCTCCGCTGTTGTCCCAGGTGGTCACAAGATGTCGGTGCAAACAGTTTGTCTCGGTTGGCATTGGCAGCCGTACAAGTACACCCGCACCGCCGACGACGTGAACGGTGCGCCTGTCGCAGCGGTGCCCGACTGGCTCGCCGACCTCGGCCGCACCGCAGTTGCCGCTGCCTACGGTGACCCGCGTGCGGGGGAGAGCTACGCACCCGACACCGCTCTGATCAACTTCTATGACGAGGGCGCTCGCATGGGCATGCACCAGGACAAGGACGAGCGCTGCGACGCTCCCGTCGTCTCACTGAGCGTCGGGCAGAGTTGTGTCTTTCGGTTCGGGAATTCCGCGAACCGGAACAAGCCGTACACCGACGTCGAATTGCACTCGGGTGATCTCTTCGTGTTCGGCGGAGAGTCGAGGTTCGCGTATCACGGTGTGCCGAAAGTTATTGCAGGAAGTTCTCTTCCGGGCATCGGTCTGCCATCGGGGAGGCTGAACATCACGTTGCGAGATACCGGAATGTCCTGACAGTCTCACCCCTGTTGTGCGACTGGTTCAGTAGGGTCGAAGTCTGCGCTGGAAGGTCCGTCCCCGACCATCTCGACCAACTCGGTCGACGGCGGAGTTGGCAGAGTGCGCCAGCGCTCTCGTTCGAGGCTTTGGGGTTGTATCTCGTTCATGCCCTCATTATCGACTTCCTACTCCATTCCGTCGGCTATTTGTGGGTGGATATCTGCTAGGCCTCGTGTCCGACGTCGATATCGAGTCGGGTCGAGATATTGACTGTTACCGTAAGTCGCACATACTCTGGTTACTGGCGCTGACCGAAGGGAACCCGGCCTGAAACGACCGATCGTTCTCGGCCACCGCCGACGCCAGATGTAGCTTCGCGACGACCTACGAAACGAGTTTCCTCCATGCCACAGCATGTCGACGTACTGATCATCGGCGCTGGCTTGTCCGGAATCGGCGCGGCTTGTCACCTCATTCGGGAGCAGACGGGAAGCACTTACGCGATCCTCGAGCGCCGGGAAAATATCGGTGGCACCTGGGACCTGTTCAAGTACCCAGGCATCCGTTCGGACTCCGACATGCTCACTTTCGGATTCGGTTTCCGTCCGTGGATCGGCACCAAAGTGCTCGCCGACGGCTCCAGCATCCGGGACTACGTCGAGGAAACCGCCAAGGAATACGGCGTCACCGACCACATCAACTTCGGCCGCAAGGTCGTGGCAATGGACTTCGATCGCGCGACTGCTCAGTGGACCGTGACCGTCCTGATCGAGGCCACCGGCGAGACCGAGACGTGGACCGCGAATGTCCTCGTCGGCGCCTGCGGTTACTACAACTACGACAAGGGCTACCGCCCCGCCTTCCCCGGTGAGGACGACTTCCGCGGTCAGATCGTGCACCCACAGCACTGGCCCGAGGATCTCGATTACACCGGAAAGAAGGTCGTGGTCATCGGGTCCGGTGCCACCGCGATCACGCTGATCCCGTCGATGGCCCCCACTGCCGGCCACGTCACCATGCTGCAGCGCTCGCCCACGTGGATCCAGGCACTGCCGTCCGAGGACCCTGTTGCCAAAGGTCTCAAGCTCGCACGCGTTCCCGACCAGATCGCTTACAAGATCGGTCGAGCCCGCAATATCGCACTGCAACGCGCCAGCTTTCAGCTCTCACGTACCAATCCGAAGCTGGCGAAGAAGCTGTTCCTCACCCAGATTCGCTTGCAACTCGGCAAGAACGTGGACCTGCGTCACTTCACCCCCAGCTACAACCCGTGGGATCAGCGTCTGTGCGTGGTTCCCAACGGAGACCTGTTCAAGGTGCTCAAGAGCGGCAAGGCCGACATCGTCACAGACCGTATCGCCAAGTTCACCGAGAATGGCATCGTGACCGAGTCGGGTCTCGAACTCGAGGCCGACATCATCGTCACGGCGACCGGCTTGAACGTGCAGATCCTGGGCGGGGCGGCAATGAGCATCGACGGCGAGCCCGTCAAGCTCAACGAGACGGTCGCCTACAAGAGCGTGCTCTACTCCGACATCCCGAACTTCCTGATGATCCTCGGCTACACCAACGCATCCTGGACGCTCAAGGCCGACCTGGCCGCGTCCTATCTGTGTCGCGTACTCACGATCATGCGTAAGCGCGACTACACGACTTTCGAGGTTCATGCCGAACCTGAGGACTTCGCCGAAGAATCTCTCATGGGCGGAGCCCTGACCTCGGGCTACATCCAGCGCGGCGACGGAGAAATGCCGCGTCAGGGTGCCCGCGGTGCGTGGAAAGTGGTCAACAATTACTACCGCGACCGCAAGCTGATGCACGACGCCGAGATCGAAGACGGTGTGCTGCAGTTCAGCAAGGTCGATATTGCTGTCGTGCCTGATAGCAAGGTCGCCAGCGCATAGTCGACTCCACCTGAGGCGAACCGGTCGCACCACCCAGACGTCGGTCCGACGTCTGGGAAGGCTGAACGTGGCGCTGCGAGATATCGGAATGTCGTGGCAGCTCAGGTTGACGACGCCCGCTTGACCCGTACGTTATGCACAACCATCGGGACGGTTATCGCCAGAACCATGGCTATCGCGAACAACGATATGAAAACCCAGGGACGTCCTGCTTCGGATGCCCGGACGGTCAACACTGCTCCACTCGTAAGCAAGGGCATTCCTGCTGCTGCGAGCAGATCGAGGTGCCGCGGGGCGACAGGAGGTCCGCCGAAGTATGGTAGTCGGATGCCCGCATTCTCCCGAAGCATCCGACGCTCCGACATCGCGTAAGTGCTCGCGCCGACCGCGAAAATAGCCAGTCCGAGTACGGCGAGACCGACTCCCGTTCGCGTGGTGAGTGCGGCAAACATGAACACCGACATCACTGCCGGGTAGAGGACGACCATCTTCCAGAGGGGAGTCTTGGTCCGCGTGTCGACTGCAACACTCACCGAGCGCATCGGTTCGAGGGGCTCCATCAGCCCAGCGTGCCAGGTGCCGCTCGCAAAACAAACTGTCTGCGCCGTTTTCAGGGAGGCTGCAGATCCGGGCAGTACTCCGGCTGCCTGGCCGAGATGTCGGGACCTCTCACTACGATTCTCGTCGTGACCGATTACGACGATCTCGACATGTTCGGTGGCCTCGACGCCTCCTCCCTGCCGCTCCGCCAGCAGCAGATTCTGATGACCATCCGGGATCTCGTTGCTGCCAACGGGTGCACGCCGAGCACGCGGCAGATCGGAGACGCGGTTGGCTTGCGCTCGACATCGACGGTGTCCAAGCACCTCAAGAGCCTCGAGGAGAAGGGCTTCCTCCGCCGGGGAGCGGCCATGGCTCGGCAGTTGGACGTGCGGCCTTTCCTCGTGGGCGCGAAGGAACAGTCGTCGTCGAATACCGTGACGGTTCCAGTGGTCGGCGACATTGCCGCCGGCGCGCCGATCCTCGCGGAAGAGCACACCGACGAGGTGCTCGCGCTTCCTCGCGAGCTCGTCGGTTCCGGCACGGTGTTCGGTCTTCGGGTGCGTGGTGAGTCGATGGTCGACGCAGCAATCTGTGACGGTGACGTCGTCGTGGTGCGCCGCCAAGACGAAGCCCATTCCGGTGAGATCGTTGCCGCGATGATCGACGGTGAGGCCACCGTGAAGGTGCTCCGACGCCGCGACGGTCACGTGTATCTCGAGCCTCGCAATCCCGCGTACAGCGTGATCGACGGCGACCGAGCGGCCATCTTGGGCAAGGTTGTTTCCGTGATGCGACGTATCTGAGACTTATCCGGTCTCAGCGACGGTTGGCGCGGAGACCGTTGTATTCCTCGTCGGTGACTTCGTCGCCCCACGTGGTTTCGGCGCTACCGTCGCCTGGTCCTTCCCACAGTGCGAGGTGGCTCATGAAACGATCTGGTGCCGCGCCGTGCCAGTGTTCTTCTCCCGCCGGGGTATAGACGGTCTCGCCCGGGTGCGCTTCGATGATCTCGCCGCCGCGAGCTTGAATCAGCGCGGTGCCGGAGACAATGTGGAGGGTCTGCCCGAGGGCATGTGAATGCCAGTCGGTTCGCGCACACGGTGAAAAGCGAACCATGTTGGCGCGCATCCTCGACGGCTCCTGGCCGGCGTAGATGACGTCCCACCAGACGTCGCCGGTGAACCAGTCGCCGGGTGCCTTGCTGGTGGGCTGGGGCGTCAGGATTTCCATGAGTTCTCCTCGGGATCGAAAGGGTGAGTTCAGTTCTGCGTCAGCGGAACAAGTCGAATTGTGTTGGGCGCGGCCTCCGGCCCGGTCACGGAGCCGACAATCTGTGGGCCGTAGCGGTCGTATTTGGTGTGATAGGCGGAGTCGATCACGGAGTGGGCATCCGCTGTGGCGGCCTCGAAAGAGACGTCCCGTTCAATTCCTCCTGCTCGGATTCGGCCCGTTCCGCTTGCCGTTGCTCGGACGAACCAAGGGTTGTCGGTTCCGTATGCCGAGCGCACGTACAACTCGTTGCCGGCCCGAACAACCCATATGCTGACGTACGGCCTCGCGGTGCCGTCGCGGCGGAACGAGGAGATCTGCAATTCCTCGGCACTGCCGATCTTGGTCAGTTCAGCCTCGGTCCACGAGTGCGACATCTCTGGTTCCTTTCTCCGGTTCGAATTGCTGTGTGGTACTTCGCGTTCTCGTAGCCGGGACGATCAGTGCGAGAACTATGACGAGACAAGCGGCGAGCAGGACGGTTCCTGTGGTGAGAGCCGTTGACACGTGATCGGTGAGTGCGGTTGCAGCGTCGTCGGCAGTGGATCCGGCTCCTGCCGAGACCGCGACGAGGATGCCGAGCCCGAGAGCGCTGCCCAGTTGGTGGGCAGTGGTGACCAATCCTGATGCGGCACCTGCATCCTCGGCCTGTACTCCGGAGATACCGGCGGAGGTCAGTGGCGCGAATGCCAGCCCCTGCCCGGCGCCGATCAAGATCATCGGAAGCGCAATCGCAGTGAGATACGAGCTGTTGGGATGGACCAGGCTGAGCCAGCCCATGCCGGCGAGAGTAACGGCAATGCCGACCGAAAGAAGCGCGGAGTTGCCGAATCGCGGCGTCAGTCGCGGAATAAGCATCGCCACAGCAAAATTGACGATCGTCATCGGGAAGAAGGCGACGCCGGCTTGGAACGCGCTGAAGCCCAAAACACCTTGGAGCAGCTGAGTAGTGAAGTAGAAAAATCCGATCATGGCACCCAGATAGAGCATTCGGGCGGCGTAGGCACCGGATCGCTCTCGGCTACGGAACAATCTCAGGGGCATGATCGGTTGTTCCGCACGCGCTTCGTTGAGGAAGAGCAGGATCAGAAGTGTCGCCCCAGCCGCCAGGGTCGAAACAGTGATCGGTGAGGTCCACCCCGCTTCGGCCGAGTTGACGGTGCCGAAGACGAGTGCGGTCATGCCGAGTGTGGCGAGAACGGCGCCGGTCACATCGAAACGTCCGGTGTTCGGCTCGGTTTCCGGAATGAACCGGGGAGCGAGCACGATCATCGCGATACCGATCGGAACGTTGATGAAAAAGCCTGCGCGCCATGACACCCAGTCGGCCAGAGCGCCACCGATCACGAGTCCGAGGCTGGCGCCTATCCCTGCTGCAGCGCCGTACCAGGCAACAGCGCGCGTTCGCTCCCGGCCGGGTGGGAAACTGGCGGTCAACAGCGACAGCGACGCCGGGGCCACCACCGCAGCTCCGACGCCTTGGAGAGCGCGTGCCGCGATGAGCCACCACCCGTTCGGTGCGACGCCGACGAGAAACGACGCAATCGCGAAAATCGCGAGCCCGGTGACGAATACGCGACGACGACCGAAGATGTCCCCGAGACGAGCGCCCAGCAGGAGAAGGCCGCCGAACACCAGGGTGTAGGCGTCCTGGACCCAGGAAAGACCGGTCGCCGAGAAACCCATGCTGATGTGGATGCTGGGTAGACCGGTGAAGATGATCGAATTGTCGAGCAGGATCATGAAATAGCTGATCAGAATGATCGCCAGGATCGCGGTGGAATTGATTCGACCGGCGGCCGGGTTGTCGGCAGTGTGAGTCACGCGCTTCTTCTTCACAGGTGGTGGATTACGGGCGGACGAGGACCTTCAGCGATTCACGGGAATCCATGGCTCGGTAGCCTTCCGCAACGTCGTCCAGTCCGACGGTGCGGTCGAAGACCTTGCCCGGCTGGATCTTTCCGTCAAGAACGTCGGGCATCAGTTCTTCGATGTACGCGCGAACGGGAGCCGGTCCGCCGGTGAGAGTGATGTTGGGCCCGAAGAGTGTCCCGAATCCGATTGGAGCTTCTTCGTATTGGGGTACTCCGACTCGGCTGATGACGCCGCCCGGTCGGACAACTCCGAGTGACTGCTCGTAGGCAGGCATATGACCTACCGCTTCGAGAACGACGTGAGTACCGTCCCCGCCGGTCAGTTCACGGACTTTCTCGATGCCTTCGTTGCCACGTTCGGCAACCACATCGGTTGCTCCGAACTCGAGGCCGAGGTCCGTGCGGATCTTGTGGCGCCCCATGAGGATGATGCGCTCGGCACCGAGGCGTTTGGCGGAGAGCACTGCCATCAGGCCCACTGCTCCGTCTCCGATGACCGTGACCGTCGTGCGTTGGTTGACGCCGCCCTTGACCGCCGCGTGATAGCCGGTGCCGAAGACGTCGGAAAGCGTCAGCAGTGACGGCAGGAGTTCGGAATCCTCGCCCACCGGTGCCTTGACCAGGGTGCCGTCTGCCAACGGCACGCGGATGGCCTCCGCCTGCCCGCCTCCGATCCCGTTTCCGGCCCAGAATCCGCCGTGTCGGCAGGAAGTCTGCAAGCCTTCGCGGCAGAAGTCGCACGTCCCGTCCGACCAGGCGAAGGGAGCGATGACGAAGTCGCCCTTCTTCAACGTGGACACCTCCCGACCTATCTCTTCGACCACTCCGACGAACTCGTGGCCCATCGGGGAACCGCCTGGCGTGGCCGGCATGTTGTGGTAAGGGTGCAGGTCAGAGCCGCAGACGCAGGCCCTGACGACCCGTACGATCGCGTCCGTCGGCTGCTGAAGTACTGGATCCGGCACGGTCTCGACTCGAACGTCTCCGGCGCCGTACATGATGGTTGCGCGCATGATGTCCCCTCTTGCTTATGGTGTTGCGTGCTTCTGGGTCGACGTTTCTGCGTGAACCGGTCGACTGCAATGAGTCAACGCCGCGCATCGCGGGCGCGGGAGTGTCTGTTGTTCCAGGTAACGGCAGTACCTCCCTCTGTCATCGCCGCTCGAGTAACGTGAACTGCATGGACAACCGAGCCGAGATTCGCGAATTCCTCAGCTCCCGTCGTGCTCGCATCACACCCGAGCAGGCAGGACTGCCGGCCTACGGCGGAAACCGTAGAGTCAAGGGATTGCGCCGTGAGGAAGTCGCTCTGCTCGCCGGTGTGAGCATCGACTACTACGTACGCATGGAGCGCGGAAATCTGGCTGGAGCGTCGGACTCGGTACTCGAAAGCCTCTCCCGAGCACTACAACTCGACGAGGCCGAAACTGCCCATTTGTACGACCTGGCGAAGGCTGCCGGTGCAGGCGCACCGAGTAGAAAGCGGCCGGCGCCCAAGGGCGTGAGCCCGGCGATTCAGCAGATACTCGACGCCATCACCGACGCCCCGGCGTGGGTACGTAATGCCAGGCACGACATGCTGGCGGCCAATCGCATGGCGCGCGCGTTGTATTCGCCGGTCTTGGCTGATCCGCGTAGGCCGGCGAATAACGCCCGCTTCGTGTACCTGGACCCGGCGTCGCAAGACTTCTTCGTGGATTGGGAGCGCGCGGCAGACGACATTGCCGCGATGCTCCGCTCGGAAGCGGGGCGCAATCCCCACGACAAGGCGCTGACCGAGCTCATCGGTGAACTTGCCACCCGCAGTGAGGTATTCCGCACTCGTTGGGCGAAACACAATGTGCGCTTTCATCGGACGGGTTTCAAGAAGGTTCGCCACCCCGTCGTCGGTGACCTGGAACTGAACTTCGAGGCGATGGAACTGCCGTCCAATCCCGGGCTGACACTGCTGGTCTACACCGCAGCGCCTGGGACGCCGACGGCTGATGCCCTCAAACTCTTGGCAAGTTGGGCGGCTACCCAGGATCAATTGGATCCGGCGCACGACAGCGAAGCGTCGCTCTAGAAGTCGATCGGTATGTGACGTGCTGATTCAGCTCAGATGCGTTACCGCCCAGGCTACCTGGTCTCCACCTCGTCGCTTGGCCCGATACATCGCGTTGTCGGCGTCGGCAAGTATGCGATCGATGGTTCCCGGAGCGTCCGGGATTGTCGAGGACAGCCACACGCTGGCGCCGACGCTCACCGAGATCGACTGTCGGCCGGCGGGCCGCGATATCGAGTTGTGGATGTCGACCACGGTTTTTTCGATGCGACGTGGCTCGACAGGCATGAGAATCACGAACTCGTCGCCGCCCGTCCGCGCCACCAGCCCGATCTCTCCGACGGCCGAGTTCAATCGTCGTCCCACGGTCACCAGCATCCGATCGCCTTCGGCGTGACCGAGTTTGTCGTTGACGCTCTTGAACGAATCGACGTCGATCACTATCGCAAGGACTACGTGTCCCCGGAGTTCATCGACATCGAACAGCTGGTGCCAGACATTGTGCAGCCCACGCCGATTCAGGGCAGCGGTGAGCGGATCTCGCCAAGCGTGTCGTGCATCGTCGGTCAAATACAGGACGAGAAAATGCACGGTCATCGCGGCTGAGGCGATAACACACCCGATGACCAATCCAGTGGACACCGACAGTGAGGAATCGGTATCCGGATCGGTGACCGCTCGAATTGTCAGGAGGGCTACGACCAGCAGTGCGCCGGCGATCTGCGCAGTCACTATCCGGGGGCTGTGAAACACCGACGAATAGTTCGCGACGACCACGAAGAGCACAGCACCGGTCAGTGCCAGGAAGCTCGCATGGATTCCGGCGAGCAGGATCAGGGACAAACAGATGTTGGTGAGCGCAATGAATCGAACGGATTGGCGGTGGCTCGGCCAGGATCGTCCGAACGACCAACGAATCATGCAGTACAGCGCGATCACGCATGCTGTCCCAGCAGCGAGTCGTTCAGGGACTTCGGTCGCGCCGCCCTTCACGAATTGAGCCAGTACGGCGAGTGCGACGAACACCGCACACCAGAAGGTGACGACGACCCTGGCTGTCCCCAGCATCGATCGAGCAGCCAGAAACCTGGGGAACCACTCGCCGTCGTACGCAAGGGACCACCAGCGACGCAACAGTCCCGTTGTCTGACGGATATTCTGCCCCAACCCCGCAGCGCCACTGACTCCCATGAAACCCCCTCCGAGATCTTGCGAAAATTCCCGGAGGTTTCTTCGTCAAGATTTGATCCCCGAACAAGGTACCCGATAGTTGAAAGACGCATTAATGCATCGTGAAGCGTAGACGACTCTAGGGCGAGATCGGTTCCGTCAGGATCTTTCTGAGGGCCGGAAGGTCCAGGGTTGCAGCTAGATCGGCAATCGTGACCCCCGACAGTGATGCGCGCCAGGCTTTTTCGGCGTCAGCCATGACTTTGGCTATTCCGCAGGCGGAACGGCACTGCTCGGGCGGAGCGGCGAGGATTCCTTGCTGC
Organism: Rhodococcus sp. NPDC055024; assembly: GCF_053608585.1. Classification (NCBI taxonomy): domain Bacteria; kingdom Bacillati; phylum Actinomycetota; class Actinomycetes; order Mycobacteriales; family Nocardiaceae; genus Rhodococcus; species Rhodococcus sp. NPDC055024. Next base: position 1,280,123 of record NZ_JBSGVT010000001.1, read on the forward strand.
CGAATCTCCGTGCACCGGAAAGCAGGTTCGGTGCCGTCAACCGCCTGTACGACGTCGAGAACCGTGATGCTCTCGGGAGCCCGGGTGAGAACGTACCCACCGTCTCGGCCCTCGGTCGGATTGACCAGACCGGCGTGCGCGAGCGCTCGCAGATGCTTCGCCAGGTATGTCTTCGACACCCCGTGAAGTTCGGCGAGTCTGGCTGTGGGTACCGGCCCCTCGGCCTGGCTGAGAACCACACAGCAGTGGAGTGACCACTCCACGCCTCCGGAAAGCTTCATGATTGGACTCTATCGACGCCGCGGAAAGCGGTGCGGGTCGGACATCGGTCGAGGGTGAACGTCAGGCCTTCTCGGCAAGCCACGCGTCGTATGTTGTCGGCGCAATCCATGCATCTGCACCGGGTGTCGGGGTGAGTGCCGAGTTGTCGAGTTTCGCGCCGAAGTAGCCGGCCTCGGGATCGGAGATCACCGAACGCTTGTCGCCGGTGACGAGGAACAGGCGCCGGACCAGTTCGTCGATGCCCAGCGGTTCGGGCCCGGCAATCTCGACCGTGCCGTTTTGCGGCGCGGCGGTCACTACCTCGGCGACGTGAGAAACGACGTCTCGAGACGCGATGGGTTGCAGATGTCCCGGCGTTGCGTGGACAGCGCCGTCGGTGGTTCCAGAATCGGTGGTTCCCGCGTCGGCGATTCCGGCGACGAACTCGAAGAACTGGGTCGAGCGGACGATCGTGTAGGGGATCGGGCCCGCTTTGACCAGGTCTTCCTGGGCGACCTTGGCTCGCATGTACCCCGAATCGGGCAGTCGATCGGCACCCACGATGGACAGAATGACGTGGTGCCCGACGCCTGCCTTCTCTTCGGCGGCGAGAATGTGGCCGGTTCCGTCACGGAAGAAGGCCAAGACGTCTTCGTCCGACCAGGACGGGGAATTGGTCAGGTCCACGACGACGTCGGCGCCCTCGACGGCTTCGGCGATACCTGTGCCGGTGGTGATGTCGATCCCGTCGGCACGACCGAGTGCCTTCACGTCGTGCCTGGCATCAGTGAGCTTGGCCGCGACCTGGCTTCCGATGAGCCCGTTCCCGAAAATGACGATCTTCATGATTTTCTCCTTTACTCGGATAAGTCATGTCCAAGTATACTCGGACATGACTTATCCAAGTCAAGGTTGTCTGGTCAGTCGAAGAGTTCGGCGGCCAGTGCTTCGTAGGTCGCGAGCGGATCACCCTCGGCAGGAAGTGCTTGGATCGCAACGTGATCGGCACCCGCCGCGACATGCTCGCGAAGTCGATCGGCGATGGACTTCGCGGTACCGCGGGCAACCAGAGCGTCGATGACGCGATCGTTTCCCTCGTTGGCCAACTCTTCGGGTGCAAAACCGAGGCGCTCGAGATTGCTCGTGTAGTTGCGCAAATGCAGATAGGGGTTGGCGACGGCGGGACGTCCGATTGCTCTGGCCTTCTCCGGATTGGTTTCCAGAACAACCTTGTGCTCAGGGGCAAGAATCTTCGAAGGACCGAGGATTTCACGAGCTTCGGCGGTGTGTTCGGGGATGGTCAGGTACGGATGCGCGCCGGCAGCGCGATCTGCGGACAGTTTCAACACCTTCGGTCCCAGTGCGGCGAGGACGCGCCGCGATTCCGGGACCTGGGCCTCGTCGAGTTCGTCGAGGTACGACACGAGCGAGGCGTACGGCTTGGTGTAGTCGCCGGTCGCCTCCGGATGTCCGACGCCTACACCGAGCAGGAATCGCCCCGGATGCGCGGCTTCGAGTCGGTGATAGGACTCCGCCACCTCAGCCGCAGGTGAGGACCAGATGTTGACGATTCCTGTCGCCACGGTGATGTGCTCGGTCGCGTCGAGAAGTTTCTCGGCGATCCGTAGATCGGCGCGTGGTGAGCCGCCGATCCAGATGGTGCCGAAACCGAGTTTCTCGATCGCTGTTCCCAGTTCGGGCGGCAAACCAGCCGCTCCTCGCCAGATTCCGTAGGTGCCCAGGTCAGGTGCATTCGTAGTCTCCGTCACAGCGGGTGCAACTCGGCTGCTGCCGGGATCTATTCCTTCCGACGTCATTTGCCCGGCGCGCGGTAGTCGGTCGGTCGCTTGACTGCCTCGTCGATCTGCTCCGGTGTAAGCAGTGTGATCGACTCCGAGCGGGCTGCACCTGCCGCAGCTGTACGAATGCTCAATGCGGCGGCCGCGACGTCGTCCGGCAGGTTGCCGATCACGAACATGTCGTGACCGCCCAGCGCGAAGTGGCAGGATTCGACTGTGCCACCGATGCTTTCGACCATTCGCGTTATCGCGTCGCGCCGCGCAGTGCCTCCCTCCTGCTGTAGACCGGCGGCGCCGGAGGGTGAGTACGTCACTTGCCAGAGGTATTTCGGCATTTCCACTCCTTGCTCGGGATTGGTACTTCGATCGTGTACCCGTAGGGCGCTCGGTGGCAATGGGTAGGGGACAATCACGGCATGGTTGGAACTCCGGTGATCGTGACTATCGTGTCCGTGTGTGTGGGTTTTGTGATCTTCATGCTGGCTGCCAGTGGTGCACGCGGAAAGTGGGACCGTCGCCTCGTGATCGCGTTGTTCGTCGGCGCGGTGGTGTGCCTGACCGTCGTACCGGTATCCGTCGCGCTCAGCGCCGGAGTTTGAAACACGCAGTGTCAAAACGCTCGAGTGCCGCTTAGTCTGAAGCGATGGCAGATATTCGGGTAGGTATCTCCGGGTGGACGTATCCCGCGTGGCGCGGAGATTTCTATCCGAAAGGTCTTGCTCACCGCAAAGAATTGTCTTATGCCGCAGAGAGATTGACGTCGATCGAGATCAACGGCTCGTTCTATGCGCTGCAGAAGCCGGAAAGCTACACCAAATGGCGCAGTGAAACTCCCGAAGATTTTGTGTTTGCCATCAAGGGCGGCCGGTACATCACGCACATGAAACGGCTGCTCGACGCCCGCGACGGACTCGCGAACTTCTTCGCCGCCGGGACGCTCGCTCTCGGTCCCAAGCTCGGGCCGATTCTGTGGCAACTACCTCCGACGCTGCAGTTCGAACCGCGGCGGTTGGCGGATTTCTTCGACGGTCTTCCCCGCACCACCCAGGCTGCAGCCGATCTGGCAGCGCAGCACGACGACAAGCTGACCGACGAGAGAGTGTTCGCGCAGACGGAGAAGGATGTACCGATCCGTTACGCGGTGGAGGCGCGGCACGCCAGCTTCGAGACCGACGAAGCCGTGGACCTGATGCGCGAGCACTCCATCGGTTTTGTCGTTGCAGACACCGCCGGCAGGTACCCCCGCATCACCACTCCGACTACCGACTTCGTCTACGTGCGGATGCACGGAGACAAGGAGTTGTATGCGAGTGGGTACACCGACGAAGCTCTGGACAAGTGGTCCAAGCGATTTCAGGCCTGGGCGGACGAGGGTCTCGACGTGTACGTCTACTTCGACAACGACATGAAAGGCTTTGCGCCGCACAACGCAATGTCCTTGTTGGGGCGGCTGCACTGACGGATCGTCTGGCCTGTCGGTGGGCTGTGGCAGGCTTCCGCGTGAACGCGAAGACCGAGGAGACACCACGATGATGCCCGAACAGCGGACGCCCGAACAGTGGATGCCAGAACAGGGCTGGCCGGCGGCTTGGCCGAACGTGGCCCGTGACATCGCCGATGCCACGGCCGACGCACTCGTCGCGGTCCGGGCGGCAAATCGTGACGGATTGCTCGCCGCCGTCGAAGAACTGCGCGGGCTCTCCTTCGAGCAGGTCAGCTCCGTTCACGCGGCGATCGTGCGCGAATTGCTCGAGGACACGCATCCGGACGGCTTGTCCAGTGAGGACGTGCAGGATGCGCTGACTACTTGCGCCAAGTCCACGATCGTGTGGCTGCCGGATCTGGACGTGCAGGCACTGGCCGCGGTCTACACCGGGGCGCTCGGGATCTCGGATCTGGAAGACGATTCGTTCCGCATCGGGCACGGCGCGTACCTGCGTTCGGCGGTCCTGGTCATCGGGAGCTTGTCCACAGGAGTGAAGAAAGCTCAGAGCGCCTACATCATTCGTGCAATCGGCGAAATCGCACGTGCTCAGACCATCGAGATGCCCTAGGCGTCAGCTCGTAAATCGAATTAGGCTGAGGCCATGTCCAAGATCGCCAGCGCAGATCGTGTGTCGTTTGCAGAACTCCTCGAATTCGTCAGGCCGCGCCATCGGGCCACCTTCGTGACGGTGAAGAAATCGGGCGACCTGCAGATCTCGCCGGTGACGTGTGGTGTCGACGACGAGGGTCGGATCGTCATCTCCACGTACCCGGAACGGGCCAAAGCGGCGAATGTTCGACGGACGCCGGCGGTGTCTCTATGTATCCACTCTGACGAGTGGAACGGTCCCTACGTCCAGGTGAACGGAACCGCGGAGTTGATCGATCTCCCGGATTCGGTGGAACCGTTGGTCGACTACTACCGATCCATCGCCGGTGATCATCCTGACTGGGACGAGTACCGCGAAGCCATGCGCAAGCAGGGCAAGAGCCTGATCCGTGTCACCGTCGACTCGTGGGGTCCGATCGCAACCGGCGGGTTTCCGCCCGGACGTTGACGCTATCGAGCAGGTGGCGAGAGTTCGACTACGTGCGCGTCTCTGGCGGCCAGCGGCTCTTTGCAGTGTGCGCACACAACTTGGGCGTGCATGATTTCACCGCAACGATGCTCGACGACGGTTGGCGGCGGACCCGTCGTCGCAAAGGTGTCTCCCCATTCCATGAGTGCCATCAGGATCGGGTAGAGCGCCTTCCCTGATTCGGTGGCGACGTATTCGTAGCGCGGCGGATGTTCTTCGTACCGACGCTTTGCGAGGACGTCGGCGTCGACAAGGGTGCGCAGACGCGCGGCGAGGATGTCGCGGCTGGCTCCCGTGCCCGCGGCGATCTCGTCGAACCGTCGTTGCCCGAGAACGATTTCTCTGAGCACCAGAAGTGACCACTTCTCGCCGACGACCTCCAAGGCGTTGGCGATGGAGCAGTTACGTCCTTTTGCTGCCATCGTGTCGGTGTCCTTATTGGTTGAAGACGTTAGTTGGGAAATCAAACTTAGCACTTGACGGCACGTATTTCGGGGCGGAAGGTGAGTCGAGAAATCCAACCGAGCAGATGAGGGGTCGACATGACGGAATTGAATCTCGAGGCAGCAAGCGGATTTGTTAGTGCCGCCGGATTGCAACTGGACGAGGTCTCCGGCACCAAGGTTGTCGGGCACATCGATCTGTCCGAGGCACACCACACTCCGTGGGGCGTTGTCCACGGCGGCGTTTACACGACTGCCGTCGAGTCGGCCGCGAGCATCGGGGCGAGTACCGCAGTGGCGGACCGTGGCGAATTTGCCGTCGGTGTGCACAACGGAACGGATTTCCTGCGCGCCCGCACGGGTGGGCGCGTGGACGTCGTAGCTCTCCCGATTCAACAAGGACGGGTTCAGCAGTTGTGGTCGGTGGTCATCACCGATCCGGAATCGGGCAAAGAGGTGGCACGCGGTCAGGTGCGTTTGCAGAACGTACCGCTGCCGAAGTAGGTCAGTCCCAGATGCCTGAGTCGATGTTGAGTGAGATTCGTTTGAGCAGTGCCGTCAGTTGGGCTCGTTCGCTCTCGTCGAGTCCGGTCAGAACCTGACGGTCTCGCTCGACTCGTCGGGGAAACTCTGCCTCGACCAATTCGCGACCGGCATCGGTGAGTTGAAGCAGAACCACCCGCCCGTCGTGTTCGAAACGCTGACGCTCGACAAAGCCCAGTTTGGCCAGGCGGTCGGCGTGTTTTGTGGTGGCGGCGCCGCTGACCATCGTGACGGCGGTGACCTCGCTCGCTCGCAGGGGACGGTCGCTGCGAGCGAGTGCGCTCATCACGTCGAATTCGGCTCGAGAGACTCCGCTCGATGCCAGCGCCCGGTCGAGCTGGTGGAGAGACTGCGCGTTGATGCGGGCGATCCGGCCCATCACCTCGACGGGAGCAGTGTCGAACTCGGGGTAGGCGCGCTTCCATTCGCGACGGACTTTGTCGATGAAGTCGTCTTCGGATCTGTTCGCCGCGCCCATGGCCCCATCTTAGCGACAGATTTCACATTACTTCACAAGTAATTTACTAGTGAAATAAATGTATGCTGGGTGGGTGACCCGAACCGAAACCGCAGCCAGGACGCCCAGCCGTCTCACTCATTCGAGTGAGGCCATTGCACATACCGTCTCCGGGGCGACGTGGCGAGCGGCTTTTCGTATCGGATCCGCGGACGCGACCATCGCCCCGGCGATCAGGGTTGGACTCGCCACCGCCGTAGTCCTCGTGGTCGGCGGACTGCTCGGGCATCGGGAATTGGCCGGCTTCGCGGCCTTGGGTGCGCTGTGTGCCGCTTTCGGCAGGTACGAGCCGTATCCACGGTTGGCCGGCAAGCTGGCAATGGTGGGCGCTGCACTGGTGGTTTCGATTGCCTTCGGCGGCGCCATGGGTGTCGCGGGCGTTCCGATATGGGTGCAGATCGGCATCCTGTCGTTGCTTGCCGGTGCGTCGTATTGCTTCATGTCGGGCTTCCGGATCACCGGGCCGGGGCCCGTCATCCTCGTCTTCGCAGCGACCGGTGCAGCCGGATATGCCTCCAGCTTCGATGATTTGGCGAGGTTGGTGACTGTCGGTGCGCTCGGAGTTCTGGTCGGGTGGATAGCCGCGATGCTTCCGGCACTCGTGTTGCCGATGGGACCTGCTCGCCTGGCAGTGGCCCGTGCCGTCTCTGCCGTCGGGCGCCTCGAACAGTCCGGCAAAGACGGAGTGGACCCAGCACTCGCATCGATTGCCAACGCGCGCTTGGTCATTGCGTCGAGTGGCCGAATCAAGTCGACCGTCGATCACGGACGCGAACTGGTCGCAGTGCTCGACGAAGCAGAAGCGGCAGTTCAGGAGTGGCAGTTGCACGCCGACGCCACCCTGATTCGCAGCATCGCTCGGCACGAGAAGGAGCTTCGGAAGCTCAAGCGTTCCAGCATGATCGAACACGACCTCGCGCCGGCACAGACCCTGGCCGCACCCGAAGGCTATTTTCTCGAAGGATTGAATCGGCTGTATTCGCGCCCGGTGCGGATGAATGCTCTGCGCATCGTGGCAGCGTCGGCTCTGGCCGGTTGGCTCGCGGCGGGAGCCGGGTTGGAGCATCCACTCTGGGCGTCGATGGGTGCCATCGCAGCGATGCAGGGGCTGAACTACAAGCAGACCGTCCAGCGCGGGATTCAGCGGTTGGTGGGAAATGTCGGTGGCGCCGTCGTCGCTGCTGCTCTCATCGCATTGACGCTCGGCTACTGGCAAGCGGTTGCCGTGGTCGTGATTCTGCAAACCGCTGCGGAGCTGCTCGTGATCAAGAACTATGCACTGACATCACTGGCCGTCACCCCGATGGCACTGCTCCTCATCGGTTTCAGCGCTCCGATCGGGACCGAAGCGGCAGTGGCTCGCGTCGCGGACACCCTCATCGGCGTGGTGATCGGTGTTGTCGTCGCCGCAGTGACGATCAGTCGATCGGATCGCCAGCACGTCACCGTGTAACCGGTACTACCGTGTTTCCGGTACTGCTGTGTTTCCGGTACTGCTGTGTTTCCGGTACTGCGTAGGCTCCTGCAGGTGGAGGACAGCACGCCGATCGACGGCCGAAAACTGCGTTACCAGCATCGCCGTGCCGAATTGCTCGAGCAGGTGACCGCGTATGTCACGGCGAACGGCGTCGGTGAACTGTCCATGCGGCCGTTGGCCAAGGATCTGGGGATCAGTCATGCGACACTCATCCATCATTTCGGTTCGAAGGAACAACTGCTCACTGAAGTAGTCGCCACCCTGCGAGACAGCTCTTCTCTCGACATCTCTTCCGGGACCGACATCGTCGAGATGTTGACGAGTAACTGGAATGGGCGCACATCAGCGGAATCGTTGCCGAACTTTCGCTTGATGTTCGAGATCTACGGACAGGCGTTGTTGCATCCGGAGCGGTATCGCGAGTTTCTCGAACACGTAGTGGGGGACTGGTTGGGTGGTTTGGCAGATGCTGCGCTCGCGCATGGATGTCCACCCGATCGCGCTGATCGCTACGCGACGATCGTGTTGGCGCAGATTCGCGGGCTGACGCTCGATCTGGTGACCACCGGTGACCGCGTCAGAATCGACGCGGCGTTCGCCGAATTCGCGGCCGCGATGGGCGCTCTGGCCAGCTCGTGGAAGGCGATCTGACGGCCCAGTTGCCGTGACGCTTCAGGCGATCTGCTCGAACAGGGACACGATGATCCCTTCAGGCCCCCGGACGTAGGCCATTCGCACGCTGTTCTCGTACTCGCCGATCCCGCCGATGAGCCCGTACCCGTCTGCAGCCACTGCGTCGACCGCCCCTTGGAGATCGCCCACCTCGAAAGAGACATTGCGCAGCCCGATCTCGTTGGCCATCGGAGCAGGCGATCCGGGTATGTGGTCGGGCGTGACGAACGACGAGAGCTCCAGCCGTGACCCTTCGCCCGGCGGGCGCAGCATTGCGATTTCACACTTGGCTCCAGGGATACCGCAGACGGTTTCGACGAACTCACCCTCCACGGATCCGGTGCCCTCCAGTTCGAGGCCAAGTCCGACGAAGAACGCCGTCGCTGATTCGAGGTCCGCGACGGTGATGCCGATGTGGTCGAAACGCTGTACATGTGCCATGGATCCATCCTCCTACTGTTTCTTCGTGCCGGTTCGATGCTAGGTCGGAGTCACGGCCGGGATTTCGACATGTCTCTATTGTCAAACTGCAAAATTTTGCTTGACCGATCGGTTAAACAAAATCTACGATAGCGTCCAACGAGGTCGCCCATCGCACGAACCGGAGTCGTCAGACGTGAAATTCCAGTCGAAGTCGTTCGCACGCATATCCATCGCAGCCCTCTGTGCTGCAACGATCGGCTCCGCCGTTGCTGCGCCCATCGCGTCCGCACAGGCACCGAGCGCGTCGCAAGCCACGGGCACTCTGGTGTCGAGTGAGCCGCTACCGAAAGATCTGTGGATTCCGGGTACCACCGACGCTAAGCGATTCACCTACTGGACCATCGGTTCCAACGGCGGGCCCGCGCTGAGCAGTGGCGCCTACTACGTCCCGGCCGGTCCGGCACCGGAAGGTGGGTGGCCGGTCATCGCGTGGGCGCACGGCACCACGGGACTTGATGATTCCTGTGCCCCTTCGTTGGTCGGTCCCGGCCTGCCCGAGCGTGACTACCCCTACCTGGGGCGTTGGCTCTCCGAGGGCTACGCCGTAGTTGCCACCGATTACGTCGGTCTGGGAACACCGGGACTGATGCCGTATCTCGACGGAAAGGTGGAGGCGCACAGCGTCGTCGACTCGGTCAAGGCGGCTCGGGTGATCGACCCCACCATCTCGAATCGGTGGGCAGTGGTCGGGCAGTCGCAGGGCGGCGGTGCGGCCATCACGACGGCGCGCTACGCCACCGAATACGGTGGGGATTCTCTCGACTATCGCGGCGGTGTGGGTACCGGCGTGCCGGCCAACATCGAGTTGACGCTCCTGCCTGCAGGTCCGGGCTTCCCGCCCATCGCCCTCGGCGGCGGCTTGACCTCGTACGCGCTCTACATTCTCGCAGGCCTGCGCGAAGCGCACCCCGAGATCGACCTGAACTCGTACCTCAACGAACTGGGCAGGGAAAAGGTCGACTCGGCCGAAAAACTCTGCGCCGCAGACTTGGACGAGGCGTCCAAGGATCTGGTGCTCGGTGACATCTTCTCCCGCCCGCTCAGTCAGATCCCGAACTTCCAAGGTCTGTTAAACGATTACATGGGTGTGCCGACGAGCGGATACGACCGCCCCATTTTCATCGGCCAGGGTCTACTTGACGTGGATGTTCCTGCACCGTCGGCACTTTCGCTGGTGGCAGCGTTGGTCGCCAACGGTGAACCGGTAACCTTCAAGACCTACAACACCGATCACAGCGGTGCTTTGGTCGAATCGCAGGCTGACACGATTCCGTTTGTCGCGAACCTGTTCCGTTAGGCATACCGAGAATCCAGATCATCCGAGGGGTCGCTGTCGCACAAGGGCGACAGCGACCCCTCGGTCATTTCTGTGACTCTTTGATTGCGTCCAGTCGCGCTTCGAGACCGTCGAGGACGCGGTCGAGTGTGTAGCGATAGTGTTCTGCCCGTGTCGCTTCCGCAGTATCCGGTGGCCCCGCGAACTTCCCGATCAGTGTCTCCATCGATGAACGGGGATCGGCGGGCCCGTCGTTGCTCAGTCGTTCCAGCATCGCGCTGTGATCGGGTGAAGGCTGACCGCTGGGAATCCGCCTGGCGTCGTTCATGGCGATCAGCGTGGTTGTCGAGGTGAAGGCGACGGTGTAGGCCTGGGCGGCTTCCGCTCCGAACCCGGCGTCTGTCAGCGATGCCAATCCGGCCTCCATGAGTACGCGGCTGCGCTCGGTGGCAACTCCGTTCATCAGCAGCCACTGCGCCGCGCCTGGACACTCGATCAACGCTTCTCGCATCTGCAAGAGCAGATGTGTCAACCATTGACGCCAATCTTCTTCTGCGGACGGCACGTTCACGGCCGACATCGCACTGTCGACCACCGCCGCCGAGAGTGCTTCGCGATCTCCGACGAGTCGATAGACGACGGAGAACGACGTATCGAGTTCGCCGAGCAGCTGCCGCAGCGACCAGCCATCGACTCCGTGCTCGCGACTGAGCCCGAACGCAACGGTCAGCACTGCGTCCGCAGTGATCCCGGTGTTGTAACTCCGGCGGCGCTGTGATTTCGCGGCGGGCTTCTTGTCAGGTGATGGCGCAGTCATGGTCCGACCGAGCTTAGCGGCGTCGGATCGGGTCGCGTAGTCGGCGCAAGCGATTGACGGATGAACTTAGGTGAGGTTTACTTGCCAAATCCGAGCAGTGCTCGGATTTGTGCGAACCTCCCGATTTTTCGAAGCTGAAGGACACCATGAAGTTGAAAACGCGACCCGGCTATCTATCAAGGCTGGGTGCTTCGCTGCTGGTCAGTGTCGTTGCCCTGACTGCGGCCGCCTGTAGCTCCAGTGAGGCAGGGCCGACGACGGAACCGGTAGAGGGAACGCATGCTGTGTCCCACGAATTCGGTGAGACGTCGGTTCCGGACGACCTACGGCGGGTTGTTTCCCTGGACGAATACGCCGCACTCGGTCTCCTTGCCGTCGGCATTACGCCCGACGTGGTCTTCACGTCGTGGGGATCGGAGATCGGCCAGGACATCCTGGCGTCCGCGGGTACCGAGGTGGTCACGGTGCCGCCGCTCGGTGCGCCCCCGATCGAGCAGGTCCTCGCCCAGGATCCGGGACTGGTCATCTTCACGTCGATGGGTGATCGTAGCTACTACGACTCCCTCGCATCGACCGTCCCCACAGTGCCGGTCCCGGCCGTCACCACTCCGTGGCGTGAGAATCTTGCCTTCTTCGGTCGTGCTTTCGATCGTCAGGCGGTCGCCGACAAGTTGACTGGCGCTTTGGAGAGCAAGATCGCTGACGTCTCTGCTCACTCCGGTGGTGAAACGAACACAGTATCGGTGTTGATGAGCAGTTCAGGAATTCTCGCCACCACCACCGAACAGGCACCGCCGTCGTTGTTGTTGGCGGAGAGCGGCTTCGGGCGTCCGGAATCCCAGCGAACCAACGCCGCTGGAGGTCTGCCGTATGCACCCTTGTCCGATGAAGCAATCCCCGCGCAGGACGCTCGGATCGTGGCCGTGTTCGACGAGGGCGTGTACGAGTTCGGCAAGGTTGCCGGTGTTCCCGGATTCTCGAGTCTTCCAGCGGTGCAGGAGAACCGAGTGGCCAAAGTCAACGGAGACATGTGGCTCGCTACTCATCCTTTCGCCACCTTCTGGATGATCGAGGACATGGATGCCATGGCTGCGGGCAATCTGGCTGGTGCGGGTACCGAATCTGTTGCCGCGAAGCGCTATCAGGATTTCACGGCGCTGACGGCATGAGTTCGAGTGCGTTGAGTCGGCGTCTGGCTCTGAAATGGGGAGCGTTGACGCTCGGCTCTGCGGCTCTGAGTTCGGCGGCATTGAGTGCGTGCAGCCGCGGTTCGGCGAACGAAACCAGTTCCGAAATTTCGCCGTTCGACGACGAGGTTCGTGCTGCCGAGCAATTGCGTTTTCGTAGCGGACATACAGTCGAACGAAACCTGACATCTACGCCGGCTCGGGTGAGCCTGGGCGGTAGAGAGGTCGACACGTGGTCGTACGGCGCAGAAGCGGTGGGCCCGGAGATCCGAATCTCCAAGGGAGACCAGCTCAAAGTTCGGTTGCAGAACAATCTTCCGGCGGAGACCTCGGTTCACTGGCACGGCATTGCGATCCGCAACGACATGGACGGTGTCCCGCCGATCACCCAGGAACGAATCCAACCAGGCGCGGAATTCACCTACGACTTCGTGGCCCCGGACCACGGAACCTACTGGTACCACTCTCATTCAGGGTTGCAGGCTGATCGAGGGCTCTTCGGTGCGCTCGTGGTCGAGGACCCGAACGATCTGACCGGCGCCGACGAGGACGTTGTCATCGTGATCGACGACTGGCTCGACGGGCTGGGAACAACCCCGGATGCAGTTCTTCGTGCATTGTCTCCGGAAGTGCAGGGAGGACACCACGGGCACGGTGGAACCCCGCCGGAAGTCGACGATGCAGAGATCGACTCTGCTGCAGTACTTCTTGCGGGCGGACACGGAAGTTCGACGGCACTCGGCGGAATGGCAACGCACATCACCTACCCCTTGCATCTGATCAACGGACGACCGGCGGAAGATCCGTTTGTCGTCAGTGCGCCGGCCGGAACGCGGCTCCGACTACGGGTGATCAATGCCGGGGCGGAGACTCCGTACCGTTTCTCGGTTGCCGGGCACGAGTTGACCGTTGTCAGCGCTGACGGGCAGGACGTCGCTCACGCAGTCGGAGAGGAGATTCTGATCGCACCCGCGCAGCGATACGACGTATTGGTGACGGTGCAGTCCGGTTCGTGGCTTATTGCCGCGAAGGTGGAAGGGAAGCCAGGTGGAGCCGCGTGCCTGCTCCGGACACCGGATTCGGTAACGAGCGTCGATCTGACTTCTTCTGCAGTGCTGTCAGGTTCCGGCGGTCGACTCGTTCTGGAGTCGGAGCTTCGCCCGTCAGGCGCACGGGAACAGAGGGTGCCGGATCGTGAGTATTCGGTGGATCTCATTCAGGCCGGCGATCGATATGTCTGGGGAATGGCGGGCGCCGATGCAGGTCGGTTGATCATGAAGCAGGGCGAGCGGATACGAATCGTCATGAACAACAACACCGATATGTGGCACCCGATGCACACCCACGGCCACACCTTCTCGGTTCCCTCGTACGGTGGGCTTCGCCGAGACACCGTGATCTCGCTTCCGCGTACACAATTGGCGATCGACTTCGACGCCGACAATCCAGGACGGTGGATGTTCCACTGTCACAACGCGTACCACTTCGAGGCCGGGATGACTGCCGACCTCCACTATGTTCGATGAGGAGAGTGCAATGTCAGTTCGCACCGGGTTGACCACATTGTTCGCTGTTGCAGCGGTGTTCACACTGACGTCGTGCGGTGACGATTCGACGGGATCTACCGAGCAAGCGCCGGTCGAGATCTCGGTGAAGAACCTTGCGTACACACCGGACTCCGTCACGGTACACAAAGGACAGACCGTCACGTGGATTTTCGAGGACCAGGGTATGCCACACGATGTCGTGTTCGCAGAACTGGGGACCAAGAGTGAGCTGCAAGGAAGTGGAACCTACAGTCAGACCTTCGACACAGTGGGAACCTTCACGTACACGTGCACACCACATCCGAACATGACCGGCACGATCATCGTCGAAGAGTGAGTGGCGCAATGAAAGTGAATGAGGCTGCGGCCTCGGAAGATTCGACTGGTCTCGTCGACCGAGACGCTTTGGGTAGGATGATCGCGCCCGTGAGAAATCGACTCCTCCTGGGGGCTGGTTTGTCGGCGCTGTCGGTGCCGCTGCGTTTCCTGCCCTACGTAGCGGTGGTCGAGATCGCGCGAGTGCTTCTGACCGACGCGTCGTTGAATCTGGTCTGGTGGTGGGCCGCGATCGGCGCAGCGGGCACAATTCTCGGTTTTGTCGTCTACAACGCGGCCCTGACGGTGTGTCACACTGCCGACGCGCATTTCAAGTACTCGATCCGCTCGCGTATTGCTCGGCATCTGTCTCGAGTTCCTCTGGGATGGTTCGCAAACGGTGGAACCGGCGAAGTGAAACAAGCGATGACCGACGACGTCAAACGGATGCATCTCCTCGTCGCCCATCTTCCCGCCGACGTGGCGCCTGCCATCCTGTCGCCGCTAGTGGCTCTGGTCTATCTGGTGGCGATCGACTGGAAGTTCAGCCTGGTCCTGGTGGGCTACATCGGAGTGTGTCTCGCTCTTGCCGCGCCGTCGATGCGCAGAGCGTATCGAACGAACGTCGACTCGTGGAATCTTGCGATGTCGACATTGACCTCTGCAACAGTCGAACTGGGTGACGGTATCGAGGTCGTCAAGACCTACGGGAATGGGAGTCGAGCGTTCGCGCGCTACTCGAGCGCAGTCGATTCGATGGTCGCGGTGTGCGTGCGCTGGATGTCGGGGATGGGAAGACCGGTGGTCGCGATGTCGATCCTTCTCTCGCCGGCGGTACTCATCGTGGTTATCACGGGGTCGGGGATCGCACTGCTTTCCGGGGGTTGGGTTACCCCGGTAGCTCTGGTGGCTTTTCTCGTCGTCGGAACAGGCGTTCCATCTTCGGTTCTCCACCTGGGAACGATGGCCAACCTCTACCGCGAAGGCCAACTCGGAGCGACCCACGTCGAGAGCATTCTCGGCGAAGAAGAGCTGGCTGAACCCCGGGAGCCGGTCTCGGCTCGCGGTACCTTGGTTGAATTCGATTGCGTCGGATTCGAATACACCACTGGACAGCGCGTCCTCGAGAACATCTCCTTCGAGATGCAACCGGGCACCGTCACCGCGATAGTCGGACCGTCCGGCTCCGGAAAGACCACGTTGGCGCGTCTACTTCCGCGGTTCTGGGACGTGACGGATGGATCTATTCGCCTCGGTGGAAGCGATTTACGAGATCAGTCCAGTCGTGAAGTCTTGAAATCGATGGCTATCGTCTTCCAGGATGTTGTGCTCTTGCGGGACACCGTGCGCGAGAACATTCGGCTCGGCAGACCAGATGCAACGGATTTGGAAGTGGAGACAGCGGCGAAGCGGGCGCAAATTCATGACGTGATCGTGCGACTGCCAGACGGGTATGACACAGAGATCGGTGGTGGTTCGGGCGGTGAGCTGTCGGGTGGGGAGAAGCAACGCCTGACGATCGCCCGCGCCATCCTTCAGAACCCGCCGATCGTCATCCTGGACGAGGCGACTTCGCAGGCCGATCCCCACAGTGAATCGGCTGTTCAACGCGCCCTGGGCGAGATCAGCGCAGACGGCGGCACCCTGATGGTGATCGCTCATCGACTGCACACCGTCCGATATGCAGATCAGATACTCGTTCTCGACGCCGGACGGATCGTGGAAAAGGGTACGCACGAACAGTTGTCGGCACTCGGCGGAACCTACGCGCGGATGTGGGCGCTCCAGAACCCCCTCGTCGAAGACATATCTCCGCGAAAGGCGCTGCAATGATTCGAGACCTGGACGAAATCCTCGGGCGCGACAATGGGATGCGAGGTCAGATAGCGGGTTTCACGCTCGCCGGGATACTCGAGGGTGTCGTCTTTGCACTGATGATTCCGATACTGAAAGCGGTGGTTCGCGGCGATTACGACGCCGCAGTGCCGTGGGTTGTCACGGCTGCTCTCGTGGCGGTGGCCTGTGGCGCCGTACGGTGGATCGCCGAGAATCGGGCGTACCGCATCGGAATCGAGGGTTTCGCCGGTGGAATCATGCATCGCCTCGGTGAGCACTTGGTGCAGGTTCCGCTCGGGTGGTTCAGCAAGGCAAACCGTGGAGCGTTCACTCGCCTGGTCACCGAGGGCACGGCAATCTTGATGAGCATCCCGGGGATGATCATCGCGCAACTCGTCACTGTCACCGTGACTCCCGCGACCGTGGCGATCGCTGTCTTGTTTGTGGACTGGCGACTGTCCCTCGCGATGGTCGTGTTTGTTCCACTGGGAATTCGGGCTTACCGCAATGTGCAGCGGGCGGTTGTGCCCGAATACGAGACGATTGGCAAGAGCGAATCCGAGTTGGCATCGCGCGTCGTCGAATATGCACAGGCACAGCAAGTTCTACGCTCGGCCGGAAAGAGCGACGAAGGCTGGAATCGGCTGGACGACGCTCTTGTGTCCAATCGGGATGCGCACCTGCAGGAAATCGGTTCGGTCGACAAGTATCTGCTGCGGTTCATGATCGTCGTTCAGGTTGCCTTTCTCACCGTGCTGGCTCTGGCGGCACTGCTGGTCACCACCGGGTCCATCGACACCGCAAGCGTGATAGTTGTTCTCGTGTTAGCCGTGAGGTTCGTGGAACCGATGCAGATGCTCGCAGGGTTCGGCGAAGGGATCTCACTGGCTCGGGTGTCGCTCGGATCCGTCCGAGAGATGATCGGCGTACCGGTGCTGGCGGAGCCCGAGGTATCGAAAGAGCCCACGTCGTACGATATTCGGTTCGATTCGGTCACCTTCGGCTACGGGTCCGTCTCCGTGATCCGCGACCTCAGTCTCGAGTTCCCGGAAAGTTCGGTCACCGCTTTGGTCGGCCCTTCCGGTTCCGGAAAGACCACGCTGGTTCGGCTGATCTCGAGATTCTGGGATGTCGACGAAGGAACGGTAGCGATCGGGGGAGCGGATGTTCGCGAGATCGGAACGCGTGCGCTGATGACGCGGATATCGACTGTCTCGCAGCAGGTTTACCTGTTCGACGGAACCATTCTGGAAAACGTTCGGTTGGCGAGACCGGATGCCACGGAGTCGGAGGTCCGCCAAGCAGTGAGCGATTCCCGACTCGGCGAAGTGATCGATCGTCTGCCGAGCGGTGAAGAGACAAGGGTGGGTGAAGGGGGATCACTGCTGTCCGGTGGTGAACGTCAGCGGGTCTCGATTGCGCGGGCATTTCTCAAAGACACTCCGATCGTTCTTTTCGACGAAGCAACTTCTGCCCTCGACGGAGAGAACGAAGTCGCGATCACCGAGGCGATTCACCGCTTGGCTCGTGGTCGAACCGTCGTGGTGATCGCTCATCGCCTGTCGACTATTCAGGGAGCAGATCACATCGTCTACCTCGAAGACGGTGGGGTCGAGGAGGTCGGTACCCACGAAGACCTGATCGCGCGTGGTGGAAAGTACTCGGATCTGTGGGCCGAGCGCAGTGGCGCGGAGGGATGGAGGATCGACCGAGCACCTAAGCGGTGAAGAAACCGTGTGGTTTGATCGACGAATGGACGAAGCCGCTGCAGATCCAGTGAAACCGCCACGGAAGCGCAGGTGGCCTCGCTGGGTCGCGGGTATCGCCGTGCTCGGAGCGGTTGTCTACGCGGGGTCGATCGTGTGGATTTCCGTGGCGTCGGCCGGCCACACGTCGGACGCAGCGGACGCTCCGGAGGCTCCGGTGGTGATCGTGCTGGGCGCGCAGATCAAGGACGGCAAGCCGATGGCGTTCCTGCAGGGACGGCTGGACGCAGCCGTCGACCTGGTGGAAGCGGGGAAGGCAAGAGCGGTCCTGGTCTCCGGCGACGCGAACGGCGGCTCGGGTGACGAGATCGCGGCGATGACGAACTACCTGGTGGAGCAGGGAATCGATGAGCGTCGCATCGTGGGGGATCCGTACGGCCTCGATACCTATGACACCTGCTTCCGTGCCGTACATACGTATGGGGTGACCAAGGCGTTGATCGTCACTCAGGGGTATCACGTGCCCCGCGCTGTGGCGCTGTGCCGGGACGTCGGCATCGACGCAGACGGTGTGAACAGCGATTGCGGGTGCGCAACTCCGACGCTGATCAAGAACGCCGCTCGCGAGTGGGCACTCGCCAAACCCAAGGCGGCACTCGACATGCTGTGGAGTCGGGACGCAAAGGTGACGTCGCCGTCGGAGGACTCGATCCAGACGGCGCTGTCGGTGTCCTGACGCGCTGAGAGTGCGCACAGTTTGTGTCGAGCGAACACACGCTCCGGGGAGTCGGAGCGTGTGTTCGCTCGATGTACGGGGTGCTAGGTCGACAGTCAGATCAGTGCTGCTGCGGCAAATGCTCCCAGTGCTATCAGCGCAGCGCCGGTGACGCTCTGCACTCGACGGTCCACGACGCACATGATCGAGAGGAATCCCGGCATCGAGCCACCGCGCTTGGTGTGCACGATTGCCGCGAGGCTGGGCATACAGCGGCCAATGGAAACGACCGTGAACAGCGCCGCACCGAGTGCCGGCGAACCCGAGGCAATGACGCCGAGCGCCAGGAGGTAGTACGCACTCGACCGGATGAAGATCAGAAATCCCGGACCGATGATCGCACCGAAGATCAACGAGACCTTCCACGGCGCCATGCTGCGGCGTAGATGACGCGGAAGCTGTTGGCGCCGCATCGGAGTCGGCATCCTCACCGCACCTAACTCGTGCAGCCCGTACGCAACCGCGACGAGGGCCCAGACGCCTAGCGCCCAGCCGACCGGGACGTACCCGGACACTGCCGCTCCGATCGCGCCGATCAGTGCGCCGGTGACGGCTCCTGTCGTGACGGAACCCAGTGCGTGCCAGCCGAGTCGGCGTAACGGAGTCGAGGATCCCTTTCGGTCAGCTTGCTTCGGAGCGGCAACAACTGCGGCAACGGACATGCCGCAGGTCGACCAGTTGGCGGCCAGCGAGGTGACCAGCCCCGCTCCGACAACGGCAGTGGTCAAAGCTGTTGCCGCAGAAGGTGCAGCCACGAGTGCAATGCCGGCACCCGCGGCCGCACCCGCCGCGATGAGGCTGGCACGAGTTGCGGTCCCGACCGAGCCTTGAAGGGTTGGCCGGATGTCGGGGACATCGGTCTGGAGCGGGCCGTGTGAGAGAACGGTAGTCATCAGATCCTCCGAAATGTGTGTGGTTCAATGAAAGTAGTGAGCCAATCTCACAGCGAAAAAGGTTGAGCCAGAGTCACAGCACTGTGATGACTCCGATCATGTACGGGTGTACGGAGCACGAGTATTCGTAGACGCCGGCGCTCTCGAACGTGTGCCGGTATGCGCCGTCCCCGGTGATGCCGCTGTCGAACAGGCCGGGCGACTCGACGTGATGCAGGAGTCCACCGTCGTCGAAGCGCCACTCGACGGTGCCACCACGCTCTACTGTGACGTCCATCGGACTGAACTGAACATTGCTGATCTCGACCACCACGTCGGGGACGGGATCTTTTGTGCCGCATGCTGGAACACACGTTGCGGCGACGGCGAGGCCGAAGCCGGCGATCCACCTCCTCACTATTGAACGATCACGGTGCCCACCATCATCGGGTGGGGCGTGCAGTGGTAGGTGAAAGTTCCGGCGTCGTCGAACGTGTAGGAGAAGGTCCCCTCGGTGAGCAAGTCGCTCTTCAGTTTCCCGTCGAGTTCACCGTTGCCGACCACATCGTGGGGGAGTCCGCTGTCGTCGAACTTCCATTCGACGGTCTGTCCTTTCTCGATGGTGACCGATGCCGGTGTGTACGCCATGTTCTTCACCTCGATCACGACGGCAGGTTCGTCCGACGACGCACCTGCATCACTACTGCAGGCGGTGAGGCTCAAGGCAGCGCACGCGGCGAGGAAAGCGGGAACGAGTTTCTTCATGAGGAGTTCTCTCCATTCTTCAACTTGTCAGCGGACGTAACGCAGATTTGCCGTCATGCCGGCTTCGAAGTGGTAGGCGTTGTGGCAGTGGAACATCCACTCGCCGGGATTGTCGGCGTCGAACTCGATGGCAAGCTCGGCACCTGGTAGGACGTTGACGGTGTCGCGGCGAAGTCCGCCGTAGTCCGGTACCGCAAACGTGTGGCCGTGGGTATGCATGGGGTGCCACATCGTGGAAGTGTTCTTCATCGTGATGCGAACCCGTTCGCCCTGTTTCATGACGAGTTTGCCCGCATCGGCACCCGCCATGCCCCAGACGTAACGATCTCCGGCTTGGATCAATTCGATGTGGTAATCGCGGTCGGGTGACCTCGTCTGGAGACGTACGGATTCCGCTGGTCGTAGCGCACTTTCGGGTACCAGCCTGCCGGCCAGTTCCGAGAGGTTGCCGCCCACATCCGGATTCGCGAGAGCCAAGGCGTCAGTGCTCCGCAGGACGGTCGATGCGTAACCGTCTCGACCCTCGACCTTCGCGACCACCGGCCACGTTCCCGACTTCACCGTCACCAGTACGTCGTAGCGTTGGGCCATGCCGACGATGATGGTGTCGGCAGGAGTTGGCACCACGTCGTAGCCATCGGTGGCGACAATCGTCATCTCGTGTCCGGCCACGGCAAACCGGTACGGAGTTTCGGCTGCCGCGTTGATGATTCGTAGTCGAAGGGTCGAACCAGGCGCTGCAGTGATGACAGCAGGATCATTGGGTGGTCGCCCGTTGATCAAGTGCAGTGGATACGCGATGTGTTGAGTCATTCCGCCGAGTGCCTCGGAAGAACCGTGTCCGCCGCTCACCAACTGTTGCGCGACGGACATGTCGGCTTCAGAGTGTTCTGCCGGAGTTGTTGCCCCACCGCCGTGTCCGCCATGCCCGCCCGAAATTGCCGGGTTCAGGGCCATCAGGACGGAATCCGGGGTGGTACCCAATCCGTCGAGCCAGTCGTCGAGCACCAGGACGGCATCGGCGTCGGCTCCGGTGATGTCGTTCGGGTCCTCGACGATCATGGCGCCGAATAGCCCCCGATCGGCTTGTAATCCGCTGTGCGAGTGGTACCAGTACGTTCCCGGATCCGGTGCGATGAAGTTGTACTCGAAACTCGAACCGACGCCGATGGGGGCCTGCGTGGTTGGTGCAGCGCCGTCCATGTCGTTGCGGATCCGAATTCCGTGCCAGTGCAGCGTCGTTTCGGCCGCGAGACCGTTCTGGACGGTCGCACTGACACGGTCTCCGGACTTCAGACGAAGCTCCGGCGCCACCGCAGCGCCTCCGTACGTCCACGTGTCCACGAGGCGTCCGCCAAGATCTACCGTCGAGAATCCGGCGGCAAGGGCAAACGCAGCGGTGGTTCCGTTCCAGGCTCGCGCCGATTCGGCTGCAGCAACTTCGGGGTCGGTGGGCAGGATGTAGTCGAGATCGGTTGTGGGCGTCGGAGTTGCTGCAGTGGAACTGCATCCGGCGATCGTTCCAACAGCACCGAGCCCGAGTGCTCCGGCGCCGAGTGCTCCCAAACTCAGGAAACGGCGCCGGCCCATCACCACACCGGATCCGGGACGACTCATCGGAGTACTTCTGGTGTGATCAACCCACTGACATCGCCGACGTTGCCAGAGACATCGACAGAACTGACCTGCTCACCGGTGGTCGCGTTGTAGCCCACGATCTTCTGCGGTGCAGAACCTTCGGCTTCCGGCCCCGTACCCAGCACGTAGAACGTGGCGCCGTCGACGGAGAAGGTCATGCTCTTGATGTCCGTCAGGCCGAGGTCTGCGAGCGTCAGGCTTTTCACCGGGGCGTAGTTCGCGGCGTCGGACAAGTCGATCTTGACCAGTGAGCCTCCGCGAGCGGAGTCCGGATGAATGGCCGTGTCCGTGTACGCGATTGCGAGCCGGGTTGCGTCGGCGTTGATGACGTTCTCCGAGAATCGACCCGAATCCTGCCCGGCGTTCCCGATCGGCTTGACAACTTCCTGAGGCAGTCCGTTGGAGAAGTCGAAAACGTAGACATCGCCGTTCTCACTGACCAGCAACGCTTTTTGTGCTTCCGATGCCCACGTGACCTTGCGGGTGGAGACAAAATCCTCGGGTAGGACCTTGCTTCGGGCGGTTTCCTTCGGAACACCGTCGTCACCGATCGTGACGTGCAGCAGTTCTCGGGTGTCCTCACACACGCTGTACAACTCGTGCCCGACCATCCACGTGAACGGGCCACAACCGACTATCTGGAGCGCACCGGTCGCTTCCTTCTTCTCGAGGTCGACCACCCGGATGCCGTACAACCCGTCATCCCAGGTGACAAAGAACTTGCCGTCGGAGGTCACGGCATTGGAGCCGGGACGGGAATGCACGCGTGCGACGTCCGGAAGCATGACCTCGGCGGGTTCCAGCAGGTTGCCCGAGTAGGTGCTGACCGTGAAATCTGCTGCGCCGCGAGAACCTCTGGGACGCCACACCTCCGCCGCGAGAACCGCAGGGTCTTCGGCAGAATCTCCGACAAATCCGTGAATGACCGGATCCCAGATTCCCGGACCGACGGTAATTCGACTCTCGGCCACACCGGTTTTCGGATCGATCACATTGACACTGAGCTCGAGCTGGCCGAATCCACCCTCGACGCCCAGCAGGCGGTCAGCTGCGATCGGCGTGATCGAACCGACGTGCAGTGGTTCGGGAATGGTATCGCCGATTTCCTGATCGTCGTGCCCGAGTGAGATCCCCTCGCCCGGGGCGGTGAACGGAACTGTCGGATAGGTGACATCGCCTGCGCTGGAGGGTTCGTCGTTGTCGGACGAACTGCATCCGGCCAGCGCGAGCACGACGGTGAGTGGAATGACGGCAACGGCTGGGCGCGCCAGTTTTCGGGTTAGTGAACTGCTCATGATCCGGCACCGACCTTGGGGCGCTCGGCGGGTCGAGTCTGACAGTCCTCACCGATGATGGGCGCCATCGTGCAGGTGTATGCCTGAGACTCGTCGGAGACACACCAGATGATTTCCTGGTCGTAGCTTCCGGAGACCGGGTTGTACATCACGGCCTGCATGTCCGGTTCGCCGCAGAAGGCGTTGGAACACGAAGGCGCGCCGCAGCAGTCGTAGTAGGCGATCAGATAGGTCTTGCCGGTGTCAGGGTTGGTGCAGCATCCGACCCAGAACTCTGCGCCGGGTTTGCTGCCGGGCGCACAGGTGGTGACACCGCCGCCGTTGCATGCGGCACAGGATGTTCCGTCCATGTTGCACCAGCGCCAGTACTCGCACTCGGCTGGATCCTTGCCGTCGTAGACGGGGACAAGAGGCTCCGACCCGGGCGCCGGCGCAGGAACTTCGGGCTCCTGGGCGAAGGCGCTGCGAGTCACGGGAAGCGTGCTGATCAGTGCCACCCCTGACACACCCATGGTCCACTTGCCGATTCGACTGATCATCGAGCGCCGCGAAACTCGTTCGGAGAGTTTGCGCCCCGTTCGGCTGGTGAGCGAGCCGCCCTGGCCCGCCATCCATTCGGCCTGGGCCTGAACTGTCGCCTCGTCGACGGGATATCGATTCTCCGTCATGTTGTGCTGTGGGAATTTATTGTCGTCCAACGATTTTCTCCTGATTCGTGAAGAGGATCGAACTGTGCAGGAAGATCAGGCCGCGCTGCCGGATTTCGCCTGGGCATGAAGGTGCTGGAGTGAGGGGGTACCGGATTCGAGTGCATTGAGCAGGCTCTCCACTTGAGCCATGTGATTGCACAGGCCCTTTCCTCGGATCTTGCCGTGCTCGTCGAGAATCACTCCGTAGGGAGTTGTACCCACCTGGTACGCGATGCCGACGTCTCGGGCGTCGATGTAGCTGAGCTCGGAACCGATCCCGCTGCCGGCCAGGAACTCACGGTGCTCTTCGGGTGTTCCGTCGGAGATGATCACCACATCGAGATCGGATTCAGCTCGGGCCATTGCCCTTACGCCGGGAAGAAGACTCTTGCACGTCGAGCAGCTCGGTGCGGTGAACAGCAGGAGTTGCGGCTTGTCGCGGTGACCGCC
This sequence comes from Rhodococcus sp. NPDC055024, assembly GCF_053608585.1. Lineage (NCBI taxonomy): Bacteria > Bacillati > Actinomycetota > Actinomycetes > Mycobacteriales > Nocardiaceae > Rhodococcus > Rhodococcus sp. NPDC055024. The sequence goes on from NZ_JBSGVT010000001.1 coordinate 1,304,050, forward strand.
GACTCCGACGATTCGTCCCTCCTGGTCGATCAGACCGGCAAACGACGGGCCGACTTGTTCGACCTTGGGCCCGGTATCCATCATGCGGGCGCCGAGCGGTCCGAGACGTACTTGTACGCGGCCGATTTCACGGGCCAGGGCAAGAACCATCAAGAAGAGTACGGCTACGGCGATCACCAGGATCACGGTCGCGACGAGTAGGAAAGTGGTCATCGTAGTAGTCCTGCCTTCGAGTTTTCGGGGCTGTGGGTGTGGTTCACGAGCCGTACCGGGATGCGGTTTCGGCAGTGCGGAGTCGGATCGAGGCACTCGACAGGTAGTCGTCGACCGGGCGTCGCCCTAGATGGACGACCGAACGAATTTGTGCGAGAGCAACTCCAGCCAGAACGAGGAGGAATCCGAAGGCTGCCGCCACGATCTGGACGCCGATCTCGACTTGATTGGGGGCGACCGACACGGCCACGGATATCACCGCGAGTGTCCCGGCGCGAACGGCGTGGAACCACCCGATATGCGGAATCTTGCCGACACCGAATGCAAAACAACCGCAGTCCAGATCGCGTCGGCCGCGTAGGAGATTGATCGTGAGACCCGTGAAGAACGACGCGAACATCACGGCAGCGGCCACGGCTGCGAGTCGATGGACAACGCCGAGAACCAGCAGGGCACCCACGACGGACTCGGCGACGGGGAGGGCGCGAGCGATCGGAACTTCGAGTCGCGCCGGCAGCACTTTGTAACCGCGCACGGAACTGAGTACCCCGTCGTGGTCGTTCAGCTTGGGAATGCCGGCGAGCAGTAGTACAAATCCGATGATCGCCGCAGTGGTGGCGCTGACGAAGTCCATGCTTCCTCCGTTCTGTTCGGCAGGGCCGGTGGTGTGTGGGACACATCCTGTACGGGCAGTGCTGCGAACCCGCGTCGACCGCGATACGCCTGGACGAGGTGCAACTGAGAGAGCAGTTTTCGTGTGAGAAGTGGAGAACTAGCAGGTGGAAGCGCCGCTCGTAGGCTTGGGACACCACGGGCCACTATTGATCCCGCACGATGCTGGGTGGCAAACAAAGTCGGATTCTCACTTGAAAGTTCTGTGCGCGCCATCGTGGAAACTGCGCCGAAACATAAGCGGACTAACTTGACCGAATTCTGACAATTCGCTCGTAGGTTCGGGCCCGGACGCGACGGACGGTGAGACATGGCCGTGAGTGCGGCACTGCGTGCAGCGATCGCGCGAGCGCAGAATGCGGATCAACACAGTGAGCCCGTGTTCTCCCCGCTCCGCGGTCTCGGACGGGGACGTCTGACCCCGATCGACCTGTTGGGACAATCGCTCTCCACGATCGCGCCGGCAACCGGGATGGTGTTCATCGCCCTGTGGATGATCACTTACAGTCCCGGCTACGTCGGGTTGGCTGCGATCGCAGCGACCACTTCGGCCGTGTTTCTCGTTGCGTTCTGCATCACTCAGTTCACGCGGAGACTGGCCGCAGCAGGATCGTTGTACAGCTTCGTCTTTCAGGGCTCCGGTATCCGGGCGACACTGACGGCGGGTGCCGCCTTGGTGCTCGGCTACCTCGGAATCTCGGTATCGGTTTTCTCCCAGGCGGTTCCGAGTCTGCTGGATACCGTCGCCCTTATCGGACTCGACGTGCGAGGGACTGCCGCGACGGTCATCACGACGGTGGCGATTGCCCTTGCAGTCGCGTGGATTGCAGTGCGAGGCGTTCGGTTCGCCACCCGAGCGATCCTCGTTGTCGAGGCTTGCTCGCTGATTCTGATAGTCGTGGTCATGCTGGCGACGCACACCAGCGCGACAACTGCTGTTGCCCTGCCGAACCCGTCGCTGAGCGCTGTGCCGTTTCTCGCCATGCTGACCGTACTGAGCATGGCGGGCTTCGAGAGTTCGGCCTTCTTCGGTCCGGAAGCAAAACGACCACTCATCAGCGTCACGCGCACGGTCCTCATTTCGCCGATCATCTGCGGGGTTCTCTTCGTTTTTGCGGCCTGGGCGGCGATGACCGGTCACGGCGCAACGATCGTCGGAGCGTACTTCGAAGGAACGGCATCCGGAGCCAGCGAGGAAGTGGTTCTGGCGGTCAAGATCGGAATGACGTGTTCCTGGTTCGCGTCGACCCTCGGTTGTGCGCAGGCGGGCTCGCGGTTGCTGTACTCGATGGGGATCGAACGGGTACTGCCGTCGCCGCTTGCCCTTGTGCACCGACGATTTCGTACCCCGTACGTCGCGGTACTTGCGTTCGTCGCGGCAAGCGCGGTGGGAGTATTCGTCTACTCCGATACGGTTCGCGACGATTCCGGATCCTTCGACGGGGTAGTCGAGACAGCGTTGGTCTGCGCTTACACCCTGGTGGCCTTTGCTTCGTGGAAGTTCTTGCGCCGAATCGGCGAACACACGTCACTGACCCGGATATGCACCGTGTCCGTGAGCGCTGCCGGCGCCGGTCTACTGGTCTACATCGTGCTCGACGGTGCGGTACACGGGATGTGGGCCTTGCCGATCGCAGCTCTTGTTGTCGCTGCGTCGGGGACCGTGTGGAGCGCCTTGCTCCGTAGAGCCAGACCTGCAAGCCTTCTGATGGTGGGCGCCTTCGACAGCGTCGAAACGGCAGACCTGTTGCCCGGTGCCGGCACACTGCTGATCGACGGTGACGGGCGAAGACGACTTGTCCCGGATCGCGATACCGCTGAAGGTAACTCGCCGGAGCATGGGTGGTGACCGCGGACCGTGCAACCGCTGATCCGCGATCAGGCAAAAGGATCGGCGAAGAGACTCACTTCAGCGGGCAACAACCGCGTGCGGTTCAGAAGGCACTCGGGATGCTCGAGGCTGTAGCTCACTTGGGGCCGGGAACGACTGCGAAGGAGATCGCCACGTTTGCAGGCGTCCCTTCGGCTACGGCGTATCGAATGCTCAATCTGCTGGTAGCCGAGGGCTTTCTGGTGCGGGTGCCAGACCTGTCCGGGTTTGCGCTGGGGCGTCGAACTGCCGAGCTCTCACATGCAGCGTCGGCGAGCGGTCCGGCGCCGACCCTGCACGAGCGCGTCGAAGACATGCGGACACACACGAGATTCGGATTGCACGTCGCGTCATTCGCCGGTGGGCGCTTGAGGTTCGTCGACAAGGATCCGGACCACGAGATCATCGGAATAGCGGCACTGCCGAAGAACCTTCACGCGAATGCGCTGGGGAAGGTGTTGTTGGCGCATGACGAGCGGTTGCTGCCGGGCTTGGACCTACGCCAGGTCACGGAGTTCACGATCGGTGACTTCGAAGTTTTGTCTGAACAGCTGAGGTCTGTTCGACGGCAAGGATTTGCGTTCGAGAACCAGGAGTGTCGTCTGGGTAGATCCGCCTTGGCGGTGCCCGTTCGGGATCATGCGGACCAGGTGGCCGGCGGGTTGTGCGTCCAGGGCGCGAGCGGACGAGTGACTGAAGGCGATCGAGAGTTGGTCGGCTTTCTATTCGATTGTGCGCGCCAGCTCACCGGATTGCTCTGACGTCACCCGCGCAGGTGCTGGGGGAGTCCGGCGGTCATCAGAACCACCGACTCGGATGCAGCGGCGACGCGGCTGTTCAGCAGACCGAGCAGATCACGGAACAACCTCCCGGACTTCGTGTCCGGGACCAGACCGCTTCCGACTTCGTTGGTGACGGCGACAATCGGTACCGGACAGGCGGCCCAGGCGTCGGCCAAGACGTCGATATCTGTGTGGACGCCGCTGAGATCTTCTGTGGTCCATGCCTGATGTCGGTCCAGGCGTGCGGTCAACCACGTGCCGAGGCAGTCGATCAGGATCGGTGTTGTTGCGCCTGACAGAATTTCGGCCACCTCGGAGGTCTCTACCGTCGTCCACGTCGACGGCCTCCGCGCGCGATGCGACGCAATTCGCTCGATCCAGTCGGGATCGTCGTCCTGCGGATCCCCGGTGGCGATGTACGTGACGTGCCGGTAGCCGGCAAGCAAGCCCTCTGCGTAGGTGGACTTGCCCGAGCGGGCGCCACCGGTCACGAGAGTTCGATGGCTCTGTCCTACCCCGATCTCGAGCGCAGTTCCATCGGGAACCGCTCGCGCCCCGGACACGCGAAGTGCCTCCGCGAGTTCGTTTTCGACCGGGTTGTGGTGCCCGAGGTGTACGGCGACCACATCGGTTCGATCGGTGATCGCGTCGTAGTTGCGTAGTCGCGACACCGTCTCCGCGAAACTCGGCAGATCGTGGTGCCCGGTGCCGTGGTCGGTCTTGTAGCCGAAGGTCTCTTCGAGGAAGATGGCGTCGAAACGTGCGTCGGCAAGGGCGTCGAAAGCTGATTCGGGCAGAGGCCCGGTGTCGGTGGCCCAGAAGATTCGGGATCCGGATGCGTCAGTGATGTCGTAGAGAAGGGTGGGTACTTCGTGTTCGGCTTCGAGTGTGCGAACCCGATAGGTGCCCAACATGATCGACTGGCCGGCCTCGAGTGGCGTGAAGGTCACCGGATCGCCTGGACCCACCCAGTCTCGGCAAAGATCGAGCGCGTCGGGTGGTCCGAGAACCTGTAGCGGTTCGGCGCGAGAGGCCCAGGATCGGAACAGCAACGCCATCGGGCCCAGATGGTCGGGGTGAGAGTGCGTCAGCAGAATGTGTTCGACGTGCGCCAATGTGCGACCGAATCGCGACGCGGCACGCGGTACTTCCGGCCCACAGTCCAACAGGATGCGGTTGTCCAGCAAGGCGGCGGTGTGTCCGCGAATGGTGCCATTCGACAATGCCGCCAGGCAGGAAGGGCAAGTACAGAACGGGTTCGGCCAACCGTCGGCAGCACCGGTGCCGAGCATCACCAGTTCCATCAGCGGGGGCCTTCCTGCCGAATCGGAACAACTATGGGACCACTGGGCCGGTCCAGGATTTCGACCCGAGCGCCGTACACACGGCCGAGGAGGTCTGCTTGCAGCACCGCTGAGGGTGTGCCGTCGGCGACGACGCTGCCTTTGTCCAGCAACACGATTCGTCGCCCGTATTGCCCTGCGAGAGTGAGGTCGTGCATCGCTGCGATGACTGTGATGTTGTCGGTTTCTCGCAGTTCCTCCACCAAGTCGAGAACCTGCTGCTGGTGACCGATGTCGAGGGCGCTGGTGGGTTCGTCCAGGAGCAGTACCTGAGGTTCTTGAGCCAATGCCCGAGCGAGGACCACGCGCTGCAATTCGCCGCCGGAAAGTTCGGTGGCTCGTCGATCTGCGAACTCGGTGAGGTCGAGCCTGTCGATCACCGAGGAAATCACCGAACGGTCTGTGGCGGTTTCGGTTCCGAAGCGTCGTAGATAGGGAGTGCGGCCGAGCGCAACCAGTTCCTTAACCGTTGAGCCCTCGGGTACCACCGGGCGTTGCGGCATCAGCGCGACTACGGCTGACGTGGCCTTGCGGCTGGAATTGCGTGGGCTGAGTCCCCCGACCGAGAGTTCACCGGTGGACGGAATCAATCCGGCGAGGGCGTGCATCAAGGTCGTTTTGCCTGCGCCGTTCGGCCCGACCACGGCAACCCAATCACCGGGTGTCACATCGAGATCGATGCCGTCGACGACGTCCTTGCCGCCGAGGTTGACTCGGAGGCCGCGGCACCGGACTGCGCTGTCGGTCATGCCGAAACCCGACTGCGGCGCAGAACCAGAAGGAAGAACGGAGCGCCGATCATCGCGGTCACAACCCCGATGGGGAGTTCGGCCGGTGCCATGACCGTGCGGGCGGCAACGTCGGTGAGGACGAGAAACGCCGCTCCGAGCATGAGTGACAGGGGGAGAAGCAGTCGATGCGACGGGCCGACGACCAGTCGAACCGCATGGGGAACAACGATTCCGACAAAGCCGATCAGTCCACTTGCACTCACGACCGCCGCCGTTCCCAGAGTTGCGGCGAGCACCAGTACCAGGCGTGATCTGGCCGGGTCGACGCCGAGGCTGGCGGCTTCGACGTCACCTACGGCCATCACGTCGAGTACGCGTCGGTGTACCAGGATGACGGCAGATGCCAGGGCAACGTACGGCAAGACAACCAGAACTTCCGACCAACCGTCGGTGGACAATCCGCCGAGCAGCCAGGAATAGACCTCGCGGAGTGAATCGTCGAACCGCTGCTGGACAAAAGTCTGCGCTGCATTCGCGAACGCTGCGACTGCGACACCGGCGAGGATGATGACTACCGCGTTCTGCGGCCCGCCTATGCTTCGGCCGAGCGTATAGGTGGCGAACACTGCCAGCACGCCACCGACGAAGGCGGCCATGGGAATTCCGAACATGCCCAGCGCTCCGCCCGAAACGATGGCGAGGGTTGCGCCCAGTCCGGCTCCGCTGGAAACGCCGAGGAGATACGGATCCGCCAAGGGATTTCGGAACACGCCCTGGTAGGCGGCGCCGGCCACGGCCAACATTGCTCCGACCAACGCGCCCAGGACTACTCGCGGAAGCCGGATCTGCCAGAGAATCGCCTGCTGTGTCGCGGTGAGACCGGAATCGATGTTGATGCCGGGTATTCCGTCCAGAAGTTCGAGAATGGTCCGATCAGGCGTCAAACCGGCCGGCCCCACCAGAACACCGATCAGCAAGGCAGCGCACAGAATCAGCGCGGCGCCGAGCAGAACGACGGTTCGATGTTGGGAGATACCGGCTTTGATCATCGAGCACTCAGGCCGTGGGAACTTGGGCAACGACGGCCGCGACAGCCTTCACCTGATCGGCGACTCGGGGTCCCCACCGGCTCGAGAGGTCCTCGTCGAGCACATGAATCTGGTTACCGGTGACAGCCTTCATGCCGCTCCAACCGGGTCGAGCGGCGACGGATTCTGCTGTCGCTCCGCAGCATTGGGAGTCTGCGAGAAAGATGAGATCGGGATTGGCCTGTACCACGAATTCGGCGGACAACTGCGGATAGTCACCCTGCCCGGCGGCGTCGGCGATGCTCTTCATGCCGAACAACGAGTAGATTTGCCCGACGAAGCTCGAACTCGTGACGGTGTAGAGCGAGGAGTCGAGTTCGTGGAAGTACGTCAGCGGCTGTTGGCGCGCAGGAACACTGGCGACAGCGGCGTCGATGTCCGAGCGCATGGTGGCGACAACTTCGGTGCCCTTGTCCTCGTGGCCGGTGGCCTTCGCGACGCGCTCGATCTGGGCGTAGACGTCGTCGATGCTGGTCGCTGCCGGTAACAGGAGCGTCGGCACCTTCGCCTTCTGCAGTCCGGAGACAAGATCGTTCATGTCGTCCGACGCGATCACCAGATCCGGTGCGTAACCGAGGATGGCTTCGACGTTCGGCTGAAAGCCCGAGAGATCGGTGATCGGGATGCCGGCTGGGTAGTCGGACTGATTGTCGACGGCCTTCACCTGATCGCCCGCGCCGACGGCCCACAGGGTCTCGGTGGCGCTGGGACTGAGTGACACGATCGACTGCGGACGTGACTCGATGGTGATGTCCGTGCCGGAATCCGTAGGACCGGAAACAACAGTCACCGGGAACGAACCGTCCGAGGCGGCTGTCGTTGTGGGTGCGTCGGATGTCGAGCTACTGCAGGCACCGACAAGCAGCGCGGTACTCACCGTCAGCGCTGCAAGTACGGATCTGAATCTACGTGTCGGCCGACTACTCACAGCCACCCCTCCGCTAGTGGACTAGGGTCGCGAGCAGCGCGGCCGCGAGGGGAAGCGCCACGAGCGGTCCTTCGTCCGAGAACCATCGTGTCGCCACGAGGCCGGTGACCTGACTCGTTCGCCTCGAGTAGTGACGGGCGAATTCACAGTTGCGTCGACAGTGCCGGGGTTTCACCGAACTTCACACGAGCAGCGTGGCACCCCGGTGAACCGGGGCATCTGCACTTTACAGGGGTCGTCGGGCTTGACCCGGGAGGTCAAGGCAGGGTAAATATCTATTCCACTAATGAACTAGTGAAAGGGTTCGGATGATCGACTTCCGTATCGACCGCCGATCCGGCATTCCCACATACGTGCAATTGGTCCTTCAGGTGAAGCAGGCGCTCAGGCTCGGTGATCTCCAAGTCGGGGATCGGCTGCCCACAGCCAAGGACGTCGTGGGAGCGCTCGCGATCAACCCGAACACAGTCCTGAAGGCCTACAAGGAACTCGAGCGCGACGGACTTGTTGCTCCGCGGCCTGGATTGGGCACGTTCGTCGTCAAGTCCCTGGCCAAGCCCGGTATGGCGGAAAGCTCTGCGCTACGGCGCGAGTTGGCGCGTTGGGTGGCAGATGCCGTGGCCGCTGGACTCGAGCGCACGGACATCGAAGCACTGGTGAGTTTGGAACTCGAGAAGACGTTCATCGAAACGGATCCGTCCGGAAAGCAGGGGGAGACATCATGACTGAGCAAGAATCGGCGCTCACGATGCAGGACGTAGACAAGCGCTTCGGCAAGAAGAAGGTGCTCGACGCCTGCACTTTCGAGGTCGCAACAGGAAGCATCACTGCCTTGGTCGGGGTGAACGGCGCCGGTAAGTCCACGCTGATGTCCCTGGCTGTCGGGTTGACGATGCCTGACCATGGTTCGATCTCGGTCCTGGGTAGCACGCCGGATCAGGACGGCATCTGCCCAGGCCTGTCCTACCTCGCTCAGCACAAGCCGCTGTACCCCAAATTCACTGTTGCAGAACTCCTTCGATTCGGTGCATACACCAACGACGAGTGGGATGCGAAGTACGCTCTGGATCTGGTGGAGCGCGCTGGAATTTCTCTCGATGCAAAGTCGAAGACTCTGTCACCAGGTCAACGAACCAGGGTTGCACTGGCTTTGGCGCTCGGGCGCAGGCCGCAACTGCTCCTTCTCGACGAGCCCTTGGCGGATCTTGATCCGGTGGCACGGCGGTCCGTTGCGACCACCCTGCTCGAGGACGTTGCCGAGTACGGCACCACGGTTCTGTTGTCTTCACACATCGTCTCCGAACTGGCGGATGTCTCGGATCGACTACTTCTACTGGGCGGTGGAAACGCGAGATTGTCCGGACCGTTGGATGAATTGATCGCTGCCCATTACGTATTGATCGGCGACGGCGATCCTTCGGACGTGGTCGGCGCCGGTGCGGTCATCCATACCGACAAGGGGATGCGGTCGAATTCTCATGTGGTGGAGGGCGTGCGTCCGAGCCCTCGGGACGGCTGGGTGATCGACGACGCAACTCTCGACGACGTGGTGCTCGGGCACCTGAGCGCAGAAACGATGGTGGCGGCATGATCTGGGTTACGTGGCGGCATCACCGGACGTCGCTCCTTGTGTCATTGGGATTCATCGCGGCACTAGCAGTCATTGTCTTGTCGAGTGGTGCGATCATCAAGAGCAGCGGACAAACCCAACGCTTCGGATCGCCACTCAGTTGCTTCGACGACATCACCGCGATCTGCACGGCAGAGACTGCACTCACCCTGACGACAGTGGTTGCGACGGCTCTGCCGGTGTTCCTTGGCGTGTTGATCGGTGTCACCGTGTTTTCGCGGGATGTCGAACAGGGAACACACGTATTGGGGCTTACTCAATCGGTCAGTCGGACTCGTTGGTTCTGGACCCGGGTGTTGATTGTCTTCCTGCCGATTTCTGTGGCTTCGGCATTGCTTGGATTTGCATTGCAATGGGCTCGATCGCTCCCGGACAACTCCCGGTATGCATTTGTTTCCGGGCGTTCGACTTTCGTCGAGATATCGAACCTGTCGTATCCGCTCTTTCAATCCAGCGGACTGGTCTTGGGTGCATACACATTCATGGCACTCATGCTCGGAGCAGCACTGGCTTTGCTGGTGCGTAGTTCGATCGGCGCAATGGCGATCACGATGGTCGGTGTTGTTGCGATCCTGGCAGGATTTCAGTTGGTTGCACGACCCGATTACGCCGAGCCGAGTGTTCGAACATCACCCGTCGCCGGATTCAGTTCCTACTATTCGAGCGATACCAGTATCCCCGCGGTCAATTGGGAACTCGCCCAGGGATATGTCGACGTCCGAGGTAACTGGGTCGACATCGGATACGACGAGTGCATGTGGGGTGGATCAGGCGATGAGAACCCGTACGACCAGCGCCCGGAGGAGACCGGCGCCGAGTACAGCCTCCGCATGGATGTGCTCTCAGCGCAGCAGAACAGAGAGATGGAGATCTGTTTGCGGGAACACGGCGTCGACCACTATGAAGTTCGCTACCACTCAGCTGATCGGTTCTGGCGTTTCCAGTTCACGGAAGCTGCACTCGTCCTGATCCTTTCAGGCCTGTTCCTCCTGCCTGCGCTCTGGGGTCTACGACGCCTCAAGCCGTGACTCAGCGGGCGACCGGCGCGACCGTCAGTTGGTTGATGTTCGCGCCGGTCATCGAGCAACCCTTGGTGGGGTAGGCGAGGAAGACCGAGTCGTAGCTGTTGGGCGGGTAAACCTTCAGTCCCGCAACGTCGGTCACGCCGCACTGATCTGCCGGGTAGTTCTCGACGTTCGTAGCTCGCACCAAAGACGTTGCGGCAGAGCCAGGGGCAAGGGAGACGAGTGATCCGGATCCGGAGCGGCCGGCGGCAGCACCCACTTCGCTTCCGGACGCTCCCGTGACATACGAGACGCCGGGGAAACCGTCGAGCGTGCACGTGCGGCCGCCCGTGTTGGTGAAGACCACCGGAAGCTCCACCGAACCGGCGGCGCCGCTCGGTTGGCCGAGGGTGACGTTCAGTTCCCCGATCGCGCAACCCTCGGGATTGGGTGCCGTCGAGGTTGTGGTTTGGGTGTGATCGGTATGGGTCGTCGACGGTGCAGCGGTACCGGCCGAGGTCGTCGGCGAAGAGGCGGTCGTCGTTGAGGTGGGTGCCGGTGAACTCTCGGCCGTTCCCGTTTCATCCGAGCCGCAACCGCTGAGAAGGGCGAGAGCCGCAAGTGGAGCCGCCAACAAGCCGACGTTGCGCATGCGGTTCGAATTCATCGCTCTGTACTCCTCAGGCTGGTCGACAACTGGCTCCGGAACATCCGTGTCCGGTATATCCGAGTTTGAAGCCGGATGTGCAGAAACGAATCAGGCTCGCCGGTGATCAGGACCTACTTCCCGGATGGATTGCCGCTGCGGATCTAGCATGAGAAATGACCTGTCCGGATCGCGACTACCGGGAGTAGCGAATGTTCACCTTCACCAGCGACGACGGAGTGGTCATTCATGTCCACGAATGGCCCACCGATCAGGAACCTCGAGGGGTTGTTCAACTCGCGCACGGTATGGGTGAGCACGCAAAACGCTACGCACACGTTGCCGAAGCCCTGAATGCTCGCGGTTTTCACGTCTACGCGGCTGACCACCGCGGCCACGGTGAGAGCATGCACGCCGGCCCCGGCAACATCGGCGACGACGGCTGGAACCGCTTGGTGGCAGACATGGTGACTCTCACGGGCATCATCCGCGACAAACACCCCGGCCTGCCCGTCGTACTGCTCAGCCACAGCCTCGGTTCGTTCGCTTCGCAGCAGTACATCCTCGATCATTCGCATCTCATCGACGCCGTCGCACTGTCAGGGACCACCGCGGTCGATCAACTCATCGAGAGCCTCGTCAACGACGGCCCGGACGTCCTCGCCCAGTTCAATGCCGAATTCGAACCGGCCCGTACGCCGCACGACTGGCTCAGCCGCGACGACGCGCAGGTGGATCTGTACATCAACGATCCGCTGTGCGGTTTCAGCCTCGACGACGCCGGCATGGGCGGACTTATCGCTGCCGGGCCGAGGTTCGTCGACGTCGACAGCGTGCGCCAAGACCTTCCGATCCTGGTGTTCGTCGGCACCTCGGATCCCCTCAACGCCGCGCTGAGCCGTACCGACGTCGCCGTCGAGCGGTACAACTCGGCCGGAATCGAAGACGTCACCTACTACACCTACCCGGGTGCCAGGCACGAGATCTTCAACGAGACCAACCGCGGCGACGTCATCAACGATCTGACGACGTGGATGGATCGCGTACTCGAAGCGTGACCGCCTCACCGGAAGGGGAACACGATGTCCACAGTTCCGGCTGCACGACCCGATCCAGATCCTCGGGATGTCAAGCGCTGGAGACGATACCTCGCCGACGAACAAGCCGAGGCCGCCGTCTACCGCGACCTGGCGGGTAGACGCAGCGGCGAGGAGCGCGAAATCCTTCTCGCACTGGCCGACGCGGAGGGCCGACACGAGGCGCACTGGCGAGCGCTACTCGGCGATCACGTCGGCAAACCACTTCGCGGTGATATCCGCACTCGGATACTGGGTTTTCTGGCCAGACGCTTCGGCTCCGTCTTCGTGCTCGCTCTCGCCCAGCGCGCGGAGACGCGATCCCCCTATCCAAACGACGCCGACGCGACCGCATCGATGGGCGCGGACGAGAAGATCCACGAAGAAGTGGTGCGCGCCTTGGCCGCTCGGGGTCGGAACAGACTTTCCGGGACATTTCGTGCCGCCGTCTTCGGGGCCAACGACGGCCTGGTCAGCAATCTCGCGCTCGTTCTCGGCATCAGCGGTAGCGGCGTCTCCAACCAGATCGTTCTGATCACCGGCATGGCCGGGCTTCTGGCCGGCGCCCTGTCGATGGGAGCCGGCGAGTACGTTTCCGTCCGCTCGCAGCGAGAGTTGTTGGAAGCCTCCAATCCCGGTCCCGCCGCCAGCGAAGCTGTGGGACTGCTCGACGTCGACGCCAACGAATTGGCTCTGGTCTACCGGGCCCGCGGCATGTCCGCCGAGGAAGCAGACCAGCGTGCCGCCGAGGTCCTCGCGAACAGCACCTTCGGCGCCGCGGACGTTGTCGACGACCATGAAGCCGTCGGAACCGGGTTGGGCGCAGCGGCGGCAAGTTTCTGCTTCTTCGCCTCGGGCGCAATCATTCCGGTGTTGCCGTATCTGTTCGGCCTCGAAGGTATGACAGCCCTGATCGTCGCGTCCGTTCTCGTGGGTATCGCATTGCTGACCACCGGCGTTGTGGTCGGGTTGCTGTCGGGCGGGCCGCCGTTCAAGCGGGCACTACGCCAACTTGCGATCGGCTACGGCGCCGCAGGCGCTACGTATCTGCTCGGCATGTTGTTCGGGACTTCGCTCTGAGTGCCGGGTCACGCGCGCAGGGCTGGATCGCGGTGAGCCGGATCGATCCGGACCGGAATCTGACACACCACTGCCTCGGTGTGTTTGCGCAGTGCATGAGCGATCTCGTCGGTCCGTTGGCTCGGGAGGAACCGGTGCCATCTGGTCGCCGGGTCGATGGTGGCGACTCGGTTTCCCTCGCCGATCCCCACTCACCACCGCAGTCTTTGACTGGGCAGTCGTCAGTGCTTCCACGCAGTCCACCGCCGCGGCACTCTCGAGCACGATCGTCGACCCGAACGAACTTGTCGCCCAACCGAGCTGGTGGCGCACTCTCACAGGAAACCTCGCGGCTTCACAAAACTGACCACGCAGCAGCGTGAGGAACTGCGCAGTGCGTACTCCTCGTTGCACTGGCCGCTGCGCGAGGAAGGCCCCGAGATCCGACTCGTCGTGATCGCGGAAAATGTTGTCGCACGGATCATCTCCGACCTATCCTGGACACACCCCATGCTCGACGGACACCGCTCCGTTTTCGGTTTCACCATCGAACTGCACATGATCGCGGCCGCCGCACACGAACTCCTACGCCTACGGTCCACTACACCAACGCTGCCGGCAGACGACGGAACCGACCAACTCGCCAAAGCGAGGGCAGAGTGGGACCGCCGGCACGTCGCCGCCGCACGCGTCGAAGCCGCCCTTGTCGACCGGGTCGTCGCGCTACGCGCCTACGAACAAGCCCTCGCCCCGATCGGGGTTGCACTGAACAATCTGCAGTCAGTGACCGAGCTGGCACCAGGAGCCGCGGACGTGGACCGGATTTTCGGGCAGATCATCGGATCCGACTACGCCGCCGGCCACACCAACGCATGCGAGACGACATCGACGACGTGCGCGCCGGTCTCGACGCCCAAGTCGCCTACCTCGACAGTCTCATCGGCCCACACCGCAACGCCTGAACATAGGACAAAGCGAACAGCACACAAACGGTCTGCCGCGACACCACTTCGTGATGCCTTGCCCTCTAAGGGATTCTGGTTGTGTCAGTCAGTGGTCGGGAGGTGGCTCCGGTGAGGATCGAAGGGTTCTCTCACGTGTGAGGTACTGGTAGACCGCAGGTTGAGAGAGAGAAAAGCGTTTCATCAGCTCGGGGACTGAAGATTCATGCCGTTCGTACAGGTCGAACATCTCTGCTTGCTGCTCCGGCGTGAGTTTCGGCTTACGTCCCTTGAACGCCCCCGATGCTTTCCGCTGGGCAACACTCTCGTGCAGTCGCAACCGCAGTAGACCGGACTCGAACTGCGCGAACGTCGTCGACAGCATCGAAAACACCGTCCCACCGATCGGGTCCTTCGGATCGTGCACGACACCGTCGACCATCAACAACACGTCCCGACGTGACAAATCAGAAGTGATATCCGAAAGATCCGGCACCGAACGCGCCAACCGGTCGAGCGAGGTCACCACCAACGTGTCACGCGCAGATACCGCACCGAGCGCCGCCGCAAGTGCCGGCCGCGGCCGATCGATACCGCTCAAACCATGATCGACGTGAATCCGACCTGACTCGACCCCGAGTTTCACGAGTTGGTCACGCTCAACCTGCTCATCGTCACCAGACGATGAGCATCGTGCGTAACCAATCAACATCACACCATCGTATTCTACGAAGAACCCCAATCAAGTGTAGACGCCGACTGCGGTGGGCATCCGCTACATTGAACGCAGTTTTACCAGGTCGTAGGCGACCAAAGCAGCATCGTGAAAGGAGTTGACGATGTCCGTAGTCCCACGCAAAGTCATCCGCAAGAAGCTCCTACACACCGCCGTCCTCGAAAAAATCGAACGCGAACACCTCAACCTCGACACCGATCAGGTCCACCAAAGCCTGCACCGACTGCGCCAGCACGTCACCGGCGCCTCACTGACCCGATGCCTCGACCAATGGGAACACATCGTGAGCAACAACGACCTCGACGCCGTCCGCGAGATCGAAGCCTCCGATACCGAGACTGCCCGCGAAATGCGCAACCTCTCACCCCTGTCGGTTCTACTCAGCGAACCGGAACGATTCCACGTGATCGACGACCTTCGCACCTGCACGTCGACGAGCGATTGCTGATGTGGTGCAGACCTGATCCGGCTACCGCCCGCATGATCGAAGGAACATCACTATGAGCAGCCCCATCGAGTCGCGAACACGCCGGAAGACACCACCGCGAGAACCCGCCCCCGGATCGGCCGCGCCCCTGGCAGCAAAAACGCGGCGCCCCAGGCCCGCACAGTGCGAACACGGGACGCGATCATCACCGTTGCGGCCCGTCACTTCGACACCGACGGGTACGGCCACACCAGCATGAACACCATCGCCCGCGCTGGAAGATTCGCCAAAGGCGCGATGTACTATCACTTTCCATCCAAAGAAGCGATCGGCGACCAACTCCTCTCGGACTGGAAGCGCACCGTCGACGAAACCATCACCGACGCAACGCCCGGTTCGAGCAGTACAGCGGCAGAGCAACTGACAGCGATCTTCACATCCCTCGTACGACAGATGACCGAGGACATCAACCTGCGTGCTGGCATGAAGCTCACTCTCGAACCCTCCATCGACAACGCCGACGGCTTTGCGCACTGGGTGGACGCCATTAGTGAAATCGTCGACACCGCCATCAGCACAGGCGAAATCTCCGACACCCCCACCGCACATCGACTCGCCTGGAACTTGTGCGCCGGCACCGTCGGAGCGGCCCACGCTTCCGCTTCCTTGGGTGAAGACATCGACCTCGCTACCCGTATCGGTGACACCGTCGCAGCCCACGTCAAGTCAGTGAGTGCTTGAGATGTTCGACGCCATGAGGAGCACTAGCAGCGACGCCGACAGCGCCTTCGAGACCGCGCCGCAGCGAGCTTGCGAGCGTATTTCCAGGCAAACCGGCTAGACGAGCGGGAACTTCCAGGATGCAAGGTATGCGCAAACGGTGGCTCTGAATTCGCCGTCTAGGCAATCTATTTTTATCGCAGACGCGAGCATCTCTTTGTGCGCACCAGTCGCGCCGTGCCAACGTTCAAGCATGGACTTAACCTTCTTGAGTCGATCGATTCGTGCTCCCACCAAAGTCATGCGATTCAAATCGAGTTTATTTATGGTAATCTCCCCGCGAATCGACCCCAGCTGAAAATCCACAAAATCGCCGTGAAATCGAAGATGGTCGTCAACAATGTCAACGAATGGATTCAAAATCGCCGCGTGGACATCATAATACTCACGCTTGTTATTATTGCAGAGGGGGCATGACCATGTCAGATTATCCCATTCATGCGCCAACTCCGGGAACTTACCCTTTGGGACTATATGCTCAACGTGGGGGTAGGTAATGTCTGCCATTATAGATTCGCAGTACACGCACTTTTCGAAAGACTCTTCCGCAAGAGCTGCTTTTATTTCAGCGTGTCGCCACTTCTCGGCAGATTTTTCATCTTTGCCACCTTTAAGTTTTACATATTCTTCAGTCCATTGAGTACCGTTTTTTATCAGGATGTCCGGAGCTTTGTTTTTGGTTAGATTCCTCACTCGGTCGCCCTGTCATCTCCGAAATTATCGGTCAACCTAACAACAGCATCGGGAAACTCGGTCTCCAGCCCGTTTGCTTTCAATTCATTTCGTAAAGCTCGTAATCTCTCATCGTTTAGTAGACTATGCATATATTGGGACACGATTTGGCTGAATTTGGTTTCAGCCCAAGCGGGCATGGTGCTCTCGACACCCAGCACGCGACGAAGCGTCTCGTCAGCGCTCGCGGCCTTGTTGGCGTAGTCGAGCTTCCGGGAATAAACCAGCCCATTCGGTCCATAGTCAAGCGCATATACGTAAGAGTCGGGGGTCGCTGTGACTACAAACGGACTGTGCGTAGCCACTATGAACTGCACTTTTGGAAAGGCGCGAAGTAAACTCGGTATGATTTCTCTCTGCAAGCTGGGGTGCAGGTGATTTTCCGGCTCATCAAGCAGAACGGTAAAGCTGGAGTAAGTGCGGGAACGTAGAAAGATCTGCCAAGCGACCTCGATAACTGCTGCAAGCCCCCCTGAGGCATCATCAAAAATGAAGTCGCCAGACTTAGTTTCAATGATTAGGTCAGGAACACGGGCACGCATCCTTCTAAAACCGATTGCAGGAGGAATGACATGTGATAGAACCTGCTGGAATCCCGACCAAATCGAGTCAGCATCCTCATTGTAGTCCATCGCTTCATTGCCTCGACCCCCAAAAGCAGCAGCAGCAATCAGTGACTCTTTCAAGACGAGTTGCGGTGTCTTTCCTGTGTATCCACCGGACCATTGATTGCGAACCTCATTCGTGTACTGGTCCGACAATGTGTTCGGGTCCGCAAATTCCGTAGGTATAGACGACACATGCGAGTAATTTCCTGAAACGGGCCTGTGGGAGGTTATATAAGCCCCATTCACAGCCTGCTGCGTGGTTAAAAACAGATCGTATTGAGACCTTGACCGCTGGGGTTCAGAAACCGGAACATTTATTTGGGTAGTGATACCGGTTCCGTATGTCAGATTCCCAATGGTTTGCCAGTTTGGGTCGCTTGACCGTTTTCGGTCATCCCGTTTCCATATACTCAAATCGAGGGGCGACCACCGCGTATTACTATTTTTGCTCCTGAAGGGGGCAGTCGAGTATGCCCGCTGCCAGTTAAAATGCCGGGCTAGGATGCCCAATACAGTGCTTTTTCCCGTCGCATTTGCACCCGTTAGAACAGTGAGTGAAGGGTGAAATTCAAGACTTACGTGGTCAAACTGCCTCCACCCACTGACGTCCATACTACTAAATCCTCGTTGCGACTCTAGGTTCAATCTCCTTGATCCTTCCTGGATGCTCTGGGCGAAAAGCGTACGCGACAGTTCTCATCGTGCACGAGCTGTAGATGTTACGAGCCACCACCAGCGGTTGACAGACCAGGACTGGTGCCGGGCATGGGCCAGGATTTGTTGAAGGCGTCTTGTAAGTATCCCCAGGAGCGGGTGCCGACGTCGTTGTAGTCGAAGGCCGCCGGGATGTTTATCTCCTTGAAACGGTTCTGCAGGTTATGCATGGTCATGCGTTGTCTTGCAAACATTCGTTGCCGAGACAATGTCAGGTGAGATATCGCGAAGGCCTAGGGAAATTCCCAGTGCAGCCAGCCCTCTTCGATGGTCGGAACCCAACCGCGACATGGGTGTCCATGTTCGAGTGAAGCAACAACCTCCTCCAGGAGCGCGTCGATTGATGGCCAACTCTGTCCCTGATCGTTGTCTTCTCCCATGAATCCGCGTACGCATCCGTTGGATTCGCCGGCTCGGGTATCGACGAACAAAAGATCGCCTTGAATGTTGCAGGCGATGGGGATATACGCGGACAAGTAAGTTCCAGAGACTTCCCCCGCAGGCTCGTCGAGCAAGCTGAGGCCGCCGACTGCTTCTGTCGTATCTGCCCACATTGCTGTCATCGATGCCCATACAGATGCGACGTGATCCAACGATAGTGGTTGGTATTCCGGAAATATCAGGGCGGAGTGCCTTCCGTCCGGGTTTCCGTTCTGGAGACCGAACCATGTCCGTAGTTCGGTCGGCCACTTTCTGCCGGTCGATGCTTCGATCTTGTCCACGACACTTTGGCCCGCTGGTGGGTCAATCGCCGCGGCCGTTGTCGGGGCTTCCCGCAGGCACCAATCGTGAAGCCTCAGCCAGTTCTGTTCCACGCTCATGAACGCACGCTACCTAGCTTCGATGGGTGTTCGGTCTCAGAATCGTTGGAAACGAGACGGTCGTCCTTGTCTACTGACCCCTGGCGAGTGGCGGATTGTTAGTGCCTGGCAGGTTGGGAGGGACCCCGGTGTTGGCATGGAGGGTGTCACCGTCGTAAGAGCCAGTGCCTTTAGTCATTGACTGACTCTTCTTACGTGGATGCCCTACGTGGTAGTGAGGCTGCGCGCTGTGATCCGGGTACGCATACCCGCACTCATAAACTTGCGCGCTGCCTCTTTTAAAGAATCCGAACATGAAGGGTCTCCTCGCGGTTGTGAGGCCTCACCTTAGACGCGCCGCTATTGCCAGCTGACTTCATCAATCTCATTGGGTAGCGTGCGTGTGTGGCCCTGGGAGAGATATTTTGAAGGCGCAACGCCGCTCGACGACCGTCACTGTGCTGGTTTTCGCTGGATTCGGCTTGGTGTGTGGTCTCATTGGTGCTGCCGTGTTGTGGTGGTATGTCTCCCAACCCTTCACGATCTACACAGCCAGCTACCAGCCGCACGATCTCCAATCGTTCCATATCGAGACGGTCCCGGTGTCCCGATTCATCATTGGCATGATCATCGGGGGGACCCTGTTCGGGGCAGCGGTCGGGGCCCTCGTTTCAGTGACTGGCTGGAACCTCGTATGCGAACGCACGCTCGATTCTCACTAGATCCTGTTTGTCTCGCTCGACTCCGATCGGGCGCGACAGTGCCCCGAATTGGTATGTCCATCAATCGTCCGTTTCTCGGACACGAAACGGCGACGACGATCAGATGAGGTGACCAGGCCGGGGGAGTGTTGCAAAAACCCGTCCCACTGCTTTTGTCCCGAAACTTCGCCTGTCGGTGAGTTCTGCAACACTGTGCCCTTGTGAGCGACTTTTCGGGCTATGCCAGGTTTCAACCACCGACCATAACCTGGAATTACAGCAAGACGCATTGAAAGCGGCCGGCTGTTTCCGCACATGGACAGATAAAGCATCAGGAGCGAAGACGGATCGTCCGGAGCTGGCTGCCGTCATGGACGCACTGCCGACCGGGTGACACACCCGTCGTGTGGCGACTCGATCGACTCGGCCGCTCACTGCCTCACCTGATCGAGACGGTCATCCAACTCGAAGCGAGAGGGGTGGCGTTCAAATCCTTGACAGAAGAGATCAACACGGCCACACCCCGGTGGCAAGCTGATCTTCCACATCTTCGGAGCCCTAGCGGAATTCGAACGCAACCTCATCCGCGAACGCACCATGGCAGGACTCTCCGCAGCTCGCGATCGCGGCCGCGTCGGAGGCCGGCCATCCTCGCTGACCGCGGCGAAGAAACGGCAAGCCAACAAAATGCGCGGCGATGGCGTATCAATGACAGAAATCGCCGAAGTGTTGAACGTCGCCCGCAGCACCCTTTATCGGAACTTGCAGCGAGAAAACAGCTTTGACATGAAGCAGCGGGTTCTCGGCTACCCGAAATGCACACTGAATTGTTTGGCAGGGTTTTCGTCGCAACTGACCCGAGGCTCCTATGCTGTCGGCTGGAAACTACCCCTTAGTGAATTTTTTTACGGACAGTCAAAATGGATCCGAAAAATCGCATTTCCGCAGGTGAAACCTGTAACGGAGGGGGGTGCGATTGTCTGGTGGCGATAGTCATAATGCACACCGAAAGTGCAAGAAGGTACTGAGACGGTTTCGTGAAGCGGTCCCGATAAACTAAACCAGCCTGGCGATACGTAGGCGACCGGCGTGTGCGGCCTCCGAACTGCGCACGATCCGTACAAGATAGACGAGCTGCATTTCCACTCTTCAAAACCATTGACGGAGCACATCCATGTCGCGAGAAACTTCCAAGCAAACGGGGGAGCCCAAACTGCACCCCGACGACCTATTGGATGACCGCGAACTTGCGGCCGTGAAAGATGACCGTCTCGCGCACGCGGGAATCGTCGACCAACTCGCGGTCCTCGCTACGACAGTAACAATGCCTTCCAATATCGCCCTGTACGGACCGTGGGGGTCCGGGAAGAGCGGAATTGCCAACCTGCTCAAGAACAAGATCGACGGGCACAGCGATGTTCGCTGCGTACGTTTTGATGCGTTCAAATACGCGGACGTGCCGCTACGGCGGAACTTCATCAGCGCTGTCGCGAGCGAACTCGGATGCAAGCAGTCCAAGTATCACGAGGATCTCTACAGCGGCCGGACCAAGACCGAAATCAAGGTTCCGACAACCACCATCGTGAAGCTGTTGGGTGTCTTCGCGTTGCTGCTTCTCGGTCTCACGGCGATCCTCGCGGTCGTAGTGTCAGCCGTTGCCTTCGGCCAGAGCCGCATCGGGGCACACTCGGACTTCGGGGTCGAGTTCAAGTCATTGTCCAAGCAGGTCGTGCTGGCGGGTCTTGTACCGGCCACTCTGCTCGCCGCGCTGATCACGTTGGCGAGCAAGACGTTCGGCGTCGATCACAGCCTTGCGAAGCCAGACAGCGACGAGCAGTTCGAGAAAATATTTAAGGATTTGGTCTCTGCCGCGGGAGCCAAGCGTCTCGTCGTCTTCGTGGATGAACTCGATCGGTGTTCGGCCAGCGAGGTGGTTACCACCCTCGATACCATCCGGACGTTCCTAGGCATTGACCGGTGTGTCTTCATCGTGGCTGCAGACCAGAACGTGTTGGAGGGAGCGCTCACCCGAGCTGCAAAGCAGGACACCCCGGCCGACGACACCAACCCGTACTACAGCACCGGCAGCGCGTACCTGGACAAAGTCTTTCAATACCAACTGAGCCTGCCGCCGCTACTGACTCAAAGCGTCAGCAAGTACGCGACAACGCTCGTCGAAAACCGCAAAGGTTTGTGGGCAGAGGTCAACCGCGAGTATGTGCTCTCGGTCCTCATCCCCACCCACGTCACCAGCCCCCGACGCGTCAAGCACCTGCTCAACACGTTTGCGCTGACCTATCGGCTCGCTCAGGAACGTCACAACTCAGATCTCCTGGCAGAGGATCCGCGTACGAACGCGGCCGCCCTTGCGCGACTGGTCTGTCTTCGAGTGGAGTTCCCGCTATTCGCCCGACACCTCGAAGTCGATGCCAACCTTCCGGCACTCGTACTTCAGCTAGTGCGGGACAAGGACGCGAAACTGCCTGCCGGAACCTCGGACCGCGCCAAAGAAATCGCCAGGTCGTACGCACTCGAGAGCGCCGCCCCCAGCATCGTTCTTGTCGAGGACGAACCGGACGGTGATGATGAGGCCGATCACCGTGCGACTCAGATCGGCAAGGCACACAACAAACAACTGCTCAACTACCTGAGCCGGACCCGCCAGGTACGGGGTCCGTCTCGGGACATGATCTACATGCAGAGCACCGGAACAGTCTTTGGGCTGGACGGTGAACTTGCGCTCGCGGTCGAGCGCGCTGCGGAAGATGCGGACATCGGAACACTGCAACGACACCTCGATGGGCTCGACGAAGCTGCGCGGGAAGGGGTACTGCTGGTCCTGACCAACCAAATCCGGACAGGCGCCGGGCTCGCCGGACCGAATGCCGCACGGTCTTTCCTGCTGCTCACCGAAGCTAACCCATCCCTTCCCGTAGCCAAGGTGGCAGACACCGTCGCCGAAGCTATCTGCGTTCTCGACGACGACAACACCGAGTTCCTCGACGAAGACACAGCCGAGAGTGCCTGGACACTCACCAAGGTCGGATCCGAGGCGAGCGCACCCGCACTGCGCCGCCGTGTCATCGCAGCGATCACGAGCCCCGGCTTCACTGCACCGGACTTCTTCTTCCGTGACGCGGCACTCGCACTGGACGCCGACCCCGCGATCGTCGCTAACTATCTGTCCGCTCGCATCGTGTCAGAATCCGGCCCTACAACGATCGCTCGCCTTTTCGAACTTTCCGACGACGACCTCCTCAAGGTCATCACCACCACGCAGACCCGAGTTTCCACACTTGTCAGCGAAACGGAGCAAACCCATGCAGAATGGGTCACCGAGCAGAAGGCAGCGGCCAATGCAACCGCAGCGGCAACGACGATAACCGAGGAACCCGAGCCTGAACCTTTCTCCCCCAAGGCGGCGCTTGATGCTCTCGCAGACAATTCCGGCACGCGGGAAACGCCGCTCCAGCATCTGGTCCTGCGCCTTCTTCTGAAAATCGACGTGAGAGACGCTCGCGATGCCGCGCTCCGGCTGCTCAGCAAGACCGAGCCCACCAGCGAAACCGGCCTTGCAACCAGCATCCTCGAAGCAACCCGTAAACGGGGCGTCGGCGGCTGGAATAACTGGCTGACCGGCATCGCCCCCTCGGTAATAGACGCCACGCACGCCGAGCCATTGAAGAAGCTTGTGGTGAAGGCATGGAGTAGTTGGGAAGGCCTGGACGTCATTCACTCCGCCCTCGACGCGCTCGCGCCGCTTACTGCCAACTTGCCTGACGGCAGCATCCCAAGTCTGAACTCAGACGTGCTCGAAGTCGTCGAGAACCACGTCACCACTACAGAAGAAGCCAGTGAACGCCGAGACGCCCTCGCTCGAGCGCGGCTCTTCGCTTCGGCAGGTGTCCTCGACTTCGACCGGGTCCTTTTGGCTGTGGCACGCTCCCTGCAAGACACTCTTGCGGAGACGCTCGAACCGGTTGCTGCCGACGACCCGCTGTACCGGTACCTAATAGACGACGGCACGGAGGCCGTACGCGTGTCCGCTGACCAGCTGGAAGACCAGGAGGTTCGAGGGCTACTGGCCGAAGCAGCGGAGAGCCCATGGCTCGATGACCTCGGACACGTCGCCATGCCCCTCGCCCTCGCTCAGGCGATCGGGTCCACTCACGTGCACACCACCGATCTGCCAACAGTCCAGGTCATGGTCGACGTCGCCTCCAACTACGAACAAGCGGCTGTTCACGCCGCCGCACTTTGGCTCGAATTAACCCATCCGGACCCCGATGGCTTCGCAGCCGTATACGAACCCCTGCGACGAACCGACGCCTACGCATCCGAGCTCAAGAACGCAGCCAACGAGGTGCACCGAGGATGGACAGCGGAGCAGCACCGCGCGCTACTCGACAAGTACCTCGTCGTCGCCGAGCCCGATATCCCAAACAACGCGGTGCTGGATGTGCTCGGCCTCGCCAACGCGGACGAAACCCAGGTCGCTGAACTGCTCATCAGCCGCTTCTCAGCCGCAACGAATAACGCCCGACGACAGGCCGTAATTGCTTTATGGGACAGAGCGGAAATCAAGGACAATGCGGTGCGACGTCAACTAGTCGAGACGATCATCTACGGACTTTTCGACTTAAAATCTACGAGCGGCAACGTCGGGGCAGCCGAGCTCGCTCTCAACGCCCTCAACAGCGTCGGCAACCCACTCCCGCCGCGTATCAAGGGCGCGCTAGGCAAGCGCGTCAAAAACGCAGTGACCGGTACCAAGAGTTTGGAAGACAAGGCTCTCGTTGTGCTACCGGCCCTCGGCTACGACACTACGACGAACTTCTTCGGAAGATCTAAACGCGTCCGTTATGACGACTGACCGAAGGCAGTTCGCTGCGTCTGCGTCCGCTCGTTCACGATTGGTGCCTTTCGATTCACGACGAACAGTCGTTGCCCGGCACTCGGAAATTCCCGAGTTGACCGCCAAGGCGATCCGCAACCAGCTCGGAGTGGCCGAGCCACGTCAGGGAAAGGGCAAGAAATGAAGGTCAAAGCACACGCGGTCCGATCAGGCGACTGGTGGTCGGGTCGACCATGGCGTTGATCGGGATCTCGGCATATGGGCTAGTCCCGGTGGCACTGGCATGCTGTTCGGGACCTCGCTCTGAGGGTCGGCTCATGCGCGCAGGGCGGGATCGCGGTGAGCCGGATCGATCCGGACCGGAATCTGACACACCACGGCCTCGGTGTGTTTGCGCAGTGCATGAGCGATCTCATCGGTCCGTTGGCTCGGGAGGAACCGGTGCCATCTGGTCGCCGGGTCGATGGTGGCGACTACGACAAAGGTTTCTCGGTGGGGGAAGTGTGTGCGGATGTATCGAGCGAGAGTGTTCCCCACCGAATTCTCGGTGTCCTCGATGACGATCAAACGCGAATTCGGGTGTCGGGCTTGCCATCGGCGTGTGAAGTCCGTCGTCGATTCGTGGGCCAGGCAGACTCGAATTGCGATGGGCTGTGACGACATCGCTGTTGCTGCGGCCATCGCGCGGGTGGAGAGTGACGTAATTTCCGACACGGGTACCAGCACCGCTGGTTTGTATCCGATGGACAGAGAATCGTTGTCACTCTGAACGGTCAGTCGGGCACCGAGATGCGTGTACGCGCCGCGGATGCGTTCCATGCCGAGGACGAGCGCAGGGAGGGCGAAAGCGATCAGCCAGGCTCCCTCGGTGAACTTCGTGGCGGTGGTCACCACTGCTGCGATCGAGGTCAACGAAGCGCCGAAACCGTTGAGCGCCAATCGCCACTTCCAGCCCGGTGTCCGTTCGGCGAGCCAGTGGCGCACCATGCCGAACTGCGCGAGCGTGAATCCGATGAACACACCAATGGCGAACAGCGGCACCAAGGTGTTCATGTTTCCACCCGATCCGATGAGCAGGAGAGCGCCGACGCCGCCGAGCGACAAGACGCCGTACGTGAAGACGTCGCGCGTCGACTTTCGGCTGAAGCGGTGCGGGAGCACGTTGTCGTCCGCGAGGATCCGCATCAGGTTAGGGAGTCCGCCGTACGAGGTGTTCGCGGCCAACGCCAGCAGAATCACGGTGGAGAATTGGACGACGTAGTAGCCCAAACCATTTCCGAGGGCAGCAGAAGTGAGTTGCGACAGGACTGTTGTTCCAGGGACCGGGGCGAGCGAGAACTTCTCGATCAACACAGCGAGTCCGATCAGCATGGTGCCCAACAGGATTCCCAAAGCAACTTCGGCACGCTGAGCGCTACGCACGCGAGGCTTCTTGAAACTGGGTACCGCATTGGCGATGGCCTCGACGCCGGTCAAAGCGGCGCAACCACTCGAAAATGCCTTGAGCAGAAGGAGAATGCCGATCGTGTGTGCGTTGTCGGCGAGGAAGGGAGCCGTAGCGGCGGCAGGGTTTTCCCGTAGTAGTCCGGCACCGATCACCGTGAAGATGCTGACGACAAAAACCACGGTGGGCAACATGAATACCCGCGCGGAATCTGCGATGCCCCGTAGATTCAGTGCAGTGATGCCGCCGAGTATCGCCAGTGCGATCCAGACCGTATAGGGAAGAAGCACAGGGAAGGCGGAGGTCAGAGCCGCGACACCGGCTGCGATCGACACCGCGACGTTGAGGGTGTAGTCGACGATCAACGACGCGGCGGCAGTCAGGCTTGCTCGAGGACTCAGATGCTTCTTTGCGACGGCGTAGGCGCCACCGCCTTCGGGAAATGCAGCGATCACTTGGCGGTACGACGCCACCAGAACCACAAGCAGCACCGCGATGGCGATCGTCACCGGCACGGTGAACCCGATCCCCGCGCCGCCGGCGAGGGCCAACACCAACACGATGGCCTCTGGACCGTACGACACCGAGGCCATCGCGTCGAGCGAAAGGCCCGCCAGTCCGGTTGCGACGGAGAGCTTCTGCTTCTCCGGTCCACGGCCGGGGCGGGTGGTCGACGATATGACCCCACGGTATCCGAGTATCACTGCATGTCTCACCGACTCAGTATCGATACTTCCCGTTGAGCTGAGACCGATCTTGACGATGCCTTGACGCGATGGCCCGCCAATCTGTACAGGCTCACGACGGCGGCTCGAGTGGGGGCGCGTAGCAAACTCGCTAAACGAAGACATGCCCGGTCTCGGTGGGATCCAAACGTGCGGGCTGATCCACACTTCAAGCCTCCACGCTGCGGCGATGGTGCGCCTTCACCCGAAACGGATGATGTCGACGCTGTCGTGATCCTGAAACGCTTGAAAGAGCGTACGAGCGACAGAAGGCGAGACGTCATGACGGATCCGACAGGCCAGAGCCGCGCTGTACTACCGATCCCGGATCGACAACATCTTGGTCTGGTGACGTACGACGCGAAGGATCCGGACACCGAGTTTCCGCCGATCACTCCGCTACTGCCGCCGGCCGGGGCGCCCAATGTTCTGGTGATCCTGTTGGACGACGTGGGGTACGGGGCGAGCAGTGCTTTCGGCGGACCAGCAGACACTCCGACTGCCGAGCGACTACAACGTGATGGGCTCACATACACGCGGTTTCACACGACGGCACTGTGCGCTCCGACCCGCGCCGCTCTCCTGAGCGGGCGCAATCATCACTCGGTCGGAATGGGGTCGGTCACCGAGACCGCGACCTCAGCTCCTGGCCTTTCCGGTCTACGCCCGAATACCAAAGCAGCACTGCCGATGACGTTGAAGCTCAACGGATATTCGACGGCGCAGTTCGGCAAGTGCCACGAGGTGCCGCCGTGGCAAACGTCACCGGTGGGACCGTTCACGTCGTGGCCGACGGGAGAGGGCGGTTTCGAGCACTTCTACGGATTCATCGGCGGGGAGAACAACCAGTATTACCCGGCGTTGTACGAGGGCGTTGCGCCCGTCGAGCCCGACAAGACACCAGAGGAGGGTTACCACCTCACCGAAGACTTGGCCGACCACGCGATCGACTGGGTCCGGATGCAGAAGTCCCTGGCTCCGGACAAGCCGTTCTTCGTCTACTTTGCTCCCGGCGCTACCCATGCACCGCACCATGTGCCGAAGGAGTGGGCCGACAAGTACGAGGGCCGGTTCGCAGGAGGTTGGGACGCTCAACGCGAGTCGATTCTCGAGCAGCAGAAGCAGCGGGGAGTCGTTCCCGCGGATGCGGTTCTCACCCCTCGTCCCGAGGCCATTCCGGCGTGGGAAGACATGAGTGAGGAATTGAAGCCTGTCCTCGAACGCCAAATGGAAGTTTATGCAGGCTTTCTCGAACACACCGATTTTCATGTCGGCCGGCTTGTCGACGCGATCGAAGAACTCGGAGCTCTCGACAACACGCTGGTGTACTACATCATCGGAGACAACGGAGCGTCCGCGGAGGGGACGATCAACGGAGCCTTCAACGAGATGGCCAATTTCAACGGACTCGCTGCCATCGAGACACCGGAATTCATGGCCGAGGTCAAGGACAAGTTTGGTACCAAGGACGCGTACAACCACTATTCCGTGGGCTGGGCGTGGGCAATGTGTACGCCGTATCAGTGGACGAAACAAGTTGCGTCGCATTGGGGTGGTACTCGAAACGGGACGATCGTGCACTGGCCGGCAGGGATTCGAACCAAGGGTGAGACGCGGTCACAGTTCACGCACGTCATCGACGTCGCGCCGACGATCCTCGAAGCCGCGAAACTACCGGAACCGACCTTCGTCAACGGCGTCCAACAATCTCCCGTCGAGGGGACCGGCATGGTCTATACCTTCGACGACGCCGAAGCCCCGGAACGCCACGATCTGCAGTACTTCGAGATGGCCGGCAATCGCGGTATCTATTACAAGGGTTGGAGTGCGGTCACCAGGCACAGCACTCCGTGGCTGTTCGCGGAGGTACTCCCCGCTCTCGACGACGATGTCTGGGAACTTTACGACGGGTCGCAGGATTGGACGCAGTCCAAAGATCTGTCCGCCGAGATGCCGGAGAAACTTGCTGCACTGCAACGTTTGTGGTTGATCGAAGCGGTCAAGTACAACGTGCTCCCCATCGACGACCGAAGATTCGAGAGGTTCAATCCTCACATCGCGGGGCGCCCGCAGTTGGTGTCCGGGAACAGACAGGTTCTGTTTCCCGGAATGAAGCGACTGAGCGAGCACAGCGTGCTGAGCATCAAAAACCGATCGTTCAGTGTCACTGCAGCTGTCGACGTCGCGGATGGCATCACAGCAAATGGTGTGATGATCGCGCAGGGAGGCAGGTTCGGGGGCTGGGCACTCTACGCGCGGGAAGGTCGCACCAAATTCGTCTACAACTTACTGGGCATGACCGAGTTCGTCATCGGATCCGACGTTGACATTCCGGCAGGATCACACCAGATCAGGGCTGAGTTTGCCTACGACGGAGGTGGTCTCGCGAGAGGCGGCGGGGTCACGATCTACCACGACGGTCGCGAAGTGGGCTCGGGTCGCGTCGAGCAGACGCAACCGATGGTTTTCTCCGCCGACGAGACTACCGACATCGGTGACGACTACGGCATGCCTGTCAGTGTTGATTACAGTGGCGCAACCACATTCAACGGCCGTATCGACGTCGTGCAGATCGATGTCGGTGACGACGACCATACCCACCTGATCGATCCGGAGGAGGTGGCGCGAGTGGCGGTGTCCAGACAGTGATTCCACCGACAAGTACAACAGTCGCCATCTCCCGAGGGAGGGTCGCAATGCCGACCGTCATCCGAAGTGTTCACGATCTGGTTCGCCATGCGCGGGGACCGACGCACCATCACCACCATCAATCCGTGCACGAGGCGCGGCGAATGCGTGCCCACCACATTCTGGTCACGCATTCGCTCGCCTGATTCGGGTTACAGGTCGCGCGCCAGTGCCCGCCCGGCTGCGCGGCCCGAGAAGATGCACCCACCGAGGAAGGTCCCTTCGAGCGCGCTGTAGCCGTGGACTCCGCCGCCGCCGAAACCTGCGACCTCGCCGGCTGCGTACAGGCCGTCGAAGACACTGCCGTCGGCCTTGATGACCTGTGAATCCAGGTTGGTTTCCAAGCCTCCGAGAGTCTTGCGGGTGAGCAGGTGCAACCGGACCGCAATCAGTGGGCCGTTCTTGGGGTCCAGGATCTTGTGCGGCGCAACAACTCGCACGATCTTGTCTGCCAACAGATTACGCGCACCGTGGATGGCGGTGACTTGAAAGTCCTTGCTGTACTTGTTGTCGACTTCGCGGTCGCGGGCGATCATCTCACGCTCGATGTCCTCGTAGTCCAGGAGCGGTTCGTCGGTGAGGGCGTTCATGCCGTCGACCAGATCGCGAAGGTTGTTGCGCACAACGAAGTCGGCACCCTTCTGCTTGAACGCTTCGACCGGTCCCGGCGCGCCCTTCTTGATTCGTTCGAGGAGGAGCTTGAAGTCGCGATTGGTGAAGTCAGGGTTCTGTTCCGATCCCGAGAGTGCGAACTCCTTCTCGATGATCTTCTGGTCGAGGATGAACCACGTGTACTCGTGGCCGCTGTCCAGGATGTACTTGAAGGTCCCCATCGTGTCGAAGCCCGGGAAGTTGGGGACCGGCAGACGCTTGCCGGTGGCGTCGAACCACATCGAGGACGGTCCTGGGATGATGCGGATTCCGTGGTTCGGCCAGATCGGATTCCAGTTCTGGATGCCTTCGGTGTAGTGCCACATGCGGTCGCGGTTGACGATGTTTCCGCCCGCGGATTCGGTGATTTCGAGCATGCGCCCGTCGACGTGCGCCGGCACTCCAGTCAACATGTGCTTCGGAGCCGTGCCGAGTCGCTCCGGCCAATTCTTCTTCACCAGTTCGTAGTTTCCGCCGATACCGCCGGAGGTCACCACGACGGCCTGTGCGGCGAACTCGAACTCACCGACGGGAGTGCGTGAGCTCTTCACACCGCGCAGATCACTGGAAGGTTCGAGGACGGTTCCTCGTACACCGGTGACCGCGCCGTCGGTGACCACCAACTGATCCACCTGGTGGCGGTGCTTGAACGTGACAAGTCCGCGTTTCTGGGCAGCGATGACCTTGGTCAGAAAAACGTCGACGACGCCAGGTCCCGTTCCCCAGGTGAGGTGGAAGCGCGGCACCGAATTGCCGTGTCCGAGAGCCATTCCGCGCCCGCGTTCGGCCCAGCCGACGTTGGGCATCAGGCGAAGCCCCAGATCGTGCAGGTACTGACGCTTGTCTCCGGCTGCGAACTCGACGTATGCCTTGGCCCACTGACGCGGCCAGTGATCTTCGCGGTCGCGGTCGAATGCGGCAGTGCCCATCCAGTCCTGCATGGCCAACTCGAGGGAGTCCTTGATGCCGAGTCGGCGTTGTTCGGGGCTGTTCACGAGGAAGAGTCCGCCGAGAGACCAGAATGCCTGCGCACCGAGGTTGGCAGCGTTCTCCTGTTCCACCACAAGGACTTTGCGGCCGGCGCGCGTCAGTTCGTAGGTGGCGACCAGTCCCGCCAGCCCTGCCCCGACAACGATGACGTCAGCTTGTTCGCTCACGACAGCTCCTCTTCCGATTGGTTGTTCTGGATTATTTCGCTGTAGGACAGCAGAATTCGAGTGAAGATATCGCGGCGCAACGCGAAGGCCGCGTTGGTGTCGGTATCGACGAGGCACTGCACGCTGGTGCCGTCGTGTACGGCGACCAGCGCCCGTCCCAACGACGTCGGGTCACCGACGATTGTTCGCCCGACATCGCTGAGTGCGACCTCCACGATGGGAAGCAGCGTTCGAAGGATTGCATCTTCGCGATCGGCGAGGGCTTTGCGAAGTGCCGGGTTGCGGAGAGCGTGGGCGGTGAACTCGGCGTTGATTCGGTACCACTGCGGGTCGACCGGAACCACCGCCACGATCCGGGCCACGGCGGCGTGGATATCGACGGTGTTACCGGCGGTGATCGATTCCGTCGCCAACCGCAGATCGGCGAGCATTGCTGCAGATCGCTGCTCCCACATCGCGAAGAACAATTCGTCGAGTGAATCGAAGTTGGAGTAGAACGCGCCCCTGGAGTACCCGCCGCGTTCGCAGATCTGCTCGACGGTGGCGTGTCCGAACCCGGATTCGGAGAAGACGTCCGCGGCCGCGTCCAGAAGGCGCTGCCGGGTCTGACCACGGCGTTTGGTGACACGCTTGGCCGGCGAGTTGTCCGTTCCAGTCGTCATCGGCGCCTCCGTCGGGATGGAACCCAAACGATACACCGATGTATCCGATGCGTGGGCGTATCTCGATCGGAATCTACTTGTCCGGTATTTCTATGAATATCTAGCAAATATGCAAGAGATGGAGATATTTAGATGTCATCCACTACAGGTACAGATCACGCTTCCTGATCGCCGCAGTGGCGACGACGCTGATCGCCGAGGTGGCCACCAGATATCCACAGGCCAGCCACGGTGAACCGC
The DNA here is from genome assembly GCF_053608585.1 of Rhodococcus sp. NPDC055024. Taxonomy (NCBI): domain Bacteria; kingdom Bacillati; phylum Actinomycetota; class Actinomycetes; order Mycobacteriales; family Nocardiaceae; genus Rhodococcus; species Rhodococcus sp. NPDC055024. Next base: position 1,335,953 of record NZ_JBSGVT010000001.1, read on the forward strand.
CGGTGGCGCCGATCAGTGCAGTAAGGATCAGGGGAGTGACGCCGGAGGCGTAGATACCCGAGAACTGGTAGACGACCGACAATCCGGTGTACCGGATTTCGGTGGGGTACAGGCTCGCGTAGAGCGTTCCCTGGGCTCCGTAGAACAAGGCGTGAATCACTCCGAAGACCACGATCATCGCGAGTCCGAAGAGCAGAAGGTTTTCGGTCCCGAACAGTGCGAAAGCGGGGAAGATCGCGAGTCCGTACGCGGCGATGCCCACGATGTAGACCCGTTGCGGACCGAACCGATCAGTGAGCAGGCCGGAGAACGGCAGCAAGATCGCCATGACAACTGCGGCGACAGTGACCACGAGGAGTACGGGCACCTTCTCGAAATGCAGAGTCTTGGTTGCATAGGTGATTGCAAAGACGCCCCAGGTGTTGAAGGCGGCGCCCTCGCCCCAGCGAGACAGCATGCCCAGTACGGTGTTTCGTGCAACCCTTCCTTGGAAGACTTCCTTGAGCGGTGCGGAGGAGCGTTGTTCGAGGTCGCGAACTGCCTGAAATGCCGGCGTCTCGTCGACCTTCAATCGGACCACCAACCCCACGATCACGAGCACCAAGCTCAGAACGAAGGCTATGCGCCAGCCGAAACGGAGAAACTGTTCGTCGTCGAAGACCGTTTGAAGTAGCGCGAACATTCCTGTGCCCAAGGCCAACCCGAGAGCCAGCCCGATCTGCGGGATGCTGCCGAACAAGCCGCGCTTCTTCTCCGGGCTGTGTTCCACTGCCAGAAGAACAGCTCCGGCCCACTCACCGCCGAGTGCAAATCCCTGCAGGATTCGAAGTAGCAGAAGCAGAATCGGTGCCACGACACCGATTTGAGCGGCCGTCGGTAGAACGCCCATGAGCGCCGTCGCGATACCCATGATGAACATCGTGAGCGCAAGCGTTTTCTTGCGCCCGATGCGATCGCCGATGTGACCGAACACCACTCCGCCGATCGGGCGAACGAGAAAGCCGACCGCAAAGGTCGCAAAAGAAAGCATGGTCCCGACAAAGGAACTCTGGTTCGGGAAGAACAGTTGGTTGAAGACGAGGCTGGCGGCCGTCGCGTAGAGGAAGAAGTCGTACCACTCGACCGTCGTGCCGAGCAGGCTTGCTGCGACGACGGTTCTCAGCCTGGAACGTCGCTCATCGTCGGTCTCGTTCGAGAACGGTGAATTGTGCTCGACTTCGGCAAACGTAGTCATCGGAGCCCCTGGGTAGCGGTGCAAATTCACGAACGTATCGCCGGGACTGAAAGTGGGCACCCCTAGAGATCAGGGTGATTTCAACCCTGTTCTTCGAGGTGGAGTGTGGATGTAATGACAGAAGAGTTCTGCCTGTTCGTCGACGAAAGGAATCACCGTGTCACTGCGCTTCCACTGGTTCTTGCCTACTTATGGTGATTCTCGGAATCTGATGGCGGGTGGGCACGGCAGCTCGATGTCCGGTGATCGTCCGGCGACGCTGAAGTACCTCAATCAGATCGGTGCGGCCGCGGAGACGAACGGCTTCGAAGCAGTCCTCACACCCACGGGCGCGTGGTGCGAAGACGCATGGCTGACGACGGCGATGATGGTCGAGACCACCGAGACGCTCAAGTTTCTGGTTGCTCTGCGCCCGGGATTGCTCAGCCCCACGTTGGCTGCCCAGATGGCCGCGACCTTCCAGTGGCAGTCGGGCGGTCGCCTGCTGCTCAACGTCGTGACCGGTGGAGAGGACCACGAGCAGCGCACGTTCGGTGACTTCCTCGACAAGAACCAGCGGTACGCACGCTGCGGCGAGTTCCTCGACGTGATCCGCCAGCTGTGGTCCGGTAACGGTCCGGTTGATTTTTCCGGCGAGTACGTCAACGTGGAAAAAGCTACGCTGCAGCGTATTCCGGATCCGGTACCGCCCATCTTCTTCGGCGGATCCTCGCCGGCAGCCGGAACCGTCGCATCGCGCTACGCGGACACCTACCTCACCTGGGGTGAGACGCCGTCCGCCGTCGCCGCCAAGATCGCCTGGATCCGCGACCTCGCGGAAGTTCAAGGACGCCATCTCGATTACGGAATCCGTTTGCACGTCATCAGCCGGGACACCTCGGAACAGGCGTGGGCAGAAGCGGATCGGCTGCTCAGTGCGCTCGACCCGGCGACCGTCGAGCAGGCTCAGGCGAGTCTTGCGCGATCCGGCTCCGAAGGTCAGCGTCGGATGCTCGAATTGCACGGCGGCGGTTCGGCATACAAAGAGGGTGTCGGAGCGAGGTCGCTGGAAATTGCGCCGAACCTGTGGACCGGCGTCGGATTGGTCCGAGGGGGAGCGGGTACCGCATTGGTCGGTTCGCACCAAGAAGTGGCCGATCGGATTGCCGAGTACGCGGCGATCGGCCTGGATCACTTCGTACTGTCGGGTTATCCGCATCTCGAAGAGGCGTATCAGTTCGGTGAGGGCGTGCGTCCGATCCTCGAAAAGCGTGGATTGGTCGCACCGCACGGTTCGGTAGGCGGACCGGTGCGTACGCCCTTCGTCTCCAGCGGGAATTGAGTCGAAGAGCGAGCTCTTCGAGAAGGGGACGTTTGTCCCGATTTTTCGGGCATGACCTCCCGGCGGGACCATTGGGCCATTTCGGGCGCTAGATCCGATCTAGGCTGCGCACTGTTGCCGAACTCAAGGCGCAGTACGAAAGGATCCTCGATGAAGCTGGGCACGAGTGGAGTACGTCGTGTAGTGGGAACCGTGGCCGTTGCCGCTGCAACCGCGGCAGGCGTCGCGATGGTCAATCCTGCAACTGCGTCGGCCGAGGTGGTCCCGCCGGTCGTCTCGTACAAGGTGACCGGAAACGATCTGGCACTGACGATCACGAACAACAACACGGGCATTGCCCCGTTGTGCCAGGCGTTTGTCATCAATGCCGCGGATTCTGCTGCCGTGCTTGACGATCCGTTGAAGCTGCTCGATCCGAACCTTGTGGTGTACCCCAAGATCACCGATCCGAAGTCTCTGTTCGCCGTGGGCAAGGGGCAGACGGTCACCAATACCGTGACCGATGTTCCGGACGGGACTTACGCGGTGCTCGGTGCCTGCTCCGATCTTCTCGATCTCGAGACGTTGGGTAAGCCCGTTCCTGGCGTGCCGAGCCTCGTTGTCATCGGTGGACCGTTCAGCGGCATCAATACCGGAAGCCTGAGCGACCTGTTCGGCAGCGGCAGCCTCGAAGGACTTTTCGGGTAGCTCAGCGTCTGTCTCCCCAAATTTCCGACTGAGCGGTCTATTCTTCAGGCATCTGGTGATCTGACCGACTTGCCTGGAGGTTCGGAAATGCGAAGTCGTGGCTTCATACGAGCTTGCGGAAGCATCGCTGCGGCGTCGGCCGCCGTCGTGGGACTGGTTGTGATGTCTCCGGCGACGGCGTCGGCAGCACCGGCGATTCTCCCGCCGCCGGTGTCGGTGGGCGCAGCGGACAATGCGATCACCTTCACCATCACCAATCCGAATCCGCGGTTCAGCTTCATCAACTGCACGGTGGCGATCCTCAATGCCAGGGATGTCCCCGACGTGATTCGTGACCCGGCAAAACTGCTCCAGCCTGGCGTGCTGGTGTATCCGACCGTCAGCAACATCCTCGATTTGTTTGCCGTCTCGCCTGGCCAGACGATCACCCGGACCGTCGGTAATCTGCCCGCTGGGGTCTACGCCGTCGCGGGAGCGTGCGTTCGACTCCTCGATCCCACCAACCCGACTATTGCCATTCCGCAGGCCGTCGTGGTCGGCGGCTGGTTCGAGGGCGCCGGAACCGGAAGTCTCTCAGGTTCTTTGGAGGACCTGGGATACAACACGGTTCAGGACTTGATCGACGCGTGGAATCGGATCAGTTCGGGAAGCAGCAGCGGCAGCTTCCAGTCCGACTACCAAGGTGGCTCGGACTTCGAGGTGGTCGGTCCGACGTCGTAGTCGGTACAGCTCACTTGCGCGCGCGGTGGCGTCGCACCGCGTCGCGATTCGCACACGTGGGGGAGCAGTACCGCTGATTGCCGTTGCGTGAGGTGTCCGCGTAGATGTTGGTGCACTCGTCCAGGGTGCACCGACCTAATCGGTGCATTCCGCGGCCGACGAGGTGCAGCGCCGTGCCTACCGAGAAGAGGGCCTTGAGGACCTCGGCGAGCGACTGTTGCGGATCGCGATAGTGCAGATGCCATCCGTCGTTGGCGTGGTTGGTCATGCGCGGATATGCCGACGCTTGCTCGAGCATGACGTTCACCAACTCGGCGCGGGCAGCCTCGTCCGTGACGTCGACGATCTTCGACCACTCGATCAGAAGATCGAGGGTCTCGTCGAGATCTTTCTCGGCGATGGGGAAATCGAGAATGATGCCAGCGTCGACGCAGCGTTCGACCAACTCGGCCAAGGATGTGGGATTTCGATTGGCCAGGTCGGCTGCCAACGTCACCGCATATTCGCCGTAAGGGTTGAGATGCACAATGCCATTACATCATGCTCGTCGTATGAAGAAAACAGATTTCGCGCCGATAAGTTGCATCCACCGCTGGGAGATCGAATCTCGGCATCGGACCAGCGAGGGGACGGTCACCTACCTGCGCTGCCATTGCGGGTCGTGGCAGACCTTGCTCGCCGAATGGGTGTCGGGCGGTGCGGGCTCGGCCGTCGCCGCGCCGATCAAGGTCAGGTCCAGGTAATGGTCAGCTAATCGTTCCGTTTTGCCTCGGGCTGCGTGGAACGTGTTCTAGATTCAGGGTTGTATGCCTCGATATCGCGGCGCAGACCCTGAAAGGGAAGACGATGCAGTTCAACCTCGCTGATGTATTCGAAACCGTCGCCAGCTCGGTACCTGATCGCGTCGCCTTGACTTACGAGGGAGAGAACTTCTCCTACGCTGAGTTGGACGCGGAGGCCAATCGAACCGCCAACCTGCTCGCGCAAGCCGGTATCTCGCGTGGTGACCACGTGGCTCTGTTCCTGAAGAACAGTGTCGAACATGTCACGTCGATCCTCGGGTTGATCAAGATCCGCGCGGTCCCGATCAACGTGAACTACCGGTACACGCCCGCCGAACTGGAGTACATCTTCACCAACTCCGACTCGGTCGCGGTGGTCGTGGAACTTCCCGAACATCAGCGTGTCCTTGCTTCCCTCTTCGGTGCATGCCCGAAGGTGAAGACGGTGATCGTGATCGGCGAGATCGAGGCCGAACTGGTCGCCGCCGCGAATGAGCACGGAGTTTCCGTGGTTTCCTTCGACGACGCTCGCGAACAGTCGCCAGTGGGGGAGTTCGACTCTCGTTCGGGCGACGACGTGTACCTGCTCTACACCGGCGGGACTACCGGATACCCGAAGGGCGTCATGTGGCGTCACGACGACTTCTTCCGTAAGCCGCTCTCCGGCGGAAATCCGTACGGAGAGGGAGCGCGGCAGGACCTCGCCGAGATCGCCAGTGCTGCAAAGGAATTTCCGGAGCTCTCGTTCCTAATTGCCGCCCCGCTGATGCATGGCGCCGCCCTGTACTCGCTGTTCACCTTCCTCACCCTCGGTGCGCGGGTTGTTCTACGACGAGAGTTCGACCCGGCGAAGGTCGTCGAAGCGATCGAGAAGGACTCGGTACAGGTGATCTTGATCGTCGGCGACGGTATGGGACTGCCGTTGGTCGACGAGATGGAACGACGCAAAGACGAGGTTGATTTCAGCACCCTGTTCTCGATCACCTCGGGTGGCGCGATCTGGTCCACCAGCGTCCGGGACCGCATGCTGGCGGTGAAGCCGGACCTGCTGTTGCGGGACAACTTCGGAGCCTCGGAGTCAGGCAACGACGGCGCCTTCGCCATCGACGAGGCAGGAAATCTGCGAATGCCGCCCTCGCCGAACATGATTCTGGTCGACGAGCGTCTCGAAGAGATCCCAGCCGGCTCCGACGATGTGGGATACATCGCGCGCATCGGAAACGTCCCGCTCGGGTACTACAAGGACGAGGAGAAGACCGCCCGGACGTTCCCGACCCGCGCCGATGGCACCCGTCTTTCGGTGCTCGGAGACATGGGCAAGGTGGAAGCGGACGGCACCATTGTCTTCCTCGGCCGTGGCTCACAGTGCATCAACACCGGCGGCGAGAAGGTATTCGCCGAAGAGGTCGAGGCCGCCCTTCACGCGCATCCGGCGATCTCCGACGCGCTTGTTGTCCCTGCACCCGACGCGCGCATGGGGCAGCAGGTTGCCGCGGTGATCGCGACCTATCCCGAGTCTGACGAGCTGACTCTCGAAGCGGTTCAGGAACATTGCCGTAAGACGTTGGCCGGCTACAAGGTGCCGCGCACGATCGTGCTGGTCGACGAAGTCAAGAGGACTCCGGCCGGTAAGGCGGACTACCGCTGGGCGACGACACTGGCGTCGTCCTAGCAGTGTGGAGTGATCGGTGACGACCTTTCACATGGATTTCACCACGACATAAGGGACGTACCGGAAAGATGGCGCAGAGTAAGTCGTTCGCGCCTTGCGTCGTCACTCCACGAAAGGGTCTTTTCACATGCTCATCATCGGAATACTTCTGTTCGGAATCGTCATCGGAGCGGGAGCCCAGTTGATTCTGGGACAAAGGGCGGCACGGGTGGATTGGACCTTCGCGTTCATCGCGGGAATCGGCGGTTCGCTGGTGGGCGGACTGCTCGTGAGTTTGATTGCAGGCGACGGAATATCATTGCGCCCGAGCGGCATCCTGGGGTCCCTCGCCGGCGCCGTCATCATCACCGCGGGCTGGCAGTGGTACCGCCGGAAGAACGCAACTACAGCTACGCGTCCGTCTGATCGCTGATTCCTCAGTTCCGTCAGGGGACGGAAAGCGACGAGACATGAACGAACTACTCGATGAAGTCCTCATCGCACATGGCGGCGTCGAACGTTGGCAGTCCGTTTCAGCGATCACGGCACGGGGACGCTTGGGCGGTCTGTTGCCTGGGCGCTTCCCCGGCAACAAGCTCGCGACGTTCACGGTCGAGGTGCAAGTTGCCGAGCAACGCACTGTCCTCCAGGACTTTCCGCGCGTCGGCGAGCGCGCTGTGTTCGACAAGAGGGCCGTGTGGATCGAGACTCGTGACGGCGAACAACTCGAGAGCCGAACCGACCCGCGTCCAGAGTTCTTCGGGTTGAGTGGAATCCGGCGCAATCTTCACTGGGACGCGCTCGACACCGCTTACTTCGCCGGATACGCCTTTTGGAACTATCTGAACGCACCCGTGCTGCTCACCCGCGACGACATCACTGTCACCGAAGGCGAACCGTGGCAGGAAGCCGGGCGCCAATGGCGACGACTACAGGCGACATTCGCGCCAGGAATCGACACCCATTGCCGGCAACAGACCTTCTACGTAGACACCGATGGCCTCATCCGCCGCCACGATTTCGTCGCTGAACCTGTAGGAAAGTGGGCCAAAGCCGCCCTTTACTGCGACCAACATCGCCAGTTCGACGGCCTCACGTTCCCCACTCGGCGCCGCGTACTTCCGCGGGGCCCAGGTGGCCGTGTCCTCTCGCGGCCGACGCTTTTGGCGCTCGACTTCGACGATATCGAGATCAAGCGATGAACACTTCTGAGCTATTCGTTACCTGTTGTCGAGGGTGAACAAGCGGAACACGGTCCGCATGCACAGGACGACCCCCACAAAGCCCAGTACCGCACTCACGAGCGCATAGCTGGACAACTGAGGTGTGAGCTGTGGTCCACCGGGAACGAACAGCAGGATCGCCGCGACTATCAGCGCAGCAACTCCAGCCGCCATTCCCAGGGCATTGTTCGCCGACCGTCGGAGCCACCGCCTGTCGTCGGGGTGCGCGAAGGAGCGGGTACGGAGTGTGAAGCTTCCCGAGGCCAGTGAGGTCGTGATCTGGTCGAGCTGACCAGGCAGCCGCCTTACCACGGCCGTTGTGACCGCAATCGTCGACAGCATCGCCTGCGCCGCTGCGGCGGGGCTGGCGACCTGGGTCAACAGTCGGGGTACTTCGGCGCGCACCGCGGAGACGAGGTCGATGTTCGGATCCAGAAGCCGGAGGGCGCGTTCCACCGACGCGAGTGAACGGAAAGCTGCTGCGACATCTCCCGGCACACCAATTCGGTGCTCTCGAAGCACAGTGAACATTCGCGCGAACGATCCCATCGAAACATTGGGCGCAAGACCGAGAAGGGTGATCTCGCGGCCTACTTGGTGACGTAGCGCTCCACGATCCACGTCGTCAGGCACGTCGAACGCCATCAACATCGCGTCGACTGTTGCCACCGGATCACCTGCCAGTGCGGCATTCAGGAGTACGGCGAACAGGATCCGTGTCTCCCCGTCCAGAACACCGACTGCGCCGAAGTCGAGTAGGCCGACGCGTCCGTCGTCAAGGACCATGATGTTGCCGGGGTGCAGATCGGCGTGGAACACCCCGTGGACGAAGATCCCGTCGAGCAGCGACGCGAGAAGCTCGTTGGCAATTCTGCTGCGAGAGTCGACGTCGACGTCGGTGAGCGCTGCCTCGCCGTCGGAAAGTGGTGTTCCGTGAAGACGTTCCATCACAACCACTCGCCCGCTGCTGAGTTCGGGGTAGATGTGCGGAACGACGATATCCGGTCGGCTTGCCATGGTGGCGGCAATCGTGGCGGTGTTCGCGGCCTCGGTACGGTAGTCGAGCTCTTCGAGCAGCGACGTGACGAGACCGCCGGCGAGTCGATGAACGCCGATATCGCGTGCCCAGGGAAAACGGGTTTCGGCAAGGGATGAAACACGGAGGAAGATATCGCAATCCACGCTCACCTGTGCGCTCGCCTCGGGTCGTTGAACCTTCACCACCACATCGACGCCGTCGGTGGTGCGCGCGGAATGTACTTGTGCGACAGAGGCGGCGGCGAACGGCTCTACATCGAACCATGCGAACACCGGCTCGGGGGCGTCTCCGAGTTCCGATGCCAGTAGCTCTGCAATGCGGCCTGGATCAGCCGGGCGTGCCGAACTTTGCAGAGACGAGAGAGTGCGAGCCAGCTCAGGTGGTATGAGGTCGTCTCGCGTGCCGAGGATCTGTCCCAGCTTGACGAAAGTGACGCCGCACCGGTTGATTACTTCCACCAGCGCGTCCCCGAACTGAGGCGCTGACGGCCCGGCACGGAGCGCTGGCCCGCCTCCCGCTCGCACGACGATGCCCATGATCTGGACGTATCGCTTGGTTCGTCGCCAGGATTTGCGGCTGCGCTGCAATGCTTCTGGCGGACCGGGAATGGACCCCGTTGGAACGACAACTTCGAGGAAAACCAAAGCAGCCAGGCACGCCGCGAACACCCAGAGTGCGACAACTCCGAAGAACGTGAGCGCTACTCCCACGCTCACCAGAAGTTGATCGTCCTGGCTGGCAATTCCTGCGAACGTCGCGGCGTAGCCCGACAGTGGGACACCCACCGAGAGCGCTATCACCGCGACCGCAAGTGTTCGCGGCCAACCGACCCTCGTCCCCAGCGTTCGTCGCATCACGCCCGCCAGTGCTGCTGCAAGAAATGGCGTCGTGACGATCCAGACCATCAAGTCCATTGCGATAGCGTACGGGTTCGCAATCTGCGATACATCCAGGAAAACCCCGAGCCCACCCCGACTGACGGGTAGCAAGACCGCAAGGACCAAGCGTCGAACATGCTTGGGCACTTCGGTGTTCATTCGCTCCGATGTCGACTCGTCCTGATCGACTGTCCAGAAGAAGATATCGAGGCCGCCGCGAGGAAACAATCACAGGTACCTGTGCATGCCTTGTCTCATTCACGACCGCGACGGTGCCTCCCGTTGGCGGGGTGTCCGGGCTCTCGAGAACCGACGTACGAATCTCGGCGGTCAGTGTCCGAGGAAGTCGACTACTATCGGGGTGAATATGTTGTGGTACTGGAAGATTCCGCCGTGCCCGGAGTCGGGGTAGATGATCAGTTCGGAGCCGGGGATGCGTCGTCGTAGATCTTCCGAAAGTGGGGTGGGGACCATTCGATCGTGGTCGCCGTTGACGATGAGCGTCGTGGCGGTGATTCGTGACAGATCGGAAGGGGCGGAACGGCCGTATTTCTTGATAGCGTCGAGTTGTGTTCGCAATATACCGATTCCGACGGTCTTGTCGCGGTCGACGGTGCGTTCGTGCAAGCGCTGTATGAATTCTTTCGCGGCGGTCTTACCCGCGGCGTTGCGGTTGAAGAACAGAAATTCCTTCGGGTCCGCTCTGACCAACGTCGCGCGCAGAAAATCCCGATATGTCAGTCCGGCAACCTTGTCGATGTCTTTGCCTCCACGTGGGCCGGTGCCGGTAAGCACGAGCTTGCGGACCAGGCCGGGGTGCGCGAGAACTAGATCCTGGGCGACGAAGCCCCCCATCGAGAACGTGAAGAGATCGATGGTGTCGAAATCGAATGCCGAAATGAAGGTGTAGGCGTCCGCTGCCATCGCTTCGATCGTGTCGGGAACCTTCCCGGATGATGCACCGACGCCGACATTGTCGAACGTGATGACGTGACGGTTCCGGGCGATCGCGTCGATGATGCGGGGGTCCCAGTTGTCGAGGTTGGCGGCGAGGTGAACGAGGAAGACGACGGGGATGCCCCCTTTTGGTCCAAGTTCGCGGTAGGCGTACGTCGTTCCGCCTGCCGTGACGGTCTTCGTCGGCGCTGACGCGTAGGTGGTGCCGACGGGGTGGTTCGAGGTGCACATTCGAATGATCTCCGGGTGGTGTGTCAGTTTGTGGGCAGGGTGATGACGGCTTTGCCGCGGATACCGCCCTTGGCGAGTGCTGCAAGCGCTTCCGGTGCTTCGTCGAATGCGTGAATTCTCCCGACGATCGGCCGGATGACGCCGTCGTCGACGAGTGTGGCGATGCGGCGAAGTTGGTCACCGCTTGCGCGCATGAACAGAAATTCGTAGCTCACCCCTGCCTTTGCGGCCTGTTTGCGGATCTTGCGACTCAGTGCGGCTATCGCAAGACGCATGATGGGATTCAAGCCGGCGGAGTGGGCGAAGGCTGGGTCCGGGGGGCCTGCAATGCCGATTGCCAGTCCACCCCGCCTGAGCACGCGAAGAGACTTCTCGAGGTTGTCGCCACCCAGGCTGTCGAGAACCACGTCGTAACCGGCGAGCAGTTGCTCGAAATCCTGGTTGCGGTAGTCGATGACGACATCGGCGCCGAGTCCCCGAACGAAGTCCGAGTTCGAACTGCTCGCGGTCGTGGCGACCGTCGCCCCGAGGTGTTTTGCGAGCTGAATGGCGATCGACCCGACCCCGCCGGCACCGGCGTGGATGAGAACCTTCTGTCCCGGTTGAACATTGGCTCTCTCGACGAGTGCCTGCCATGCAGTGAGTGCGACGAGCGGTAGCGAACCAGCTTCGACAATGTTGATCGATGTCGGCCGCAACGCCACGTCGTCCTCGTGCACCGAGATGCGTTCGGCGAAGGTTCCGATGCGCCCGTCCCGGGGACGGGCGTAGACCTCGTCGCCGATCGAGAATTGACGAACGAGGGCACCGATCTGAATGACTGTGCCTGCCATGTCGTGTCCGAGCGTGAGCGGAAACGAATAGTGCAGCAACTGTTTGAACTCACCCGTGCGAATCTTCTCGTCGAGCTGGTTCAAGCCGGCCGCCTGCACCTTCACAAGCACGTCATGATCGCCGACAGCGGGTTCCGGCGCCGTCGTTTCCTGCAGAGGTCGTTTGTATGCGGTGAATGTGAGTGCTCTCATGGCTGATCTCCTGTAGCGCTTGTAGATGGTGTCGGGACGGGAGTACTGCCTCCGGCGGCAAGGAAGTCGAGAACTGCCGGGACGAAATCCTGGTGGTATTGGAATATCCCGCCGTGCCCTGAACGCGGATAAATCGTCAGCTTCGAATTCGGGATGCGCCGCGCGAGGTCAGCGGAGTGATCACTCGCGACCATCAGATCGTTGTCGCCGTTCGCTACGAAGACGGGTTGGGTAATGCGAGCCAGGTCGTCGGGTGCCGCCTTGCCACCGCCCACGATTGCTTTGAGTTGGGCGACTCGTGCCTGCATCGAAATGCGCGTGTCACGATCGACTGTTCGTTCGGCGAGTCGCGCGAAATAGTCATCGGCGGCGCTTTTTCCCTCGTCGGTGCGTGGGAAGAACAGGAAGTGTCGGGCGTCTTTACGCGCGAGGGCGGCTTTGAGGTAGGCGAACCCGACGATCTTGCCCATCTGGTCGACCCCGCCGGCACCGCGAGGTCCGGTGCCGGCCAGCACCATTCGCCGGACCAGAGTCGGGTCGTGCAGGGCGATCATCTGGGCGACTGCACCGCCGAGGGAGAACCCGTCAGGTCGACGGTGCCATGGCCGAGGGCGCGAATGAACGCAGCCGCATTCTGGCCCATCTGTTCGAGGTCTGCAGGTACCGCGGTGTCGGTTGCTCCTACGCCTCGGTTGTCGAACGCGATGACGTGGTGATTCTCGGCGATTCCGTCGATGATGCGCGGATCCCAGTCGTCGAGGACGGCGGCGAAGTGGTGCAGGAACACCACAGGCACGCCTCCCGGGGTGCCGAGTTCGCGGTATGCATAGTTCACGCCGTTCGCGTGCACGGTTTTCGTCCGGACGGTTTTCCATGTGGGCGTGTTGGACGGTGCGTCGTGGCGTGTCGCCATGTCTGTCCTTCCGAAGTGGTGAGCGTGGCCCGTGAGAGAAGCCTTTATATTACGGTCATACTATTATGATCGTAAGGCTATCGGATACAATCGGGCGAGGCAAGGGCATGGAGGGATCCTGACATGGCGAGATACGACACTGAACACAAAGCGCAGACCCGCGCTCGCGTGGTGGACGCGGCGGGGCGACGCCTCAAAAAGGATGGGATCGACGGGTCTGGCGTGAGCGCCTTGATGTCCGATGCCGGACTGACCAACGGTGCGTTCTACGCGCACTTCTCGTCCAAGGACGAACTCGTCGCGGTGGTGCTGGCTGATCAGTTGGCGACGCAACTCGACACTCTTCGGGGACTACCCGACGACGGTCAGGCATTGCGGACTTTCATCGAGAGCTATCTGTCGGCGAGTCATCGTGATCAACCAGAAGTCGGATGCCCATCGGCCGCGCTACTCGGTGAGATTAGTCGCTCGAATAGCATTGTGCAGCAATCATATACAGATGGTTTGGAGGCAATGATCGGTGTCGTCGCCGATCGAACTCGAATCAAGGAGCGCGTTGCTGCGCGATCAGTTGCTATCGGGGTGATGTCCATCCTTATTGGGGCCCTTCAACTGTCACGGTCAGTGTCGGATCCGGGACTCTCCGACGAAATTCTCTCTTCTGGTCTCGTGAATGCCAGCCTCTTGCTCCAGGCATGACGTGTGGCGAGACTTCGCACCGTTCAGTCGGGCGTAAGTCGCGTCGGTCGGTCTGCAGAGCCGGTCTGGAGAATGCTCACACGGGACATGACGGTGGTCAACCCTGTTTTGTCTCGCGAGCATCAGTTCGCAGACAGGCCGTGCCCTGTGAGCACGCTCACGGCCTGCTGCGACGGGAACGCGACTGTCGACCTGAATTTATCCGCAATCGATATGGGAGGGCTTGTGGGAGTCTGGGGTCCGGGAAACTTTGACAATGACACCGTCGCGGATGGGTTGGGGGCCCTGACCGGTCGAATCGTGGACGACATCACTGCCGAGTTCGAAGACGATTCGAGTCTGGAGCCGGATGAATGGGGCGGGGAGATGGTGCCGGCGTGGCTCGAGATCCTCACCGATATTGCCCAGACGAAACGAGTCGGTGTGACCTTTCCATCGACGCAAGTGCTGATCGACTGGCGCGATCGATATCTGCGCGTGTGGGATGGCTACATTGACGAACTCGAACCGAACGAGGATCACAAGGTCGCTCGACGTGCAGTGCTCGTCCACACCTTCGAACAGGCGGTCGCCCTCGCAGCCGAGCGGGAACAGGCATAAACCTGGTGCGGCCGCGCTACTGACCATAGATCCGTCAGTTCCCCGGTGGAACGACGGTGAACGTGAACCCTCCGGAAGTCATTGCGTTGGCTTCTTCGAACATCGAACAGAGAGCTTCGGCGGCGTCGGTCGCCAATGCTCGGGCGGCGCTGGGGGTTCGACCTCGGGCCGTCACCGCGAGCCCAGGTGCGTCCGCATCTGTGATCGTCAGATCGGACTCGTAGTCGGAAGCACTGCCACCGAGTATCTGCGCGAGTTTTTCAGCAGGAACAGGCATGCCGTTGGAGGCTTCCCGATCGCCGATGTACGCATCGCGCGGGGACCCGTCGTAGAGTCCGGTTCGACTGCTACTGAACTCAACTACCGCAGTTGAGGTGAAGGAGATGGTCTTCGTCCACCACAGACCTCCCGCCACGACCAGAACGGCGGCGGCAACGGCCACCACTACCTGACCGCGGCGGTCGGAGAAGAATGTTCGCATCAATCAGTTGTACCGCCTTGGCCAGCTGATTGACCGGCTTCCTCACCACCCAGTCGGCGCCTGATCGGCGAGATTACGTTCGCTTCGCGTCGTCATGATTGCGGACGAACTTCATGAGTCGGGGAATTACTTGATCAGGTATGTGTCCCAGGATTCCGTGGCCGGTTCCGGCATATATCTCCACTTCGGCTTCAGGTACAAGATCAGCTAACCTTGCGGCCACCTGCTCGGGGTTGGAGACCACCGTCTCAGCACCGGAGATTACGAGCATGGGAACCGAGATCGACTGCACTTCTGCATCTTTGAGCATTCGTGCCCACCCGATGCCGGGCCGGTAGTTCAGCGCTTCCTTGGCGAGGGCGAACTCGAGGTCGCCGAGAACGTACCCGGGGGACAGCCAATCGTTGAGCTTGCGAATATTCTTGTCGGTGCGGCGCATGCCGGCGCGGATCATCTTCAGCAGCACACGCCACGAGGGCTTGTCGAAGACTCCACCCGGTTCGATGAGCGTCACACTCGCCAGTCGTTCAGGAGAATGAAGTGCTACGAGAACGGCATGCCACGCGCCCTGCGAGTAGCCGACCAGGTGGACGCGATCGACCTTGAGTTCGTTCAATACCTCGCTGATCCAGGTGGCGAAGTCGGACTCCCCGGTCAGTGGAGAAGTCTGCACACTGAGGCCTGGTGTGCCGATCGTGTCCAGTGCGTACACGACTCGGTCTCGGCACAGGTCCTCGATGACGATGTGCCATTGCAGACAGTTGGCCCCGAGAGAGTGCGCCAGGACGATCGGCGTTTCCGTGCCGGTCCCCGACCTGCGAACATGGGTGGTTCCGAACGATGTCGGCACGTCGAGTTGTGTCGACGGAACCGGCCAGGTGCCTTCCAGTTCTCGGTAGATGCGGTCGTACGCCTGCTTCGATGCCTCGTTTTTGAATCGTCCGATCTTCGGCATGAGTGCCCCTCTCACTGCGTTTCGATTTGATGGTATGAACGTATCACTAATGCGGTACGTGCGTATCATTAACGAGTCAGTTCCATCCATATCGAAAGGGAAAGGACAGCCTCATGCCGCGACTGGTCGACCATGAAGTGAGGCAACGGGAGATCACCGATGCGGTGCGGCGAGTGATTGTCGACGGTGGGCTCGCGGCGGTGACCTTTCAGTCCGTTGCTGCCGAGGCTGGGATTTCGGTGCGTCTCGTGCAGTACTACTTCGGTACGAAGCGGGAGTTCCTCCTCGCGACGCATCAAGCCGTTCGTCAGGATGCGGGCGCTCGCCTCATGCAGGAGTTGTCTGTTCTGGGTGCGGAAGCGACACCCCGCGAGGTTATTTCAGCGTTCCTTGTCGGCATGCTCCCGCTCGATCAGCAACGTCGAGAGGAAGCAATTGTTCTCGGCGCCTTTCACGCTGCCGCACTGACCGGACAGGGAATCGCCGCCGAGGGGACTCTAACTGCCCCGCGTGAGTTGGCAGCGCTCATTTCCGGCCAGCTTCAACGGGTGACCAATCAGGACGCAGTCGTGCCGTCAATGGATCCCGACCTCGACGCCGAGCTCATTCTGGCGGCTGTCGCGGGGCTCGCCCAGGGGATGCTTCCTGGTTACGGCACAGCGGAATTGGCGGTCCGATTGGTTGAGCGCCTCCTCGATCGCATTCTCGGGCCCACGAAACCTCAGGCCACGAATCAACGCGAGGTCGGCCGCCATTAGGATTCCGAGATGTCTCCTGTGAACCCAGCGCTCGCCGGGCGGGTATTTCCCTCGTCTTCGTACCTTGTCGGGCGCGAAAAGATTCGCGAGTTCGCTGCGGCTGTGCGTTCGAGCAATCCCTTGCACCATGATGTCGGTGTCGCCAGGGAGGCCGGGTTCGTCGATGTCATCGCGCCGACAACATTCACAACCGTTGTCCAGCAACGAGCGATCATGGCACTGCTGCGCACGCCGGATACCGGGCTCGATCCGACTCGTGTGGTGCATACTTCCGAGAAGATCGAGCATCAGCGTCCGATAGTCGCCGGCGATGACCTGTCTACGACACTGACGATTACAGGGGTGACAGTGCGAGCAGGCAGTGCGATCCTCTCGACAGTTTCCGAGATCCACGACGCGACCGACGCTTTGGTCGCGACGGTCACCTCGACCCTGCTGGCGCGAGGAGAAGAAGCATGACCATGCCCGCCTCGCCGGTCTTCGAAAACCTCGTCCTTGGTGACATAGTCGCCAAGGTCGATCTGGTTCTCACGCGTGATGACCTTGTTCGCTACGCCGGTGCCTCCGGCGACTTGAACCCGATCCACTTCAACGACGCAATCGCTGCGTCGGCCGGGCTGCCGGGAGTTCTGGCACACGGAATGCTCACTGCCGGAATTGCTTTGCAGGCAATCGTCGACTGGGTTGGTGATCCGAGTGGTGTGACCTCGTATGAAACTCGCTTTACTCGGCCCGTCGTAGTCGATGCCGTCGATGGTGCAGATCTCTCCATCACGGCGAAGATCGCGCGGATCGACACCACAATGCGGACAACGCGGATCGATGTCACAGTCACGCACAAGGGACAGACGGTTCTGGGAAAGACCCAAGCGCACCTTCAGTTTCCGGGCGCCTGACGGGATTGCGTGCTGTCACCGGTCACATCGGAACCTGCGCATTCGGGCGGGCGGTCAACCGCGTTGTGGCGCAGCACTACCGGAAAGACGCCAACAGCTCGTCCGACGCTTGCAGCGGTGCGTATCCGTCGACGATGACGCGCTGACAGCCGTCGAGCTCGACGGTGAGCAATCGTTCCTCGCCCGTAAGGCTGTCCACGTGGATCGTCGACGCCACCTCGGTGGCCACCACGTCACAGTCGGGAGCGGGTGGAAGTCCGTCGAAGGGTTCCGTCGTAGACGATGTGCCTACGAATTCGGTGGAGGAGAATCGGCAGAAAACGCTGCCCGCCGACAGCGATGTCAGCGCCGTGGTACCTGTTGTGGCTGGTCGGTACGTCGGCCGGCAATGTGACAATTCGTAGATCTGGTCGTCAGACAATGCTATTCGGTGTTCGGTACTGCCGGCCGATGTCAGTTCCTTGATGGCAGCCAGGCCACCGGGTTTCGGTAGTCCACACGAGTCGGAGGGATACCCTGGCCGTGTTGCTCGGCCTCGATCGTCGACCAACCAGAATTGGTCCAGCACAGCCAGGCTGTAGTCGTCACCGCAGCCTCCGGGAAACCAAGTCTTGTGCGCGGACGAGCGGTTCAGCATTTTCACTGCCCGACTGAAATCGCCCTCCCAACGGTGAGCATAGAAGCTGACGGTTCGGTCGGCTGCCACGTCGTCTCTGATATACGGGTCGCACGTGACGGCGGCGACGGGTACGAAATCGTCTGGAACCGTCGCTGTTGGTGTCGTCTGGAGTGGGCCGATCGGATACGGGGGCGCGCACGTCAGCGTTTCGGCGTCGACTATTGCGGCAACTGGACGATCGGGGGTGGTGACCCGCCACATGCCGGCGACAGCGAGGATGACGATCACGACTGCGAACCAACGCCAGAGCATGAGCACACCGTATCGGCCCCGGTATGCGCTGAGGCCTAGTCCTCCCTTAACCGCCGAAGTGCTCTCATCCAAATTGAGTGGATCCAGGTTGCGGCTCGCAGATATGGTCCACTGGTGACGCATCCGAATGGTCGAAACGACGGTCCGATCCTGGTGATTGGTGCCGGTGTCGTCGGCGCGTCGATCGCGTATCACCTGGCGCGCGTTGGTCTCCGAGTTACCGTGCTCGAGCGGGGCTCGGTAGCAGGCGGGGTGACCGGCAACTCCTTTGCCTGGGTTGGCCTCTCGAAGAGTGCCGCAGAAACCTACTCCGATCCGTTCCGACATGGCGCCGCAGTCGAGTTCGACCGCTTGGAGCGCGAACTCGTCGAGCCATTCGGTCTGCGACGCAGAGGCGCGATCACGTGGGAGAAGACGGAAGCGGAGACTCGACAGTTCGTCGACGCGCATCGCGCACTCGGTCATCCCGTCGAACTCATCGGTGAAGATGAGGTCCTTGCTCGTGAGCCGGGATTGCGCACAGCGCCCGTCGTAGCGGCATATGCGCCTGACGATGGTGGAGTTGACCCGGTTGCGTTCGCTCGATCACTCTTGCGAGGTGCCGAAGAAGAGGGCGCCATAGTGCATTCCGAGGCTTCGGTGCTCTCACTGCTCGTGGAAGGTGCAAGGGTTCGCGGTGTATTGACCACTGACGGCCCCGTCTACGGATCGACCACAATCCTCGCCGCTGGTACTGCGATCCCCGGACTCGCGGCGTCGGCGGGAGTCGACGTCGAGGTCGACGCCTCCCCGTGTTGCCTCATCAGATTCTCGACTCCGCACCCATTGGTGAACGGAATCCTCTCCACTCCGGACTTCGAGATCAGACAAATGAGCGACACGACACTGATTGCGGCTGAAGATGTTCCGATCGGGTTCTCTGGAGATGCTCGTGAGCTTGCCGAGCCGACGCTGCAGGCGATCCGCAGTCAACTCGTGGGCGGTGAACACGTAAAACTGATCGAGGCGGCAATCGCTGACCGTCCCATTCCGCGTGGTGGCCGCCCGCTGCTGGGCTTCGCCGAAGGCGTGCCTGGGCTCTATCTGGCCGCGGCGCATCCTGCGATCATTCTGGCCGGAGCAATGGGGGCCCAGGTGGCCGGGGACTTCGCGCGAGCGTCAAGCCTGGACTGCTAGACGACGATGTACGGAGCTTGGTTCGACGAGGTCGAGCCAGGTATTGCGGTTCCTAGTTCTCTCTAGGACACGCGCTAGAGAGCGGGATATTCGGCTACATGGCTTGTACCGTCGGTGGGCATGGACCCCGTGCGCAATCCGTATGCCCCCGGTGCCGGTCAGCGACCGCCGGAACTCGCCGGGCGCGACAAGCAGATCGATGCCTTCGACGTCGTGCTCGAGCGAATTGCGCGTGGCCGCCCCGAACGAAGTGTTGTCCTCACGGGATTGCGTGGTGTCGGCAAAACCGTCCTGCTCAATCAGTTGCGTTCGGCGGCGATCTCCCGAAGCTGGGGGACAGGGAAGATCGAGGCGCGACCCGACCAGGATTTACGACGCCCACTCTCGTCGGCGCTCCACATGGCGGTCCGCGAGATCGCGGTGTCCCATCGCGATCCGGAGCGGGTCGAGCAGTTTCTCGGAGTCCTCAAATCGTTTGCCTTGCGCGCCACTGCAGACAAGGGAATGCGCGAGCGTTGGCAACCGGGCATCGACGCACCTGCGATCAAAGGTCGTGCGGACAGCGGTGACATCGAGATAGACCTGGTCGAGTTGCTGCTCGACGCGTCGTCGTTGGCCCGCGATGTCGGCGTTGGGATCGCTATCTTCATCGACGAGATGCAGGACCTCGGAGCCGCGGATGTGTCGGCGATCTGCGGGGCGTGCCACGAGTTGAGTCAGGACGCGGCACCGCTGATCGTCGTCGGGGCGGGGCTTCCGCATCTACCCGCTGTGCTGTCGGCGTCGAAAAGCTACTCGGAGCGCCTGTTCAGCTACCACCGGATCGATCGACTCGAGCGTGAAGCTGCAGATCAGGCGCTGATCGCACCTGCCGAGCGTGAGGAGGTCGAGTTCACCGAATCCGCGCTCGACGCTCTGTACGAGGCGGCTGACGGGTACCCGTACTTCGTCCAGGCGTACGGGAAAGCCACGTGGGATGTGGCGGCGTCGAGTCCGATCACGGCAGAAGACGTGCGCGTCGGCGCGCCGACGGCGGAGGAAGAACTCGCTGTCGGTTTCTTCGGATCACGGTACGAAAGAGCAACGCCTGCGGAGCGTGAGTACATGCGGGCCATGGCCGATCTCGCCGGTGACGACGGACCTGTCGCGACCGCGAAGATCGCCGTCGAGCTCGGTCGAAAGCCGGCTTCGCTGTCGCCGGCACGGGACGGACTGATCAAGAAGGGCCTCATTTACTCGGCCGAACGGGGATCCATCGGATTCACAGTCCCGCACTTCGGCCGATACCTGCGCGGACAAGCGGAGTGAACGCCCTCGAAACCGCGTGGGATCGGGTGGCGGCGCTCAGTCCCAATCCACCGGCGTGGGTAGTTCAGCTGGCCGCGTTGATTGCCGTGATCATCGTTCTCGAACCGCACCTGTGGCGGATCGCCCGCAACGTCGTCACCATCGCACACGAGGGTGCTCATCTGATCGTCGCAGTCCTGGTCGGTCGACGGTTGAAAGGTCTTCGCCTGCATTCGGATACGTCGGGTGTTGCGATTTCGTCCGGCAAGCCGACCGGCTTCGGCGTCATTCTGATGACGTTCGCGGGGTACGTGGGACCGTCGATTCTCGGCCTCGGCGCGGCTGGTCTGCTGGGTGCGCAGCGCGCGGTCTCGGTGCTGTGGATCGGTGTGTTCGTGATCGCGGTGATGATGGTCCTGATCCGAAACCTCTACGGAATCTTCTCACTTGCGGTCGTGGGAGCAGTGTTGTTCGGGCTCGTCTGGTGGGGGACCCAGGAGCAGCAAGTGGCCGCAGCGTACTTCCTGACGCTCTTCCTCCTCTTTGCCGGACCGCGCCCCGTTGTGGAACTTCAACGACAGCGGATGCGACGAGGTGGGGCACCGGACTCCGATGCCGACCAATTGGCCAGGCTTTCACCGATACCCGCGATCGTCTGGGTTGGTTTGTTCCTGCTCGTGAACGTCGCGGTGCTGGTGCTCGGTGGCTGGTGGATCCTGCGTCCGGTGGGTGGCTGATCGCTTTGATCCGTTGTTCCGTCAGGACAACGGATCAATGATTCTTGATGCTCCGCGGACGTAGTCATCGCGGTAAGGCGCTCATATCGTGGAAGTCGACGAGTGGTCGTCGGGACTTCCCGCAGCCACATCCGCAGCGACGAAGAACGTCGACGATGACAAGGATTCGTTTTGGACGACAAGAACTTCCGCGGACGAACCGCGATCATGTCCGGGGGAAGCCGCGGTATCGGACTTGCCATCGCCCGTGCGATAGCGCGCCGCGGCGGAAACATCGTGTTGCTCGCCAAGACCGATACGCCAGATCCCCGGCTGCCCGGGACAATCCACACCGCTGTCGACGAGTTGAACGCGCTCGAGGGTCATGCCGTTCCTGTAGTCGGTGACGTGAGGAACGACGACGATATTGCGCGGACGGTGGCGGCAGCGCTAGAGCACTTCGGTGGCATCGACATCGTGGTCAACAACGCGAGCGTCCTCGACATCTCGAAAACCGAAGACCTCACGATGAAGCGATTCGATTTGATGCAGCAGGTCAACGTCCGTGGCACCTTCGCGCTCACCCGAGCGTGCCTTCCGCACCTTCGGGTTTCGTCCAACGCGCACGTGTTGACGCTGTCGCCGCCGCTCAACTTTTCGCCGCACTGGCTGGGTGCTCATCCGGGCTACATGCTGGCCAAGTACGGAATGACATTGGCGGCCTTGGGTATCGCCGCGGAGTATTCAGGTACACCGATTTCGAGCAATTGCTTGTGGCCGGAGACCATGATCGCCACTGCCGCTGTCGGAAACCTGCTCGGGGGAGACGGCAGTATCGATCACTCGCGTTCGCCCGAGATCATGGCCGATGCGGCGATGGAGATTCTCGGGCGTCCTGCCGGTACGGATACCGGTCGCACAGTGCTGGACGTCGAGATCTTGCGCGAGGTGGGGATCTCGGATTTCTCGCAGTACGGCGGTCAGACCCCGTTGACGATCGACATCTTCGTCGGTACCCCAACCCTCTGATCTCGGACCATCTACAGGTATCTAGCCAAATTGCTAGATACCTGTAGATCTTCCTCACGCCACTTCGTGCTCGCCGCCGGGGGCAACTTTCTGAAGTCCGCGATATGCGTCGCTGGCACTTTGTCGGCCACCGATGACGGCCTCGACCTCCGCGGCAATCGGCATGTCGACGCCGTACTCGCGGGCCAGATCCATGACGGTGGGAGCGGTCTTGACGCCCTCGGCGACCTGGCCGAGCTTGGCGACTGCCTCCTCGACGGTCAGACCCTGTGCCAGAGCCTCACCGACGCGACGGTTACGAGAAGTCGGAGCCATGCAGGTGGCAATCAGATCGCCGACGCCCGTCAGGCCGGCAAAGGTGCGCGGGTTGGCGCCCATCGCCTCGCCGAGTCGGGTCATTTCGGCGAGGCCGCGAGCGAGCACCATCGCGCGGGTGTTGTCACCGACTCCCAAACCGTCGGCCATGCCCGAGGCGATGGCAACGATGTTCTTGAGGATGCCGCCGAGTTCGCAGCCGAGCACGTCGGTGTTGCGGTAAACCCGGAAGACCGACGACGCGAACAGCGGTTGCAGCGCGGCGGCGACGCGGTCGTCCTGGGTCGCCACGACCGATGCCGCCGCCATGCCGTCGACGATCTCCTTGGCGATGTTGGGGCCGGCGAGCAGTCCGACGGGATGGCCGGGCAGGCACTCGGCGATCACCTCGGTTGGACGCTGCCGGGTGCCGGGCTCGAGGCCCTTGGACAGTGACAGCACCGGGACCCACGCCCGAACTTCGTTGGCGATCTCGGCGAGCGTGGAGCGAACGGCGTGCGACGGCACCCCGCATACGAGTACGTCCGCTTCGCGAGCGGCTTCGACAAGATCCGAGGTTGCCTTGAGGCCCTTGGGAAGTTTGCGCTCACCAAGGTATTTGGAGTTGGTTCGTTGCGAATTGATCTCGTCGGCCGCTTCGGAATTGCGTGCCCACAACAGGGTTGGGGTGTTGCGGGCAGCGAGGCCGGCCACCGTGGTTCCCCACGATCCGGCGCCGAGGACGACGACGCGTACCGGGCGGGCCATCAGAGTGCGCTGTTCTGGGTAGCGAGTGCTGTCATGGCGCCAAGCGTTCCACTTGCGGAGCAGTTGCGGGCCAATTCCGCCGAGTCTGTGGCTCGACTTACAGATGAGGCGGCGGTTCGGGGCTTTCGCGCATTGTTTCGACCGCTTCTGCGGATTCCGCGACGATCGAGCGCATGGCGGCTTCCGCGGCGTCGGCGTCCCCGGCCTGAATGGCAGATGCGACCACTCCGTGCAGGTGAATCGCTTCGGGGTCGGCCTCGTGTGGCATCAACGAGTGGCGGGTGCGGCCTTCGAGTATCTCGACGACGATCTGCGACATCGCCCGCAGCATCGGGTTGCCGGAAGCGGCGAGCAGCGTGCGGTGAAAGTCGGAATCATGGCCGAGATATGCGTCGGTATCGGCAGCGCGCGAGGTAGCTGACATGCCTATTACGGCTGCAGTGAGTGCGCCGCACTGCTCGGGTGTGGCGCGAGTTGCGGCCAGTCGCGCAGCCAGAGGTTCGATGCCGGAACGGAGTTCGCTCAGGATCGAAAGCTGCTCGAACCGATCAGGACCGGCCAGTTGCCAGCGGATGACGTTGGGGTCGAGCGAGTTCCAGTGTTCGGAGCCGAGGATGGTGATACCGACGCGTCGACGAACCGAGGCCAGTCCGAGGGATTCGAGAACGCGGACAACTTCACGGATGACGGTTCGCGACACGTCGTAGCGCGTTGCCACCTCGTCGGCAGAGATCGTCGTACCCGGAGCGAGCACACCACCGACTATGTCTTGGCCGAGCTGTTCCAGCATCGAGTCGTGTAACTGCTGAAACGGGACAGAAGGCATACGTAGATCGTCCCATGCGTATGGAGTAAGCCCGGTGGAAGCCGAATAAATACTACAAATTAGTGTCTGCTCTTGAAATTGTAGGTTAATTAGGGAACAGTGACCTCAATCACTCATCGGACTGGGAGTCCCTATGAACACCACAGCATTGCTGGCGGCCGAGGTCGTCCCCGCTGGTAGCGACGCACGATTGATCATCGCTGCAGTCGCCGGCGTCGCGGTCATCATCGCGCTGATCACCTGGCTGGACCTGCACCCCTTCCTCGCGCTGTCCATCGGCGCGGTGGGCGTCGGTCTGGCGGCCGGCCTCGGATCGGCCGAGTCGGTCGCGGCGTTCGCCACCGGCTTCGGGTCGACCATGGGAAGCGTCGGAATCCTGATCGGTTTCGGCGCGATGTTCGGCAAACTCCTCGCCGATTCCGGCGGTGCCGACCGAGTGGTCGACACGCTGGTGGGCCGTTCCAGCACCAAGGCGCTTCCGTGGAGCATGGCTCTGGTCGGCGCAGTGATCGGTCTGCCGATGTTCTTCGAAATCGGTCTCGTCCTGTTGATGCCTGTCATCATCCTCGTCGCGAGGCGTTCCGGCCTGTCACTGATGCGCATCGCGATCCCCACCCTCGCCGGCCTCTCGGCCATGCACGGGTTGGTTCCGCCGCACCCCGGACCGCTGGCTGCAGTCTCGGCCTTGAACGCAAACCTCGGCCTCACCCTCGCGCTCGGTGTTCTCGTCGCGATCCCCACGGTTGTTCTCGCTGGACCGGTTTTCAGTAAGTACGCAGCACGGTGGGTCGACGTGAAGGTCCCGGATCTTTTTGTCACAGGCGAAGATCGAGGCGAGGAAGAGAAGAAGCAGCGTCCCTCGTTCGCGGCTACTCTCGCAGCGATCCTCCTCCCGGTTGTTCTCATGTTGGGCAAGGCATTTGCCGACGTGATCGCTCCCGATTCCGAGGCCCTCCCCAAGTCTGTCCTCGACTTCCTCGGAACACCCGTCGTCGCTCTGGGCCTCGCGGTTCTGGTCGGAATGGTGCTTCTGGGTCGCGGCGGCGGTATGGACCGCAAGGCCATCTCGAAGTCACTCGAAAGCTCCCTGCCTCCCATCGCAGGCATTTTGCTGATCGTCGGCGCCGGTGGCGGTTTCAAGCAGGTCCTCATCGATACCGGTATCGCCGGAGTGATCGCCGACGCGATCAAGGGCAGCAGCCTTCCCGTGTTGTTCCTGGCCTGGCTGGTTGCGGTATTGATCCGCGTCGCAACAGGTTCGGCAACGGTGGCAACGGTGACGGCGTCGGGCATCCTCGCTCCGGTCGCGGCCGACTTGTCGTCCGCACACGTCTCACTGATGGTCTTGGCGATCGGCGCAGGATCGCTTTTCCTTTCGCACGTCAACGACGCCGGATTCTGGTTGGTGAAGGAGTATCTGGGCGTCAGCGTGGTACAGAACCTCAAGACCTGGACCGTGATGGAATGCATCATCTCGGTATCGGGCCTGGCCGGAGTGCTCGTGTTGAGCGCATTCATCTAGGTAGGCGAGCACATGAACAGCGAAGCGGCACAGCAGAAGCAGTATCCCGTGCTCGTCCTGATGGGTGTCTCGGGTTCGGGAAAGTCTACGGTCGGCGGCATGCTCGCCGGAGCGATGGGCTGGGACCTTCAAGAGGGCGACGATCTCCACCCGCAGGCGAACATCGACAAGATGGCGACCGGGCACCCGTTGAACGACGACGATCGCTGGCCCTGGCTCGACAAGATCGCCGTCTGGATCAAGAGTCACACCGACGCCGGTCAGCCGGGAATCGTCACGTGTTCGGCACTCAAGCGGAGTTACCGCGACGTCCTTCGCGGTGAGCACGTCGTGTTCGTGCACCTCGCAGGTTCGCGGGATCAGATCGGTCAGCGGTTGACCGCTCGCCTCGATCACTACATGCCCGCCTCGCTCCTCGACTCCCA
This sequence comes from Rhodococcus sp. NPDC055024, assembly GCF_053608585.1. Lineage (NCBI taxonomy): Bacteria > Bacillati > Actinomycetota > Actinomycetes > Mycobacteriales > Nocardiaceae > Rhodococcus > Rhodococcus sp. NPDC055024. The sequence goes on from NZ_JBSGVT010000001.1 coordinate 1,361,977, forward strand.
GATCTCGACGCTCGAGGCCGTCGACCCGGATGAGCAGGCCATCGTCGTCGACGTGGGTGGAAGTCCCGCCAAGATCGCGGAGGAGATCCTGCGTCGGGTGGAAACCTTCGAGTACTGAGCGGGCCAGGCGTGTAGGCACCTGCGGTTCGGGTTACGGTGCTTGGGTGACTGCTGCTGAAGAAGGCCACGACGTCGATCAATTGCGTGTCGATGCCCAAGCGCGTCTGGAAGTCGCGGTGGGTGAGGGGCGTTTGACCCTCGAGGAGTACTCGGACAAGGCGGCAGTGGTGTGGTCGCCCACCGCAGATCGAGGGCAGCTCGAGCAGATCGTGCCGTTCAGTGCGGCACCACCCGCTGTGGTGTCGCCGCCGCAAGCAACGATCGTCGGTGTCTTCGGTGACACGAAGCGCTCCGGCCGTTGGTCTTTGGCGAAAAAGACACTCGCTCTGCTGTTGTTCGGGGACGTCAAGTTCGATCTGCGATCGGCGACCATCACCGCGTCCTCCTCGACGATCACCATCGTTTCGATCTTCGGGGACACGAGGCTGCGGGTTCCGGAGGGTGTTTCAGTCGAGTTGGGTGGCTTCGACCTTTTCGGAGATCGGGAATTCGACGGGGGTCGACAGGATCCCGGCCCAGGTGCACCGGTTATTCGTGTCGTCTCGTATTCGTTGTTCGGTGATCTCACAGTGCGCACCGGCTAGCTCGGGCGCCGTGACCGACTTCGACTTCCACAGCGGCTGGACGCTCCCGGCCTCTGCCGACCGTGTCTACGACGTTCTCGCGGACGCCGAGAGGTATTCGCAGTGGTGGCCTCAGATACGCCGAGTGTGGACGACCGATGAGCATTCGGGCTCCATGGCCATCCGCAGCGCCGTCCCTCTGACGTTGCTGGTTTTCGGGCGACGCGAGGTCGAAGACCCCATTGCGCGCTACCTGAAAGTGCAACTCACCGGCGCAATGACCGGCTGGAGTAGTTGGGCGGTGCGCCCCGCAGGATCTGGTTGTATCGCCGACTTTCGGCAGCAAGTAGCGGTGTCCGGAGCACTCGGCCTGGCCTCGAAGATCGCGAAGCCGCTGTTCGAGTGGAATCACGAAGCGATGATGCGTGGAGGGCACCGCGGACTGTGCGCATATCTCTCCCGGCCGTGATCGCGACCAGAACTTGCACACGCTCGAGCAATTGAGGCCTACCCGTCGTGTCATTTTGACGCAGCGTCAGTTATCGTTCACAACAGCAGCCGACAAGTATGTGTAACTCAAATGCACAAAACGGCTTGACCTGGGAGGACGCTATGCGGACGCGAGATTCGACGGTATGGCATTGGAACGTGAGTCCGCGAGCGCGGGTTATCTTCTGCCTGACCAGGACCTTCGTGAAGCCGATGTTCACCCTCTGGCCGACCACCGAACGCGGTATCCGCCAACTCGAGCGACTCGACGCGATGGCGGACAAGCTGCCGAAGCCGAAGAACCTCGACATCGAGCCTTTCACGCTCGGCGGAGTGCCCAGCGAGAAGGTGCAGCATCCGCGCAAAGCTCAGGGCGAGTTGTCCGGCGCCACGATCCTGTACTTCCACGGCGGTGGTTTCGTCTTCTGCGGTCTGGCAACGCATCGGGCACTGTGCGGCTTGCTCTCGGCGAAGGCCGGCGTACCGGTGATCTCCGTGCGCTACCGTCAGCTGCCGGAAGGTTCCATCGGCACCTCCGTCAAGGACGCAATGGCCGCGTACACCGCGTTGCTCGAGACAGCGGAAGACCCGAACAAGATTGTGGTCGCCGGGGATTCGGCCGGTGGATACCTGGCAATGAAGGTCGCCGAAATTGCCGCACTACGCGGAATCACGCGGCCCGCAGCGGTGATCGGCTACTCGCCACTTCTCAACGTGAACCTCGAGGACCACGATCCCGATTTCATGAAACGAGATGCCTACCTGCCGATGTCACAGGTGGCAAAGCTGAAGGACCGGTGGCTCGAAGGTCCGGACGAAATAGTCGGTGCAGAGTCTCCGATCAACGCCGATGCCAGTCTGATTCCGCCGTCGTTCCTGGTGTCCGCCGAATACGAATTGATGCGTCCGGACGTCGAGATCATGACCGAGAACCTGATCAAGGCGGGACAAGCCGTCGAAACGCACATCTGGAGTGGGCAGATCCATGCTTTCCCGGTGATCGGCAAAGCTCTTCGGGAGGGCAAGGCGATCGTCGATCTCACGGTCAAGTTCCTCGAGCGAACGATGGCCTCGCAGAACCAGATCAGCGCCTGACGCTTTCTCAGCCGATCGACGTGAGGCTCGCGTAGTCGTCGTTGTCGAGAACGCCGTCGACGATTGCGCGAACTTCCGAGGCATGCAACGTGATCGAACCGCCGTGGTTGTCGAGGAACGCTGTGTCTGCGGCGTCTCGGCCGGTCGAGATGCGCACAAGATTGCTGCGCGGGGCCAGTTGCGTTGCATCGACCACGCGCCACACGTTGTCGATGTTGGCTTCGACGACGGCGTGAAAATCCATCGGATCGCAACCCGGCGCGTAGACAGCCACCAATCGAGCGGGAATCCCCACGGCGCGTAGCAGTGAGACGGTCAGGTGCGAGTAGTCGCGGCACACTCCGGCGCCCGCGAGCAAGGTGTCGACCGCGCTGTCGGTGCCGCGACTGGTGCCGGGAACGTAACTCAAATGTGTACTCACCCAGCGGGTGACTTCGAGAAGGAGTTCGGCCGGGGGAGTGGTGAGATCGAATTGCCCGGCGACAAAACCGAAGAACTTGTCCGCCTCGGCATACCGACTGGGGCGCAGATACTTCGACACGTCGTAGTCGCTGACCGACGCCGGTTCTGCGCGGCCGATCACGGTCGCGTCGTAGCTGACGATCAGTTTGCCTGGGGCACAGTCGAGTAGGTGGATGCGGGTACCGTGTTCGGCGGTGATCTCGCGGGGTTCGAGTGGATTGCCGTCATGGACGAACGACATCGTTTCCAGCAGTTCGACACCCGGCGCGCGCGTCACCGCGATCTTGAACTCCAGGTTGGTCGCCTCGTCGATCTCGATGTCGAGCAGGGCGGCGACGGTACGTTTCATCGGATCATCTTTACACCGAATTCGGACACCCACCACCTGGGAGGATTGTGACGTGCGATCAGGCGTCGGGATAGTCGATGTCGACGCCGCTGCTGAGGTCGCTGCACTCCACTAACTCGACCCTGTGTTCGCGTAGGTAGGTATTGGCGCCCCCGTCCCCGGTGAGGGACTCTGTAAGCATCGGCCAATGGTCGCGTCCGATCAGGACGGGATGGCCGGGTCTGCCGTGAAAAACAGCCCTTCGCAGTATGTTTCGTGCAGGGGTGCCCACGCCCACAATCCGCGTCACGGTGTCGGTATCGAGATTCGGGACGTCGACCAGGGAGATCGCTGCCGCATCTGCGTCGTCGATTCGCATGGCGGCCTCGAGTCCGCAGCGCAGCGAGGCGCTCATTCCATGCTGCCAATCCGATATCACCACAACGACATCGGTGGTGGGCAGTAGTTCGAGGGCGTCCTCTGCCTGCGCGCCGAGGACCACGATGACCGGTGAGAGGCCGGCGGACTGCAGTGTCGTCACCCCGTGGTGAAGCCAAGACCGACCGTCGGCGTTTGTGACGAGCGCTTTGGGTTTGCCCATGCGGGATCCGGCGCCGGCAGCCAGCAGGATCCCGCACGTCGACATGACTATGCTCCGGTGACCCGCGGACGCAGCCACTCGATCAGATCGTTCAGAACTTCTTCCTGCTCAGGCTCGTTGAAGATCTCGTGGTACAGACCGTCGTACACCTTCAAGGTGACGTCCGAAGAGCCGGCCAGATCTGCGACGAGCTTACTGCCGGCGGGGTCCGTCAAACGGTCGTCCGAACCGTGTTGAAGCAGTACGGGAATGGTGAGCGAAGGCAGGCGCGCCGGGAAGCCTTCCGCGGCGGTGATCATGCCGCGCGCGATTCCGGCGGGAACCTTGCCGTGGTGCACCAGCGGGTCGGCGTTGTACTTGTCGACAACCTTCTGATCACGTGATACCGCGGCCGCTTCCAGATTCTCGACGGGCACGTCGGGGAGATATTTGCCGACGATCTTGCCCAACTGCATCACGATTTTCGGAGTTCCGGTTGCAATGATCACAGCAGGTCCGGAAAGTGCGAGCGCCTTCAGATCGGCCTGATGATCGAGGGCGTAGGAAAGCGCGATCGCGCCGCCCATGCTGTGTCCGAGCAGGAACTTGTCCTTGCCGGGGTGTGCTGCGGTCACGATCGAGAACAAGGTGTGGACGTCGTCGGTGAAGTCGGAGAATTCCTTCAGATGAACGCGCTTGCCGCCGGACCGACCGTGCCCGCGGTGGTCGGGTGCGTACACGATGAGACCGAGTTCGCCGAGTCGCGCGGCTACGTGGTCGTAGCGCCTCGCATGTTCGCCGAGGCCGTGGCAGAGGACAAGAACCCCGGTGGGTTCGCGGTCCGGAGTCCAGACGTCGTAGACGATCTTGGTGCCGGCTACCCCGGTGAACGACGACTCTTCGTGCTGCATTGTTGCACCCTCTCTGCGACCGGTTCCGGTACGCGGATTCTCACATGCTATTCGCCCCTTGCGCAGGGCGCGGGTGTTCAGGGGTGAGGTCGCCGAGGAAACTTCGACACTTGTTTGTTACGTCTGGTTACATTAACTTGGGGGCGTGACCGGACAAACTGTTGATCGTTCCCGCACTGCCTCCGCCACCCGCTCGCGTCGGTTGTGGCGACCGGCGGTACGGGCCTTGCTGGACGGTGCGCTTCCGCTGATCGACAAGCGGATGGCCGAGTCGGTACGCCCGTTCGATCGACCGGCGATGATGCGCCCGCATCTTGCTTCGCGGAAATTTGCCTGGACGCACTACGGGATCTTCGTTCCAGAGTTGCCAGGGCCGTTTCGCTATCTCAACACCATGACGTTGATCGGCGCCACCGGGACGGTGGTCTTCGACAACGACTATCTCGCTGCACCCGACGCGCGAAATACCGCAACCGTGCTGAGTTCCACCGCTGCGCCCGGACACCACTTCTATCGGGCGTACGACGCCGACGAAGACTGCACTTTCGAAGAAGACGGTTCGCGAATTGCCTTCGGTGAGAACCTGATCATCGAGAACAACTACCCGAATTTCCGAGTCACCGGACGCTACGACTCTTTCGATGTCGATCTGGAGGTAGTGGCAACAGATCAAGCGTCGTGGTTCGTGCGCAATCCCGTCTACGACCACGTCAGTCTCCTGGCGCAGTGTTCGGGGACGATCTCGAGTCCGAGTGGACCGGTGAGCATTTCGGCTCCGTGCACCGTTGAATACGCGCGGTGCATGACACCACAGTCTTTGACTCGACGCGCTCTTCCCGAGTCGTGGAAGCTCCCGGCTGACTTCTTCACCTATCAGATCGTTCAACTCGACGACCGGCATCAACTGTTGCTCACCGATGTTCGAGCGTCAGGGGTGACGGCGTGCAAGCTCGCCTACGTTCGGACTGTGGACGGTAGCGCAAGGGTTTTCGACGAGGTCGAGTTCGATGTGCTCGAGTACGCCGACGCATTGCATGTCGACCCGCAGGGTCGCGAGATGCGTGTGCCGCGCGTACTGCGTTGGCAGGTACGCGATCACGGCAGGAGGGTCGTGGAGTTCGAAGCTGAGATCGACTCGGAGTGGCGCTACGGTCACGGCAAGGGATACGTCGGCGCGTACACCTACCGGGGAAGCTTCGACGGTGCGTCGATCAACGGCACCGGTTACATCGAATGGGTGGACTGCGAAGTGTAAGGCCAATAGTGTGTATCGGTGCCTTTCGTAGACCCCACCGCGCTGACGATTCGTCCGCAGAAGATCCTTGTCGCGGGGACCTCGGGTGCCGGAAAGACGACTCTCGCCGGTCGAATCGGGCGGCTTCTCGAGATCGAACACACTGAGCTGGACTCTCTCTTCCACGGGCCCGACTGGATTCCGCTCGAGAGTTTCGAAACCGAAGTACGACGCTTTTCCAGTGAGCCTGCCTGGGTGACCGAGTGGCAGTACGGTGCGGTGCGTCGGCTTCTGGCCGAGCGTGCGGACCTGATGCTGTGGTTGGATCTGCCTCGGCGGACGGTGATGCGCCAGGTGATCACACGAACCGTACGTCGGCGTCTGCAGCGAGAGGTGTTGTGGAACCGCAACATGGAGCCGCCGCTGCACACCATTCTGTTCGATCCCGATCATGTGGTTCGGTGGGCCTGGCGAAGCGACGGACGCAACGCCGAGCGAATGGCCACGGTTCTTGTCGATGTGCCGTCGTTGCCGATAGTTCGGCTTCGCGATCGACAGGAGATCGAGGCTGTGCTCGAAGTCCTCAGCCGTCTGTCCTCAGATCGTCTGAGCTAGGCGAAATCCCAGATCGTCGATAGCAAACGTCGGGTGGCTTCGCCTCCTTACGGTAGCGCCACAACCGCGCTCACTTTCGGCCCAACTGCCGCCGCGAAAGATTCGGTACGTGCCGTAGACCTCGGGGGCGTAGAGATCCCAGCACCATTCCCAGACGTTACCGATCATGTCGTACAGGCCCCAGTTGTTGGGTGCCTTCATCCCGATGTCATGTGCTCGTCCCCCTGAATGGCGCCGCGGACAAACACTTTCAGGATTTAGACAGTTCGTCATCATGGGTAGGGTCTAACCGCTTCGGAGCGCGTCCATGGGTTCGATGCGCGCCGCGCGCAACGCGGGATAGACGCCGGACGCAACACCGACAACCGTTCCCAGCAGAGGCGACGGTAGTAGCAGACTTGGATCCATCACCGGCGTCCACTCGTTGACCGCGGCAATGACGACGACCGCAATGATTCCGATCGAGGCACCTAAACAACCTCCAATCGTGCCCAGCAAACCGGCCTCGGCGAGGAACTGTGCGGCGATGTGTCTGGGTCGCGCACCGACGGCACGGCGTAGACCTATCTCGGGGACTCTTTCGAGGACGGCAACCAGGGTTGTGTTCGCAATTCCGATTGCGCCCACAACCAGACAGATCCCGGCGAGGACGAAGAAGAGACCGGAAAGATCTGCAGCGACAGCCTCACGTAGATCGCGGGGGTTCGGCGGAGGGGTCACCTTGAACGCGTCGGGCTTGTCCGGCCGAAGCGCGAGGGCAATCTGCGTGGCGACTACTGGTGCTGCGCCAGCATCAGCGTCCACCAGCATTTTCGCTCCTCGGTCGGGCTCTGCTTGCCCCCACAGCTGCTCGGATGTAGTTCGTGGAATGAGTACTGCGTTCAACAGACCTGGCTCACGCTCGACGTCAGACACGACGCCGATCACCGTGAAGGCAGTCGAACTGATCATGATGGCAGGGCGTTGATCCAGGCTGCCGATTCCGAGTGCGGATGCTGCTCCCTTGCCCAGTACCGCGACTCGCTGACCATGAGTTTCGTGGAAGCCGTCGTAGAGCCTGCCCTCTCGAATTTCGGGTCGGATCGCGCGCAGAAGGCCCGGGGAAGCCGCGAATACAGAGACGGCCGAACTAGCGGCGTTGTCAGCCCCCGGCCCTGCGTGCACAGTCTCGATCACATCATTGGGGAGCGGCCACCACACTCCGGCATTGCGGACCCCGTCAAGTTGAGTGGCTTTGTCATCGGCGTCGCCGGGGAACGACGAGGCCGGGAAGTCGTGGCTTGTGTTACCGACATCCTGGACGTAGACCTCGGTCGCAGCCAGTTCCGTGAATCGTTGACTGATCTGATTGCCGGCCGTTGCGGTCAGGCCGAGCACGCCTACGAATACGCCAACGCCGAGGACTGTTCCGAGCATGGTGAGCGCCGACCGTCCTGGCCGCTGCACAACGCCCGCGGCAGCTTCGCCGAACAGGTCCCGAATGTGCAGGTGCGACGTCACTCGATTTCCGCGGTTCGACCGTCTTGTACCCGGATTCGTCGGTGAGCCCGGGCTGCGACGGCTTCGTCGTGAGTGATGACGACTACGGTCTGGCCTTGGGTATGCAACTCTTCGATCATCTCGAGAACTCGCGTGGCCGTCTCCGAGTCGAGGTTGCCGGTCGGCTCGTCGCACAGCAGCAGTGCCGGATCGCCGACGCAGGCTCGCGCGATGGCGACTCGTTGGCGTTGGCCGCCGGACAACTGGGTCGGGTAGGCATTCACTTTGTCTCTCAATCCGACGCGGTCCAGCGCAGCCACCGCCCGCTCGCGGCGGACCGAGGGCGCGGTTCCTTTGCGATACATCAAGGCCAGACTGACGTTCTCCCACGCAGTCCGGTGCGGCATTAGGTGGAATGCTTGGAACACGAACCCGATTCTGGTGCTGCGCAACTCGGTCCGCTCGGCGTCGCGCATCGACAACACATCGGCCCCCTCCAGCAGATAATTGCCCGAGGTGTGTCGGTCCAGTAGTCCGAGTACGTTCAGCATGGTCGACTTACCGGAGCCGGACGGTCCGACGAGCGCGACATATTCTCCTGTCGCGACGGTTATGTTGACCGAGGTCAGCGCATGCACTGGGGGAGGACCGGGATAGACGAATCCGAGTTCCGCGATCTCGATGAGCGCGGTCACTTCCCCACCGACCCGGTACTGACCACGACTTGGTCGCCCTCGCCAAGCGTCTCCGTTAGGGATCCTTCTTCTAGTAGGGCAACCTCCACGTACCCGTCGCCGGTCATCCCGACGTTAACTCGTACGGTCACTTCGGTACCGTCGGCGGCCTTCTTTCGGATGCTGTTCTGCCCGTCAGCGCTCAGATACACCGCAGAGACCGGAACGGCCAACACTGCAGATTCGGACGATGCTGCAGTGATGGTGACCCGTACATCACCGGCGAATCCTGAATCCAAGGACTCCGACGGCATGATTCGGACAGAGTGTTCAGTGCCGCGAGCGCCGTTTGCGGCAGGGATTGGCGGGCCAACCGCTTCTACCGTGCCGTTAGCGGAGCGTCCGCTAATTTCCGAGTCGATACGTACCTTCATGCCTGCACGCACCATTTGTGATTGGGCCGCGGCGAGTTTCGCTTCGATCATCGGCTTTCCCGTCGCCAGCGTGATGAGTGCCGGACTGCCGGCGGTAGTGCCTAGACCAGACGATGCTTGCGAATCCACTGGCGCCGTAAGTGTTTGCGACTCCGTCCCTACTTCCTGACCGACCTCCAGCCCGATTGTCGCCACGGTGGCAGGCAATGATGGGACAAAGGCGAACTCGGTCAGTGGCAGCATCGGCCCGGTGCTTGCCGCCACCTTCTCTGCATGCTCGCGAGCAACCACCGCGTCTTCGGCGGCGCGCGAGAGTGCCCGCCGCGCATCGAAGAGTGCCCTCTCGTCGGATGGAACCGTCTGCTCGTCTATAGCTCCCGACTCCAGTGCAGCTAGTTTGCTTCGGGCGTCCGCCTCAGCCAGTGCGGCGTCTTCGGCGGCGCGCTCGGCCTCGCGCGGGCTCTGCCCGGCAGAGTCGAAGATCGGGACATCGTAGTCGAGGGCCGTGTACAGAGCGAAGAGCCCCAGTTTGGTCTTCTCGCCGAAGAACTCCGTGGGTTCACCGTCGAAATACCCAGCAGCTTGCAACGCCAGTTGCAATTGGTAGACATCGCCTCCTCGCATGCCTGGGCTGATGTCCCGATAGCCGGGGATCGCGCCCTGTAGCGCGATCAGCGGTCGACCGGAAACCTCGACGATGGCCTCTCCGGAGGAAACCTGCGACCCTTGCGGTCGCCACACCTGCGTGAGGACGGACTTCCCAGTCGCACTGACGCCGACGTCGATGTCCACAGCGCCGGTCGCAACCACTGAACCGCGCACCACCACGGACTGGCCGATGATTTTGCGCTCGACCGGGACGTAGAGAGTCGTCTCGCCGGGACCATCCGCTTCGACGAGTGCCTGCTCCGGTGACTGAATGAAAGTGCTTGCAGCCCAACCTATTCCGGAACTAATGAGTGAAGCGAGGATCAGTGCAAGAAGAAAGCGTCGCCGGGTTCCCACCACCGTGGGCCCTGAACTCTCGGTGTGAATATCGCTCACGTCAGATCGCTCCTGCTGATCGATCAGCCACCCGCCAACACCGACTGGGCATTCTTGATCGTGGTGTCGATGACGTCCCTGACCTCGGCCAGAACCTCCGCGTTCGCCTCCAACGCGCGCTGCTGATACGCCGTCTCCACCGTGGCCATCGTGCTCACCAGGTCGGTCTGCTCCTTGCAGGTCACATCCGCTGTGGCAGTGGCGACCTCTTCGTCGCTCGCGACCTCCCCCGACCATCTCGGGTCGTTGTTCGCATTCTGGGGGCTGTCGTAGTGAAAACCTTTATCCTCCATACATGTGCGCCATTGCGCGAACGAATTCACCACGCGCGAGTCGATCACCATTCGGTCATAGCTCTCGGTCGCCAAGTGATCCGCGATTGCAGAAACATTCGCGCCCGAGCCATCTCCCATGACAGCAGCGCCCTCCACCGTCGGTAGCTCGGGGACGCCGTTCGCGAGCTTCCTGCGTGCCTCGCCAAGGCAACCCCCCACGGGGATCTCTCGACCTTCGTGCATAGTTGAGCCTCTACCGGTGAGTAATGCGGTCTCCACCGGCGACCACTCGATGACTGAGCCGGATTTTGCCTTCGCTGCATCCGCCCAACGCGAGTGATACCCCAAGGTTCCGGCGTCGGAGATGCTCACCAACCAGTATCTGCGCTCGTTGGGGGGCGGACCAGAATCGGGCGAATCGGTTCCTATGTATTCGCCTGTGAACCCGAATTCCGCCATGCACTTTCGGACCAGAACATTCTCTGCTTGGAGAACCTCCACTACAGGGGTAGTGACATAGGCATCCAACGGGAGGGTGAAATTGCGCATATCGCCAGGCTCGACACGCGAACCCAGCGCAGGCTCGCCAGAATCCACACCGGAATCAGAACTGCACCCTCCCGCACCCGCAACGATGGACACGGCCACGAGAACATGCAGGCTAGTGGATCGCTGCCAACTTCGATTCATAGTGATTTCTTTCCACAAATGATATGCCGATGCGTGATTTGAGCGAACATTGACGGCTCAGTAGTGCGAGGAGAACCTGTCGTTATTTCCGTCTCCTACGTAGCTGTATTCCGTTCCTGCTGGGACGTTCAAATATGGTCCACCATAATTGATGTCATGGTGGAAGTTGTACCACCCGCCATTATTATTCTTGAGGGACGACACCTCGTCCCATAGTCGATAGGTGTTATTGAAATAGCGTCCATTGTACGAACTAACCGAATTTGTAGAGGAAGTAACCCAATACCCTCCCTGGTAGCCGGCGTGGTCGTAGAGGCTGAGGTACGCACTCGCTGGAGCGATGGAAACGCCCACCAGTCCAGCCGTAAACACCACCGCAGTTGCGAGACGGAGCAATAAACGAGCAGGTGGGGCGGTCAGGTTGCGGCGGGTGCTCGATGTGCGCGTGGATTGGGGACTCATCATATGCCCTTTCGGTGGACTTGCCTGGTCGAATTTCTCTGCAAAATGCAACTAGAAACTGCAGGTCAAAATATATCTTCGAAGCATCAATATCAGCAGGCATCTTCTGTGCCTACATTTACTATCGCAAAAGCAGTTAATAGCAATAATTGCACACCTCGAGTGGCTGATCAATGCTATTGGAAAATATTCAGATATGTACGAAATAGGGTATATGTCCACATATAGGTTAGTCCGGTCGTCTTCGAAATTGGCCCGCGCTTCGCGGGCAGATCTACTGGTTCGACATGGGGCACGGCGAGAAGCCGTGAGTGGTGGTGTCCAACAATGTCCGCAACCGCAATCTGAACACGGTCCTCGCCGCCCGCGTGACCACGACGCCGAAGCCCGGTGTTCCGACGGCCGTCCCCCTCGGTGCCGCAGATCCACTTGTCGGTTCGATCCTGGCGGATGACCTCATCCAACTCTTCGACGACGAGATCGCCGCGAGCAGGTCGGCGGGAGCGCTGTCCGCCGCAACAGTGGTCAAACTGAACAAAGCACTCGCGATCGCACTCGGACTGCCCTGACAACTCACTGAACGGCTGTGGCCCGCGCCCGGTTGGGGGGGGGGGCGCCGCCCGGGGGGGAAGAACCGGCGAGGAGTGAGGGGAAAGCGCTCCCGCCAGAGCCCCGCCGGGGGGGGGGGTAACCAAAAACACGCTGGCCGAAG